>CAILZI010000001.1 GCA_903838675.1 uncultured Verrucomicrobiota bacterium
GCCGTTGGCCTTCAAGGCAAGGATGTCAGTCTATTATGCGAGCATCAATAAGCATGGAAGAATGGAAAATGAAGGAATGGGACTGAGGTGGTGTGAGGCCGCGTTGAGTCATGAAGTTGCCTTATTGCTGCGCGGGGCGGCTTCCTTGTTCCGCGGGAGCAAGGCTTCTTTGGGCGGAGAGTGGAAGTAGGCGCGATTTTTTGAAGCGGAGATTTATTTTTCTTCGGTAAATGTTTCGAGTGCGGACATACAATGGTGAATGAACGCTGCACTGACCCCGGAGACGCCGCATGAGAGGCATGCGGAGTTTGTGGCTGCGCTGACGGGGGCGCACGGGCGGCTGCTGGGGTATCTGCGCGGGCTGCTGGGCCGCAGGCAGGATGCGGAGGATGTGCTGCAACGGGCAAGCGTGCTGATGTGGCAGAAGTTTGGCGCGTTTGAGGAGGGCACGGATTTCACGGCGTGGGCCAGCACGATCTGCTTCTATGAGGCGAAGAATTTTCTGCGGCTGGCGGCGCGATCTCCACTGCACTTTGATGATGATCTGCTGCAGACGCTTTCCACAGAGCGGCTGGAGGATCTGCCGACGCGTGAGCAGCGCATCACGGCGCTGGAGGGCTGCTTTGGACGATTGGGCGAAGCGGAGCAGCGGCTGGTGCAAGCGGCGTATCTGGAACGCGGGCGCGGGATCGGTGCGCTGGTGGCGGAGATGCAGCGCGCGCCGCAGACGCTGTACAACAAGCTGAACCATCTGCGCCGTCTGCTGGCGGAGTGTGTGCAGCGGAAACTTCAGGAGGAACACGCATGAACATGGACATGAACCGGCTGCACTTTCTTTTTGCCGCGCACAGCGATGGCACGCTGACTGCCGAGGAGCATGCGGAGCTGCAGGAGCGGCTGCGCGGGGATGCGGAGGCGCGCAGGCTGTGGTTTCTACATCAGGATGTGGAGGATGGGCTGCATGCGCTGGCGCAGCAGGATGGCGAGGCTGATCTGGCGGTGAAGGTGCCGGGGGTGATGCCTGCGCGTGCGCGGAAAGGCTGGCTGCAGTGGCGGCCACTGACGGCGGCGGCGGCGGCGGGTCTGGTGCTGGGGCTGTTCAGTGCCTCGGTGGTGTTTGCGTATGCGGTGCCGCATGTGCAGCCGTGGGCGGAGCGTGTGCTGGCGCTGGCGGATGCGGGATTTGAGCAGGGCACGGCGCCTGCGGCGGAGGGTGTGCCGGTGCGCTTTGGGCTGTGGAGCGGTGACTTCACGGAGAGCACAGCGGCGCAGCAGGGCGTGGTGCCGAAAGAAGGAAAACGGATGCTGCGCTTTCTGCGATCGGACTCGGCGGTGTCTGCGGGCATGGAGAAGAGTGGCGGCGGGAATTTGTACCAGGTGGTGGACATGCGTGCGTGGCGCAGTGAGATCGCGGACGGGCAGGCGGTGGTGGACTGGTCGGCGTGGTATCAGTGGGTACCGGGCGCGGGAGAGACGGGCATGCAGTTCATGACGAATGTGTGGGCCTTCAATGGCACGACGGAGATCCTGCCGCGCAACTGGAAGGAGCACCTGTACCAAGAGACGGCAAAGAGCTCCCACCGGATGAATGCGGAGGAGGCACGGGGGAAATGGCGGGAGACGACGGGGCGCATGACGGTGCCGGCGGACACGGATTTTTTGGTGATCGAGCTGAAGGTGATCCCGCAGTTGGCGGCGGCTGGCGCGGGGGCGCATGAATTCAGCGGGTGCTTTGCGGATGAGGTGCGGCTGGTGCTGCGGAGCCATGCGGGGCTGCGGCAGCAGGTGGCGGTGCGTGAAAGCTCGCCCGGAGCGAGGCCCCCTGCCCTGTTGATTTCGAGCCTGCCGACCTATTTTTCCCGTTTGTTCACTCTACCAGCACCTACCACTCCCTGATTATGAATAACATGCTTACTGATTCCCGTCGCTCCTTTCTGAAACGCGCTGCGCTGCTGCCGCTGGCGGCTGCTGCGGCTCCCCTGCCCTGCGTGGGTGCTGCGGCTGAGGCGGGTGCACCCAAGGGTGCGCCGTTTTTCACGCCGGCGCTGAATGCGTACTCGTTTCTGGAGCTGCTGAATGAGAACCTGGCGGATGCGAAGCGGGGGATCGATCTCTTTGGCGTGGTGGATTTCTGCGAGCGGCTGCGCATTCCGGCGGTGGATCTGACGGGGTACTTTTTTCTGGGCTACCCGCAGGCTCCGGCGGACAGCTACGTGAACCGCATGAAGCGCTACGTGCATGAGCGCGGCATCGTGATCAGCGGCACGGGGGTGAAGAATGATTTTGCGACGGCGGACAAGGCGGTGCGCGCGGCGGGTGTGGCGCTGACGAAGGTGTGGATCGAGGTGGCGGCGCGACTGGGTGCGCCGGTGGTGCGGGTGTTTGCAGGGCCGCAGCAGAAGAATGCGAAGGACTGGCAGGCGACGGCGGGCGGTGCGCCACGCGAGGAGGTGGAGAAGTGGATGGCGGAGGCGCTGCACGAGTGCGCGGAGCATGGTGCGAAATTTGGCGTGCTGGTGGCGGTGCAAAACCACGGTGACTTTTTGAGCACGGGGGAGCAGCACGTGAGCCTGCTGAAGCGCGTGGGGCATGAGTGGTGCGGGGCGCTGGTGGACACGGGCAAGTACTTCACGGAGGACCCGTACGCGGACATCGCGCTGATGGTGCCGCATGCGGTGAACTGGCAGATCAAGGAGACGCTGGGCAGCTCTGTGAAGACGCCGGTGACGGATTTTAAAAAGCTGGCGGGGATCATCCACGCAGGCGGGTATCGCGGCTTTGTACCGATCGAGACGCTGGCGATGGGGCGGAAGAACTATGATCCCTTTGCGGAGGTGGAGAAGGTGCTGAAGGCGATGCGGGAGGGGATCGCGGCGCTGGGATGAGGTGCAACGACGACTGAGCTGAAACGAACTCAGGGACCGGTGGGGTTTTTGATGAAGTCGAGCATGCGGGGGCGGAGGTCTGCCCAGGCGGCGGGGGTGAGGCCGTGATTGAGGCCGGGGAGCATGATGAGGCGGGTGTGGGTGTTGCCGGAGGCTTTCAGGGCCTGCTCCATGCGCGGGCCTTGATCTGCAGGCACGGCGGCATCGGCATCGCTGTAGATGAGGAGGACGGGGCAGTGAATGCGGGGGGCGGCATAGAGAGCTGAGCGCTCGCGCCAGGCGGCGGGCTGCTGCTCGGGCGTGCCACCGACGAAGGTGTGAAGGCCTGCGAGGGGTGCGATGCCGGGCTCGGTGCGGTGGGCGACCCAGTGCGCGTAGCATTCGGCGAGCTCGACGGGGCCCTGCACGGCAATGACGCCACCAATGGCGGGCTCGCGCGCGGCGGCGAGGAGGGAGAGCACGGCGCCATGGCTGAAGCCAAAGAGGAAGACGCGTTTGGCATCGGCGGTGCGCAGGCTTTGCGCGTAGCGGATGGCATTGAGGACGTCGTTCACTTCGCCTTTGGCGACCTCGTGTTTCCCTTCGGATTTGCCGCAGCCGCGGTAGTCGGACGCGAGTGCGAGGTAGCCTGCGCTGGCGAAGAGATCGGCGAAGACGGCAACTTTTTCAGCGGGGTCGAATCCGCCGTGATTGACGAGGATGATGGGGAACGGGCCGAGGCCTGCGGGCTTGCTGGCGAGGCCGGTGATGCGGAGACCATCGCTCTGATAGCTGATGGGGACGCGCTTGCAGGGCGCGGCGGTTTCGAGTTCGGCGGGGCTGTGCTGCGGCGGGCAACTGGTGAGGAGCAGGGCTGCGGCGAGGGTGATGAGGCGAATGGGAAGTGGGAGGGGCACGCGAGGGTACTACGGATGGGGCGCGGGGTGGTTACACGCGGGGACGTCCAAGGATGGAAGAACAATTGAGACTTGCCTAACAGACTGATGCGAATGGAGTTCGTGTGAAAACTGGAGCCGGAGGCATGTGGAGCGGGACGCAGACCACAGCCGCCTGCGACGCAATGGCGGAGCAGACGCTGCTGGCACCTGGCGCCGTGTGGCGGGGTGCTGGGTTTGCTTCCCGGATTGGCTGCCAGAACCCAGGGGAGCACTCGCCATGGCTCGGCACCCCTGGGCTGGATTACGGAAGGCCTTTGGCCTTCAAGGCAGGGATGTCAGTCTGTTATGCAAGTCTCAATGTGCATGGCAGAGCCGAGCGAAGAGGCCCTCTTGCCCGCCGGTCGTTGAATAACTTTGGAAACGGTAACAGCGAGACAGACAGCTGACAGGCTGCCCCGCTGGGGTGAGCACAGCGAATCCATGGAAAATGGACCGGAGATGCAGGATGCGAGCCGTACGGCAAAAGAGCCCGATGAATGATGGGGGCTAGGAGACGCTGAGCCGAGCGAAGCGAACCGGAGCGCAGCGGAGATAGCCGAAGGCAAACAGTCGACCAAGAGGAGCCCGAAGGGTGAGCGAAGCGAATCAATCCAAGACGGAGGCATCTAACCGCTGATATGACGCTGATACAAGGCAGATCCGGAATGCAAGAGGCGTGGCATTCCTGCCTGATCAAAGGAGATGAAGGGCGTCTTCGATGCGGATGATGATGACGAAGACGAGGCCGCCGATGATGAGGGCGGCCTGGGTGTAGCGCAGGCTGAGCCGGAGGCGATCCCAGCCTTCCTCAAAGGACCAGAGCCATTCGCCGATGCAGGTGAGGGTGAATGCCAACACACCGAGGAGCAAGCAGCTGCCAATGGCCTGCCACAAGGCGACGTACCGAGCTCTGCCAAGAATCTCGATGGTCTCCCGGGCGGAGAGCCAGGTGCTGATCAGGCTGAGGCTGAGACCGAAAACGCGGGAGATGGCGGCGGGTTGCTGGAGGATCATGGGTGTGGGAGGGGACGTTGAATGATGAATCTTGAACGCTCAACTTCGAAATTTGGACTTTGAATTTTGAGCTTTGAAACTTGAACGTCTGCCCTTGATCGGACCTGCGCGCGGCCTTAATCCCCTGCCATGCAGCCTGAGGACCTTGGCCGGAGCTATGATGAGATCGCGGAGCGGTGGCTGGAGCCGCATCTGGAGACGAATGGTATTTCACAGCATGAGCGGGCGCTGAAGTTTGCCGCGCATGCGGGCGGTCGGGCGCTGGATGTGGGGTGCGGGTGCCATGGGCGCTTCATCCGGCTGCTGGAGCTGCGGGGCTATGCGGTGGAGGGGCTGGATGTGTCGGCACGGATGATCGAGCTGGCGCGTGAGCGGATGCCGCACATCGCCTTTCACCATGCGGATGTGTGCGAGTGGCAGCCGGATGGGCTCTATGATTTTATCTCGGCGTGGGACTGCCTGTGGCATCTGCCGCTGGCGCGCCATGCGGAGGTGCTGACGAAGCTGTGCGAGGCGCTGGCTCCGGGCGGGGTTTTCATCTTTACCTTTGGCGGGTTGGATGCGCCGGAAGAGAGGGTGGATGCGAGCATGGGCGTGCCGGTGCTGTACAGCACGCTGGGGGTTTCACAGACGCTGCAGACTTTGGCGGCGGCGGGCTGTGTGTGCCGGCATCTGGAGTATGATCAGCATCCGGAGATGCATGTGTGCATTGTTGTGCAGCGGGTGTGAGGGTGGTGGAGCGGTGGGGACGTTCGTTTTGGCCGCAGAGGGGCGGAGAGGCAGCGGGGGCAGAGTTTGAGAAGGGTGTGTGAGGATGGCGATACGAGGGGATGTGAGGTGGCTTGTGGCGCTGCGTGATGCATGGGGCCCTGACATGAATGGCACTCAGTTAAGATGGGAGATCGTGGAATTTTGCGAGGCTGCCTTGCAGATGGAATCATGGCTGGGAGCGCCGACATTTTGTCGGCCTCTGGGCGAACGTCCCTGATGCCTGGATGCTGAAGGATCCGAGTGGGCCGCCTGGGCCTCTGGGAGCCAGCGCCAGAGCCGACAGAAGGTCGGCGCTCCCAGTACGGACGGCTGCTCTTCCTCAATCTCCCAACTGCACGATGACACCTCTTAACTGAGCGCCATTCTTCCCTGGCATTTTTATGCGGGAGTCTGGGGTGTGCGTTGACGGGTTATGTGGCGAGGCCTAGGTTTCTTCACATGACTTCACCTTTGCTCAAACTTCATCTCGGGGCTTTCAACTGTCCGCAGGAGGGGTGGTACAACACGGACATCACGCCGCATATCTGGGTGACGATGGTTCCGGGGCTGCCGCAGCTGCTGCGGAAGGTGGGGCGCATCACGCAGGCGCGGCTGGAGGAGCATGAGCAGGGTGTGTTTAAAAAGCTGCATTACCTGAATGTGACAAAGCGGTTTGGGCTGGCGGACAACAGCTGCCAGTGTGTGTTTAGCTCGCACATGTTTGAGCACATTTTTGTGTGGGATGTGCCGCTGCTGCTGAGTGAGATCCTGCGTGTGCTGGCTCCGGGCGGTGTGGTGCGGTTTGTGATCCCGAGCCTGGACCACTACGTGAAGCTCTATGATCCGGAGGACCCGACGGCGATGCTGCTGGGCATCCTGGAGTACGATGGCACAGGGGTGAAGAACCGGCACCAGTGGATGTACACGGAGTCGTCGCTGTGCAAGCTGCTGGAGAAGCATGGCTTTGTGAATGCGCGTGCGTGCAAGTATCGCGAAGGGAAATGCGCGGACCTGGAGCGGATTGATAACCGGCCGGAGAACAGCATTTATGTGGAGGCGGAGAAGGCGGGGTGATGCCATTCAGGCGCGGCATTGCATGCTGTAGACCCGAATGATGCAGGGCTTCGATTTTTCACGCACGACTTGCAAAAGTTGTCAGCCGCGACTCGAATTCATCTCCTCATTTGCAGTTAGAGATCACTTTGACAAGGTATGCAGCTACGTGGGAACTAAACTTCATTTCGTCGGAGATCAGCTTTTTCAAAAGGTTTTTGAATTCGGGGTCGATCTCGAGGACCACGAATTGAAAGTCTTCAATTGCGGAGGCAGCGTCGTCCATCACCTCTTTCTTGGTCTTGATCAGCAGTTCGGTGGCGGCTTTTCGCTCTTTTAATCTCAAATTCGCCGCCATCTTCTTGATGGCTTCTTCCAGCACTGCCTGTGGAATGCCATCGACAAATTTGGGAATAAGTGACAGCGGAATGTCGATTGCGATGCAGTCTGGCTTATCTTTGTACTGAAGCTTCACCACCCGATGCCGAAGTATATCGCGCAGCAAGTCGGTCCTTGACTTGTCCGAATAAAATCTCACCAAAGCAGAAAGAAACTTCTGCACAGTGACCTTCATCACGTCTTGAGCCAGATCGACGAGTTTTTTGTGAACATCTTTCTTTATCTTAACGCTCTCCCCGTATGAAGGTTCGTTGTCATCAGGCTGGGCAGCCAGAACCTCTTTAAACTTGGCAAGCCATGATGCTTCCTTGTCAGTTTCCGCGCTAAAATGACTGATCAATGCGTCAATCAAAGTGCCTCGTGGGGGCCTTAGCTTCGGTCCTGTGAACCAGCTTTGCCATTGCAGCAGTAGGGTTTCAGCCCGCTCGCTCAAATAAACTTCCTTCATAGCCTGTTAGATTTCTTTTTAATAACATCATTTTGAACAAATTCGAAAGAAAATCATTTTTTTTCGAATTTGGGTAAAATCGAAAATTTTCGAAAATATGCTGTTTTGCGGCAACCCCAGTTAAATCCACTTCAGCATCTTTGCTGATTTCCACGCATATCAAAAAATCGATCTTTTTTGGTTTGACGAGAATTCAAATCTCTTCAGATATGGGCCGGTATCGAAATTGACACCTTGGTTATCTTGTTCATTTGTTGCGTCTGTATCTAAAATGGTGGTGTTATGAAAACGTATCCACCACTGGTTACCATCCCTTCGACTTCAGGCGTTCATCTGTCTTTCGATCAAGCTGGACGCAACATTTTGCTAGGCCTCGCTATATGCCTCCTTGTGGGCAGTTCGGCCTATGCAGCACTGGAGACAGCCGCTCCAGTTCAATCCATCGTGCTCATCCTTGACGACACTGACATCGCCAGCGGCCATGGAGAAGGGCGAGCGCAACCGCAGCCAACCCCTGAAACAACAATGCTATTGGCACGAAGCGTGGCTTTTGCCCGGGGCATGATATTGCTGATCGTATGGCTCCCAGCAGTCTTGATCCCCCTCGCCTTAGCTGCCGCACACTTGATCGAGGTGGTGAAGGAATGGTTTAGCGAAAAACAACCTTCTCGTCCGAAATGGAAGAAACCCCAATGGAAGAAGCGCAAACTCAGAAAACAGTGCGGCACTCTCGCACCTTCACCTTCGGAACAAACGCTGTTTCGCGTTTGTTTCAGAGATGGAGTTCCCCGCCCAGTTTGGCTGGCATTGGCGTGCTGCACACTGTGGATGGTTATGCGTTTCCTGGCAGAGCCCCACGCCTGAGATCCAAACCAAGCGAGGAATGCACGCAACACCGTTGGTGTTGACGCTTGAGCGTGGTGGGTGGTGAGGCGACCCAGGGTGCTGCGAACCCTGGGCTTGGTTACGGATGGCCGTTGGCCTTCGGGGAAGAGTTTGCGCGACTGCTCAAGGACCTGAAGGCGGAGGAACTGGCGTCGACCGGGATGTTTTGCTTGTCTTTCCATGCTGCGCAGCAAGAGGTCCGAACGCCAAGTCACTCCTAAGTCTAACTGAATGAGCAACACGAGCATTGCCGCCTACCCCACAGCCCGAGGAAAGGAGTGTCTGGATTTGATTGGAGCGCAGCATCCGGAATGGCGGGTGGTGTTGAATCCTCGCAAATTTGTTGCGGACGTGAATGTGATGGTGATGGAAAACGAGCGGGCGATGCTGGTGTGGCTGGTCTATCCGCAATACGAGGACTGGAAGCTTTATAAGGAACTTGCGGCGCAATTTGAATGCGGCTGGATGCAGGTGTTTTTTCAGGCGCACATCGCGTGGGAGTACAATCTTCACGACGCGCAGGAGCAAATCATAGACCGGTTTCAGACACTTCCAAGCATGTGGGGCCATGAGACGGGGCCGGTGGGGAATGCAGAGGTGGTGGCGGGCCGGTGGAGCATCCCGCCTGCGAACATTCAAAGGTACTTGAAGCCGTGGAATGAGCGCCTGAGAAGGAGAAAAGCGTACTGGTGCCGTGATGAGTTTCGCTACGGCCAGTATGAGCAGGGGCACGATTTTCTGCGTGCGGTGACGGGGCTGAGTTTTCCGGGAGCGTAGGCGGGTGGACTGAGCGAAGTGAATCCCGAACTACGAGCGAAGAATACAGAACCGGCTAAAGCCGGGACTACAATACGAAGAACCGAAACTCTGAATTTGTTGCTGCTCGGTCTCGCGATGGCTTGAGTGCCTACGACGCGGAAGGATCGAGTACGAGTTCGAGTAGGAGGACGAGGACGATCACTGGCCTCCCCTGCCCTAGGCTTTCATCTCCGTGATCTGCTTGGTGGCGATGCCGATGGGGCGGTCGAGGGGGACGCCGGCGCAGGCGAGCATGGTGGTGAGGAGGTCGCCTTGATTGCCGGTGGTGGTGTTTAAGAAGCGGCCGGTTTTGACGGTGCCGCCGGCTTTTCCGGCGAGGATGAAGGGGAGGTTTTCGCGGGAGTGTTTGTTGCCATCTTCGAGGCCGGAGCCCCAGAGCATGAGGCAGTTGTCGAGGAGGGTGCCATCGCCTTCGCGGATGCTGTGCATGCGTTTGATCATGTAGGCAAACTGGTCGATGTTGAACTTGGTGATGGCGGCGACTTTTCCGACTTTGTCGGGCTGGTTGTTGTGGTGAGTTTGTGAGTGGTGCTCGTCTTTGAAGCCGAGTTCGGGATAGGAGACGCCGTTGGGCGTGGAGCCGATGTAGGTGCTCACGCGGGTGGTGTCGGTCTGGAAGGCGAGGACGTTGAGATCGCACATGACCTGCATGTATTCGCTGCGCTTGTCGCCGAGGGGGATTTTGATTTCGATGGGCGGGGTGTCGGTGGCGCGGTGGCGGCTGGGAGCGAGGCCGGATTTTTCGAGGGCGGCTTCCTTCTGGCGGTACTCGATGGCGGCGATGCGGCGCTCGACGGCGCGGACGCTGTCGAGGTATTCATCGAGCTTTTGCTGGTCGTCCTGCGGGAGCTGCTTTCTCAAGTCGCGTGCGCCGGTGATGACGAGATCGAGCATGGAGCGGTCAAGTGCCTGGGCCTTAGTGGTGGCGGCGGTGGCTGCGGCGCTCTGGCTGCCGGGGGTGCTGCTTTGATTGAAGAGGCGGTTGAGGACGTTGCGGGGATTGATCTCGGCGGGAACGGCCTGGGTGGCGGAGCGGAAGCTGCAGTGGGAGTAGTAGCCTTCATTGAGCCCTTCCTGATTTTCCTTGTGCGTCTGCGGCATGGTGGCGAGCTCGAGCGACGGCAAAGCAGTGAGGGCGCCGATGTAGTTTGCAGCGATCTGATCGGCGGAGATGGCGATGTTGATGCGGTTGCGCTGGCGTGAGTCGGGGAGCTGGGCGGTGAGCCAGGTGGAGAGCTCAAGGGCGTGCGGTGCGCCATTGAAGGGGGCGATGGGGATGCCGCCGATGCCTTTCATGAGGAGGCACTGATCGAGCACGCCGCGCAGGCTCTCCAGCGCAGGCGGCGGGGTGGTGAGGTAGCTCTCGGGGGTGGCGGGCCAGAACTGATCCATGATGACGCCATGGGGCATGTACATGAAGCCGAGGCGGACGGGAGGGCGGGCGATGGCGGCGGTTGCGGCACGTGCGCCTTTCCTGGCGGTTTCGGCCCAACCCATGACTTCGAGCAAGGGAAGCGCGAGGGTGGTGCCGAGGCCGCGCAGGCAGGTGCGGCGGGAGATGAGGGGGCTCTTTGACATGGGGGAAGGATGGAGGAATGGAAAACTGAGAAAGGAAAATGGAAAATGGGCCGGAACGGTGCCGGGAAAGATGCGCGAGGCTTTGCTCCTTAAGATACTGTGTGGTGGGGTGGTTTCTAGCAGGAGGTAGAGATGGGTGGCGGCATCGTTCCCGAGGTGTTAGGGGAGTGGCGCGATGCGGTTGTAAGTGTCCGAAGAGTGGTACGCACGCGCAATTATTTGTACCCTGATCTCAATCGCTCATGCTAGCCTCTGACTTTATGAGCCTGACCCACGCCCGTTTGCTGATGCTGTCTGCCATGCTTTGCCTGGCTGGGTGCCGGTCTGTGAAAAGAGAAGGAGATGGAGACAGCGCCCGGTTCAGCAGTGGCAATTCGTTTTACTCGAGCGAATACATCATGAAGAAATCTAGATTGTCGCATTTCACGATCGGGTACAACGGTGCGGACAGAAAGAGGACGAGCACTAAAAAACTCACGCCGGAGGAGCTGGCGGCTTTTTGGAAGGCCCTGGAAGAGACAGGCGTGTACCGCTGGCGGACCCGGTACGAGCCCAGGGGCAAAATTCCTCACACCGATCCGGGCAGTTGGGACATCACGATCCACAAGAACGGCAGGCAGGTGTTTCAATCGATTGGCTATGAGGCGTATCCGAGCGATGCGGATCCGCAAAAAACGACCTCGTTCGAAGAGACGGATCGCTACCTCCGAGTGATCAATCTTTTTGAAACGGACCCGCGACATCAGGCAAGAGTGGCACCGCTGAAAGCGGGCCATGAGTGAGATTGGTGTTTTATTGCTAGCGGTGCCGACAGCTTCGTGCGTGGACGCCAAGCATGAACTCAAAGGTTTTTAACCGCTGATATGACGCTGACAAAGGCATTTCAGAAATTCTGAACTGGCATTGGGTCTGCGGGTTAGGCCTGGGGGCGGCGCTGTGGATCTCCAAGGTGATACCATGCACTACCACATTCTTTTATTTAAAGCCTGCATTCCCAAATTCGGACCCAAGAGATTGGACATGAACTTTGTATTTGCCAGCTCCCACCTCCTCGAAGACAACCGCCCTCAAGCAGACGAGGAGGAGGAGGAGGACGTGCAGCCCATGCAGCGCAGCGGGATGGTGCGCGCCTTCAGCCACCTGCCGCAGCCGGTGCAGGGAGAGCCCGCCGCGCCGCGCTCGTTTGGCCCGTCTGCGCCCACCCATCTCCCTGCCTGGCTCAGCGAGCCACCCGAAACTGAGCATGAGCCGGAGGCTGAAACGGACGCAGGCAGTCACGGAGACTTCGAACCACCTGCGACAGCTGGCAGCTTCAACAATGGCACCATCGGGCCGGTCTCCCCGCGCGGGGCACCACCACCCGCAGGCCGCAGCCTCTTTCTGACGCCACGCCCGATGCCGCCCGAGTATGCCCGAGAGCAGCAGTCTGGCAACAAGGCCGGTTCAGCAGCTAACTCCCGCAGCGACAGTCCTGCCCCCCCCTCTACACCGACACACCGCCCGAAACTTCCGTGCGCGGTGCAGCGGACGGCCAGCGCGACGACTCATGGGCCGACCGCCCACCGCCGCCCCGCCCCGATTCTTCCACGGTGCCCCCGGGCCGCGGGTTTGATGGGCGCAGCAGTCCGGAGGCGTTTTTGACGCATGAGGGCATAGGGGCCGGCAGGCCATGGCCACAGCAAAGCCTCCAGGGGTCCCAACGAGCCATTGCAGCTCAGCAACAGGTACGTGGGGCCAGTTCGCCAGCGCAGGGCGACAGGCTCGCAGCGCAGCCGCAATCACCAGCCCAGGCGCAACCGCCAGCCACCGCTCCTGCGCAGAAGGGAACCGCAGTACCCCAGCCCCCCGCTGGAGGTGGCGCGATGCAGCAGAATCAGGGAACCGATTCCACCAAGCAAGGAGCGGCCCCCACTCCAGCCAAAGATGGGAGAGATCCTTTGACCATACTTAGCGAGAAATTCGCGGCCTATCCGAATGTTGTAGCATCTCTTCAAGGACTCAACAAAGTCCCAACAGGAAGGCAGATGATCGAAAAACTCGCGACTGTCGCGGATAAGATCAATGTAGGCCGGTCGTTGCTGGACAAAACCTATGTGGACGCCAATGGAGCCGTCCGTGTAAAACCAGGCCTTATCACCCCGGACACATTGGGGCACGAATTTCAACACCTTGGCGAAAAAATCTTCGGCACCGCGAACCCGTTTTTGAATGTTGAACACCCGGCTGATGCAAGCGCTTATCCGAGCACGGGAAACATGGACGCGGAGTTCCGCGCCATGCGAATTCAAAATCAATTGCTTCTAGAACGTGCCAAGATCATGGGGATCAAGCCGATCTTTTTTCCGAAATACTATTTCGATAAAAATACTCCATTGCTCATCCCTGGCACACTTCTCCCACTGCCGCCCCCGCCTTTACCACCGCAAGGCAAGCCACAGCCACAGCCAAAGCCACAGCCGCTACCATGATCGCGCCAAAAAATCATGATTTTTGCCGGCCCTGGATCTTCAAACTGATTTCTGCATAGAGTCAGCCAGCACTCCGTGTTGTTTGATGCTGCACGGGGAGTGACGGGGGATGGAAACGGTCCTGATCTGCCACCCTTCGTCAAGATTCCGCTGGATCAAACGACACGAAAAGGCTTCATCGTCTTTCGGCCAGCTTATGCAATGCTTGGCGCAAGTTTGCCATGAATCCTTCCCGCCTTCTTTGTACACTGGTTCCGCTATTCGCCTTTGCAATCTTCATCACCTGCAGCAGCACCGCACTGCAGGGACAGGGGGAGGAGGAACAGCAGGCGCGCGCTCAGACCCTGCGGCTGGCGGGCAGCAGCAAGGCGGAGGACAGGGAACTGGCCGTGAAAAGGCTCCGCGCCGCAGGGATGGACTTCCCACTGCTGTGGAAGCTGATGAACGACTCTGCTCCCTCCGTGCGCCTGCATGCCATTGACGGCATCACCAATTTTGGCTGCACCGTGGTCGTGGACATGACGCCGGAGCTGGCGCAAAAGATGATCCTCATGCTTGAGCAGGAGGTGACGCAGGAGCACATCGACGCCGCGTTTAATTCCGGCCAGATCCAGGATGAACCAGCCTCCCTCGTGGCCTGCTCCATGCTGGCCCTGGACACCCTCTATACCGGGTATCCCCAGTTTCTGAAAGCCCGTGCCAATGGCGCACGCTGGCAGGACGTGGCGCTGCACCCTCTGATTGTGAAACTGGCCGCAGCGCGCCGCGAGACCTCCAACTTTGTCGATTTCTGCTACCTCAGGATGGTGCAACACATCGAAGATGCTGGCCTGCTGATGATCGAACTGAAGACACTGGGAGAGACACTCGACGACGAAAAGCTTCCGTCTCCCCGGCTGCTGAACACGGTGGAGACGCTGTGGCGCGACCACCCTCTTCTGGGCGAGGGCATGCCGATGAACCTCCAACTGCTTGAGCAGCTAGCCCCTCGCCTCAAATCGCTGAAGCTCCGCATCCTGAGCCCGATGAAAGAGGGGCCAGACAAGGAGCATGCCGCAGACCTCCTTGACTACATCGCGCAGTTCATCCAAATGGCCCGCGAAAAGTTCACACTGCCGCCCGACAGGGCTGCGGAAAAGTAAGCTGCTTCGTTACTTGAACGAATGTCAGCACAAGAAATTACCGCTTCATCAATCTCTCACCTCTTCCCTTCCCCGCGCACCAGTGCGCCCTCCACAGCGCTGCGGGCGGCGGCGGAGGACCACGGAGGTGATGACGATGAAGATCCAGCTGGCGAGGAACAGGAATAGAAAGCCTAAGTTCGGCCCAAAATAGGCAAGGAGGGGTGGAGGCGGGGGCATTGGAAGGGGCTGCGTTTTTGACGGGGACTTACGGAGAGCACGTGAACTGTGACCACCATGGTGGCTCCGACACTTTGCCTGCCCTTGTTTCCATGGGGGCTTCATTCCCGCCATCCTGCGGGATTGGATGCTGATTCGCGGCTGATGCCGGACTTCGGAACTTCACCAAATCTCTCACGGTAGATGTGATGAGGAAGGTAACACAGATCCTCGCACTCAGCATTCATGATCGCCTTTGAGGGATCGTGATTCACCGCCTCGTAGTAGCTTCGCCCCATGGCGACGATGAATCCTCTGGCATACAGAAAGCCGTCGTCGGAGCCGTCGGTGTACTTTTGAATCTCTGAACGATCGATGTCATAAAGCTTCCGCTCCAGGATTCGATCATATTCAAGCAGGTCTGCCTGCGGCAGCTCGCGGAGGCAGGTGTGCAAATGGCCGATGACTTTGGAAAGCGGTGCATAAAGCGGCTGATCCGGCTCCTGCTCCGAGGGAATGGTGGCAAGTTTAGCACGAAGCTCAGTGAAGCCGCCGGCCTTGCTCCAGGCATCTTCAATGGACTGCCAAAACTGATCTTCATTCATGGTCTGTGCGGGGTGGTTTGCAGGCCTGCCAAACTGGCTGAGAGCGACAGCCGCGATGATGAGTGTGAGCGACGAGAGAACAATCTTCATGGTGACGTCATGAGTGGTGGTGCTGCGTGGGCAAATGGCATCTGGTCACACCTTGGGAGTTGGGTGAAAAATGTCTTCGTCGATTTTCACGTCTATGCGGATCTCTCGATGGATCTCGTCTGAAGAAGTGCCATCCATGACCGAACTGGAAACCCGGTGAAGCAGCAGGTCATCGCGCCCGATGTAGAGCCGATAGGGTCTCTGGCGGGCATCGGCAGCAATGACACAGCGGCATGGCAGCCCCTCTGTCTCGCCGTCGGTGATGGCCTGCACGGTCAGGAATTCGGACGCAAACTCGCCCGACATGCCGATGAGCATCCGGGGAATGGTGTAGCTGGAGCCGCCGGAGACGCCTTTGGCACCGGAGATGGCGAGCGCAACATCGCTGAGAGGCTCGGGCTCAGCAGCTCCGTGGTATTGTGAAAAGACACCCGTGGCATTTTGCCAGATGCGGTGGTGACTCTGAAGGTGCCTGAGTGGCGGATATGGATGGTGTGTGGTCCAGTCGAAGCGAAGGCGGTCTGGGCGGATGAAGTGGGTCGAAAACAAGGTCTCGTGGATGGTGTCCGAGCCTGCATGCTGGCTCAGCACGACGCCGACATCCTGATACGATGTGAGCGCCGCATAGCGCTCTTGCAGTTCGTTGAGGATGGTCTGCGGGCTCATTGAAGTCGGAGTGCGGGGGGGCTGACGTTTTAAGCTCAGCTGCCGGAGTGGGTGAAGCAAGATGAACTTCTGCTACGTATGCGCTGCGGATTCAGAAGCGATGAGCCGCATGCTCACTCACCCACCCACTCTTTGACGGTCTTGTTCTTGGGGCTGCAGTCGATAACGGAGGGCACTTTGACGGAGGTGTTGCCTGGCAGTGCGTGACCGTTTTTTTCCTGTGAGAGGGTGTTCACGCTTTTGATGCTGGCGAGGGTTTTGGAGCCTTCGAGCACGGCGAGGTCATCGCGGTAATAGTCAAACCATGGGAGCTTCGCGCGCTTGTATTCCATGGCAGTGACGGGTGTTTGCGGCGGGTTTTCCCCGGTGATCTCGCGCCACAGCAGGGCATCACACAAATGCACGAAGCAGCGACTGCTCTGCTCCAGATCCCAGTCTTCGGCGGCATGCGGATCTTTGTAGATTTCCTGACGCATCCGGCCACCGGCACCGAGGCCCATGCCGCCGGCCTCGGCGCAGCACTTGACTAAGCCAGACCTCAATCCCTCAAACATCAGTTCTTTATGGAGCATCCGATCCACGATTTGGGCCAGTCGTGCAGGCAGTTTCGGAAGCACTTTGGACTCATAGTACTTCCGTGCCTTCATCGGGATGGCCTGAAACTGCATGCCGCCAAATTCAGCCTTGCCGGAGAGCTGCTCTTCCACGGAGTATCCTGCACCGAGGGGCATGGCCACAAACTGCCGGATGACGCCTTTTGCCACGGCAAAACCATCCAGCCACGGCTGGCCGGGGATGACCACGTAATCCTGCGGCTTGCGCTGGAGTCCGCCCTGCCAGCTCTCACCGCTGACGGCATTGATCTTCCCTGCGGCGATCTTGAGGGCAAAGGGATACCCGCTATCGAAGTTCATCCAGAGCGCCTCGGCCTGATACATGGGCATCAGTACTCCCCCGCGCTTCAGCCACTCCTGCGGGACGCGGTCTGCAAAGTCGTCCACGTGCCGCAGCGGGAAGCTGCCCAGCGACGGCGGAAGAGGATAGGTCTTGCCGTCGTCCGGGATGCGCAAGGTACGCTGAAACTCAATCTCCATGCGGGCCGGATGGTGGCCGCCGTGGAGCCCGGCCTTGTCCCACACCTGCTCGCGCAGCAGTCTTTCAATGTCCTCATGGGTGAGTCCCAGCACCAGCTTGCGGATTTTCTTCTCAGAGCCGGAAGCTCTGAAAAGATGAGGCCTGTCTTCCAACAACTCTCGGATGACCATCTCCGGATATTCCGAGAGGAAGGATGGGAGCATTTTGGCCACGTAAGCTTCGAGCAGAGCCTCGATTTCGGCGGCGATGGCGGGGAACGAAAAACGCAGCGAGTCTTGATGGATTTCGATCATAGGGGTGGGTGGTTGATGGGTGAATGTGAGGATGCAGCCTTTAATGTTAGAAACTGATGTTTTATGACAATGAGCGGAGCGGCGTCACCAGGAGCCGTCCCGCACTTCGCGGACGAGGCGGAGCACGGCGTGGTCTGGCATGTTTTTGAGCTGGCGGATGAGATCGGCAAAGAGGCGCGGGCGGGTGCGGATGATGGCGAGGAGATCTGAGGAAACCTTTCCTGCAAGGGCGAGCAGGACATCGGGGTCTTCAGAGAGATCCTGAGCGAGGAGGCGGATCACCCCCTCCCCCGGCGGCGGCTGTTCATCGCGCTCGATCTTGCTGAGGTAGGAGGGCTCAATGCCCACGCGGTCGGCCACTTTGCGCAATGAAAAGGTGCGGTCGGTGGCGACTTTGGCCTCGCGGGATTCGCGGAGGAACTGACCAAATGTGGTGGGCTTTGGCACGGTGTGTAGTAGTTACTACACACTTTGGCGGAAGTCAAGGTTGGGTGGTGAAAAGAGAGGGCATGCGTGGGTGTTTGCGGGGGCTATTTGCAATGACCCCCGATGGGCGCGAGCGATGAGAAGCGGGCTCGGAGGACCGTGCTCCTAGCGGTGGGCTTATGCGAGGCGGTCTACGGACTCGAAGTCGGAACGGTGTTCCTGCACGAGCTGCTGAAGGGCATCGTATGCCCAAAATTCCTGGGGCAGATTTTCGTCGAGCTGAGCCATTTGGCTGTCAACGAAGTGCTCAAAAACATCTTCAAGGGTGGGGCGGCCTTGCAGGCCTTTGGCGAAGTGTTCGCGCAATTCAGCGGGCAGCATGGACACGGCACGCTCGCACAATTGGCCGGCCTGCCTGCGGCCGAACCGTTCATAGGCTTTCTGCGCGAGGGGAAGGAGCTCGGGCACGTTGTACGCGGCCTGGGCGAAACCGCCATTCCCGACCTGGTAGTTGATGTCATAGCAGGCGTAGAAGAGTTGAACGCACTCCGGCCATTGGGAGAACTGGTGGTGACGTTCGTACAAGGCGGATGCAATTCTCTCAATGAACTGACTATGCTCAGGGTCGTAGGGGGCATCTTGGTGCTCGGACAAAAGGGACAGAAAATTGCGGCGATAGGGCTCCATGGGGATGTCTTGATTGGGGCGGGCGATGCTCAAAGTTCAGTGAGTGGAGCGGGTGGGGCGCTTCAAATGATAAGAGATCTTTGATAGGACGCCGAGCACTCTTCCCATTGCCCGCCATTGGCAACTGATTTCAGAAAAGCGCACGTAGAGCGGCTTTGCGCCATGGCGTTTGAAAGTGAAGGAGACATTCGACTCTGCCGCAGAGGAGTGGAGAGGCAGAGGGAGCAGAGAATGAATTCCACCTCTGCTCTTTTGCCTCTTAGCGGCAATCCATACGTCCTCAGCCCATCCATGTCGGAATCTGCTGGCGAGAGGATGAATTCATGAGAACCCTGTCACAGAGGCTGAATTTCAGAGATGCTCGAAATGAACGACATGTTTCCACAGATTGATTTTCGCGACGGGGAATTTTCTCCGATCCGCTCATGTTTTGATTGGAAAAAGTCAGTGGCATCTCAATTGGATATTCTTCGAGAGGATATGTTTTGTGTGAAGTATCTAACGGACACTCCATTGATGTGGGGTGGTATCCCTCCTTTGATGCAGCAGGTTGTTTTAAGATATTTGTCATTCTGAATGACAACTGGGAACAGCCTGTTGAGACGATCAATACTCAAAGCTATGATGAAGTCGTCGGGCACCTGAGGCGGATGGTCGATTGCTACTCTGGTGGGAAATGACAGGCACCTGGCAGCAAGGCGAAAGAGGCCGTGCTGATCCAAACCGGGAGTGGGGACACTCCCGCGCCTTGGGTTACTGGGTGGCGCATGGAACAAGGCGTTTCGTGGTGGGCGTGCGCTCACCGGCCATCGAAGAAGCATTCGCTGCCGCATTCGGGTATTTACTGGTAGGCGTGAGTCACCGAGTACGGCGAAAGCGGTAGCTGCGTTCGTGCCTCACTCCGCGACCGCACTCCAAATGGGGGCGTGCTCCTAGTGGGCTACTTCTTTGTGGGGGCGGCAGGGACTGGCGCGGGCTTGGTGGCTGGCGCGGCTGCAGGTTTGGGTTTGGCGGAAGGCGCGGGCTTGGGCGCAGCAGGGACGCTGAGGGTTTCGACGATGCGGCGATTGAGAAACGGGTAGCTCGTCACCACGGCGGTGATGAGGGTCTGCATGCGGTGGTTGTCTTTGGCGATGCCCTGCATGAGCTGATCGATGATGATTTCGTCGTAGCCTTCGAGCTGGCGGCAGAGGGCGTAGGCGAGGAGTTTTTCGGTGAGGTTTCGGGAGAGCTCGTCTTTGCGGGCGGCGATGATGGCCTTGAGCTGGGCGGGGGTGGTGAAGCGTTTGCCGCCGGGGAGCTCGCCGGCGGCGTCGATGGGGCCGCCGGTGTCGTCCTGGGAGCGCCAGCGGCCGATGGCGTCGAAGTTCTCCAGGCCGAAGCCGATGGGGTCGAGGATCTTGTGGCAGTTGGCGCAGACGACGTTGGTGCGGTGGAGTTCGGTGCGCTGGCGGAGGGTGAGGTTGGCGATCTTCTTTTTGTCCTGCTTTTCCAGCGTGGGGACATTGGGCGGTGCGGGCGGGACGTGCTGGCCGAGGATCTGCTCGAGCACCCAGACGCCGCGCTTGACGGGGCTGGTGCGATTGGGGAAGGAGGTGACGGCGAGGATGCCGGGCATGCCGAGGATGCCGCCGCGATTGGCATCGGGGAGTTTGACGCGGCGGAGCTTTGAACCGGTGATGGCGGCGGGTGTGGTGGTGGACTGGGTGTTTGCTCCCTGGGCGTAGATGGCGGCGAGGGATTCGTTGAGGTAGGTGTAGTCGGCGGTGATGAAGGTGGAGACGGGGGCGTTTTCGCGGACGATGCTGTCGAAGAAGAGGCGGGCCTCATCGTACATGGCGGCACGAAGCGCGGGGGTCATCTGGGGGAACTTGGTGGTGTCGAAGGTCTTGTCTTCGAGATCGGCAAGGCCGAGCCACTGAGCGCCGAAGCCGTCAAACAAGGCGTGGGAGCGTTCGTCTTTGAGCATGCGGGCGACCTGGGCCTGGAGGACGGCGGGGTCGCGGAGTTTTCCCTGATCGGCGAGGGTGGAGAGTTCGGCATCGGGCATGGTGGCCCAGAGGAGGTAGGAGAGGCGGGAGGCGAGCATCCAGTCGTCTAGCGGGAGGATCTCGGCGGGTGGGGCGGCGGGGGGAACGTTCGAGTTCGAGTTCGAGTTCGAGTTCGA
>CAILZI010000002.1 GCA_903838675.1 uncultured Verrucomicrobiota bacterium
ACGACGAGTGGAGCACCGGCAAAATTTACCTCAACATGAACTCCACTGAGCCACCCCAAACCTGATCGCCTCTTTTACAGAATAAAAATTGCGCCGCCGCCGTGATCAACAATGGATGTTGGATTGCCTTGCGAGTACTTGTTGTTTTGTAGCAGCAGAAGCATTCAATATGTGGGATTGCTAAAAATGTGGTCCACATAATATCCTTATACATACTGATAATTGTTACAGTTGTGTGATTATCAACAATCTAAGACTATGCTTATGCGATTTTGGGCGCGTGTATTAAGTGGTGATACAAGTTGCCAAGTCTGCCATTTGTTGGTCCCGGTTTGGCCGCTCTGCCATCGGCGAATGTGCGCCGAGCAGGTTCTCGTGACTCGGCATGGTCGCCCAGCGGCGATCATAATCGGGTTTGCAGGCGAAGATGACTGGATTGATTATCGACTTGAGAACGAAGAGCGATTCGTTCAGCACATGGCTGAGTCCCGCGCCCAAGCTGCGGCTGGGAAGTGGAGCATGCTTGATGCCATCGAAGCCGATCTCTGAATGCACCGATAACAAAAAAGCGACATGCATCTGAACGAATCATTCCATGCCTCACGGCACCTACACACGCCGCCGCCTTGCCGCCCACTGAGACCGCTCTCACCACACGCCATGCAAAGCTTGCTGCCCCTGCTCATCTCCCTGCTGATTGCGGCCTGCACTCCTTTGAAAGCGGCTGATATTGGTGTGTGCGTTAACCTTGGCCCACCGCAAACGCTCTTGGCAGACAAAGCATTGGGGCTGCGGGCTTTTCCTGACGGGCGGCTTTCGGTGTTAAGTGGTGGGCAGGGGGTGCGTATCATTTTCCCCGCAGGCGTCAACTCCGTCCTGGTCGAAGGCCCTGACATGGCGCAGCTCAACAAAGCCACGACGGTGCTCGAACGCGGGAAGCCTGGGGAATTCGACAACGGCTATGCGGGCATCAACGCCATCGTGAAAGCCCGCAACGGCGAACTCGCCGCCTTTTACCATGCCGAGGATCAAGAGGGAATGGAAAGCGTGGGCAGCGGGATTCCCGGCTTTTACTGCCGGATCGCACTGGCCGTGTCGCATGACGGAGGAGCCACCTTCGAGAAACGAGGGCCTGTGCTTGCCGGGTCCGCCGCAAAGAAGCTGGGCGGCCTGGCCGATCAGGGAGTTGGCGAGCCGTGGGTGCTGGCGGAACCGTCCGGCGAGTATTGGTATGCTTACTACTCTTCGCACGAGCGGCTGATGGGCCGGGGCGTCGATATCTGTGTGGCGCGGTGCCGGGTGGAGGATGCCTTGCGTCCTGGAGGGTGGAAGAAATTCCACCAAGGCGCTTTCACGGAGCCGGGGCAGGGCGGAAAGGACTCGCCCATTATGACGGGGAGCGCGCAAGCGGATGCCGTATTAGCCCAGGTGGTTTTCTCTCCCGAACTTCGCCAGTTCATCATGATCTTTTGCCTGAACGCGTGGAGCGAAGGGGGGAGCGCCAACCGCAGCGGAATGTATGTCGCGTTTTCCCGTGATGGCATCGAATGGCCCAAGGAGCGGATGCAGCAGATCTGGAAGGTGCCGGTCATCGCGCATACCGGCGCTGAAGTCGCGTGGCATCCAACGTTTGTGCCCAGCGACAGCACGGGCAGGCGCGGATGGCTCTATTACGGATACAGTGAGAATTGGGGATGGAAAGACCCCGAGAAACCGCACTACCTCGTGCGGCGGCCCATTGATTTCACAGAGCCTGCTGCAAAATGAGGAGCGCGGCTATCCATGGACGGAGGAAGAGGAGGCACCGTGCTTACGGCGTTGCCGACTTCAGCTCTCTGCCATTCAGCACCGCCACCAATGTCAGATCCACCAGCAGCTTCTGCACGTTGCAGCTCGATGCTGCAAAGTTCTTCTGCAGATCTTCCAGAGTCTGGGGCCCATAAGCCAGCGGTTGCTGCTTCACGAAATGATTGAAAAGCTGCCGTATGAAAGCGCGGTGCCCATACGGACTGCTGGCCACGTAGTTCACGATGTCTCGCGGTCCGCTCAGGTGCACCACCTTGCCTTCATCATCGGCAAATTCACCGTCGGCATTCACCGGCTTGTTGTTGTCCTGCGTGCGCCAGCGGCCGATGGCGTCGAAATTCTCCAGGCTAAAGCCCAGCGGATTGATGGTGGAGTGGCACGTCATGCAGGACTTGTTGCGCGTCAGCTCCGTGATCTTCTCGCGCATCGTCAGCTTTGGATTGAAGTGGCTCTCATCAAAGGTCACAGCCATGGGTGGCGGCCGCAGCGAGAGACCCACGATGTTCCGCGTCAGAAACACACCGCGATGGATCGGCGAAGTCGCACGGCTGGAGGCCAGCGACGAGAGCAGATACGGATGCGTGACCACTCCGGCACGCTGCTTCGGATCAAACGCCACCTGCTGGAACTCGCCGCCCTGCACGGGCTTGCCGTAGAATTTGCCTAGGCGGTCGTTGAGCAAAAGGTAGTCCGCCTGCAGGAGCTGGCGGTAGTCGGACTGCGGACTCCACACCACCTGGTCGAGGAATTCGAACAATGACTCGCGCAGATCCGCCAGCACACTGTCATCAAAACCGGGGAAGACCTTCATGTCCTTGGCATTGCCCTCGGCGCGCTCGAGTTCCAGCCAGTGGTGGAAGAAGCCATGCAGCTTCGCCTTTGTACGTGGGTCGGGCAGCATGCGCTGCGCCTCCGCGCGGATCTGCTCCGGCGTGTGCAGTTTGCCGGACACCGCGGCCTGCATGAGCTTCTTGTCAGGAATGGAGTCCCACAGGGTCAGGGCCAGACGCGAGGCAAAGGCAAAGTCATCGGGCTTTTCACTTTCACGCAGTTCCGGATACAGAAACTGCGGTGACTTCAGCGTGAAGAGCACCACGCGCTTCACCGCCTGCTCGGGGCTCTTGGCGGAGGTGAACAGCTTTTCCACAAAAAGCTGCTTTTGCTCATCCGTCAGCGGGCGGCAGAAGGCCGCCTCCACAAACGTGAAGGCAAACTTCTTCAGCTTTTCTACGCGGTCCGGCGCACCATCTTTGGTGCCGGCGAGTTCATTCAGATTTTCCACCACATGCTCGGCGGTGCTGATGGCTGCATCCGTGGCGGCCTGGTCCCAGCCTTTGGAAATGGAGGTGCCACGTTCATAGCCCACACTGCGGTCGTCCGCAGGAAAGCTCGTGCGCACGATCATGAGCTCGCGCGGCCGGTCTGTGCGCAGCGCATGCTGCGGGATGATCTCCACCACGCCATGCGGTGGTTTCCACAGCAGTTCGATGGACGACGACTTCTCCTTGAATTTGAAATGATCCAGTCGCAGCCGGTAGGCACGCCCCCCCACGAGGAAGATGCTCTTTTTCTCCTCTCGCACAGTGGGGCCCGCGCTCACCCATGCATCGATCAGGGCATCGTTTTCACTCGTGTCATTGATCCAAAGGCGTGCGCCGTTTTCAGTCTTGAGGATGAATTCATACAAGCCGGTTTCCTCAGCCACCACGCTGCCCTCCCAGGTGTCCTGAAACTGCTCGGCCTCCATCTTCTCCTTGTCAGGACTGTCTGCGCCAAAGTGAAACGCTACCTGCGGATCAATGCGCTCAAACTTGTAGTTCGGCCGCTTGGCCTTGATGCCATTCTTCGGCGTCGTGTCCACCACGGGCTCACCGGGTTTCGGCAGTTCGGTCCCACGATAATTGGCCTTCAGCCCTGCCTCGGCATTCACTGGCCGGTCAAATCCCGGCCCCATGCGAAAGCGCCCGATCAAATCCATCACCGACGTCCGATACTGCGCGATGGTCAGGCGGCTCAGATCCTGATCCGGCGGATGGCTGCGCGCCTGCGCTGCGGATGAATAAAAGGTTTCATAAATGTAAGCCGCCACCTGCTTCGCGTCATCGCCCACGCAGGTGCCCTCCTTGTCCTCCGGCATGGTGCGTTCGATCTTCCGCGCCAGCGCCTCCAGCGTGAGATCACCCGTCAGCGGATCATCATATTTGTCCTTCACCCCCTGACCCTTCGTCCCATGGCACTCCTGGCACATTTTCTTGTAAATGACCGCGCCAGGATGCTCGGCGGCAGAAGCGTACGCCGTCGTCAGCCACAGCGTGAGCCAGGCAAGTCGTGAATGGGGGGATGTTTGAGCCATGAAAAGGGGTGAAACTTGGCTAAGAGAATAATCCCCTCACCGCAACCCTCTTTCAACAGCCTTCAGGTTCTTCTTTCGGAGTTCAGCCAGCCCGGCTCCCATCGTTCTCTCAGCAACTCTGACATCCACCACACCCCTTCGCCTTCTTCGCTCCCAGCTTCTTCTCAATCTCCAACGACGTCGGCGTCATGGCCAGTCCTCCCAATGACGTGCAGCGGTGCTCCCTCGGCATCATTGCGGCCACGCCCTTCGCTGCATCAATCACCTCATCCAGCGGAATCAGCGGATCAAAACCAGCCAGCGCCATGTTTGCACAAGACAGCGCATTGCTGGCCGCCATCACATTCTTGCCCAGGCACGGCGCCTCCACCCGGTTCGCAATCGGATCACAGATCAAACCCAGCATGCTCTGAAACGCCATCGACGCCGCGGCAATGGCCTGGTCCCGCGTGCCGCCTGCCAGCGTCACCAGCGCCGCCGCAGCCATGCTCGCTGCCGCGCCTCCCTCCGCCTGGCAGCCGCCCACCTCCGCCGCAAACGTCCACCGCGTGGCGATGAAGACGCCAATGACCCCGCTCGCCAGCATCGCCTGCGCCATCTCTTCCTCGGACTTGCCCATCGCCTCCGCCATGCCGATCACCGCGCCGGGCAGCGCCGCACACGCACCCGCCGTCGGCGCGGCGACAATAACGCCCATGGAGCTCTTCACCTCCATCAAAGCGGTAACATAAAGCACGATGCGATTCAGCGCTCCGCCATCCAGCAGCCTGCCCGCCTGCATCAGTTCGTTAAAGCGCCCGCTCTGGTGCCCCAGCACGCGGTCTTCATACTGCGTGCCCGCGATACCGCTGGCGATAGACTTTCTCAAGATGCGCACAATCGCGATCATCTTCTCCACGACCTCACCCTCCGTGAAATTCCCCCGCGCCATTTCATACGCCACCGCCAGCCGCCATAGCGGCGTATGGCGTTCTCCATCGCTCTCCAGCATCTCCGCGCAGCTCATGAAAGGCACTCTCATGTCTTTCCGCGAAGGCACCGGCAGCACAGGTGCCAGCCGTTTCACCGCCAGCACCGGCAGATGATCCGTGCCCACAAACGCCGCCGCCTTCACCTGAAAAATCTGACTCTCACCTGCCTCATGCCGAATGACCTCGGCCGCCTCAAACTCAGCACTCACCGTCTTCGGCAGCCAGATCAGCGTCTCATAATACCCCCCATCCATGTTCATCGCCATGCCATCAAGGCTCAGCACCTCCATCATGCCGCCCCCGGTGGAAATGGCGATGAGCGCATGCTGCTCCCGCTCATTACTCAGCGTCAGCCGGTACGTATTCGGGTGCGGATCTCCCACATCCACCGTTTCAATCCGCAGCTTGATCCCGGCCTCCTCAAGCGCTTTCCCAGACTCCGGCAGCCGCTCATCATCCGCGTCCCAGCCCAGCAATCCGCCAAACAATCCCATGTCCGAGCCCTGGCTCTCATGCGTGGTCGGCAGCGAGCCCGCGCGGTCAAATTCCACCAGCACCTCCGCGATGTCGCCGTCCATCAGATCGCGCGCCAGCCGCCCGATGCGCAGGGCCGCCGCACAGTGAGAACTCGACGGCCCGCGCATCACCGGACCAATGACATCATTGAAAATGGAAACGGCACTCATGGTTGTTTCAATTGGGCACTGCGGCCTTCACTCTTGGATTTGTCGAGCAGGGCCTTCAGCTCCGCAGCGATTTCGGGCCTCTTGAAATAGAGATTGGTCGTTTCACCGGGATCGCTTGCGAGATCGTACAACTGGCCCGGTGCTTCAAGCTCAGCTTCCGGCAGTGCGAATCGTTTCAATTCGGCAGAGCCATAGTTGTTTCCACCCGAACCTCGATGGTCGATGTATTTCCACATGCCTCGGCGAATGGAAAGCGTCCGCTGTCCGCCAAAAGCCTGCGTAAGCAAATACGGGCGGATCGGGCCCTTGGCCTTGCCCTCAAGCACCGGCAGCAAATTGAAGCTGTCTTCCGCCGCATCACGCGGCAGTTCCGCGCCAGTGACTGCAGCGAGCGTGGCCATCACATCGGTAAGACTCGCGAGTTGATCACTGCTGCTGCCGCCTTCCACATGCCCCGGCCAGCGAACGATCAGCGGCACACGGTGTCCTCCCTCCCAGTCGTCCCGCTTCATGCCACGCCATGGCCTCGCACCATCATGATCATGGTCGCTGCGCATGTGCACCACGCTCGTGGTTTCGGGCCCGTTGTCGCTGGACAAAAGGACGATCGTCTTGTCCGCGATCCCAAGCTTCTCAAGCTCCTTCATCAACTCACCAACGATGTGATCCAGCTCCCCGATGAAATCCCCATGCGGCCCGGCCTGCTTTTTGTTTTGAAACTCCGGCGCGGCAAAGGACGGCAGATGCACCGCCTGCGTGGCATGGTAGAGAAAGAAGGGCTTCTCCGGCGCGGTGCGCATGTGCTCCTCCATGAACTCCCGGCTCTTCTTGAGAAAGATCAGGTCCACTTCCTCCATCGGAAAATTCGGCGCGATGACACCCGCGCGGCAGTCGTTCGCATAAGGATGCTTGGGCAGCTTCGATTTATCAATGGGGGCTGTGGGCGGCACCGGAATGCGGTCGCCATCAATGAAGGCATAGATCCAGTCAGTCGTGGGGCAGCACGCCGTGCCAAAGAATCGCTCAAAGCCATGATCCAGCGGTCCGCCTTCGACGCGACGTGTGAAATCAATGCGCCCCGCATCTTCCAATCCACCTTTGTGAATCGCTTCGCCAGCCTTGTCACGAAACGTCAGGCCCACATGCCATTTGCCGACCGCCGACGTTGCATAGCCTTGTTGTTTCAGCAAACCGGGAAGCGTGAGTCTTCCCGGCGCAATCAAGCTAGGCCCGCCCGCACCCTGAAACACCGTTCCACCATTCGGCACTCGAAACGCCATCTGCCCCGTCATCAGGCTGTAGCGCGAGGGCGTGCAAACCGTGGCCGGACTGTGCGCATCCGTGAACCTCATTCCCTCCCTTGCCAGTCGGTCGATGTTCGGCGTGGGCACCTTCGCCTTCTCATTGTAGCAGCGCACATCCCCATAGCCGAGATCGTCCGCCAGGATGAGCAGCACATGGGGCTTCGTGGCAGCGAGTGCGTGACCGCACACGAGGCTGATCAGCACCAAAAGGAAGCCCAGTGATTTCATGCAGAATAGCGGTGGCTATTTTTCCAACTCCTGCCGCGTGGCAATCGGCACGTAGCCAATCTCGAAACCCTTCGGTGGTGTGAGGATCAAAGCGGGATCAATGTGTGCCAGCGTGCCGGCATCCGGCGGAGTAAGATAGTCTCGGTCCTTGGTCCATGCGCGATGCAGCTTCTCCACTCGCGCCTGCACCACCTCACGCTCCGCATCGCTAAGGTCGGCATTCATCATCGCTGGCTGGTCGGCAAAGCGATACCAATAGTACGTCACCACACTGCCATCCCCGAGATGCGCTTTGAAGGGGCCTGCCACCGGCCCCGGCTTCTTCCAGCAGCTCGCCGCATCATCGGGTGTCGTGCGCGGCTCCTGCGGCTTTTCCGTGGCTCTCTTAAAGCGGTGCTGCGTCAGCCCCAGGTCTGCTGGCACATCCTTCGGCGGCATCACATTCCACCGCGGCTTTTTGCCGTCGGTTCCCAGCGCATAGTATTCCGGCAAAGTGACGAGCGAGCCGCTGCTGCGTGTCAGTTGCTCATTCCACTTGTAGCCAAAGGTGATTGGATTCGGCGTGAATGAAGTGGCAAAGTCCCTCCACGCCAGCGGCACTTTTTCCTCCCGCTTCGTCCCTGGTGGATAGATGCTCCAGTTTGATCCGCCGCCTGTGCGGAAGGTGTGTACGACGGCTGCATCTGCTTTGATCGCGCCATCCGCAGGCGTACCGCCATCAAACCATTTCTGCACCTCATCCCACAGCGCTGCTTTCTTATAAGCGGTGAGTCGATGCAGCACCGTTGAAGTGCCATCAGGCCCGATCGGAAATGCCGTGGGCGCGACCCGCGCAAACTCCTTGCCACCTGCATCTTTGGTGAGCACAGCCGGCACATGCTGCGTCTCCATCTGAATCGCTTTGTTAGGTCCGGCAGGCTGCGAGTCGAGCAGCATCCCCGACCACTCCGGATGCTCAATCGTGGCCTGCGTCCAAAAGAACGGCGTGAAGAATGCTGCAGGACCTTTGAAATTCGCGGTGCTGAGAAACAGCGTCCAGCAGTTGTTCCCCGTGGGCAGATTCTTCCCTCCAGTGGTCGACTTCGCATTCGTCAGTGGCAGCGGCAGGTAGCCGTAGCCAAAGAGCTCACCGCTGGTTCCCTGTTTGAGGTTCAGGCCATCCAGCGGAAACAACAGCCACGGACTGAGCTGCGCCACGCCATACTGGCCACGCGGCTTTTCCCAGGTGCCCGCGCCGTAGCCAGGACCATTGGCAATGAAGGAAAAATTCGGCCCCACACCGCCCATGATGAACTTCGGCGTCGTGGTGGGGAAATGCGTGTCACGCCACCAGCCCAGCCCGCCTTCAATGTCCGTGTAGCATTTGCCCTCCGGCTTTTTCCCCTCCTCATACTGCGGGTGCATCCAGGTGCCACAGAGTCCGGTTTGAAACTTATGCCCCGGATAAGTCGCCACCAGCGGCCACGCCGCCGCATACAGTGAAAAGCCTCCATTGAATTCCTCCGGCACCTTCTCCGCCGGACCAAACAAATAACCCGCCATTTCGCCCTCCTTCGGTTCGGCGGCATTTGCAAGTGCAGGCAGCGTGAGGCATGCGGTGCTTAGGAGATAATAGAAGAGTCGTTTCATCGTGTCGTGTGTAATCGCAAGTTTGCTCACTTCTTCATCATGCCGAGGTTGGCCTCCGCAAACGCCCGACCCATCAGCGCAAAGGTCTTGGCACAACCAAGGTAATGGTATCCGGCGTTTGAGGCGCCGCGTTTCCACAGCGCCTCCTCTGCTGGCGTGATGAGCTTGGCTTCATACTGCTTCAAATACTCGCGCTTCTCCGCCTCGGTCATGTGACCGTCGGCGTTGTCGTGGTCTTTGTTTTTCGAGTTCAGGTAGAAGCCCATCTGGCGCACCTGCGCCCGTTTGTCGTCGATGACACCGAGCTCTTCAGCCCAAAACGGCGCGGTCGGCACGGCCACGACGTTGCCTTTGAACTCGGGGAGCAATGACGGCGCGGTCATTGCCTCGCGGAAGGCGAGGATGTCAGGGGTGGCCTTCAGGCCGCCGACACCCATGACGCCGATGACGAACGGCATCTTCGGTGCGTTCATATCTTTGCGCACATCGCGGATGAACTTGGCTAGCAGGTCGCTGTAAACCGCATACCGTCCGGGCTTGCCACGGTCAGGGTAGGTGTGGCCGTCCACCATGTCGTTGAATCCCTGCAACCAGACGAAGCCCGCGATCTCGTAACCCTGTGCGGCGTCGTAGGCCGGGCATACGCGCTTCGGGTCAGCGAGCACATGCTTCACATGCTCGACCATGTAGCGATAGAAGCGCCCAGTTTCCTGTTTCTTCTCTGCAAGCCACTGGTTCATGTCCTTTGGAACACCGTGACCTGGAGGACCATAGTAGAGCTTCTTCTGGTAGTCGTTGAGTTCATACGGCCCCGCGCTTGGCGGGCGGAATTCGGTGTTCAAGCTTCTGCCGCCCCACGCGGTCTTGATGATGAGCACAGGTTCTTTCAGCGCGGCATCCATCGTGAGGCCGAAGGTGAACTCCGGCCCGATCTTGCCGTTCGACTTCGTTGCATCGTCTCGCGCACCAAAGCCCGCCGTAAGTTTCCCCGTGCCCTCTCCATTCGCGCTGCCGTCGTATTTGCCGGTGAGATACGAAATCCAGGTGTGATCGCACACCGTCGGCGTGCCATCCGCGCCGCGCATCTGCTTGAGCAACGGCGCAGTGGCCGGATCATCGCCGATATAATCAAACGTCTCGATCTTCGCATGTCCCTCCATGTTCGATTGCCCCGCCAGGATGAAGACCTTCAGCGGCTTGGCATGAAGCGGGGCTGTGAGAAGCAGGAGTGATAGTAGGGCGAGAGCGTGTTTCATGGCTTGGCGAGTTGGTGAATCGTTCCGTGGAGAATGCGGTCGTTGATTTTAAGCTCGTAGCATTGTGTGGGCGCGATCTCAGGGATGTCAAAGGTCACGGTGCATTGGTCAGCGCTCATCGTTACTGCATGAATGGTCAGAGGGTGTTCGTCGTAGTGCTTGGAGCCGTAGTTCTTGCTGCGCTTGAGCGACCACACTTTGATGGCGCTTTCTTTGGGCTCGATGGGATCACTGAAAGTCACACTCATGCTGCCTTGTCTGGCATGAACTGCCAGCGGCACCTGAGCCGCTTTGCCGGTGCGGCGGATGCGGTGGAAGCCGCCCGGTGCTGTCGCGTTGCCTGCCCAGGCAAACATGCCGCAGGTGTACAGCGCCCCATCCGAGCCGAAACGACCACGCATGATGCCCGTGGCAAATGCTGGCATCGGCAGTTCGCACACCGCGCCCTGCCACTGTCCATTCACCTCCTCATGCGGCACGATGAAGGCACGCCCGGTGCCATAGCTGAGATTCAGCAGTGAGCCGCCAAGAGTCCCCCACGCATTCTTTGGCACCCACATGAGTTCCGCTGGGCTGCGGTCCTTGTCATTGGTGATCCAGACCATCGGCTGCTCCATCGCGGAGTCGGATTCATCGGTCACGCTTGTGTAGCCAAACATGTTGCCGTAGAAGCCGCCCACCTTGACCCGGTTGATGCGGTTCTTCGGTGTCCAAAAGCCTTCCTGATCCGTGACAAAGAAGGTGCCGTCGTCGTTGAGGCTCACGCCATTGGCCGCGCGGAACCCGGTGGCGAGAATCTCCGTCTTCGTGCCATCCGCGCTGACCTTCAGCAGCGTGCCGTGCTGCGGCACCACGCTGTCCAGCGCATGCCGCCCGGACTTGGCATAGTAAAAGTTGCCCGCCGCATCCGTTTGCAGGCCCATGGCAAATTCATGGAAGTGCTCGGTCACCTGCGCGTCGTCGTTGAAGCACTCGATGAAGTCGGTTTCACCGTCATGATTGAGGTCGCGCAGCCGTGCGATTTGATCGCGGCAGGTGATGAAAAGTTCATCGCCACGAAACTTAACGCCAAGCGGTTGGAACAGGCCGCTGGCGATCCTGCGCCATGTCAGCGTGGCCGGCGCTTTTTGCATCACTCCATCCACCCGCCACACATCGCCATTCCACAGGGCCACGATGGCCGCCTTGCCATCCGGGGTGAAATCAAAGCCTCCCGGACGCATCCAGCTCTGCCAAGGATTGTCGACCGGGAGCATGAAATCATCAGCCGCAAACGCTCCATCCTCTTTGCCCGCCACCGAGGTCGTGGTGACCACCTGTGGCCACTTCGACGGTCCACCCAGCGTCAGCGGTGTGAGATCAGTCGATGCAGCAAAGGTTTTGGCCAGCGTATCGAGCGAGCCTGCATCCACGCGTGAGATGAACAGCTGCGCCTTGGCTCCAGCGGTCAGCTTCGCAACCCAGAAACCATCGGCTTTGCTCAGCACGCCGTCACCCCGCAGAATGACATTCACGCTTTCGGGGGCCACGCGGAGCAGCAGCGGCTGCTTGGCCGCACCCACGTTCACCGTGCGCACAAACACGGGCGTCGAGCCATAGTCCAGCCATGCGGGCGATTCGATCACGCGAGTACCGTAGATGTCAGCAGCGACAACGATCTTGTTCTGAAAGGTGTAAATGCCAGCGAACTTCAAGCCCGCATGAGGCCCGTATTTCTTCCCGTCTTTGGCCGGAGCGCGCTTGTCCTCAAAACTGCCGAGACTCCATCCCGGCCCGGTCGGATTGATGAAGTGCCGCTCGCCCGTCAGTCCCGTGTGGGTGCCATGGCTGCCGTCAAACGCGATGCCTTTCCAGTCCACAAATTCTCCCGTGGTCGCGGTGGCTACGCGCATCGTGTCATGGTCGTAGATCATCCACGCGCGCCCCTTGCTCACGCCGCCGGGGCCGTCATCAAGACGAATGGCGATGCCCTTTTGCGCGATGTTGTCCGGGGCAACCTCAAGTGTCCAAAACAAAGCCGGGCCCAAATCCATGCGCTTGTAGGGGGGCAGGGAAGTGTCCGGCTTCTCGGCCTCGGCATGCACCAGCCCACGTGGCAGCGTGGTGGTATCGACCTCCTTCAGTTGCGTCGGGTTGTGCGGACGCAGAAAGGTCTCGCGGATGTAATGAATGACTGCGTATTTCTGCGCGGTGGTGTATTGCGGCTGTGGCACCATCTGGCCAAAGCCCTTCGTCAGCGTCGTAAACATCGAATACGGATCTGACCCGTTCTTGAACTGACCTTCGGCAAAACGCAGCGCCGTTGGCAGGGATCCCGGCTGCTCCTTGGTGCCGTGGCACACCACACACAGCGTTTTGTAGATGGTGGCACCTTCTGCCAGTGTCTTCTCATCCCAAGCGCTCACGATATCCGCGTGGTCACTCCGCTCCAGCGCCTGCACCCAGCCGCTGCCGCCTTCGACAACTGGTTTGCCACCCGTCTTCGGCTGATAGGTGAAATCGGGCGTGTTCGCACCCTCACCACCCTTTTTGAAAAGCAGCGCCATCTCTGTCTCTGGCAGCGCACGCTTCCACACCCGCACAGTGCGGATGTTTCCTTTGGAGAGGTCACCTGCAAAATTCGGCGCGGCACGGCCCACTTTGAAGACATGCTCCTTCTGATCCGGTTTCGTGAAGCCAGCTTTCTCCACGATGTTTTTGCCATCCAACACCAGTCGAGTGGTGCCATCGCGTGCGGTGAGCACGACGGTATGCGGCTTGCCATCATTCACCTTGGGGCGGCTGGTCATCGCGCCCAGCCAGCCGATGTCATACACAAGACGACCACCTCGAATGAAAAGAGCCTTCGCATTCGGTGACCAATTGCCGGTGGCAGCGCACTTCGAAATCAACGTGCCTTCGCCGTTCGATTCAAACTCCACCATTGCCGTGAAGTCCGCACCGAAGTCGAGGTTCGCGTCGGTAAAATCCTTCGCGCCCGTTTGCGCCAGAGACGGCACCTCCTCAGGCCCGCGCACCAGCTTTCCATCGTTCCACACTCGGAGCACCGGTGCGCCATCTGCGGGATGTTCCACCGCGATGTCGTGCGGGCCTTTTGCATCGAGCGTGAGGATCAAGTCATCGCTCAGCTTCACCTTCGCCGCGCCATCCAAATGCAGCCGAAAGTTCAGCGGCCACTCCGGCGCATCAAGCGGCAGGGCATCGCGCGGCGCGGCAATAAGAGCATGATTGAAGATAAGGGTGAAAAGGAGGCAAAGCGAATGTTTCACGATAGGGATGCTTCTCAACGGTGATCAATGACAAAAGCTGGCCGAGAAAGCACACCTTTGGAGAGTTCTCCATAGTGGTCAGACCGCCAGAAGTTCTTCAAATCCTCCGCCGTGATGAGTTGCAGACCCGGTGTGGCGACGGCGGGATTGCAGAGGATGTAGAGGTTTTCTTTGGCGATGTAGCCGCAGACGTTGAGCGTGTGACCGGCGCTGCCATTGGGGAATTGCGGGCCGATATATTTGAAGTCCACGACTACGGGACGTCCCGCATCGAGTTCGCTTTTAAGCATGTCGGTGGCTTTAACGAAACCTTCTTCATCGGGTGTGAATGTGATGAGTTTCCATTTCTGCCCAATCTTCTTCGAGGCATCCAAAAGATGCCCCCAATCTGTGCCAGTGCCGAGCGGTGATGGGCACAGGCGTTTGTAATCCCAGCCACCGATCTGGCTACCCTGAAAGCGGGCGAAGATGGCGCAGGCCGTGGAGCCGCAGTTATTATAGCCCTGCTGGATGTGTGGCATCTGCACAAAGGCAAACTTCCCCGGTTCGCCTTGGCGCTTGCGGTAATCGGTAAGCTTCAAAAGGTCTGCGGCTTCCTGAGCCGAGGCATTGCCAGAGGGTTGCGCCGGATGTCCCGTGGCGCTCGTGGGCAGGAGTTTGGCGGCCTTGGTCCAGTTGGCTCTTGCCGCGTCGAGTTCTCCGGCTTGGAACTGCATCTCACCGAGCAGCACCAGGCCCGAAGGATCGTTCAACTCCGCTGCACGTTCGGCCAGACGGCGTGCCTGCACGGCATCGGCTGCGATTCCTTCACCCGAACGGTAAGCCATCGCTGCATTGGCTGCCGCGCGCCCATGGCCGCGCTCCGCCGCTTTTTTCCACCAATCGAGAGCCTTGGGGCAATCCTGCTCGGTGCCTTGCGCACCAAAGTAGCACTGGCCCAAGTTGAAGGCCGCCTGCGCGGACTCATCCGCCGCTGCTTTGAAGTAGGCTATAGCAATGGCCGGATTGCGTTTGATCACCGCGCCGCGAAGGTATGCAAAGCCCACGAAGTCCATGGCATCCGCATTGCCAGCATCTGCTGCCTTGTGCGCCCACTGCATGGCCTGCGCATCGTCTTTGGCCACGCCCTTGCCATCGCGATACCGAATAGCGAGTTCGAGCTGTGCTTTGGCATCGCCACCCACGGCCCGGCTTTGTATTTCCGCAAAATCGTCAGCCGACAAAGTGGAAAGGCTCATCAAAGACAAAGCGAGAAGAGTGATTGGGAAGGGGCGAAGCATGAGATTATGGTTTCGGTGATTGGACGCCCCACAGCTTTTCAAGCAAGGCAAACATTTCCGGATCGTGCCGCTTCAGCTCTTCTCGCGTGAAGGGAAAGAAGTCATTGCGGGTGAAGTAGGCCTCCGTGCATTCGGCAAAGTATTCCTGCGGGTTTGTCATGGCATAGGCGCGCTCCATGCGGCTGCGCCCTTCGCTGTCCTTGCGCTCCACTCGCTCATACTTTCCGCTGGCCTTGGCTTTTTCATAGGCCGCTTTGATCTCCAGATTGCCAAAGCTCATGCGCAGCGTTCGGTTGTGGTAAGCATGCGCCAGCTCATGCAGCGCGAAGTTGGGCATGCGCCTCGTCTCGGCCTCAAAGATGCGCACGTTGGTGAATTCCACACCCTTGGCCATCACTGGATCGCGGCCATTGTCCTTCAGCCAGACTGCAGCGGGATGGTACTCTGCGCGTGGCTGCGTCTTGGGGTATTGCGGATTGAAGTACAACGGCACCTTGCGCAGCTCCTCCACTGCCTTGGCCGGAACCACTCGCACAATTTCCTGCAACTGCTGGCCCAGCAGTTGCAGTGCCTTCGCAGTGGCCTCTGCTTCATTGGCCAGCAGTTCAGGGCTAATGTACACTGTCCATCCTTCGATGTCGCGGATCGCGCGCGCGCCGTCGACCTCCGCATCCCGCTTCTGAGCCTTGGCCTGGATCAGCAGGCGTGCGATTTGCATCGGCTCCGGCCATGCGAATGCGGGGGCTTTTGAGGGATCATACCCCGCCATGTGTCCGGTGAGCCGCGTTGTCGGCTTGGTGTAGTGCAGCTCTGTGTCTCCAAAGGCTTCGCGACACAGCCTGGCGAGGCCGGGATCGTACTCGATGAGCTGGGTGCGCAAGTGTACGTGATTGTGGTCATGGTCATTCACGCGGTTGTCGTCAAACCAGCTCTGCACGCCTTCAGCCCAGTATTCGTGATGATTCACGCTGGCGTACTTGCCGCGCCAAAGTCCGGCCTTCATCGCCGCATCATATGCCGCCTTCAGGCGCGTGTCGAAAGTTGGGTCCACATTCACCATGCCGCGCAGATGAATGCTGTGCGCAAATTCATGGATGACGATGCACTCCATTTCATAAGGATCGCCCGGGAACGCCAGCACGTTTTCTTCAGCGCATGAACAGAACGGATCTGTTCTGCTGCCGCCAAGGCCGCGTGCACGAACGTCCCAGTAGGCTTTGGGCGACATGATTTCATAACCCTTCACCGGCTTGTCTGCCAGACGGGCAAACTCCGGAAGATCGGTGGTGAATTCATCATGCGCCATGATGATCATGCGCGCGCCGCTGTCGGTCATCGCCTGCCGCACATCCGGCCGATGCGCGAGCATGAGACTGAGCAGGTGTGCCACCTCCTTCAGTGCATAGTGATTGACCTTTGCCGTGGCTACGATGGGAAATCCGTCTGCGTTTGTACGCTGCGTGTAGCATGCAGGAACACCATCTTTCGATGCCGGATCGTAGCGGAAACCCTGCACCGGAACCTTGGTGATCACTTCTGTTTCTTTGTGGCCATCCACAATGACAAAGCGATGACCAATGGAAGTGCCGATGATGTTGTCAGCGCCAGGTTCAATTTTGCCATTGGAAACGCGGCCACCATCTGGCTTGAGCCAAAACACCTCCACCGTATGAGGCGAGGCATTGATGATCTGCAGCTTGGGCCGGTCCAGCGACATTGCAGGCATTGAAAAGAATAAGAGTGCGGCAAGTGCGGTTTTCATGCGAAGCGGTCGGGTGACATCAAATCGAGTGCAACGGGTGGAATCTCTCCGCAAAGAAGTGCGCTGACGATCATTCCAGTCGCGGGGGCGAGGCTGAGGCCCATCATGGCGTGGCCGGTGGCGAGGGTGAGGTTTTTCCAGCGCTGGGTGCGGCCGATGTAGGGCATGCCGTCTGGTGAGACTGGGCGCAGGCCGCTCCAGGGTTTGATTTCGGTGAAGTCATTTTCGTGAAAGGCAGGGAAATAGGAGGCAAAGGAGCGCGTGATGCCGCGTACACGGCGAAGGGTGATGGATTCGTCGAGGCCGGCCATTTCCATGGTGCCGCCCACGCGGAGAGCGCCATCCATGGGGGTGACGGCGAGACGGGCCTCTGTGCAGATGCTGCAGAGCTCCGGCAGCTGTGTCGGATTCGGCAATGTGAGGCTGTAGCCTTTCCCTGCCTGCATAGGAATTTTGAGTTCCAGTGACTTTGCAAGATCCGCTGACCAGACGCCTCCACAAAGAATGACCTCCTGACATTCAATCTGGCCTTTTGAGGTTTTGATCGCACGAAGGGTGCTGTTTTCGATTTCGAATCCTTTCACTTCTGTTTCCCATAGGAACTCAACGCCGAGGCGGGTGAGTTCGGTTTCGAGGGCGGAGATGAAACGCCCTGGTGGGAGATGGCAGTCTTTGGGGAAATAGACGCTGCCGCAGACATCCATGGTGATGTTGGGATCGAGGGCGGCGGTGGCTTTGGCGTCGAGGACTTGGGCAGGGATGCCGAGGGTGTTGGCCTTAGCCGCCATTTGGGCTTCTTCGTCGAGGGTATGCTGCTGTTTGCAGAGCATGAGGAGGCCGTTTTTGACCAAGCCGAAATCGAGACCGATTTTTTCGAAGCACTGGCGGCTCAGCAAGCTGAGGTCTCGTAGCACGGGAGTGGAGGCATCGACTCGTTGTTTAGTGGCGGCTTTCCAGAAGTGCAGGGCCCAGGCGAGGAGATCTAGATCAAGGCGGGGCTTGATGTAGAAGGGGGATTCGGGATTCCACATCCATTTGAGGCCGAGTTTGACCATTCCGGGGGCAGCGAGAGGAATGAAGTGGCTGGGGACGATCATGCCGGCATTACCAAAGGAGCAGCCATCCCGCTGCGCAGGCTTTTGATCAATGATGGTGACCTGCATGCCGCGACGGGCGCAGTAGAACGCCGTGCTCAGGCCGATGACGCCGGCACCGAGGATGGTGATTTGGGTGGGCATCTTGTCAGATAAACTGCGAGGGGCGGTGCTTCTTGATTGAATCTGGTCTTTCGGGCCGGATTATCGACAAGGCGAAGGTTTTTCCAAGCCTGCAGAGGTCTGCTGCGTTTCATGGGCTCATGCGCATGCTACGTCTCTTGCTTCCTCTGTTGTTTTGCCTCGCTGTATCAGCAGCGGATGTGTTGAAAGAACTGCTGCCTGGTGAACCCACGCAGGGTGATATGGAACGTGCGCGAAGTGTGTTGAAGCAGTGGGAAGACGAGGTGCCAGAAAAGGCTCGGAGGGTGATGAGGATCTGCTACTGGAGTCCGGCGGATCGGGTGCCGCAGCCGGAGCAGCGTGCGCGGCTGACGCGGGTGCTGAAGCATGTGCAGGGTTTTTACCGGCGTGAGATGGCGAGCTGGGGATTTTCGAATCGCACGATTCAGCTTGAGGTGGCGGAGGATGGGTTGCTGCAACTGCACATGGTGAAGGGGAGACTGAGGTCTGAGGAATGCAGCGAGAGCGACCCGAAGGATGGGAATGAGATCAAGCAGGACTGCCTGAAGGTGCTGCGTGAGGCGGGCATTGAGGGGGAGAAGGAGACGATGGTCATCTTTTGCAATCTGGCGGACTGGGATGCAAAGACGCGAACGATGGGACACCACAGCCCCTACTATGCGAGCGGTGACAGCCGTGGAGGCACGGCGTGGCAAGTGGATTCACCACTGCTGGATGCGGATCTGCTGGCGGTGAAGGATCAGATGATTCAGGACAAGCAGTATGGCCGCATCTCGCTGGGGAAGTACAACAGCATCTTCATCGGCGGCGTGTGTCATGAACTCGGGCACGCGCTGGGGCTTCCGCACTGCAAGGAATGTGCGGCGGCGCGCGCTGCGCGTGGGACGGCGCTCATGGGCAGCGGCAACAGAACGTATGGTGATGAACTGCGAAGTGAGGGGCGAGGTTCATTTCTTTCGCTGCCGCATGCACTGAAGCTGGCGGTGCATCCGCAGTTTTCGGGCTCGGTGAAGCAGATGGACACGCGTGTGAAGGCGGATTTTTCGGCGTGGCAGTTCAAGGCGTTGGCAGATGGGCTGGCGGTGAGTGGCAGGGTGAATGCGAATCTGCCGGTACATGCGGTGCTGGCTTATGCGGATCCCGCAGGTGGTGGGGACTATGACAGCCAAATCGCGGCTGCCGTGCCGGAGAGCGATGGTCGTTTCACGCTGACTCTGCCGCAGTCGGACAAGAAGAAGACCAGCATGAGTCTGCATTTTGTGGCGGTGTGCGTGAATGGCGCGGCGACTGCCGGGGTATGGTCTTCACAGGCTCTTACGATGAATTGTCGCATCACGGCAGAAGGGGGGTATGATGTTAGCAAGGCGGAGCAGAGGATTGAGTTTGATGGAGTTTGGCCGGTGTTTCACGAGGGCAAACTTTCCGAGCAGGATATGGCGAAGCTCACGCCGGGGCTGCAGGCCATGCTGCGCCGGCTGAAAGCACCGGATGTCGCGAAGGGGAAAGTAGCGCCTGATAAAGTCGATTCGAACGTTAACGAACTGGCGCTTTCGGATGCGGCACCGCTGCATGCGGAGACTGGCTGGGCCGGTGTTCACTTTGACCGCATGCCTGAGGGCGGGCCGCTGCCTGGGCCTGAGGGTTTGTTTGAGCATGGGCTCTATGCGCACGCGAACTCATTCTATGAATACGAATTGGGCGGGCGCTGGGAGAGCTTTGCAGGGAGTGCGTGTGTGCTGCAAGGCGGTTATGGGAAAGTCGAGGCGACAATCCTGGGAGACGGGCGTGTGTTGTGGAAGTCTGCCACGCTTAAGGCGGGTGATCCAGGTGGTTTTAAGGTGGGTGTGACGGGGGTGCAAAAGCTGACGCTGAGAATCACTGGGAAGGATGGCATCAACGGGGCGTGGGGCGCGTGGGGTGAGCCGATGTTGAGGCGTGGAGGGAAGTGATGCAGGCTCTCCTGCATGCAAATTGAGTGTTCCAAAGCCAGACTGCAGGCAGGAGTGCCTGCATCACTGACGATTTACGGCTGCAAATGGCGCACCAGGAACTCCATGCGGAGGCGGGAGCCGTAGGGGGTCTCGGCGGCGCCATGGCCGGTGCCGATGATGGGCATGAAGTCGAAGGTCTTGTTGGCTTTCTGCAGAGCACCGACGACCTGGGTGGTGGTAGCGGGGTCGACGTTGGTGTCGAGTTCGCCGACGATGAGGAGGAGGTGGCCTTCCAATTTGTGGGCGTCGTCTTTGTTGGAGCTGCGCGAGTAGCTTTCGTCAATGGGCCAGCCCATCCACTGCTCGTTCCACCAGATTTTGTCCATGCGGTTGTCGTGGCAGCCGCAGTCGGCGACAGCGACGTGGTAGAAGTCGTGATGATCTAGAAGGGCCCGCATGGCATTCTGGCCACCGGCGCTGCCGCCGTAGATGCCGACGCGGGTGAGGTCCATCCACGGGCGTGTTTGGGCGGCGGCTTTGATCCAGGTGACGCGGTCGGGGAAGCCGGCATCCTTGATGTTTTTCCAGCACACGTCGTGGAAGGCTTTGCCACGATGATTGGTGCCCATGCCATCGAGTTTGACGATGATGAAGCCGAGTTCGGCGAGGATGTGGTGGTTGAGCAGCCGACCGAAATCTTTGGGGGCAAAGGCGCTGTGAGGTCCGGCATAGATGTCTTCGATGACGGGGTATTTCTTTGTGGGATCAAAGTGCGAGGGTTTGATGAGGATGCCGTGGATGTCGGTCTGGCCATCGCGCCCTTTGGCGACAAAGCGCTCGGGCATGGTCCAGCCTGCGGCAAGGAGTTGGGTGGCATCGGCTTTCTCCAATTCACAGACGAGGCTGCCATCGCGGCTGCGGCGCAGTTCGTTCACGGGTGGAAGATCGGCTCGGGAATAGGTGTCGATGAAGAAGTCGCGGTTTGGGGAGAACTCGATGCGGTGATTGCCATCGCCCTGAGTGAGCTGCTGGAAGCCGCTGCCGTCGAAGTTCACGCGGCAGAGATGGAGGTGGTAGGGGTCTTCTCCTTTGCGCAAGCCGCTGGCGAGGAAGCAGATCTCGCGCTTCGCGTCATCCACATGCAGGACGTTTCGCACTGGCCATGCTCCCTTTGTTATCTGGCTTTTGAGGGTGCCGGTTTTGATGTCGTAGAGGTAGATATGGCACCAGCCGTCGCGTTCGCTCATCCAGAGGAGTTCGCTGGTGGCGTGCAACCAGTGACGCCAGGTCTTTTGGGTGTAGTCGATGAAGGTCTTGGAGGTTTCCTCGACGATGACACGCACCGCGCCGGTCTTCGTGTCGGCGGCGAGGATGCGGTAGAGCTGATGGCCACGCTGGTTGTAATCAAAGTAGAACTCGTGGCTGTCTGGAGACCATGTGACATCGAGCTTGCCGGACTCGGTGAAGGGGTTCTCATAGAGGTTCTTGGGAACATGAACCTTCCGGCCATCCTTGTGCGTAATGACCATCTGCGGATTGGGCAGGGGATCGCCGGGCTTGATGTAGTCGATGACTTTGAGCTTTGGTTGAACGCCTTCTCTGGGGGAGGAATCCACGATGGTGATCTGGCGGCGTGTTACGGGGGCGGCTTCGCTCGTGACAAGCACTGCACCGTCTGGTGATCTGAAGCCGGGTTCTCGGGGCTTTTTTTCTTCTTCCTTTGCTTTTGAGATGCCTTTGCCATCGATGATGAGTGTCTGCACCAGAGGGCCAGCTTCGATGATGGCGAGATGCTCGCCGGTGCGGCTGGTGATGAGCCAGACGTGGCCATCAAAGGTGTGCTGCTCGCGCTCGGTGCCTGCACGAATGCCGCCGTAGCGGACGTGCTCGCCCTGCTGGTTGATCCAGAATAGATCGACGTCGGCATCGAGTTGATTGATGAATTTGAGGCCGGATTCCTCCCCGGTACGGGTTGTTTTGCGCAGTTCGATTTTGGCGGTGGAGGATTTGAGAGTTTCCTTTTCGGGCAGGCCGAGCGCTTTGAGTGATTGCGCGGTTTTGCGTTCGCCGGTGGCGGCCTGGATAAGAAGGAATTCGTGGGTCTTTGGTCCGGTTTGGACGCGGTACCAGAATGACTTGCCATTCGGCAGCCAGTTTGCCTTTACGCGATCACGGAAGACGAGGTTTTCGGTGCGCTTGGGAAGAGTGAGGGCGTGCTCGAAGCGGTCTTGAGCAGGGGACAAGCACGCGAAGAGAACCAGAAGGATAAGGAGGAGAAATTGTTTCATGGTGTTGGGGTATTATCCGATTCCGGCGGACGCGGGGGGCGGAGCTGATTGCAGACGCTGCTGGTAGGCGTGAGATGCTGCGGAGCGGTGGGTTTGCTTCCAGGCGTCGATGTCCGAAACCCAGGGTGGCCTTGCCAAGGCTCGGCGCCCTGGGCTATATTACGCAGCCCCTTTGGGGCTGGAGGAGGAGTGTGGAGTTGAAGTTGAGGCTGCATCATTCATCAAATCTCCGTGGTGCTGCCAATGCCGAATTTAAAAGGGTCGCCTGGATCGAGGATGAGGGTGGATTCTGCGGTGATGAAGGCTGTGCCGGTGATGGTGGGGATGATGGCGTTTTCGGCGGGTGTGTAGGTGCCTTCGAAGACGCTGCCGATGATGCTTTCCTGCCGCCAGGTTTCACCGGGGGGGAGTTTTCCATCTGCGGCGAGGCAGGCGAGTTTGGCGCTGGTGCCGGTGCCGCAGGGGGAACGGTCGTACTCGCCGCCGGGACAGAGGACGAAGTTGCGGCTGTGATTGGCGGGATCGAGGGGCGGCGCGAAGAGTTCGACGTGATCGACCTCGGGGTAACCGGCGGCGTGAACTGCGGTGCGTATGGCCAGACTGGCCTGCGTGAGCTGGGGGATGTTTTCGCGGGTGAGGGCAAGGCCGTGATTGGACACCAGAAAGAACCAGTTTCCACCATAGGCGACATCTCCGGTGATGTTACCAGCCTGCACGGCTTTGGCTTTGCGGCAGGAGGGGACGTTGCGGATGCTCACGCGGCCATCTTCATGCAAGGTGGCGGTGACGATGCCGACTGGAGTTTCGATGCGGTGTTCGCCGGGTGTGATGCGGTCGAGATGCCTGAGGGTGATGATGAGGCCGATCATGCCATGGCCGCACATGCCGAGGAGACCGACGTTGTTGAAGAAGATGACGCCTGCCGCACAGGTTGCGTCCTTGGGTGCCACAAGCAACGCGCCGACGATGACCTCGTGACCGCGGGGTTCGCAGAGGATGGCGCGGCGGTAGGTTTCGAGGCTTTCGGCGGTGACGCCACCGAGGACGACGCGGGTGGGTTCGCCGCCGGTGTGGGAGTCGATGATGGGGATGCGGGACACGTTAATAATGGCAGGATTGGAACGGGTGGGACGCGATCACCCGATGAGTGGTTGAGGGCGTTTTGGCGCAAGCGTGGGGCGGCGCGGATTGCAGGCGCTGCTGGTGGACGTGGGCTGTGGCGGTGTGCTGGGTTTGCTTCCCGGAATTTTGTCTCGCGGTACCAGGGTAGCCTCGCCGAGGCTCGGCAACCCTTCGCTATGATGCGCAGCCCCTTTGGGGCTGTGGGATGTGATGGGGATGGGCTTCATCGGGGTTTGGAGAGCCGGGTGCGGACGAGTTCGGGGAGGAATTTTACGGGGACGGAGGCGTGATCGATGACGGCTTCGTGATAGCGGCCGAGGTCGAACTTGCCGCCCATCTCGCGCTGGATCTGCTGGCGCAGGCGGTAAAAGGCCATGCGTCCGGCGAAGTAGGTGCTGAGCTGGGCGGTGCTCTGCTTGGAGCGGATGATCTTGAGCTTGGCCTCACCCTCGGACTGGAAGGCACCCTGGGTGAGGAGGTTCAGGGCGTCGTCATCGGTCATGGCGGTGCAGTGCATCTTGTGGTCGAGGATAGAGTTCGTCACGGCGCGAAGGTAGAACTTCAACTGGTTCAGACGGAGTGCGAGATCGCCAGCGCCGTAGCCTTGGTCGATCATCATCTGCTCGGTGTAAACGGCCCAGCCTTCCTTGAAGGTGCCGGAGCCGAGTATGAGGCGGATGAGTGAGGGGCTGCGGTTTGAATACTCGAGCTGCACATAATGGCCGGGATAGGCCTCGTGAATGGTGAGAACCTGGAGCATGTGCTGGTTGTATTCTTCGAGGAAGGTCTGCACGCGTTCTGGCTTCCAATCTGAAGGCGGCGGGCTGACGGCGTAGGTGCTGGGGCCGGATGGATCGAGCGGCAGGGCGGACTCCAGGTAGGCGACGGAGTTGCCACGGCGGAACTCGGGCATCTCCAAAATCTGGCAGCGGTCGGGGTCGGGGAGGCGCAGGATGTCGTGTTCTTTGATGAAGGACTTGATGCGGTCCACGGTGGCGCGGGCATCGGTGACGAGGTCTTCGGGTTTGCCGTGATCGTGGCTGACTTCGCGGATGACTTTGGCGATGGTATCGTGCCGGCCTTGGGCATCGTCGGGCGGCAAGGGGGATGTCGGGAAACAGCGAGCCCAGAGCTGGCGGGCGATGACATACATGTCGCGTTGCACACGGGCGAATTCGGCCTCGGCATCGGCGAGGACTTCATCGGCGGTGCGGCCGGTGTCGAGCTCCAGTTCAAGCTTGCGCGCGAACTTGGCTTTGCCCATGCGCCAGTCATCGCTGGCCTTTGGGCGCAGTTCTTTTTCCAGATGGTCTTGATATTGTTTGAGCGCCGCAACGATGGGCTTGGCCGCCTTCTTCAGGGAGGGGAGTTGAGGTGTGTTGCCTGCGAGGGTGAAGAGTTCTTCTTCGTAAAAGCTGATGGCTCCGCGATTTTGCAGGATGGCCGTTTCGAGCATCGGCTTGGATGGATGCTGCAAGGTTTCGCGCGCGACTTTGATGATGCCAGGAATGAGCGCCATGCGGGCGATGGCGTTTTTGAGGTTGGTCTCCTTGGGCAAGGTGGACTGCACGAGCAGGGTGTAAACGCTGTCGCTGATGTAGCCGCCGTAGGTGCGGGGATCTTCCTCGAAGGGGTGGGTGTTCTCGGAGAGCCAGATGCTGCGGGTGAGATCGTCGCGCAGGATTTCGAAGTCGATCTGGCTGTCACGCGAGAGCTGGTCATAGGGAACGGCTTTTGGCAGAGCTTCCAGGGTACGCTTTGCCTGTGCCAGCCAGCCTGCGCGTGCTTTGGGAGAGATGTCGTCGAGCAGATGGTCGAAGCGATGATCTCCGAGCATGGTGGCGTCGATCGGACGCAGTTGGAAGGTTTCTTCAAGGTAGGACTTGAAGAAGGACTCGAGTTTGGCGTCTGCGGTGGTGTTATTGTTTTGGGCGATCACCGGACCAACCACGGTAAAAAAGATGATGAGAATTGTGGTGGTGAGGTGCATGCGGGATGCGGGGGAAGGAGAGGAAAGTGCGGCGGCGTTTTTTTGGAATGAAGAGCGCTTGGGGTGTGGCGAGAGCGGCGCTGAAGCGCCGCACTCCGAGGACGCTGGCGCGTTCTCGGAGTGCTGTGGGGTCGGCGGGGCTAGATTTGAGGGCGTTTGGAGAGGGAGGCGCGGATGAGCTTGAGGACTTGATCGCGTTCGGCTCCGGCGAGGGGCAGTCGGGGTTCGCGGCACCATTCTTTGCCAAGGCCGGTCTCCTGGCAGAGGAGCTTGATGTATTGCACGAAGTGGATGTGGGTATCCAGCTTCATGAGCGGCTGCATCCAGCGGTAGAGGGTGCGGGCTTCGTCCCAGCGGCCAGCGCGGGTGAGTTCCCATAGATGCTGGTTTTCTTTGGGAAAGGCGATGCCGCTGCCGGCGACCCAGCCGTCAATGCCGAGGATGCTGCACTCGAGGATGAGGTCATCGACGCCGGTGAAGAGCTGGTAGCGGTCACCAACGAGATTGCGCAGTTCGGTGATGCGGCGTGGGTTGGCGCTGCTTTCCTTGATGGAGGTGAGGTTTTCGATGTCGGCGATCTGAGCGAACATCTCGGGCGTGACGTCAGTGTGGTAGCCGACGGGATTGTTGTAGAGCATCCAGGGCAGGGGAGTGGCCTTGGCGAGGGTGCGAAACCAGTGCTCGGTCTCGCGGGGATCGCTCTTGTAAACCATGGGGGGCATGATCATGAAGCCTGCGGCGCCGAGCTGCTCGCCATCCTGAATGTACTGAATGGCGGCGCGGGTGCTCATCTCAGCCACACCACTCACGACGGGGATACGGCCCTTGGCGGTTTCGATGGCGCACTTGAGTACGGCGCGTTTTTCATCGGGCTGCAGGCACTGGTTTTCACCGAGGGAGCCGCAGACGATGAGGCCGGAGATGCCGGAAGCGATGAGTGCTTCGAAGTGACGTGCTGAGGCGGGAAGATCGAGGGATTGATCTTCATGGAGCTGAGTGACGACTGCCGGAAAAACGCCGGTCCATTTGGGTAGTGACATGGCGGAGGATGAAGCGTGATGGCTGAAGGGTCTTGATTGCTTTTTGGCCGCCCGGCTGCCAATTCAGTCAAAACCATGGAATCCACCGGCCCTTTCTCCGAGCATGCGACGACCGAGGCGCTTTTTGATGCGCTGCCGGATGTGGTGTTCTTTATCAAGGATACGGCGGGGCGCTATGTGCGGGTGAATCAGACGCTGGCGGATAGGTGTGCACGTGGAGACAAGATGAAGCTCATTGGTAAAAGGCCGGCGGAGGTGTTTCCGGCGGCGCTGGCTGCGAGCTATGCGCGGCAGGATGAGGCGGTGTTGAAAACGGGGAAGCCGGTGGGGCATCAGCTGGAGCTGCACATTTATCCCGGACACAAGGCCGGCTGGTGCCTGACGACGAAGCATGCGCTGCGTGATGGAAAGGGGCGCATCATTGGCGTGACGGGCATCTCGCGTGATCTCAATGCACCTAGCGACAAGGCGGGTGGCTTCGCGGAACTGGCGGCGGCGCTGAAGCACATGCAGCAACACTTTGCCGAGAGTCTGCGCATCGAGGACATCGCGACTAAAGCGGGGCTGAGTGTGTATCAGTTTGAGCAGCGCGTGCAGCGGCTGTTTCAGATGAGTCCGCTGCAGCTGCTGCACAAGCTGCGGCTGGATGAGGCGACGAGGCTGCTGCGGGAGACGGACCGATCACTGGCGGATATCGCCATCGAGACGGGATGGTGTGACCAGAGTGCATTTACGCGGCATTTTTCGCGGTATGCGGGGATGGCACCGGGGAAGTTTCGGGGATTGAACCGGGTGTTATAATTACCATAGATCATTGCTTGCCTATTTTGGCAGGCGTTCGTAGCGTTCGGGGTGTCGCGCTTCTTGGTTGCTACTTCGGGTCATGCAGTGCCTTTGTCGGGCGGGGAAACCTATGTCGGGACGGACCCAGCGGTGCAGATTCCGGTGCGTGGAGACATGGGGCTGATGCCGAGGCACTTTGTCATCGCACCCAGGGCGGGAGGGTGGCAGCTGGCGGCTTTTGAGGGAGCGATGGTGCTGGTCAATGGATTGCAGGTGCGCCATGCCGAGATCCACGATGGGGATCAAATCGTCGCGGGGCAACTGGCGCTGACTTACCGGGATGAAGAGGAGGCTGCGAGGGCGCAAGCTGCGGCAAGCGTGTCGCAGAATTCATTTCCGTCGCTGCATCTGGGGCTGCCACATTTGGAGGCGGCACCTGAAGCTTCTAAACCGCGCGATGTGGGCCGACCGCCGCCATTGACCGAGGCGAAATCCGCTGTGCCGTCAGGCGGCCGTGAGAGCAATGCAGGCAAGGGAACTGTGAGAAAACGACGAGGGAGCTTGGGGCTTGCTTTGTGCGGTGTGGTGCTGATCGCGCTGGGGGGAGTGCTGGTGAAGGATGCCTATGACGAGAAATCGAATTCATCGGCGGCAGCGGAGCGATCAATGGCAACGGAGCGACTGACGGAAGCGGACCTTGTCATCATCCAAGGGCGAATCATTGGCGGTGCGAATTTACCAGGGAAGAAGGATGGCGCGGGCGATAAAACAACAGCCATCTATGCAGGGCGGTTTGTCCCGGGAACGACCAGCATGCGCCAGATGCCCATTATCTCGCTGCCGGATGATCTGCTCTTCACCAAGATCTTGTTCGCACCGGACAGCGTGGCAAATTTTGGCTTTCTAAAGAAGGACTACAACAGGGAGATTGCATCGGGTGCGCTGAACCTGATCACGCTGGAGGTGGATGGAAAAGTCTACCGCTCCCTGGCAAAGGTCAACGCGGCGAAGGCGAGCCAGTCTCGGGGGATGACTCAAGAAATGATTTACGGAGGAGCATGCCTGGTGGTGATAGGCATGTTTCTTCTGCTGGCAGGCTGGGAAAAAGGGAAGACGTGAAACGCGCGAGGGCGGATCACTGCCCAGCGTTGCGACGGCCGCTGTTTTCCAAAATCAGGCCATCAGTGCTTTCACCGGTTTCGCGGGATTGACGCCGATGAGCTTGGCGTCGAGGCCCTGGAACTTGTAGCTGAAGCGGTCGGCGTGGAACCCGAGGAGCTGGAGGACGGTGGCGTGGAAGTCGCTGATGTGGAGCGGGTCTTTGACGATGTTGTAGCTGAAGTCGTCGGTCTCGCCGTAGATGGCGCCGCCTTTGGAGCCGCCGCCGGCCATCCACATGGTGAAGCAGCGGGGGTGGTGGTCGCGGCCGTAGTTTTCTTTGGTGAGGCCGCCCTGGCTGTAGATGGTGCGGCCGAATTCGCCGCCCCAGATGATGAGGGTGTCGTCAAACATGCCGCGCTGCTTGAGATCTTCAATGAGCGCGTGGCAGGCCTGATCTACATCCTTGCACTGGCTGGGCATGCGACCGCCGACGTTGCTATGGTGGTCCCAGTTGTTGAGGTAGATCTGGGTGAAGCGCACGCCGCGCTCGGCGAGGCGGCGGGCCATGAGGACGCTGTTGGCAAAGGTGCCGGGCTTCCTGGCTTCTTCACCGTAGAGCTTGAAGATGTGCTCCGGCTCGCTGTTGATGTCGGTGAGTTCGGGTACGCTGGCCTGCATACGGAAGGCCATTTCGTACTGCTGAATGCGCGTGTGTGTCTCGGGATCGCCGACCTGCTTGTAGTTGATCTCGTTGAGGGCGTTGAGGCCTTCGATGGTGCGCTTGCGCACGCTGTCGGGCACGCCGGGCGGATTGTTGATGAAGAGGATTGGGTCGCCCTTGCTGCGGAAGGAAACGCCCGCGTGCTCGCCGGGGAGATAACCGTTTGACCAGAGGCGGGAGGAGATGGCCTGTTCCTGCTCGCGGTTCGTCGGTGTGGCGATGAGAACGACGAAGGTGGGCAGGTTCTCATTCATGGAGCCCAGGCCATACGAAGCCCAGGAACCGAGGCAGGGACGGCCGGTGATCTGATTGCCGGTCTGCATGGCGCAGATGGCGGGCTCGTGATTGATCGCCTCCGTGTGCAGGGAGCGCATCCAGCAGATGTCGTCGGCGTTTTTTGCCAGGAAGGGCAGGAGGTCGGAGTTCATCCACATGCCGCACTTGCCGCGCTGAGCGAAGTTGAACTTCGACGGTGCGATGGGGAAGCGCGCCTGGCCGCTGGTCATGGTGGTGAGGCGCTGGCCGTTGCGGATGCTTGGTGGCAGGTCCTTGTCATAGAAGGCCTGCATGCCGGGCTTGTAGTCAAACAAGTCCATCTGCGCCGGGCCGCCGACCATGTGCAGGTAGATCACCCGCTTCGCTTTCGGTGCAAACTGCGGCCCCATGGCGGCGTCGTTTGAGGCATTGGCAAAGGATTCACCGAGCAGCGATGCAAGAGCGGCACCACCGAGTACATTTTTACCGCGCGCGAAAAGCTGGCGGCGGGTTTGATACATATCCCATTCGTGGAGAATATTCATGACGGTGTGATTACTTGTTGAGGACTTCGTCCAGATTCATGAGCTCGTTGCAGAGCATCGTCCAGGCAGCGAGTTCGGGTTTGGGGAGTTTGGTGTCGGCTTTGGATTCGCCCACTTTGAGGAGGGCGTCGGCGTCGGATTCTTTGCTGCTGTAGAATTTGCGAAGATCGGTGAGGCTGGCGGTGAGGATGGGGGTTTCCTGGGCTTTGAGCGGGCGGCAGAGCACGCGCTCGGCGATGTCGGTGAACTTGGCGGTGTCGTCGCCTTTGACGTTTTCGAGGGTGTGCTGCGCGAGGTTGCGGGCGGCTTCGATGAACTGGGGATCATTCATGGTGACGAGGGCTTGCAGAGGGGTGTTGGTGCGGTCACGGCGGACGCAACTGACTTCACGGGTGGGGGCGTTGAAGACCTCCATGTTGGGGGAGGGGGCGGTGCGCTTCCAGAAGTTGTAGATGGTGCGGCGGTAGAGGTTTTCGCCGTTGTCCTGCTTGTACTTTTCAGTGCCCATGCCGACGACTTCCCAGACGTTTTCGGGCTGGTAGGGCATGGTGCCGGGGCCACCCATCTTGGGGGAGAGGGAGCTGCTGACGGCGAGGGCATAGTCGCGGATCATCTCGGCATCCATGCGGAAGCGCGGGCCGTGGGAGAGGAGAGCGTTGTCGCGGTCTTTTTCGATCTTTTCCGGGGTGAGGATGGCGGCCTGACGATAAGCGGCGGAGGTGACGAAGAGCTTGAAGAGGCGCTTCACGTCCCAGCCGCTTTCACGGAATTCCACGGCAAGCCAGTCGAGCAGTTCGGGATGTGTGGGAGGGCTGCCCATGATGCCGAAGTCATCGGTGGTCTTCACCAGACCGGTGCCGAAGAGCTCCTGCCAGAAGCGATTGACTGTCACACGTGCGGTGAGCGGGTTTTCCGGGCTGACAAGCCATTTGGCGAGACCGAGGCGGTTCTTGGGGGCATCGGCGGAAAGTTTGCCGAGGGCTGCGGGGACGGCAGCATCGACGGCATCGCCGACTTTGTCATACTGGCCACGCATGAGGATGTTGGCCATCGGCTTGGCATCCATGCGCTCTTCCTGAATGTGGGTGAGGGGGCTGCGGGCCTTGATGGCGTCCTGCTCGGCGGTGAGCTTGGTGCTGCTGGCGAGGGCGGTCTGGTAGGGAGTGTCGCGGGTGACGAGGTAATGCTCAAAGAGCGCCTCCTGCTGTTTTGGGCCGCGTGTTTTCGCGGCGAGCATGGTGCGGAGGGGGCCGACTTTGGAAAGGGTCTGTACTTCAACAGCAGAGAGCTGGCGGTCATAGATGCGTACGTCCTGCACGCCTCCATCGCTGAAGTAGGCGCCGTTGCTGCGCTGACCGATGCGGGTGGGGGTGGTGGTCTTGATGCTGCCTTTGAGGGCGTTGGTGTCGGGCTTGATGGGAGCTTCGACGCCATCCACAAAGATGTGCACGCTGCCTGGCTTGGCTTTGCCGTCGTAGGTGACAAACACATGCTGCCAAGCACCGGGGCGCAGGGCTGGTTTGACGGTGGTGACTTTCAGCGCGTCATCGGGCCATTTGCTGACGATGTGGACAGAGAGGCGGGTGTCGCTTTGGAAGAGATCCCAGCCGCGATAGCCGTTCTTTTCATCCATGCGGGCGAGGATGCTGCCGGAGACGCCGGCGCGATCTGCGCGCACCCAGGCGCCGTAACTGAAGGCGTGATCTTTTTCGAAGTCGCCGACATCACCGATCTCGAAGGTGCCGTTGGGTTTCATCACGGGGGCAGGGCCCAGTTTGCCATCGGGTTTCCAGGTGACTTCACCCACGGCTTTGAAGGTCTTTGCGGTACCGCAGGTGCCAGCCACTTCGCTCCCCGCTCCTTCATTGAGGGGGACATGGGCGGTCATGCCTTTGGTAGGGACGTCTTTGTCGAGGTCTTCGGGCTTGGCGCTGGTGAGCCAGAGATCAAAGAGCGGTTTGGCGGCTTTGCGGGAATCGTTCTGCTTTGCTTTGGCAGCGGCGATTTCGGTGGGCAGGGCGTTCCAGCGTGGGCGGTCCTTGTCGGTGGGGAGCACGAGGATGGGGCCGAGGCCGTCCTTCACGTTGCCGTCCTTGGGCTTCTGCGTGGTGTTGCGGAAGAAGGCGGCCAGGGAGTAGTAGTCGCGCTGGGTGAGGGGATCGAATTTGTGATCGTGGCACTGGGCGCAGTTGGTGGTGAGGCCCATGTAGACCCAGCCGAGGGTCTGCACGCGGTCGCTGGCATAGATGGCGAGGTTTTCTTCATCGATGGTGCCGCCTTCATTGGTGGTGATGTTGCAGCGCTGGAAGCCTGTGGCGATGAGCTGGTCTTCGGTAGGCTTGGGCAGGAGGTCGCCGGCGATCTGTTCGATGGTGAACTGATTGAAGGGTTCGTTGCGATTGAAGGCTTTGACGACCCAGTCGCGGTAGGGCCAGATTTCGCGCTCTTTGTCAAAGTGGAGGCCATGGGTATCGGCATATCGAGCGGCATCCAGCCAGTAGCGGGCGCGGTGCTCGCCAAAGGCGGGGGATTTGAGGAGTTCATCGACGAGGGCCGAATAAGCGGCGTCTGCGATGGGGGAGCCATCCTTCGGCGCGTAGCGGGCGACGAGTTCAGGAGCAGGTGGCAGGCCGGTGATGTCGAGCGACACGCGGCGAATGAGTGCGTGTGCATCTGCCTGAGCGGCGGGCTTGAGGCCTGCGGCTTCGAGCTTGGCGAGGATGAAGCGATCGATCGGAGTTTTGACCCAGGCGTTGTCTTTTACCTGGGGGAGGGTGGAACGCTGAGGCGCGATGAGCGACCAATGCGGCTGCCATGGCGCGCCTTGGGCGATCCATTCTTTCACAAGCGCGATCTGCTCCGGCTTGAGCGTCTTGTGCGATTCAGGCGGTGGCATGAGATCGTCTTCATCCTTGGTGATGAGGCGCTGGAAGAGGTTGCTGATCTCGGGCTGGTTTTTGATGACCGTGGGCTTCTCGCCTTCCTTGGCGGTGAAGAAACCCGCTTCGGTGTCGAGGCGCAGACCGGCCTTGCGTGTTCCTGGATCGGGGCCGTGGCAGTGGAAGCAGGCGTCCGCGAGGATGGGGCGGATGTCTTTGTTGAAGCCAATCGGCTGCGCCGCAACCGCTGAGGAGGCGAGGAGCGTGAAGAGCAGGGTGGTGTCGATGCGCATGCTGGTTTTGCGGGTTGGTATGAAAATGTCTCGGACTGGTATGATTATGCTTACGGGGGATCGGTGCGATATTTTGCGGCCAATCTGGCTGAGTTGTGGATGAATCTTGGCGTCAGACCATCGCGCTGCGGAGCGCGAGGCGCTCGGATTCAGGGAGGCTGCTGGCGGTGATGGCTCGCCAGGCGGCGTTGATGTCAATGCGGCTCCAAATGGCTGCGAGGCAGTTGCCGAGGCTCAGACGATCCTTGGGGGCCCTCACATGGGTGAGCAAATGCAGCGCCAGATCCGGGCGATGATGCTTCACGGTGAGGAAGAGGTCTTTCAGCTCTTCATCATTGAGCGAACCGACCACTTCCAGATCGCCGAGCAAGGCATCGAGCTGGTGCAAATCACGCGTGTGGCCGCGGTGGAGGCTTGCGGCGATGCGCCGGAGTTGCTCGCGGCGCTGGAGCAGGGATAGCATGATGGTCTTCATGCCTTAGAATACGCAGAGACGTGCATTCCCGTCTTGCATGGGGGTGCCTTCCTTGTGTAAAATACACGCATCATGGCTGCGATTTCACCACAGGCTTTTTTACGGCGGGTACGCGGTGCGGAGCTGGCACGGCTCTTTGATCTGCTGCCGGACATGTCGTTTTTCATCAAGGACCGGAAGGGGCGCTTCATGGCGGTGAACCGACGCGGCTGCGACTACTGCGGCGTGAAGCATGAGAAGGATGCGATTGGCAAGACTGATGAGGACTTCTTCCCGCGCAGCCGTGCCGCCGAATACCATGCGGATGATGAAACGGTGATGCGCACGGGCACGCCCATCGTGAACCGGCTGGAGAGCGCGCCTGAGGCGGAGGGCTCGCCACGTCTGGTGATGTCGAGCAAGATCCCGCTGCGCGATGCGGAGGGAAACATCATCGGCATCGCTGGCTTTTCCCGTCAGGTGGAGCAGGTGCGCAGCCGCAGCTCGGGGGAGGCACGCTTTGCGAAGGTGATCGAGCAGATGCACCAGCATCCGGACGAAGCACTGAGCAGCGCCGCCATGGCGCGCATGTGCGGCCTTTCACAGAGCCAGTTTGATCGCAGCTTCCGCCGCGTCTTTGGCTCGTCTGCACGGCAGTATCTGCTGCGTGTGCGTGTGGAGGCTGGTTGTAGGCGATTGGCGGAGACGGAGGAGACGGTGGCTGCGCTGGCGGTGGAGCTTGGGTTCTTTGACCATGCGCATTTCACGCGGTGCTTTCGGCGGATCATGGGACTGACACCGGCGGAGTACCGGGAGCAGAGGGTGCCGAAGGGGACGAAGAGGGTGTGAGGTCAGAAAGGAAGTCCTCAGGAGAAATTTATCCGGCATTGCCGCATCTGAGGCGAAGATGGCGGACTTTCCTGCGTTGTCTATGAATCGAAAGGTGACACTTGGAACGCGACGAAGGACTCAAAATTTATCTGAGTTTGATCGACAAGGCGAAGCCGCTGCCTGCTGTGCATGAGGGCGTGTCAGGGGAGCGCGAGGTTCGTGCGGGTCTGATTCGCGCGAATCTGCGGCTTGTGGTGAAGATCGCGCAGGAGCAACGGGGCGGCTCTTAGGTGGCGATTCTAGACCTTATTTCCGCAGGCAACATTGGTTTGATAAAGGCTGTGATGCGATTTGACCCGAGCAAGGAAGGCGAGCTTGCAAGCTTCGCGAGCAGGTGGATCAGGCAGTCGGTCAAACGTGAGATGGCCAAGTCGGCGAAGAAGTTTCCCGTGTACTGTGCGCCGATGCAGCCTGACAAGGGGAGAGATGAAGATCTTGCTTTGCCGACGTGATTTGAGCGCAGATGGTTGGAGAAGGGGCTGAATGGCGGATTTTTAACCACGGAATACGCGGAATACGCGGAATACACGGAAACTGGAGCATGATTTAGAGCCAGAACGGGCTGAAGCCCGAACTACGTACGAAGATGCTGATGCAGGGGCGGAGGCGCCTTGTGACTTGAAACTTTAAGCTTGAAACGCTGCGCTGTTATCGAGGACGAGTTCGAGTAGGAGGACGAGAAGCTGATGTTTTACGCTTTGCGAAACTCGGGGGCGCGGCGTGCCAGGGTGATTTGTTCGAAGGCATGGCCGAGGGCGAGGAGGCGGGCGTCGGTGTGGGCGGTGCCGATGAGGGAGAAGCCGATGGGGAGAGCGTCTACGAAGCCGAGGGGGATGGTGAGGTGGGGGTAGCCGGCGACGGCGGCGGGGGTGCTGGCGACGCGTTCATCGGTATCTCCATGGGCGAGATCGATGGGGCCGATGGGATCGTTGGTGGGGCAGATGAGGGCGTCGAGCTGGTGGGCTTGAAGAGCTGCATCGATGCCTTCGGGTCCGGAGAGGCGGCGGGCGGCTTTGCGGGCTGCGGTGCCGGCGGCGATGATCTCTGGGGTGCTGAGTTTTTCTGCCTGCTCGAAGAACTCCTGGGCGAAGTGGGGCATCTCGGTTTCGCGATGCTGTTCGTTGAAGGTGATGAGGTCTGCGAGGGAGCGAACATCGCCGTCGCGTTGTTCGAGGTAGGTGTTTAAATCCTGGCGCAGTTCGATGAGCATGGCTTTCCAGGAGAGGGCACCGGCCTCGTGCATGTTGGGAAGATTCACCGGATCGATGATGATGGCTCCGGCATCGCGCAGTTTTTGGAGGGCGGTTTCAAGCAGGGCGAGGACCTGGGGGTTGTTGCCGCATTGGCTGCGTGCCACACCGAGGCGTGCGCCTTTGAGGGCCTCGGGCTTTAAATCGACGGTGAAGTCTGCGGCGAGGACCTGCATGAGGAGGGCGGCATCGCGCACGGTGAGGGTCATGGGGCCCGCGGTGTCCTGCCAGTGGGTGATGGGGATGATGCCGCTGCCGCTGATGAGGCCGACGGTGGGTTTGAAACCGACGATGCCGCAGGCGCTTGCGGGGCTGACGATGGAGCCGTTGGTCTCGGTGCCGATGGCGGCGGGTGCGAGTCCGGCGGCCACGGCGGCGGCGGAGCCGGAACTGGAGCCGCTGGCGCTGTGGGTGAGGAGGTGGGGATTGCGGGTGAGGCCGCCGCGTGCGCTCCAGCCGCTGGTGGAATTGGGTGAGCGGATGTTGGCCCATTCGCTGAGATTGGTTTTGCCGAGGAGGATGGCGCCAGCTGAGCGCAGGCGGGTTACGAGGGCGGCGTCGGCCTTCGGTGGGTGATTGCGTAGCGCCAGTGAACCGGCGGTGGTCTGCATGGCGTCTGCGGTTTCGATGTTGTCCTTGATGAGGACGGGCAGACCGTGCAGGGGGCCGGGTTTACAGGAGGTGGCGAGGGATTTTACCGCAGGATTCAATTCGAGGACTGCATTCAGCCGGGGGCCTGATTTGTCGATCTGCGCGATGCGTTCGAGACAATGCTCGACCAGCAGGAGCGGAGTGGTCTGCCTGGCCTTGAGCATGGCGGCGAGATCGGTGAGCGTGGCAAAGGGCAGGGGGGCACGGTGCTTTTGCCCACAGGCCGCCGGGCAGAGGGCGACAGCGGCGGATTGGAGCAGGCGGCGGCGGTTCATGAAGGGCGGCGGAGAAGAAGAGGTGAAACCACGGAATACACTGAATACACGGAAATCAGAATCTGATATGTGCAGAAGCTTTCAATCCAGCACGGGATTCAAGTGCATACTACCGCCGGTGGCGGCGGGAAATGAAGGGGGCGTATTCGGCGTTCGGGGGCAAATTCCACGCTTTCTCACTTTTGTTATTGTCACTTCGGAGCCAGCATGATAAAAAACGCGCCTTCGTGAATTTTCCCGTCTTTCGTCTGGTCGCTGTTTTCCTTGTTTCTGCCGCTGCTTTGAACGCGGAGGAGCCTATGCTGCCGCAGGCTCTGGGTGGTGGTGCTTCGTTTCATGCAGACGGGCCACGTGGCTTTTTAAAGCCGTCCAAGTCGATCAAGCCGCCGGTGAGCAACGCGGCGGCAGTTCCTGCGCCAGCCATTGTGCAGTCGCCAACGGCTGAGACCCGCCTGCGCCGTCTGGTGTTGGTTTCAGGCTCAATGACGCCGGAAGCTATTCGAGACACCATTATCGCCTGCGGTCAGACGCGCACCCCGGTGACCATGGCGGGTGGAGGGAATGCGCCTGCGCCGATGCTGTCGGATCTGGCCGCATTGTTTGGCTCTACCGTAACTGAAGACACGCAGAAGAAAGTTTTGGAAACCGTGCGCAAAGGCATGGGATCGACGGCAAAGCCGCTCCAGCGTGTGGAAGTGGTCGGCTGGCTGCCAAGTGAAGGCGTGATGGCCGTGGCGGTGTACCCGGAAAGCTGAAAGCGCTTTCCATGAAACGTGCCCCGGTCGATAAGCCTGCTCCGGTAGCAACAGTTGCTGAAGCAGCCACACCTGCTCCGCCTGCGCCTGCCATCCCACGGGTTCTGCTGGCCGAGGAAAGCCTGCCTTACCGGCGGGTGATTCGCGAGGCACTCATGGCCTTCCGCATTTGCGAGGTGGACGACGCCCCCAGTGGCGAGCGCGCCTTTGAGATGGCGCTGCGGCGTGAATACTCGCTTTTTTTGTTTTCATTGCCTCTGCCTGACATGGGGGGAGACATGCTCGACCGTCTGCTGAGCAAAGCCTACCCGATGGTCCATGCCGGGGTGCATGCAGCACCACCGGTGATCTTCCTCATCCAGCCCGCAGACACGATGAGATTTCATGAGCTTCAGCGTGATGTGCGCGTGCGTGGGAGCATGCCGCTGCCCCCCAAGCTGGATGTTCTGCTGGCTGTGACGGCATCGCTGCTGCCTGAGCGCCAGGGCCTTTCCTTTCCCTCCTTTCCACCTCATGTTCCCTGATCCCCAGCGTCGTAGTGTCAAGATTTGTGGCATCACTCAGCCCCAGCAGGCGGCGGTGATTTTTGAAATGGGTGCGGACGCCGTGGGCATCAATCTCTGGCCGAAGTCGAAACGCCATATGCCCCTGGAGGTGGCGGTGAATTCATTGCAGAAGGTGGCAGCAAAGCACGCGCTCGTGGCTGTGCTGGTCAATCCCGATGCGGCATTGGTGGATGCGGCGATCTCCAGCCAGTTGTTTCAGGCGCTGCAACTTCATGGTGATGAAACGCCGGCTGATGTGGGGCGTCTCATGGAGCGTGGCGTGAACGTCATCAAGGCTCTGCAGGTGCGCGATGCGGCATCGCTGGCGCAGATTGGTGAGTTTCCCTGCGAGTCGATTCTGCTGGATGCCTACAATCCGGGCACCTATGGCGGTGGAGGGCATGCGTTTCCATGGGAGCTGGCTGTGCGTGCCAAGGAGATGTTTCCGGCCAAGCAGTTCCTGCTTTCTGGAGGTCTGACGCCTGACAATGTGCGTCAGGCGGTGGAGCAGACGCAGCCTATTGCGGTCGATGTCGCCAGCGGTGTGGAGTCACTGCCCGGGAGCAAGGATCTTTTGCAGGTGGCACGCTTCATCACTGAAGCGCGGGATGGGTGGGGAGCGGAAAGCAGTCTGGGGGGCATGTAGAGAAGAGGTGCGGACGAAGTGGAATCGCTTCGGGCTTGCCCCTGGCGGTTTGTTTCAAGTTTAAGGTTTAAAGTTTCAAGTGTACTTGTACAGCTCCCGTCATTCGTCATTTTTCCTCTTATGCGTCCCGACCCCTTCCGCCTTCAACTTTCAGCCCTCATGGGTTTCCTTGCAATTGCACTCGGGGCATCGGGTGCGCACGGGCCGGTGCATGACAAACTGGTGGCCGCTGGGGAACTCGCCCACTGGGAGACAGCGGTGCAGTATCATCTGCCGCATGCGGTTGTGCTGCTGCTGCTGACATTGCTGGCCAGTACCAAACCTCTGATGGTCTGGGCCTGGCGCATGTTTTTCGTGGGTATTTTGCTTTTCAGCGGGTCGCTTTATCTGCTTGCCTACACCGGCACAAAATGGCTGGGAGCCGTCACTCCACTGGGAGGATTGAGCTTCATGACCGCCTGGGTGCTGATCGCAATGTCCGCGAAGGGAAAACAAGCTGCCTGAGCAATCTGCGCGACACGCGAAAAACACGTTGCGCCATGATTGGAGCTTGCTCCTATACCGGCCCTTCAAGTCAGAGGCTCGGTAGCTCAGTCGGTAGAGCAGGGGATTGAAAATCCCCGTGTCGGCGGTTCGATTCCGTCCCGAGCCACCTCTTGATTTGA
>CAILZI010000003.1 GCA_903838675.1 uncultured Verrucomicrobiota bacterium
ACGTGGCCGCTGGCCTTCCAGATGGCCGGATTCATGAGGATGCTGGCGTCCAGGCCGAGCACGTCTTCGCGCTCGCGCGGCATGGTGTTCCACCAGGCGCTGCGCAGGTTGCGCTTCAGTTCGGCACCCAGCGGGCCGTAGTCCCACACGCCGCCGCAGCCGCCATAGATCTCGCTGCTTTGATAGATGAAGCCGCGGCGCTTGCAGAGAGAAACGATCTTCTCCATTTGCGCGATAGAGTTCTTGGCGTCGGTGGACATGGTAGGTGGGACGATTGAGGGTATTGGGAATGCCGAATGACTGGATTGCCACCGGCGAGGGGGGCGCGAAAGGAGCACCAGCGTGGCTGTGGTGCAACGCTTTTCAAAAGGGCTCTAAGGCCCAAAATCCTACTCGTCCTCCTACTCCTACTCGTCCTCGATCACTGCGTATCGCTGTGGGTGAGGTGGACGAGGCACCTGAAATCTAGTTCTTATCGATCCAGCAGGGGCGAGGAATGCTGCGATTTCTGTGGGGGGCCTTGATCGCTTGATTCACGAAGACGCGCAGTGATCGAGGACGAGTTCGAGTAGGAGGACGATTCCTCATTTACCCCCACAGCTCCCCTGCCCTCAGCCACTCCTTCACCAGATCGCGAAAGGCCAGCACCGCAGGATCATCCCCTTCCTTGGCCCACACCATCACCAGCGGGATGGTCTGCTGCGGTTTGAGCGGGATGAGGACAAGGCTCTTGCTCGCCGTGCTTTCCGGCACGACGCCGATGCCCGTGCCAGCCTCGACGTACTGCAAAATGGTGCCGATCAGGCTCGGCGTGTGCTTCACGCGCGGGACGAAACCCGCCGCCTGACAGGCGGCCTGGATGGCATCGTGAGAGCCCGCGCCCTCCCGCCGCGCCAGGATGATGAGCGGCTCGCCAGCGAGCTTTTTCCAGGGCAGCGAGCTCAGCTTGGCCCAGGGATGGTCATGCGGGACGGCGGCGCAGAACTTCTCCTCACGCAGCAGCAGCGTCTGCAAACCCATGACCTCATGCGCAAACACGGGGCGGGTCAAACCGACCGACAGGCGGCCCTTTGACACCATTTCCCACACGCGTTCCGGCGTGCGTTCTTCTAAAATCACCGTCACACGCGGGAAGCGCCGGCCATATTCCTTGAGCAGCCGCGCCAGAAACAGCCGTGTGGGCGGGCCGATGTAGCCGAGCCTCAGCTCTCCCTCTTCCCCCTTGGCGGTCCGGCGCACGCGACGCAGCGCATCGTCCAGGCGTTCGAGAATCAAGCCCGTCTCATGCAGCAGCACGGCTCCGGCAGGAGTCAGCCGTGGTGCACGCCTTTCACGCTCAATCAACTGCGCCCCCAGCTCCCGCTCCATCTCCTGCACCGCGCGGCTCAGTGCTGGCTGGGCGATGCGCAGCCTCCGTGCGGCACGCGAGAAGCTCAACTCCTCAGCCACAGCTTGAAAATATCTCAGATGACGCAGTTCCATGATCGGTGCTTCCTATACCGTATCGGCATCGAACAAATAGCGAAAGTCTATTTTCGTTACCAGCTCTCCTGCGACACCCTCAGGCATATTCATGAATAACGTCTCCCTTGCCGTACAGTTCTTCCTCCAGATCGCCGTCATCCTACTCGCCTGCCGGGTGGTGGGGGCCATCGCGGCGCGCTTCGGCCAGCCGCAGGTCGTGGCGGAGATGATCACCGGAGTGCTGCTCGGCCCTTCCTTGTTTGGCATGCTGGCTCCCGAATGGCAGCAGTGGCTCTTCCCCTGGGACAAGGCGCAAAAGCTCCGCGACACCTCCTGCTATCTCTTCCCAGCGTCACAGCTCGGCCTGGCGCTCTACATGTTCATCGTCGGCATGGAGTTCCGCGTGGACATTGTCGCCAAGCGCCTGAAGAGCAGCGTCGCCGTCTCCATTGCCGGAATGGTCACACCCTTTTTGCTTGGTGCCGGGCTTGCCTGGGTGTTGTTCCACCACACCGAGCTGTTTCCGAAAAAGACCTCGCTTCTTGAGGCCATGCTCTTTCTGGGAGCGTCCATGTGCATCACCGCATTCCCCATGCTGGCCCGCATCATTCACTTCAAGGGGCTCGCCGGCACGACCATGGGCACCGTCGCCATCGGGGCGGGCGCCATCGACGATGCCACGGCATGGATTCTCCTCGCCGTCGTGCTCGCCAGTTTTGACAACAACATTGGTCACGCCCTTTACAACATTGGCGGTGCCATCGGTTTCGTGAGCGTCGCGCTGCTGATCATCCGGCCATTGCTCGCGAAGTTCTCCACGCTGCTGATCCAGGATGAAAAGCTCACCGATGCCGGGCTGGTCATTGGCATCGCCATGATGTCTCTGGGTGCCTGGTTCACCGATATGATCGGCCTGCACGCAGTGTTTGGTGCTTTCATCATGGGCGCAGCGATGCCACGCGGCCTCATGGTGCGCGATCTGTGCGCCCGCATTCAACCGCTGGCCGTGGCGCTGCTGCTGCCGCTGTTCTTCACCTACTCCGGACTGAATACGAAGATCGGCCTGCTCAACACGTGGTACCTCTGGGGCATGTGCCTCGCCGTGCTCGTGGCTGCGGTGATGGGCAAATGGCTGGCCTGCACGCTGGCGGCACGCGCCACCGGCATCTCCCCACGCGAATCGATGGGCATCGGCATCCTCATGAACGCCCGCGGCCTCATGGAACTGATCATCATCAACATCGGCCTGCAGCGCGGCATCATTTCCGAAGGGCTGTTCGCCACGCTCGTCATCATGGCCGTGGTCACCACACTGATGGCGTCACCGATCTTCGAACGCCTCGTGGGTTCCGGCACTTACAAGCCGGAGCCGGAGGGAGATCATCCGCAGGTCAGCAGGTAGAATCCCGCAATAAGATCACGCCAGCGCAGGCGCTGCCTTCGGTTGCACGGGCAGATGTGATGCCGTGACATCTTCGGCGGTCTCGCCCCAGCTGCGCCAGCCTTCGCGGATCTCCAGCATGGCCCACTCGGCCAGCATGCCAAAGAGTTTGATGGCGTCATTGCGATGGATCTTGAAGCCGGTGATGAGGCTGCGGTTGTTGCGATTCGTTTTACCGAGTTCTTTCGTGCGCCGGCGGCGGCGGGCGATCTGCGCAAAGCGCCGGTTGTAGGTGCTCATGAGCTTGAAGACGAACCCCTGCCCCGTGGCAAAAGGCGGCGTGAAGAGGGCGGTGGCCCCCTGCTCAAACGGATGCCTCACCACACCCCAGTAATAGAGCCCGAGGTCGAGACGGTAGGCGAGATCCATGAGATCATACTCGCCCATGTACTCATACTTGTCCTTGTACAGGGACAGGAACCAGCAGCGATGGCTGGTAGAGAAGGTGTGATTGTACTTCGGCACCAGCTCGGCCATCGACGCGCCATTCCGCTGCTGGGTGATGAGATTCGCGGCACTGCTCGTGGTGTAGGAGATCCAGTCCATGCCAGGACTGTAGAAGGGGTCCATGAAGGCGGCGGCATCTCCCGCCAGCACAAAGCCATCTCCAGCGAAAGTGGTGCTGTAATAGGCGAGGTTCTTCCGCCAGTGCACATCGGTCTCGTCATACTGCGCGTCAGCCAGCAGATCACGTGCGACGGGATGCTTCATGAGAAAGCTTTTCAGGCGGTCGCCCACCTTGCCGCCCTCAGTGGGGAAATCGACGATGCGCTGGTCAAAGACGACGCCCACGCTCATGTCACCGCCCTTGAGCGGAATCCACCAGCTCCACCAACCATCGCCGATGACATGATTCGTCGCCGTGCCGCGCACACAGTAGAGCGCGGCGGACCACTCGGGATATTTCTCCGCCAGCTCTTTGCCATCCCAATCCTTCACGCCTTTCCAACGAGACCATGCGGCGGTGGTGGGATGCTCAAAATTGGACTTCCACCAGCCTTGCTTGCGTGAGATAAGCGAGGCCACGCCTGAAGCATCCACGATCCAGCGCGCCTGCACAGTCTGGGTCGTGTCTCCCTTCTTATAAGTGACGGTCTGCATGCCACCATCGACAAGTTGCACACTGGTAATGCTGACAGGACGCAGCAGCGTGGCCCCTGCCTCACAGGCACGGCGCAGCACCTCTTCATCAAAGGTGGAGCGGTCGAGCTGATAGGATGGCAGCTTGACCTGATACTTGGATCCCAGCTCGCTAGCTTCAGCGATGGATGCCACGTCTTTGTTGGCAAACCAGAAGCGCAGCCCCTGCTTCACAATGTGCGACTCGTTGAGGTACTTCGTAAGTCCCAAAACCTTGCCCATGAAAAAGGCGCTGACTTCGACCGTAGCTTCCCCCACGCGCCGCCCCAGCCGCTCGTTTTTTTCCAGGATCAGGACACGGATGCCTGGATTGTGGCGCAGCAGCAGCGTGGCAGTGGCCGCACCGGAAAGGGCGCCCCCCATGACAACCACATCGCAGGTGGTGATGCTTTCAGAATTCATTGGGTCCATGTGTGTGATCTTTGCAAGGGTTGAAGAAGTTTTGGAAATCTATGCCGGAACGGCTTCAGGCCCCAAAGCAGGCTGCCGGCTGCCGAAAAGCGTCAGCAGGGGTCCTGTCATCATTGTGGTGACCAGGGCCATGATGACCATCATGGTGAAGATGCGCGGTGAGAGGATGCCGAGGTCGTAGCCCATGTTCAAAACGATGAGCTCCATCAGGCCTCGGGTGTTCATCAGCGCGCCCAATTGCAGCGATTGGCTCCATCTCATGCCGGTCCAGCGGGCGGCGATGGCACTGCCGCCGAGCTTGCCCAGCGTGGCCACAGCAATGATGCCCAGGCACAGCAGCCAGCCCTGCCAGTCATTCAGCAGGTTGATCTGCGTGCGCAGTCCGACGAAGGCAAAAAACAGAGGGAGCAGAAACACGGAGCTGAAGTTTTCCACACGCACCACGAGTTTTTTCCTGAAACCGCCTGTGTCCGGCATGATCGCACCAGCCAGGAAGGCTCCAAAGAGTGCGTGGATGCCGATGATCTCGGTGAGCAGCGCCGAGGCCACCACCACGCATAGAACCAGGGCCAGCACGCCTTTGGGCGGGTCTTCACATTCCAGGTTCCGAGTGCCGATGATGCGAGGCAGGGCGGGCCGGACAATCAGAACCATGAAGGAGATAAAGGCCACCACCAACACGAGGTTAACGATTGAGGCGGCCATGCTGGTGGCGCGCACAATCGCCACGATAAAGGCAAGCACACTCCATGCCGTCACATCATCCACCGCAGCACAGGTGATGGCCGTGCTGCCAAGAAAGGTGTTCGTCAACCGACGCTCCTGCAAGATGCGCGCCAGCACAGGGAAGGCTGTGACGCTCATGGATATGCCCATGAACAAAGCGAATGCGGTAAACGTGGTGCCGGGCTGCGCCAGACTCGTGTAGATAAAATAGGCCAGCAGCACGCCAAGGAAGAATGGAATGACCATGCTGGCGTGACTCACCATCACGGCGGTGTGGGCTTTTTTACGCACGTGTCCGGTGTCCACCTCCATGCCCACGGAGAAAAGAAACAGACAGACCCCGATCTGACTGAGCATTTTCAGCGTGCCCAGGGAAGTGGCTGGAAAAACGAACTGAAAGACGTCAGGCGAGAGCCAGCCAAAAAGCGATGGCCCCAGCAAGATCCCAGCGGCCATCTCACCGACCACTGCAGGCTGTCCAAAGCGGGTGAACACAGCGCCCGTCAGACGAGCAGCCAGAAGGATAACCAGCAATTGAACCAGCAGCCGGCTCAGGGGTTCATTCGCGTTCACGACCAGGCCATCCACGACGGCTGATAATGTCGAACTGCTCGCCTTGATCCCAGGCGAAGCTGCAGGCTTTGCAACACTACTTTCCGACTTCGCTTCCATTCCGGAACGTGCAGGAAATGGCAGACCCGCCCCAAAGTGCAGCACAGCAAAGATTCCCACGCCTACGATGAGGAGGGTGCAGAGATAAAAAGAGAGGTTACTTTTCATTGGGTGCAGGTGAGTGAAGCTGAGTTTTGCGGTTTGTATTTTGCTTGCGAAGTTGCGCCTTCATTGCGCTTGCGTGAGAATGGAGGCTCACCCTCAAAGTTGTTTACCGAATGAGCGCGCCTGTAACCCCAAGTCCCACCAGCCCATCCTGGGATGTCATCGTCATCGGTGGCGGCCCGGCCGGCTCCACGGCGGCCACCACGCTGGCCAAGGCAGTAAGGCGTGTGCTGGTGCTCGAAAAAATGAAGTTCCCGCGCTTTCACGTCGGTGAGTCGCTGCTGCCCTACAATCGCAAAATCTTCGAGGAACTCGGAGTGTGGGCAAAGATCGAGTCCGGCGGCTTCATGCTGAAGCGTGGCGCGCAGTTCCTGATGGCCAATGGCAGCAGGAAAGTACGCCTGGATTTCTCCAAGGGATCGTTCACCGAGTACCCAACGGCTGTGCAGGTGGAGCGCTCGAAGTTTGACAAGATCCTGCTCGATCATTCGAGTGAATGCGGTGCGGAAGTGCGCGAGGAAAGCACCGTGATCGAGCACACGGTAAACGACACCCAAGTCACCGTTCGATACAAGGATGCCGCAGGAGTCGAACAAACGGTGAGCGCCAGCTTTCTCGTGGACGCCAGCGGCCTGTCCAACTTCACCGCCAACCGGGCCGCGATGAGGAAGTATTACCCAGGCCATAAAAAGATCGCCATTTTCAACCACTACCAAGGAGTGGACATGCCACAGGGCGAAGAAAGCGGGGACATTCTCATAGTCCGCCGCGAAAACTCCTGGTTCTGGATGATCCCACTGGAAGACAACAAAACCAGCGTGGGCCTGGTGATGGATGCCGCTGACTTCAAGGCACTGGGAGTGGAACCACAGCAGGCCTACGACGACGCCGTGCGCACCACCAAAGTGGTGAGCGAGCGGTTCGTGAATGCGGTGCAGATGACTCAGGCGCATGTGGTGACTGACTTCTCCTATAAAAATGATGTTCTCGTCTCACACCGCGTACTGCGCGCCGGTGATGCTTCGGGTTTTATTGATCCTATTTTCTCCAGCGGAGTTCTGCTGGCCATGACGAGCGGTCAGCAAGGCGCGCAGGTCATTGATGAAGCTCTGCGTCTGCAGAAAGGTTTGACGCCTGCCATGCATGCCTACGAGAAGGACACTCGTGCTCGCATCGCCCAGTACTGGGAGTTCATCGAAAACTTCTACCAACTGCACTTTGCCCAGATCTTTTTCCAACCCACGAAGAAGCATCACATCATGTGCGCCATCAACTGCGTGCTGGCAGGCCGCACCCGCCTTTCCTTTGCAGCGTGGTGGCGGCTGCGCCTGTTTTTCTTTATCGTGTGGATGCATAAGCGCGTCGGCATCACTGAGCAGATCAAGATCGAGTAAGGACGGCCAGACTCTCATCGTCGGAACGTCATGCCGCCAGCGGCTCGCCATAAGGCAGGTCTTCCGGCAGCGGCACAAACTCGCGGATCTGGCTCCAGAGCACGCTGAAGTCCTTGTTCACGTCGCCTGACAGGCAGTCGGTGATGGCACCTGCGGCATCGGGGTAGCGTTTGATGACCTCGCGGAAGGAGAAGTCCGGATTGTAGAAAGCATAGACGAGCTTGCGCATGTTCTCCACGCCTTCACGAATCGTCGCACCGTAGGCGGTGAATCGCTCAGGAGACAGATCCCCTTCGAGAATGCCTTGGTGAATGGTCTCGCCGGAGAGCACACCGCATTTCAGCGCCAGCATCACGCCGCTGCTGAACACAGGATCGAGAAACGCAAACGCATCCCCCACCAGCAGCAGTCCGGGTCCGGCACAGTGCTTGGCATGGTGCGAGTATTCGCTGGTGAGCCGATATTCACCATTCGAGGTGCCTGTGCTCAGATGTTCCTTGATCCACAGGTTCTCCTCCACTTCGCGATTGAAGATTTCCTTGGGATCCTTCACGCCGCCGCGAGTGAGGTATTTGCCCTCGGCCACCACGCCCACGCTGATCATGTCATCATGCTGTGGGATGTGCCAGAACCAGCCCTTGTCTGGAATGTAGGCGACCATCGTCTGACCTTCATCGATGCCGGGCTCACGCGTCGAGCCCTTGTAGTAGGTCCACACCGCCACCTTGTTCAAATACGGATCGCGCATGCGCCAGTTGTTGCGTGTCGCCGTGAATGCCTCCTTGCCCGTGCAGTCGAGGGTGATCTTCGCGCGGTACTCAGAGATATTGCCATCCTTGTCCTTCGCACGTGCGCCGACGACGCGGCCATCTTCTTTGATAAGCTCCTGCACCGCCGTCTCTTCCTTCACCTCTGCGCCTTTCTCACGCGCATGGTCCAGCAGCATCTGGTCAAACTCCGAACGCAGCACCTGCCAGGTCTGAGCCACGCTTTCGCGGTCGTAGCGATTGAAGAAATAGAACGGCTGCGAGGCCTTGCCGCTCGGCTGCACGAAGGCCACGCTGTACTTTTTCACAAAGTGCGACTTCTTCATCTTTGGGATCAATCCCAGACGCTCCAACGGCCCATAGGTGAAAGGAATCAGAGACTCACCAATGTGGTAGCGCGGAAATTTCTCGCGTTCCAGAATGAGCACCTTGTGGCCGTATTCTGCCAGGATGGCCGCAGCACTGGAACCCGCAGGTCCGGCACCGATAATGAGCGCGTCGTAGATCATATGATTGGGATGACTTCCTCAGTGATACCCAATTATCAAACATAACGGAAATCCCATTTCGCTATCGTTTCGATGCCGTGGCGGCATGAGCAGGGGAAATTCGGAGCCATGGTGCCTGCGGGAGCCTTGTTTTCGGCAAAGGAATGTCCAGAAAAATCATTCCTGTGCTCCTTCATTCCTTTGCCAATTTTTAACGCGTCCGAGCTGTAATAGCGCGTGATTCATGGCCAGAGGCGCTCTCATGAGGCTGAATGGAAAGAGTGGCAGCATTCACCGCGTGACTTACGCATGGAGGAAAGCAAGGCGTGCAATTGCGCGCCTCCCAATAGTGGTTCAAAGGTGCCTGCCCGACCCATGTCAGCTCCCCTGCCCATCTTTGAACTCCGCCAGACTTTCACCGCCGCTCTGCTCGATCCGGCGCTGCCGAATCTGCTGATCAAAGCGCCCACGGGCTCTGGCAAATCCACGCAGATCCCGCAGTTCGTGCTCGACTCCGGCCTGCTGGCCGAGGGCAAACGCTGCATCGTGCTGCAGCCGCGCCGCATCGCCGCGCGCATGCTGGCACAGCGCGTCGCGCGTGAGCGCAATGCACGCCTGGGCGGCGAGGTGGGCTATCAGGTGCGGTTTGAAAACATCACCAGCAAGGAGACGCGGCTGAGCTATGTGACCGAAGGCGTCATGCTGCGGCAGATGCTCGAAGATCCGCAGCTTGAGCGCGTGGGCTGCATCTGCATCGACGAATTCCATGAGCGGCATCTGGATGGCGACCTCGTGCTCGCCTTTGCGCGGCAGCTGCAGCGCACACGGCGGCCGGACTTGAAAATCATCGTCATGTCCGCCACGCTGGTGCCGGGGCCGCTGGTGGATTTCATGCAGCCATCCAAGCTGCTCGAATCCGAAGGCCGCACCTTCCCGGTGGAGGTGCGCTATCAGGCCCCGCTGCAGTTCAAGACTGGATATCCAGAACCGGTCTGGGATCAGGCGGCACGCGCCTGCGAAGATCTCTCGCTTTCGCCGGGCTTCAGTGGAGACATGCTCGTCTTTATGCCCGGTGGTCATGAGATCCGCAAGACCATCGCCGCCATCCAGGGCCGCAGCTTTGCGCGGGGTCGCCGCGTGGTGCCGCTGCATGGTGAGCTGACCCCGCAGGATCAGGACGCCGCCGTCACGCCCGGCGAGCAGCCGAAGATCATCGTCAGCACGAATGTGGCGGAAACCTCGCTCACCATCGAAGGCGTGCGCGCCGTGGTGGATGGCGGTCTGGCTCGCACCGCCTCCTATGATCCGCGCCGCGGCATCAACACCCTCACCGTGCAGAAGATCAGCCGCGCCTCCGCAGAGCAGCGCGCCGGACGCGCTGGCCGCCTCGGCCCCGGCATCGCCGTGCGTCTCTGGACGCAACGCGAGCATCTGCTGCGCCCTGAAAGCGAACTGCCCGAAGTTCAGCGCCTCGATCTGAGCGAAGCCCTCCTCGCACTGCGCGTGCTCTCGCCTGAACCCTTCGACTGGTTCGAGCCACCCACACCCGCCTCGCAATCACGCGCGGAAAATCTGCTGCACGATCTCGGCGCGCTCGATCACGAAGGCCGCATCACCGCACTGGGCCGGCAGATGAGCCGCTTCCCATTGCATCCGCGCTTTGCCCGCATGCTGCTCGCCGCCGCGCAGTATGGCTGTTTGCGCGAGGCCACGCTGTGCGCTGCCGCTGCGCAGGGGCGCGATATTTTGCTGGTGGGTAAAAACAACGCCTCGCACAAAAACGAAGACCTCTGGGAGCACGATGACGTGACCGAGTTCCAGGCCATCCTGCGCGCCTTTGCCCGTGCGGAGGCCATGAACTTCAATCCCGATGACTGCGCCCGCTACGGCATCCATGCCAATGCCTCACGCGAGGCCGCACGCAGCGCCGATCAGTTCCTGCAACTGGCGAAACGTTCCAATTTGCCGATCAACGACGAAGTCGCCGATCCCACGGCGCTGGCGAAAATGCTGCTCGCTGCTTTCAGCGATCACCTCGGGGTGGAGACCAGCACCGGCAGCCGCATCTACCGGCTGGCCGGTGGCTACAGCGGCCACCTCGGCAAAGACGCGCACATCCGTCCGCCGCGCCTCATCGTCGCCGCCGAAATCGTCGAGGTGCAGGGCAAGGCGCTCACCGTGCAGCTCAACAACTGCACACGCATTGAGGAAGACTGGCTGCGCGAGCTCTTCCCGGCAGATTTCACCACAGCCTCCCGTGCCGCCTATGACGCCGTGAACCGCCGCGTGATGAATCTGGAAGAAGTCCGCTTTCGCAGCCTCGTGCTCAGCAGCCGCGAGCGCGGCGAGCCCGATGAATCCACCGCCGCCAGCCTGCTCGCCGCCGAAGTCATCGCGGGCCGTCTCCAACTCACCAACTGGAACGACAAAGTGGAGCAATGGATCACCCGCGTGAACTGCCTCTCCAAATGGATGCCCGATCTCGAAATCCCCGCCATCGGCGAGGAGGACCGCCACTTG
>CAILZI010000004.1 GCA_903838675.1 uncultured Verrucomicrobiota bacterium
ACCACAGGTGAGACAATCCCCACATCCAGGACCACGGGCGTCTTTCCCAGCACATGCAGGATGATCACCTCGCTGTTGAAGGCGGTTGCAAGCGTATGCGCCTGCTTGAGTACTTTAAAGGTCAGATCCGAGAGATCGACCAGGGCTACAATTGTTTTCATATAGATTAGATGTTTTCCACGGAAGGTTTCACCACCAGCAGCGAGCACGGCAGCCGCGTGAGCAGCCGCTCCGCCGTTGATCCCAGCAGCACGTAGCGCAGATTCGTCCGTCCCTTGCCCCCGATGATGATCAGATCCGCCAGCACCTCCTGTGCATGCGCCACAATGCCATTGCCATGGCTCGGCGCCTCCTGCAGCACCTCGGCGGATTCAATGCCCTGCGCCGCAACGCCCACAAACGCATGCAGCTCCTCGCGCAGTCTCTGGATGCACGCATCCCGCTCCTCCGGCGTGTACACCAGCGCCGGGCCGCCCGGATCCGCAAAGGGCGTGGGGTACGCCATGGCCACCCACGGCTCCTGCCATACATGCAGAAAGTCCACCTCAGCGCCATCCATCCGCGCCAGGCTGTGCGCCTGCTCCACCACTGCCCACGAGTTCTCAGAGAAATCAATGCAGGCCACGATCTTGCGAAACGCCATCGGGTGATTCGTGCGCACCAGCAGCACCGGTGTCTGCACCTTGCGCGCCAGCTTGCTGGAGATCGATCCCGCCCCTGCGGGCATCTCCCCTGCCCCCGCGATCCCCGCCACCAGCAGGTCCGCCTTCAGCGTGCGGGCATGTTCCAAAATCTCATGCAGCGGCGTCCCCAGCGCGATGGTGACTTCATAATTGGCCGCTGCAGGAGATTGCTCCATCCAGCGAGCCAGCGCAGTGCTGGCACCTTCCGTCGCCACCTTCGCATGGTTTTCAAAGGGCTCCTCCCGGCTGTCCGCCAATGCAGCCACGGCGGCGGAGTCCACCACATGCAGCACCTGAACCTTCGCCCCATGCAGCGCTGCGATGCGTACCGCCTGCTCATAGGCCGTGCGTGACCCCGTGGAAAAATCCACGGCTACGAGAATGGTGGTGAGCTTGTTCATGGCGTGTGAGCGGTGATGTCCATCCTGCAACTAAACGCAGCATCCCAGACTGGGATATGGGATGTTCACCCCATATACTTGCGCATCCTGCGCGGATTTTGGCTGTACTAAAACAGGCCCTGCGAGTCAGCGAAGCTCCTTAAATGGCTCCCGCCCCTCCCCCCTCACTTTCTACATTGACAAATAAAGTGATTCTTTATTATGATTATTACATGATCACAACCAACCGCTGCTTCCTTCTGTTTGTTGCCTCACTTGCGGTTTCGACTGCAGGATTTTCCGAAGAAAATCGCAAAGACTTTCATCAGGTGGATCAAAACGAGGGGCCGCCTGAGCGGGCCAGCAACACGGGCTCGGAGGTCGAGCGCATCCATGCCCGTGCTCCCCTCTGGGCGCATGGCCCCAACAGCACCACTCCGATGGTGACCCCCGGCCCCGGAGGCTACAAGCCGGCGCAGATCCGCCATGCCTACGGCTTTGACAAAATCACCAGCAATGGCGCAGGCCAGACCATCGCCATCATTGATGCCTACGGCAGCCCTTCCCTGGCCAATGACCTGAAGGTCTTCTCCACCACCTTCGGACTCCCGCAGGCCACACTTGCCATTTATTACCCGCAGGGCAGACCCGCCATCAACAGTGGCTGGGCGCTTGAGACCTCCCTTGATGTGCAATGGGCTCACGCCATCGCTCCCGGTGCGCGCATCGTCGTTGTCGTGGCCAAGACCGCCAGCATGAGCAATCTCCTCGGTGCCGTGGATTACGCCGTGAACACCCTCGGAGCCAAGCAGGTCTCCATGAGCTGGGGCTCCCCTGAGTTCGCCTCCGAGGCCCTGTACGACTCCCACTTCAACAAGCCCGGTGTCTCCTTCTTTGCCGCCTCGGGGGACAGCGGTGCCGGCGTGATCTGGCCTGCCGCCTCGCCTTACGTGGTGGCCGTCGGTGGCACCACGCTGCACCTCGATGCCCTCGGCACCCCCCTCAACGAAACCGGCTGGTCTGGCAGCGGCGGCGGCATCAGCAAGTATTACAAACAGCCCGCCTGGCAGTCCGGTTTCTCCACCTCGGCAGATCGCACCATTCCGGATGTGAGCTACGATGCAGACCCCTCCACCGGCTTCCCTGTTTACATCTCCGGCTACAACCACAGCACCGGCTGGATCCAGGTGGGCGGCACCAGTGCTGGTGCGCCGCAGTGGGCCGCGCAGCAGGCTCTGATCAATGCCTCACGCACCATCAGCTCAAGCGGCGTGAACGCCAAGCTCTACTCCACCGCCACCCTCTCCTACGCCGACTTCTTCGACATCATTTCCGGCTCCAACGGCACCTACTTCTGCGGACCCAACTACGATCTGGTGACCGGCCTCGGCTCGCCAAACGCTCCGGCGCTCGTCCCCGCCATGGCCACCGGAAAGTAAAGCCCATAAGGCAGTCCGGGACAGCGTGTTAAACCAGGCAGATTGAAGGACGGTGGTCATGCCAGGTGATCTCTCCATGAGATCCCTCGTGCCATGACCCCGCACCGGCGAAGGTTCAGCATTCAGGGAGCACTCTTGTTTCAAACAAGAGCCGATGGGGTACACACCTCATTTCATCTTCCAGGCTCATGTCCCACCCTTCGCACATGAAACCCGCTCATCTCCAGAAGGCCTTGCTTCTCCCCACCGCTCTCCTCACCCTCTCGCTCATCTCCTGCGCGGAGCCGCAGTTTTCCGGCGGTTACCCTGGCAACGGTCCCGGCTACGCCAGCTCCAGCTTCAACACCTACACCACGCTTCCACCGAACTACTCTGGCAATGCCTACCAGCTCGGCAATCGCTACTACTCCGGCGGTCAGTATCAAACCGGCAACTACAACTACCAGGGCCGCTCCTACCCCAACCGTTACTTGTACAACGGCCAGTACTACTACGGCGG
>CAILZI010000005.1 GCA_903838675.1 uncultured Verrucomicrobiota bacterium
CACCATCGACGAAGATGACACACTCGTAAGCGTGCTTCAGATCCGACACGAACGCCGCCGTTGGTTGTTCGAAGTGGAAGATGAAGATCAGTCCACATAAACAAACTCGTTCGTGTTGATGAGCATGCGGCAGAGGGCAAAGAGCCCCTGCTCGGCGACGAGATGGGTGGCGGCGCTTTGTTCATCGGCCTTGGGTTCTCTTTGCAGGCACAACAAGAAGGCCCGACGGATGGCGGCTGCGCGTGAGTCGGTTTCGTTTTCGATGCGGGTGACGAGGTTCCCGGCCTGCTGCAGCATGAATTCATTGTTGCTCAGCGTGAGGGCTTGCAGCGCGGTCGTAGTTTGAGCGCGGGCCGGGGTGAAATTTGCAGGATCTGGACAGTCGAGCGTGGACATGAACTGATGTGGTGTAGTGCGCACCACAAAACGGTAGATGCTGCGGCGCAGCAGCTCGGGTTTGTCTGGCGTGATGTACTCATAGATGGGTGCGTAGGCCTCGGTGTAGTTGAAATCACGATAGCCGGGGCCGCCCATGGCCGGATTTAATGTGCCTGCGACACTCAGCACTGCGTCGTGCACGGACTCAGCATCCAGGCGGCGCGGGTTCTGCCGCCAGAGCAGGCGATTTTGGGCATCCAGACGATTTGCTGTTTCATTGATCGAGGTAGACTGCTGCTGATACGCGTCACTCATGACGATGAGCTTGTGCATGTGCTTCATCGACCAGCCGCTGCGCAAAAATTCAGCGGCCAGCCAGTCGAGCAGTTCAGGGTGAGAAGGCTTGTCGCCGCCGAGACCGAAGTCGCTGGGTGTGGTGACGATGCCCTGACCGAAGTGATGATGCCAGAGACGGTTCACAAGCACACGGCGCGTGAGCGGATTGTCGGGGTGGGTGATCCACTCGACCAGCGCGCGGCGGCGCTGGCCTTCAGGCATGGCATTCGTGCTGAAATCGATGCTGGCATGCCGGGCCCAAGAGAAAGCACCGGGCTGTACTTCCTGCTGCGGGTCTTCGGGATTGCCGCGCCGCTGCACCTGGATCACGGGCGGTTGTACTTCGCTGATGACGGCATAGACTTTGGCCGGCTCTTGCAGAGCTTTTAGAGAGGTGTCGAGTTTGACTGCTTGAGCCCGCAGTTTTGTCAAATGCTCCTGCTCGCCAGAGCTGAGCCTGCTGTGCTCCGCCTCAGGCACCAGCCGCGCATCGCCGAGGAAAAGCAGATCGCTGCTGATGCCATCTCCGCCGTCGGTAGCGATGAGTGTGAGGGTTTTCGCTGTCGCAGGAATGGCAATATCCAGATGTGTGAACTCGTCCTTGCGCATCTTGAGCTTCTGAAACTTGAGCTCAGAATCCACATAGACGGTGAAGTCCGCGCGTGAGGCCGCGGCACTTGCATCGGCACCGAAGCCGAGAGCGGCGGTAAAATGCATCACGCCAAGACCGCTGCTCTGGCGAATTTTCGCAAGATCAAAGGTGATGCCGCTGTTGGCATGCAACCCCAAGATGGAGTGCTCTTTCTCAGCGTAATCCACCCCGCCGATTTTTGTACTGCGCTGCGCGTTTAGCGGGCCATTGCGGATCGCGTCCCAGATGTGGCCGCTGGTGGCGGGCAGTCCTTTGACTTCCTGCTTGGTGGCCACAGGAACGGGATTCCGGCCATCCGGAACAAAGACCCACGAGACCGAGCGATCCGCGTCTTTTACCTCGGCGGGCCATTCGATGAGCTGCAGCCGGTTTGTCTGAATGTCGCGATGGTAACCGAGCTTGCCGGTCGTCAGATTGCCTGTGCGCAGGTCAATGCCACGACCTTTTACACCGCCGCCCACCATGTCGGCAAGATTGAGACCGTCGCCGGCGAGTTTGGCGATCTGGGCACGCGTAGCCGCCAGCTCCTGAGTAAGGTGCGCCTTCTCACCAGCGATGCGCTTTGCTTCCGCGCTGTCCACATCACGATCTCCTCGCTTTACTCCGGCAAACACGGCCCACAGGCGGTAGTACTCCTCCTGTTTGATGGGATCGAGCTTGTGATCGTGGCAGCGTGCGCAGTTGATCGTGACGCCCATCGTGGAGGTGATGACCTGGGTGACCATGTCATCGAGATCTCCCGCGCGTGCTGCGCGTCTGAGCATATCGCTCTTGGTTTCCACCTGACCGACATAGTCCCACGGACCGGCCGCAAGGAAGCCAGTAGCAATGACGGCCGGGGGATCATTTGGCGCGATCACATCTCCCGCGACCTGTTCGCGAATGAACTGATCGTAGGGCTTGTCGGCATTGAGAGAAGAGATGACGTAGTCGCGATAGCGCCACGCATTTAGGCGCAGTTGATCGCGCTCAAAGCCATGCGTATCGGCGTAATGGGCGATGTCGAGCCAATGCCTTGCCCAGCGCTCGCCGTAATGGGTGGAGTGCAGCAGTTCATCCACCAGTTTTTCATACGCCTTGGGGTCCGCGTCCTTCACGAACTGCTCCACCCGCTCTGGAGTCGGTGGCAGGCCGACAAGATCAAAGCTCAGGCGACGAATCAAGGTGCGGCGATCCGCCGCGGGGGACATCGTCAGTTTTTTCTCTGCGAGCCTGGCATTGATCAGGGAGTCGATGGAGGCGTCCTTGGCGGCTCGTACGGGCTGCACGGACCAATGCTGGAGGCGCTTGTCCACGGCGGCGGCTTTATCGGCGGCGTTTTCGGGCCATACGGCTCCCGCTTGGATCCACGACTGAACCAAGGCGATCTGCGCTGGTGAAAGTGGCTCACCTTTCGGCGGCATGCGTTCATCGTCATCGGTGGAATGGATGCGCTGGAGCAGCAGGCTTTTGGCGGTGTCCCCTGCAACGATGGCCAGTCCGTCATGGCCACCTTTGAACGCAAAGATTTTGGCGTCGAGACGCAGCCCGCCCTTCTGTTTTTTTTCGCCATGGCACTCAACGCAGTGCTTTTGCAGCAGAGGACGGATATCCTGATCGAAATCGACAGCCCGGACCGGAACAACAGCGAGGAGGATGAAGAGAAGCGTTTTCATCGTTTGGTTTTCGCTTTTGAGGCCAGATCGCGTTCGGCCTCGTCCATGTGATGCTTCATCGCCTTGGTGGCGGCACTGGCATCGTGGGCAGCCACCGCATTCAGGATGGCGGCATGGTGGTCGATGGCACGCTGCCTGCCGACATTGCCAATCGTCACACGGCGGCTCTCGCGCCCGAGATCGGCCAGCGATTCAAGCATGAGCTTCAAGATTTCGTTGCCAGCGATGCGGGCCAGCGTGCGGTGGAAGTCGATGTCAGCCTCAACGGCTTCGTCGTGGGTCTGAGCCGTTAAGAGGCGCTCATGAATACTCCGCAACTGCTTCAAATCCGGGGCTTTGGCCTTCAAGGCGGCCTGACGCGCGATCTCCGGCTCAATGGCAGCACGGGCCTCGCTCAACTGGCGCAACCGCTCCGGTAGATCGGGAAGCAAAATGGACAAGGAACCGCTCAAAGGCTTGTGCAGCCGGTTCACCGCACGAATGCCGCTGCCGTGACGGATTTCCAGCAAGCCCTGGAGTTCGAGCCGCTTCGTTGCCTCACGCAGCACGGTGCGGCTTACGCCGAGACGTTCGGCCATCAGGCGCTCCGGCGGCAGCCTGTCGTCGCCAGACTCAACCTCATCGCGCAACTGGCGCGCCAGACGTGTGCAGACCTGCTCGACAAGAGAAGGGGTGGGTTTAAGTGGAGTAATTGTCATGCAATTGGTATGAGGTCATACCAATTACGAGCTGCCAGCCAAATTCTTTCGTGGTGACTTTTCTGGTGACGGCAGGTGGCGTCCTCACTATCGCAGCACTTGCGGCTTGAGCACACGCCTGAACGCTGGACAGTGGGCCCGACGAATCCCTGACCTCTCTGAATGCCATTCCGTGAAACATTGCTAAATCTCGCCATCACCTGCGTGCTGGTGCTGATCATCGTGCTTGTGGCGGTTTTGCTGAAGGAGAGCCGGCCCGCGCCTTTGCAGGCCCTGCCTGTGGCGGTGGCCCAGGTGCCTGGCGGGCAGGCTGCGCCGGACACCAGCCGTGTGCCGCTGCAGCAGTTCAAGATCTTCCCCAAGGCCAAACTGATCGAAAGCCGTGCCAATGAGGCGGACACCTTGCGCATCAAGGTGAGCGACACGGAGGACGAGCACATCTTCGTGCTCTACTTCGTCGATGCACCGGACACTACGCTGACGCATCCGCAGCGCGTGCAGGAGCAGGCGCGCTACTTTGGCGTGAGCAGCCAGCGTGTGATCGAGGAAGGGCAAAGAGCCGCGCAGTATGTGACGCAGTTGCTCCAACAGAAGCCTTTTACGGTGATGACGCGCTGGGAGGAGGTGCCGGGACTCAGCCGCTACTATGCGCTGATCCTGGTGGAGATCAGCCCCGGCAAGCAGGTTTATCTGGCGGACCTGCTGGTGCAGCAGGGCTTTGCCCGCGTGGCAGGTGTGACTTCGAGCCTGCCTGCGGATGCGCGCTCGATCAACGACTACGCGCTTGAGCTTCAGGAACTGAAGCGCCGGGCTCAGCAGAGCAAACTCGGTATCTGGGCGGCTTCGAAGCTCTGAAAGACCGCTCGAAACTCTGGCATTGATGAATCATGATGCGTTGATACGATGCCGTTGCTTTGGCTTCTATTCTTAAATCGCTCAGCCTGATTGCCGACCCCACACGGGTGCGGCTACTTTTGCTGCTCAAGCAGGAAGAGCTGAGCGTGGCTGAGCTGCAGGAGGTGCTGTCGCTGCCGCAGTCCAACATCTCCGCCCAGCTGGCCAAATTGAAGGCGGCAGGTCTGGTGAGCGACCGTCGAAGTGGCAAGAACCGCCTGTATCAGCTCGACGAACCAGCCGCAAAGGATCAGCCGACCCATGCGCATTTCCTCGCGCTGCTGGAAGCGGCGGGAGCTGAGCTGCGCGAGGTGACCAAGGATGCAGAGGCTCTACAAATCGTGCTGCGCAAGCGGGTGCAGACGGCGAAGGCCTACTTTGACGCGCTGGCGGGCAAGTTTGGCCGCCACTACATTCCTGGCCGTTCATGGAAGGGCCTGGGTGAGACCCTGCTCAAACTCATGCCGCCGCTTGTCATTGCCGATCTCGGCGCAGGCGAAGGCACGCTTTCACAACTGCTCGCCGAACGGGCTAAAAAAGTGATCGCCGTCGATAACAGTGAGAAGATGGTGGCCTATGGTGCCGAGCTGGCCCAGAAGCATGGTTTTGCGAACCTTGAATTTCGCCTCGGTGACATTGAGGCACCTCCAATCCCGCCGCTGAGTGTGGATCTGGTCTTCCTCAGCCAAGCACTGCATCACGCGCAGAATCCGGAAAAGGCGCTCAAAGCCGCGCTGGCGATCCTGAGACCAGGTGGTCGCATCGTGGTGCTAGATCTCCTCAAGCATCAGTTTGAGCAGGCACGTGATCTCTATGCTGACGTCTGGCTGGGCTTTTCTGAGAGTGATCTGCATGACATGCTCAGCAGCGCAGGATTCAAAAAAATCGAGACGAGCGTGGTGCACCGCGAAAGCAAGAGCCCGCATTTTCAGACGATCCTGGCGCTGGCGGAGAAGGAAAACCGCCTCACTTCAACGGGGCACTGGGTGGGCTCTTGATGCGAGGCGCAGGCAACGTCAGGCCATTTTGCAGGAGCGTAAGGCCGTTGATCTGCTGCTTGTCATCACGCGTGAAGAGGAGCACGGCCTTCACCACATCGTATTCGAAACGATCAGGGGCGGTTTCGAACACTGGCACTGCAGGCTGCCCTTCAACCTGTGCAAAGAGCGTGTTTGCAGTTAGGGTGACAGTGAGCGGCTTTGAGCCCATCAATGCATAATCACCCACGTAGGGCTGCAGCTCTTTGTCGGGACGCAGTTTGTACTCCGGTGGTGTGGCGCTGCTGCGCTTGGCGGTGATTTCATTGCCGTTTTGAAACAGCGTCAACGACTGAACCAACCCCTCACGACGATTGAAGGCAATTTCCGCCGCCACGGCCTTGTAGAAGAAGCGGTCCGGCGTTTTGGCAAAGGCACGCAGAAACGGCTGCCCGGTAAGATTCACATAGAGCCTGCCTTCACGCAGCAAAACGGTGAAGCGTGAGTCGCGGTCGAGCTCATAGACGCCTGGATACAGCTTCAGCACGTCCGCAGACAGGCTAATTTCCTTCTGCGATGCCGGATCCACCGGCTTGGCGGTGGATGTGGCCAGAATCACCTTCGAACCCGAAAGTCCCGTGTTGTTGATCAACACGACGCGAACGATCCCCTTGGCGGGAATCACCTGCAATCCGGAACAATACCCACCAGTGCCACCATCATGATGCAGGGTTGCATCTCCGTCGAATTTGCCCAGAAACACGCCCAGTCCTACCTGACCACCATGAGCAGCAGCATCGGTCTGCGGTGTGAGTGCGAGTGCAAAAGACTCACGTAACGGTGTCTTGTCAGGATGCAGAATGGCGTCACCCAGCTTCATCAAATCTGCCGCCGTGCTGCGCAAGGCGCCACAGCCTGCCAGGGCGGCAAAATGCCACGGTTTCAGCTCTTTGCTGTCTCCAGCATGGGGTTTGGCGACTGGCAAACTGGCATCGGGATTCACAGCGGTGTCGTTCAAACCCAGCGGCTGGCAGATTTTTTCCACCACCGCCTTTTCCCACGTCATCTGATACACGCCGCCCAGCAGATAGCCCAGAAGCCCCATGCCGAGGTTTGAGTAGCTGCATGAAAAAGGACCCGTATCTTCGAGCTTGGCGGCGGCGAGAAAACTCAGCAGCAGCTTTTCATCATAATTTGCAAACGGATCTTCCTCGGTCGTATCTGCGCCCATGTTGTCAGGCATGCGTGGCAGACCGCTCGTGTGCGTGGCCAGTTGCTTCAGAGTGATCGCGGCGACACGAGGATCCATAAACTTCACCTGCCCTTCCAGCAGGCTGCTGATCGTCGTCTCCAGTGTCACTTTCTTCTCCACCACCGCCTGTGCCAGCAGCAGGCCCGTGAACACCTTGGTGATGGAACCAATCTCAAAAACCAGCTTCTCCGGCGGCATGCCTCGCGCTTCGGGCGCAGTACCGGAAATGGCATATTTCACATCGTCGCTCAAGCGTTCACCTGTCACGATACACCCGGCTTTGAGCTGCTTGGACATCCGCGCAGCGGCCTCAGACAGCGTAAGGGCTTGAACGGTGTTTGCGGCCATGACAAGACCCAGCAGCGCCCAGGAAATGAATTTCATATTCGGGAGGCTACAAAACTCCTCAGCAAACAGCAAGGCGTCTCGTTGACGCGGTGCGCTTTCCCGCCTCCAATGCCCTTCTGTGAGAGATACCCTGGAAGACATCGAAAACTTCATCATCGACGTGGTGATCAACAACCGCCGCGGCATTCGCGCTTCACTGCTGCGGGTGGTCTTCCGTGGCCTTTCAGGCATCTATTCAGCCGTGGTGCGATCACGTCTCTATTTGTACCGCCACCGCTACATCCATGACCACCATCTGGGAGTACCGGTCATCAGCGTGGGCAATCTCACGGTCGGCGGCACCGGCAAAACACCGGTGGTGGAGATGCTGGCGAAGGCGCTGCATGAGCATGGCCGCCGCGTGTGCATTTTGAGCCGTGGCTACAAGAGCAAGCGGCAGAAAAAACTGCCGTTCTCGAAAAAGATGGCAGCACGCCTGGGCTTCATTCCCAAGCCTCCTGAGCCGCTGCCACGCATCGTTTCCGATGGTGAGAAAGTGCTGCTTGATTCGCACAATGCGGGTGACGAGCCCTTCATGCTGGCGAAGAACTGCCCGGGCATCCCGGTTGTGGTGGACAAAAACCGTGTGAAGGCCGGCGCGCATGCGATTCAGCGCTTCGGCGCCGATGTACTCGTGCTTGATGACGGCCTGCAATACCTCAAGCTCAAGCACCGCCACGACATTGTGCTGATCGACAAAACGGCGGTGTTTGGCAACAACGGCTACATGCTGCCACGCGGCACTCTGCGTGAACCCCCGCGCAGCCTGCGCCGAGCCAGCTACATCTTCATCACCAAATCTGACGGTGACAGCGAGGACGTCGTCAAACAGATACGCCGCTACAACCGTGCCGCCGAAATCATCGAGTGCCGCCATCGCGCGATGCATTACGAAAACATCCACACCGGCGAGCGCCTGCCGATCGACGGACTGCGTGATAAATTTGTGGGCGCCCTTTCCGGCATTGCTGTGCCGGAGAGCTTTGAAAACGGCCTGCGCAAACTCGGCGCCAAGGTGGAGGTTATCGCACGATTCGCGGACCATCACCGCTTTCGCGGACCGGAGCTGAAAAATTTCGTCGAGCGCTGCGTGCGGCGTGACGTGCATTGCATGGTCACCACAGAAAAAGATTACGTGCGCTTTCCCAAACTGCCTGTCGCCGACATCCCATTCTATTTCATGCGCGTGGAGATCGAGATAATTCGAGGACGGGACATCTTTGACAAAATGGTGCGCTTGATCGCCGAGCCGCGCCGGGTGCCTGCGGGGGTGCTTCCCGCTGATTTCATGGAGTCCTCGTAATGAGCGCGGAAAATCCAGCCATGACTGAAGTGCGTGTGCACAAGGTGAACACCACTGGCGGCAGCAGCGAGGTCAGTGATGTGACTGCTCGCGAGGAACCGCTCGAAATCCGTGTCGAAGGACGTTCCGTGGCGGTGGTGATGCGCACTCCGGGTCATGATGAAGAACTCGCCGCTGGCTTTCTCGTCAGTGAGGGCGTGGTGCAGCGCCCGCGTGATATCCTGGAAGTCTCGCAATGCCCCAGCACCAACAACAAGCATGGCAACATCGTCGATGTGCTGCTCGGTGGAGCGGTGGTGAACTGGGACTCGCTGACGCGCCATGTCTTCAGCGCATCCAGCTGCGGCCTCTGCGGCAAGACGAGCATCGAGAGCGTGTTTCAGCAGTTTCCCGCCGTGAAGGGAGACTGGCAGATCTCACCCAAACTCATCGCAAGCCTGCCCGACAAGCTGCGTGCAGCGCAGGAAACCTTTGCCAAAACGGGAGGGCTGCACGCGAGCGGTTTGTTTGACCTCGACGGCAATCTGGTCGTGCTGCGTGAGGACGTGGGACGCCATAACGCGCTCGATAAAATCCTTGGTTATGCATTGCAGCGTGACTTGCTGCCGTTGGACCGGCACATTCTGCTGGTGAGTGGCCGGGTGTCGTTTGAGATCATTCAAAAAGCACTCGCTGCCGGCATTCCCTTGCTCGCGGCAATATCCGCCCCCAGCAGCCTCGCGGTGGATTTCGCCCAAGAGGCGGGCCAGACGCTGATCGGCTTTCTGCGTGGCGAGACGATGAATGTTTACACCCATCCACAACGTGTGGAGATAACCTCATGAAACCGCAACTCATCGTCTTCATCCTCTGGGGGGCGCTTTGCTCCTCGATCTGCCTTTATGCGGTTATGCTAAGTTCGATGACTTTTGCTCCGTCCAAAGGTGAAGCCAAGTCATTTGGACAGGTCATCGCCCTCGCCGCTTGCAGCGCGGCGGTCCTGAGTTTCTTCCTGCGCCAATTGCTGCTCGGCGGATTTGCCTCCGGTTCGCTCAACCTGGATGATCCGGCGCAACGTGGGCGTTTTGTGGCGGGCAATGTCGTGGTTTTTGCGCTGAGCGAGGGCGTTGGTGTACTTGGATTCGTTAACGGAACCCTCTCGAATGGCCGGGGTGACTCCTGGCTGCCCTACATCGGCCTCTCGTTCCTTCTGATGCTTGCCCACATCCCACTGCCTTCCCGTTTCAAGCCTGCTGCATGAAGGGTTACTTTGATCACAACGCCACCACGCCGCTGCACCCCGCCGCGCATGACGCCTGGCTGCGGGCGAGCGAAAAGCACTGGCACAATCCTTCAAGCCTGTATCGCGATGCGGGGCTGGCGAGCCAGCAGCTCGAATCCGCACGTGAACGGCTGGGCACTCTGATCGGAGCGGAAGCCGAGCGCATCGTGTTCACCTCGGGTGCCACGGAGTCGAACAACGCTTTGTTTGCCTCGCTGCCTGCAGATGCCCTCGTTGTGATCTCTGCCATTGAGCACCCGAGTGTGCGCGAGGCTGCGCGTAGTCGGAACGTGGTGGAGCTGCCGGTGAATGCGGCGGGCGTGGTTGCAGTCGGCGAACTGCAGAAGGTCATTGATTCCAAGCGTACCGCGCTCGTCTCCGTGATGGCGGCGAACAATGAAAGCGGTGCGATGCAGCCCTGGAGTGAGATGGCCGCGATCTGTCGTGAGCATGGAGTTTTGTTTCATACCGATGCCGCGCAATGGATTGGCAAACTGGACGCCGCGAACCTTGGCGACTGCGATTTCATCACTGGCAGCGCGCATAAATTCGGCGGCAGCAAGGGGTGCGGATTCCTGGTGCTGCCCAGTGAGGATTCACGGCTTGGCTTCATCCGCGGCGGCCCGCAGGAGCATGGGAGGCGCGCAGGCACGGAAAATTATCCGGCGATTGAAGCCATGGTGACGGTCTTGGAATCGATCACACCGCATTTGACCGAGATTGAACGCATGCAAAGCGCACTGAGGGATGCCTTCATCGCAGAAATGCGTGCGCATTTCGATCCTCTGCGGGTGATCAGCGAATTGGCTCCACGGCTTTGGAACACCGTGCTCATGGTGATGCCGGAGCATGACAATCTGAAATGGCTGACACGCCTGTCGCGTCGAGGTTTCAGCATCTCCACGGGTTCGGCCTGCAGTTCAGGCAAGGAGGGGTCTTCCGTCGTGGTGACAGCACTGGGAGCCAGTGTGGCAGAGCTGAAGCGCGTGGTGCGCATCAGCAGTGGCTGGGAGACAACAGCAGCAGACTGGCAGGCGCTCGCCACGGCGTTTGTCGAGGTGTATGAAGAGCTGAACCGCGGTGGCAGACCGCAGTAGGGGCCTCACGCTCCGGGTCTGGGGCGGATCAGGAACACGAGCAGAAGTGAGAACACGCAAATCATGGCGAAAACGCCGAAGATGACGTTGAGCGGTATCTGCATGTCACGCATCCTGCCGAAACCCCAGTCGGCCAGTCCGCCGCACATCATGCTGACGAAGTTCATGAGGCCGTAGCCGGTGGCGCGCATGTGAGGCCGAACGATCTGGCTGAGGATTGGCATGTTGTTGCAGTCAAAGAAGCCCCAGCCAACGCCAAACAGGATCAGTGATGCGATGGCGAGGCCGAAGGAGTTCAAGGCAGGTGCGTTCCCCACACCGAACATGGCCGGAACGATGAGCATCATGCCGATGGCACTGACGAAGATGCGGCCACGATCACTGCGCCGCATCCAGCGGTCCGCCAGCCAGCCGCCGAGAATGGCTGAGAGCAACGCCGCCCCCTGCCAGTAGAGTGCGGCGGACACACCGGCCTTGCCCTGGCTGATGTTGAAGGCTTTTTGCAGGATGGCGGGCATCCAATCACGCACCACCCAGGCCGCGAGCGCCGGGAGCGTGAAGTAAAACACGAGCAAGATGAAATTGCGATTGCAGAGCAGCTCTCCGATCGGACCGCCACGTGCTGTCGGGCTCAGCGCCTCCTGCGTGTCCACCTGCCGTGGCACATCTCGCAGCAAGAGCAGCAGCGGGATGGAATAAAGGACACCGGCCAGTCCGGTGAAGTCGAACATGAAGCGCCAGCCAAGATCCGGAGCATCCGCCACGAATCCGGCAAAGCCGCCGATCATCACGCCGCAGTAGATGCCCATTTGATGAACGCCAATGGCACGCGACCGCGTCCCGGCAGTGTGATAATCAGCAATCAAGGCCAGGGCCGCAGGAATGTAAAATGCCTCGCTGATGCCCATCAGTGTGCGTGCCCAGTAAAGTTCATTGAAGCTGCCCACATGCCCGGTGAGCCAGGTGATGAGGGACCACACGAACAGGCTGCCGCAGATCGTCAGCTTACGGCTGAAGCGGTCCGCAATGTATCCGCCGATGGGGCTGCAGATGGCATAGACCCATTTGAATGAGGCAAGCATGTGCCCCCAGTTTTCCTCACTGCCAATGTCCTTGATGTCTCCCATCACAGACATCTTCATTGAGGCGATCATCTGGCGGTCCAGGTAGTTCAGCAGCGCCACTGGAAACAGCAATCCCACAATCAGCCAGGCACGGCGCATGAGGGAAGATGGGCTGTCAGCAAGGGTCGGAGGCGAGGACATCCGTCCATTAACCACAGGGCACCCCGGGCGAAAAGCTTGAAATCATGCTTCGTCTTGACCCTGACATGACTTAAAATGCATGGCTGAGCCGTTTGCATGTCACCATGAAATCCTTCATTTCACTTCTTTGCGCCCTGTCCCTTGCCCACGCTGAAGCTGACGAAGTTCGGCTGGAATGGATGTCCCATGGTTTCAACTCCAAGACCCACCATTACCAGCCAAAGGTGGCCACGTTTTTACAGACAAAGCCTGCGCAGATTGTCAAAGCCCCGGAAGGACTTGTGAATCCCCAGTATGTTCTGCTGGAGACCGGCCCCAAGAGCAGCCGCACACTTTTGGGACTCATCCTCGACCAACGCTCACTCAAGGAGGCACGGGTATGGCTGGATGCGAATGGCGACGGCGACCTGACCAATGACCCTGAGGTGAAATGGGCATCCTCGACCCGTGCAACAGGAGCCGGCAATGCCATCTCCTGGCATGGTGAAGCCAAAGTGCTCGTCAAATATCCTGATACCACGCTGGAAATGAGCCTGTTTTTTCACCGCAATGCCAGTCCCAGGGGGCCAGGTCCGATCATGTACTGGCCGGACTATGGCCGTTCTGGCAAGATCTTGCTCGATGGCCGCGAACTGACCGCCTACCTGGGCGATAGCTCCGCCACTGGCGAATTCACCATGGATCATTCCATGCTGTACCTCGACCTGAATGCGGACAACCGCATCGACCCAAGGACCGAATCCTTTCCACTCAAGAAACCCATCGCACTGCAAGACTCGGCCTATGAAGTGAAAAACCTCGCCCCCGACGGCTCTCGTTTCGAGTTCGAACGAATAGACAAGCCTGCGGAGCAGATGCGACTGGGAGAGACTCGTCTGGCAGCAGTCAGAATGGCCGAGCAGCGCACGGCTCAGGAGGCAGACCTCGGCAAACCTGCACGGTCTTTTGAGGCAAAAACCATCGATGGCAGGGCGGTGCGCTTCCCTGATGATTACAAAGGCAAGCTGGTGATGCTGGACTTTTGGGCCACCTGGTGTGGTCCGTGTCTGCACGAACTGCCGGAACTCACCCGGGTTCATGAGGACTTTGCGTCCTACGACTTTACGGTGCTCGGCATCAGTCTGGACCATGAGGAGGATGTGGCCAGCCTGCCTGAATTTGTGAAATCCAAAAAGATGACCTGGCCGCAAATCTGTGATGGCGGGGGCTGGCAGGGAGACATCGTGAAACTGTACGGTGTCCATAGCATTCCCTCGTGCTGGCTCATCGACGGCAACACAGGCCTCGTCGTCGCCACGGCCGTGGATCTGCGTGGTGATGCGCTGCGGGGAACCGTGGCTCGAGCGCTGGTGAAATTGGGCAAAAAGATTCCGCAGGAAATGGTCCCCGCCGCCAGCACTCCACTTGCAGTGAAAGCCCCAATGGACGACGCGACGCCGAACCCGCTCGTGGCCCGCGTGCAGGCTTTAACCGCTGAAGGCGGGCTGATTTCCGCTGACACTTTCTTGTCACAGCTGGATCACCCCGCTGCCACCCGCCTGAAACTGACTTCACCAGCCATCACACCGCTACGCGGGCGGGAGATTGCCAAACACGCAGCTGAGGCCCACGTGCGGGTCGGATGGGTTTATCAATGCACGAGGTGCAATCGCTGGCATACCAATCTGGCAGGCGGTTACGCCATTGCTCCAGACGTCGTTGTCACGGCGCGTCACGTTGTCGCACCGCCAGTCTCGATGAAACCAGGAACCGGTCATCCTGTGGTGGTCCGGGGTGAGAGCGAAGTGCTGAAAATCGATGCCGTGATCCTCGCTGACGAAACCGCAGACACCGCCATCCTGCGCGTTTCAACGAAGGATCTCACTCCGCTGGCTTTGAGTCGTGACGTTCAGGTGGGGGACAGCGCCTATTGTTTCAGCGATCCTAGGGATGTGCTCGGACACTTCAGCTCCGGCCTGGTGAACCGGATGCATTCTCCCGTCATTGCAGGCAGACCGGCCAGTCCACTCCAGCAGCGCATGGACGTCAGTGCTGACTGGGCACCCGGCAGCAGCGGCTCGGCCATTCTCGACGAGTATGGAAATGTGATTGGTCACGTGGCGCGCATCCGCCCGCTGTATGGGTCGCCTCAAGCAGGGGCGCCTGCTGCCAAAGCCGCCACGCCCACACTCATGACCTTGAACGAAGCCGTGCCAGCCTCTGTGGTGCTGTCGTTGATTGAGTCTATTCCAGCCCAATGACTCAAGAGTCTTCCAAGCGATAGCCAATGCCCGGCTCGTTCACGATGCGCGGACCGGATTCACCGATTTTTTTGCGCAGGTGATTGATGTGAACGCGCAGGCCTTCGCTGGGATCGCTGGTCTGGCCCGCCCAGACCTGCTTCATGATCTGGTTCTGCGTGACAATGCGCCCCGCGTGCTCGGCCAGTACCTTGAGCAGTGCGAACTCGGTGGGCGTGAGTTTGAGCGGTGCCTCATCGAGCGAAGCCTCGTGATGCAGCAGATCGAGCTTCAATTCACCGACAACAATCTCCGCACTCTGGCGTGTGAAGCGGCGGCGCTGAATGACCGTGAGGCGGGCGAGCAGTTCGGCGGTGCCAAAGGGTTTCGTCACGTAATCGTCCGCGCCATTTTCCAAGGCTTCGACCTTGATGGTTTCCTTGTCGCGCACGCTGAGCACAAGCACGGGCACATCGCTCCATTCCCGCAGCCGCTTAAGCACTTCGAGGCCGTTCATGCCGGGCAGACCGAGATCGAGCAGCACCACATCAGGGCGATGAAACGCGGCCTCCTGCAATCCGAGCTGACCTTCGGCGGCCTCACAGACCTCATAACCGCGCGACTCCAGCACCATGCGCAGCAGCCGGCGCATCTGCTGTTCGTCATCGATGATGAGGGCTTTGCTCATGCGGCGCTGCGAGTTTTCACCGGAAGGTGCAGGACGAATTCCGCGCCGCCTTCTGGATGAGTGTGCGCTTCAATGTCACCTTTCATCGCCCGCATCAAGCCGCGTGCGATGGCGAGACCGAGGCCGGTGCCGCCGGTGGGTGAGTCGGGCGCACGGTAAAATTTTTCGAACAACTGGTCTTCAGACCCCAGCGGCAGACCGGGGCCGTGGTCGCGAACCCGGAGTTCCAGAGTATTGCCGGCCAGAGCGGCATGGATTTCGATGTCAGTGCCGGAAGGTGCATACCGCGTGGCATTGTGCAGCAGATTGCCGAGCACCTGGGCAAGCAGGCGGCTGTCGAGCCTGAGCAAGGGAAGATCCTCTGTGCCTGTGATGCGCAAAGTGTGTGCGGCGAGTTCCTGCTGGTTCGGTTTGGTGGCGGCATGCAGGACATCGCCGATCTCGCACCAGTCGGGCTGAGGCTCCAGCGCTTCGGATTCTACCTGTGTCATTTCCAGAAAGCTCTCGACGATGCGCTGCAGGCGGCGGTTCGCGGTTTCGATCTCCTTGGCATAGGGGTTCCCCTGCCCCAGGCCGTCCAAAGCGGTGCGGATGATGGCGATGGGTGTTTTCAGCTCATGAGCAACGCTGTCCAACAGAGTGCGGTGCAGGCGCTCTGACTCTGCCAGCATTTCGGTGCGATGTTTCAGTTCCAGCAGGTGCTCACGCTCCTGATGATGCTGCGCCAGCGCCGCCTCGCGTGCGCGCAACCGCGTGATAAGATGCCCCATGCTCAGCGCCACGATGAAAAACAGGCTGAACATCACCATGTCCTGCGGCTTGTCGATGTTCAGCGTGAACTGCGGCGGGATGAAAAAGTAATCCCACACCAGGGCGCTGACCACCGCCATCATCAGGACGGGTCCACGGTTCCACCTTGTGCCGGCGAGCACGATGGCCATCAGAAAGACCAGCGCGGCAAATAGATCGCCGGTATAGGGCAGCAGCACCCAGCAGGTGGAAGCCAGCACAAACACCAGTGTAAGCCCGCAGCTGTACTGGCCCACCTCCGCCAGAGAAACCGGCGTGGGCGAGACTTGGACACTGGGGCTCCTGGCGTCAGACATGGGGTGGGTCTTTAATTTGGGACACCTTCACAGCAAATAAACTGCCCGCCAGTGAACAGCCGCAGCCATGGCGTTAAGAAAGTGTAAAAGCAGCGCTCATGTCTGCTCCAGCCGGTAGCCGATCCCGGGCTCGTTTTTGATCTCCAAAGTGGAGCCTTCGAGCTTTTTGCGAAGATGATTGGCATACACACGGAGGTAATGGCTTTGCTCCTCCGCCTGCGGTCCCCACACAGCACGGAGAAGCTGCTTCAGAGTGACGACTTTGCCGGCATAACGCACCAGTTGTGCGAGCATCGCATATTCAGTGGGAGTGAGTTTAAGCGGCTGGCTGCTCAAAGATGCTTCGTGATGCACCGGATCAAGTACAAGAGGACCAAACTGCAGATTGGCCGCGTCATGGGCGCTCTGCCGGCGCTGAATGGCGGTGAGCCGCGCGATGAGCTCCGCTGTGCTGAAAGGCTTTGAAACGTAATCGTCGGCTCCAGCGGTGAAGGCGGCGAGTTTGACGGCCTCCTGATCGCGCACACTGAGGATGAGCACGGGAACGTTGCTCCATTCCCTCAGACGTTTCAGAACCTCGACCCCGTCCATGTCAGGCAGACCAAGATCCAGCAGAATGACATCGGGTTTATGAAAGACAGCCTCTTGCAGCCCGATCTGGCCATTTTCCGCATCCCTCACGGTATAGCCTTTCGCTTCCAAGGCCATGCGCAGCAGGCGGCGGATCTGGATTTCGTCGTCAATGATGAGGGCGTTCATTTGGGCGGCGGAACAAAGGTGGCCATTCGATTGATTTCGATCACAAACTCCGCACCTCCGTCGGGATGATTCCGAGCAGTGATCTCGCCTCCCTGCGCCTGGACAAAGCCACGTGCGATGGCGAGTCCGAGACCGGTGCCGCCCGCCGGAGATCCCTGCACACGATAGAACTTTTCAAACACGCGCCGTTCAGTGCCGGCGGGCAGGCCGGGGCCATGATCACGTATGACCACACGCAGCTGCTGATCACGAATTGTGGCGCTGATGTCGACCGCGGTGCCTGCTGGAGTGTAGATGGCGGCATTGTGCAAAATGTTGGCAACGGCCTGGGTGAGCAAGGCATGATCCAACTTCAGCAGCGGGAAATTATCGGCAAGGCGAAGCTTCACCTCATGCGAATCCAGAGGTGCGCCCACGGCATGCTGAGCGGCTGCAATGACATCGCGCAGGTCGCACCAGTCGAGGTTCGGCTTGAGCACATCTGATTCGAGCTGAGTCATTTGCAGCAGGCTGTCCACCACGCGCTGCAGTCGTTGAGTGGCGGTGGTGATCTCTGTAAGGTAAGGGCTCCGCTGATCTCCCATCCCTTCGAGCGCAGCGGTGATGATCGCGATGGGTGTCTTCAACTCATGGGAGACGCTGTCGAGCAGGGTGCGGTGCAGCTTCTCCGACTGCGAGAGCATCTCTGCGTGGCTGACGGCTTGAATGAAGTGCTCCTTTTCCAACACGAGAGCGATCTGCAACGCAAAGGCCTCGATCATCTGCCGCGTGACGAAGTCGAGACGCGAAGTGTCTTCAAACTGCACCCCCAGCACGCCCATCGTGGCGGTGGCGGTTTGCAGCGGGAACCAGGTGGCGGCGGACTCCGGCAGGGTGTCGGTGTAACGACCTGCGCACTGCTTGTTCTCATAGCTCCAGGCCACGACACCCCATTCTTTGGGCGAGGGCTGAAAACTGCTGGCCTTATGCGCGGCTTTCGGCAACGAGCGGTCCTGCTCACGCACCACGAGCGCAGTGTTCGCATTGAGCAGCTCGTTGATCGTGCGCAGCGCTTCAGCAAGACCCTTCGCCGGCTCGGCGGCCAGCGCGGCGCTCTGGGTGACGCGCAGCAGGGCGTCGGTCTGACGGAGCCGACGACGCTCGGCGACCTCACGCATGCGCAGGCGCGAGGTGAGGCTGCCCATGCTGAGCGCCACAATGAAGAACATGCCGAACATGATCCAGTCCTCCGGTTTGCTGATATGAAAGGTGAACGTTGGCGGAATGAAAAAGTAATTCCAACAGAGGGCGCTCAAGGTGGCCATTGTCAGCACCGGTCCACGACTGAAGCGAAGAGCGGCGAGCACGACCGCAAGCAAAAACACCAGGGCGACAAACATGTAACCGGTGAACGACACCAGCCCCCAGCACACACTGGCGATGGCAAAAATAGTGACGATCGCCCAGCTGTATTCGCCGACGATCGAATCTGACACCGGCTCCTGAAGCGGGACAATGTTACGTGACTTGTCGGCGGCAGCCAGAGGCCGCACGACACACACGTCGATGTCGCCGCTGCCAACAATGAGTGCATCCGCGAGCGATTTGCTCCACAAGCCCGCCTTTTCCGGCTTGCCAACGACGATTTGAGAGACGTTGCGTTCACGGGCGACCTGAAGCAGGGCTTCTGAGATGTTTTCCCCAGTTACAGAAACGACTTCACCGCCGAGTTTGCGCGCGAGCCCAAGTGCACGGGTGAGGCGGTCCTGCTCGATGGGAGTGAGGACACGCGAACCTTCCACCCATACGACGAGCCAGGGGCAGTTCAGCCGCGTGGCGGCGCGGCGCGTCCAGCGGATGAGGCTTTCGGCATAAGGGCTTGGTCCCACGCCAACCATCAGGCGTGCATTGGTTTTCCAAGCACTGCTGACACGTTTGGCGCGGCGGATGTCTTCCAGATCACGATCCACCTGCTCGGCGGTGAAGCGCAGAGCCAGCTCGCGGAGCGCCGTGAGATTTCCTTCTTTAAAGAAGCCGCTCACAGCCTCCTCTGCACGCTCTCCGAGATACACTTTACCGTCGGCCATGCGCTCCAGCAGCTTTTCGACGCTGAGGTCGATGAGCTGGATCTCATGCGCACGATCAAGGATGGAGTCAGGCACGGTTTCTTGAATCGCCACGCCGCTGATCTGCCGTACGATGTCCACCTGGCTGTCAATGTGCTGAACGTTGAGCGTGGTATAGACGTCGATTCCTGAGTCGATCAGCTCCAGCACGTCCTGGTAGCGCTTCGCATGGCGCGATCCGGGCACGTTGGTGTGAGCAAGTTCATCCACCAGCACAAGCTCTGGCCGCTGCTGCAGAACGGCGTCGATGTCAAACTCCTCCAGCATAAAGCTGCGATGCTCCAGCTGCTTGCGTGGCAAAACACGCATGCCTTCCAGCAGCGAGGCGGTTTCATGCCGGCCATGGGTTTCAACGATGCCGACGAGCACGTCCACTCCTTCTTTTAACCGCTGCCGACCCGCCTGCAGCATGGCGTAGGTCTTCCCGACGCCCGGACACATGCCCAGGAAGATGAACAATCTGCCCTGTTTTACCCGGGCTTCGTCACGCTGCATCTCCGCGAGCAACGCATCTGGGTCTGGCCTGTTATCTTCTTTCATGGCATTGGAGGGTTACTCACCGTTTTTGATGCGTTTATTCTTTACCCGGGTCTGTGGGAACTGTTTCTTGTCCTTCTGATAATAGCAGATTTCCACCAGGGTGGGCCAGAGCTCCAAGGAAGCATGAATCTGGCTGATGACGTCGTCAACGATGCGGCTGACGTTCTGCTGGAAGAAATCGGGCTCAAATCCATAAAAGACCTTGGCGAGGTTTTCCGCGAAGAGGTTCAACGTCTGGCGGCGCCCGGCATCCTTGGTCCTGGCGGCGGACTCAAGCACGCGAGCGTGAACGGCAGTGACCTTCTGCAGTATCTCCTGTGTGTCGTCGAGTGTTACCTCGCCTTTGTAACGGAACTTGATGCCGAGATCGTCGCGCTGATACACGGAATCCTTGATCTTCTTCTTGAGCAGGCTGCACAGCTCCTCGTTGAAGACCTCCATCGCCATGGGGTTGCGCATGTAGTTGCTCTTGGTGTGGCGCTGCACGGCATCTACATGCGCGGCGGCGATGCCGGACTGCTGGATCCACAAACGGTAGATGTAATCTTCAAACCGCAGGCGTGTTGGGAAGAAAGGAGGGAGGCCCAGGCGGTTGTCATAGCCCGCGACGCCGCAGTCGATGCGCCAGTTCTTGTTGGTGACGACCGGCCGAAAATTCACCAGCACATACACGTCGTTCAGCGCATTGATGTCGGCCTGGGATTCATCGGTTAGAAACATCTCCACATAATCCAGCGCGTCGATGTCATTGGTGCCGGTGCGGTAGGTCTGGGCGATCTTCACGATGGAATCACGCGAGACTTTTCCCGTTTGCAGATCCAGCGAATTTTCCCGTGAGAAATTGTTTGTCGTGTTGGTCTCCAGATCCATGGAGGTGTCCACCAGCAGCTCACCCTTTTCGTAGTTGGCGGGCATCTGTGCGACTTTTTTGCCGAGCGCCTCCTTGAATGCGGTGAGCAGGTCGAAGGACTTATGGACGTAGCCTTTGTCGGACGTGCGGTACAGCTTGCCCCGGCACACTTCACCCGGTGCGAGACTTTCCAGTCCGTCCTCGATCAAAGCGTCTGGCCGCATGTCATCATCGGAGCTGATGAGGTATTGCCCGAGCGTGTAGATGAGGGTGAAGTTGCGATTACCACCATAGCTGGGGCGGAAGAGGTTGCGCACCAGAGAGTCCAGCTTTTGCCCCCGCAGCTTGTGATTGAGGAAACTGATGAATTCCTCCTTCTCACGCGGACCCACGTAGATGAGTTCGTTGGCGGTCCGGGTCTGCTCCAGCAGCGAGTAATACTTCTGATGGTTCGCGAAACTGGAGTCGTCGAAGACCATGATTTTGGCCGAATGGCCGTTGCGCCAGAAGTTGTCATCGTAAGCCTCGATGGTTTCTGGAACATCCCGCAATCGGTAGGTTGGAATCGTGAAGATGGTTTGAGGCTGGTTCATGGTTGGAGGGGGGGATTCGGATTCAGGTCGGAATCATCGCAGCTTGTCGAGCGCGAGGTTGAGTTGCAGTGCGTTGACGTGGTCAATGCAGACCACGTGCGCTGAGGCTGGAACGGTCAGCTTTACAATGAGCTGGCTGATTTGAGCAGCGGCCTCGGGCGCGAGCTTTCGCTCTTGGATAATCCGATTCATCTGCGTCCTGGCATTGGCCACGGAGATGCAGGGATAGGGCATTGAACCGCTCTTTTCGCAGATCCGAAAATATTCCGGTCCGGTGTATTTTTGCGCAAGCCTGGATTCCGCGAAATGGGCAATCAGCGCAAAGAAGAGCAGCAGCAGGCTGAGCGCGGTGAGGAAAACCGCCCAGACACGCAGCGGCACTCTGCCGGCCTTGGATGTTCGAGCGAAGGGCATGACTTTGAGCAATGCGACGGCGCTCCGGCTTTATGACCGGAGGCCGTCTGTGAGACTGGCTTACTTGGCAGCATCGAGCGCCAGGTTCAGTTCGAGCACATTCACACCGGCATCACCCAGGATGCCGAGGTCGGGCTTGGTTGTGCTGGCGGCGATGAGTTCTTTGACCTTCTCGACGCCAAGGCCACGGGCTTTCGCAACGCGGGCGGCTTGCAGTTCGGCGTTCTTCACGCTGATGTGCGGATCGAGGCCGCTGCCGGAGGTGGTGACAGCATCGGCGGGCACTGCGGCGGTGGCAGCAAGGCCTTCGGTGGTGCGATAAGCGGCGATGCGGTCTTTGATCGCATCGTTCAGCTTTTGCGAGGTGGGGCCGAGATTGCTGCCGCTGGAACTGGCGCCATCATAGCCGAATGCACCCGCAGCCGAGGGACGGGTGTGGAAGTATTTTTCACCGGCGAAGACCTGGCCGAGCAAGCTTGAGCCGCGCACGGTGCCGTCCTTGTCCACGATGAGGCTGCCATCAGCCTTGCGCTTGAACGCAACCTGGGAAACACCCCAGACAGCCACCGGATACAAACCACAAAGAACTACAGCGAAGACGAGGGTGGAGACGACGGCTGCACGGATATCAGAGAAGAGAGCTTTCATAGGATTAAGCGAGGTGAAGGGTGGTGATGATGAGGTCGATGGCCTTGATGCCGATGAATGGCACGATGATGCCACCGAGACCGTAGATGAGCAGATTGCGCTGAAGCACGGCAACTGCTCCAACCGCACGATATTGAACGCCTTTCAGCGCGAGCGGGATCAAGGCGACGATGATGAGCGCATTGAAGATGATGGCGCTCAGAATGGCGCTCTGCGGAGAGACCAGGCCCATGATGTTGAGCGGGCTGATCGCCGGGAAGGTGACCATGAGCATCGCCGGGATGATGGCGAAGTATTTGGCGACGTCGTTGGCGATGCTGAACGTGGTGAGCGAACCGCGCGTCATGAGGAGCTGTTTGCCAATCTCGACGATCTCAATGAGCTTGGTCGGATTACTGTCGAGATCGACCATGTTGCCGGCTTCACGAGCGGCCTGCGTGCCGGTATTCATGGCGACGCCGACATCGGCCTGGGCAAGTGCGGGCGCATCATTGGTGCCGTCACCAGTCATGGCGACGAGATGACCGGCGGCCTGCTCAGCGCGAATGCGTTTGAGTTTATCCTCGGGCGTGGCCTGCGCCATGAAGTCATCGACACCCGCCTCCGCGGCGATGGCGGCGGCAGTCATAGGATTGTCACCGGTGATCATCACGGTGCGGATGCCCATCTTGCGCAGCTGGGCAAAGCGCTCCTTGATGCCGCCTTTGACGACGTCTTTGAGTTCGACAACACCGAGCACATTGCTGCCCTCGCAGACGACGAGTGGTGTACGTCCGGCGCGGGAGGCAGTTTCGACAACCTTGGCGACGTCAGCGGGATAAACACCGCCGAGTTTTTCGATGTGGGCTTTGATCGAGTCTGCCGCGCCTTTACGAATGTAGCGACCATCGAGATCCACACCGCTCATGCGAGTCTGTGCCGTGAAGGGAATGAAGGTGGCATGAGGTTCGGCGAGTTCGCGGCCGCGAATGTTGAACTTCTCTTTGGCTAGCACGACGATGCTGCGGCCTTCGGGCGTTTCATCGGCCAGGGAGGCAAGCTGTGCTGCGTCGGCGAGTTGCTGTTCGGTGATGCCAGGTGCGGGGCGGAAATCGGACGCCATGCGGTTGCCAATGGTGATCGTGCCGGTTTTGTCGAGCAGGAGCACGTCAATGTCTCCCGCGGCTTCCACCGCACGGCCGGAGGTGGCCATGACGTTGCGACGAATGAGGCGGTCGATGCCGCTGATGCCGATGGCGCTGAGCAGGCCACCGATGGTGGTGGGTATCAGGCATACGAGCAGCGCGATGAGCACTGGCGTGGAGAAATCGGTGGCCGAGTAGATGCCAAAGGGCTTCAGCGTCACGACCACCAGCAGGAAGATCAACGTCAGCGCGGAGAGCAGAATGGTAAGCGCGATTTCATTCGGAGTTTTCTGACGTTTCGCGCCTTCGACCATCGCGATCATGCGGTCGATGAAGGTGTTGCCTTTTTCAGAGGTGATCTGAATGACGATGCGGTCACTGATGACGCGTGTGCCGCCGGTGACTGCGCTGCGGTCACCACCGCTTTCGCGAATGACGGGTGCGGATTCGCCGGTGATGGCAGCTTCATCCACGCTGGCGATGCCTTCGATGACTTCGCCATCGGCAGGGATCACATCGCCCGTTTCACAGACGACGAGATCGCCTTTTTCGAGAGAGGGAGCCGGCACGATGGATTCGTTGCCGTTTTTGAGGCGGCGTGCCATGGTGTCTTTGCGCGCGGCGCGCAGGCTGGCGGCCTGGGCCTTGCCACGGCCTTCAGCGACGGCCTCGGCGAAGTTGGCAAAGAGCACGGTGAACCACAGCCAGATGGCGAGCTGGATGATGAAGAAGTGATCGGCCTTGGCAGTGAAGATGCCGACGGTGGTCAGCACCGCGCCGACCAGGGTCACGAACATGACCGGGTTCTTCACCATGAGGCGAGGGTCGAGCTTTTTAAATGCGTCGCCCACAGCTGGTCCGGCGATGGACCAGTCAAAGAGAGATGGAGCTTTGTGAGACATATGCGTTGGAGTTGGGAATGGTGTGAATCAGCGATTAGAAGAGTTTGCCACCGGCCGTGAAGAAGTGCTCAACGATGGGGCCGAGAGCGAGGGCGGGAAGGAAGTTGAGAGCGCCAATGAGGACCACCGTGCCAATGAGCAGGATGGTGAAGGTGGCGCCTGATACGGGGAAGGTGCCTGCGCTGGGTGGTGCGATTTTTTTCTGCACCAGTGATCCGGCGAGAGCCATGATCGGCACGATCATGAGGAAGCGCCCGATGAGCATCGCAAAGGCAAGCGTGACGTTGTAGTGCGGATCACCGTTGGCAGGATTTGCCGTGAGGCCGGCGAAGGCACTGCCGTTGTTGCCGGTGGCGGAACTGTAGGCATAGAGGATTTCGCTGAAGCCATGCGGCCCGGCGTTGTTGAGGCCCGCGAGCCCCCAGTCACTGACGCAAGCCCAGGCGGTGAAGCCAAGGATGGACAGGCACAGCACGAGCAGTGAGAGCATGGCCATCTTCACATCGTAGGCCTGGATCTTTTTGCCCAGATACTCCGGCGTACGGCCGACCATGAGTCCGGCAATAAAGACGGCGAGAACGACGAAGACGAGCATGCCATACAGACCCGCGCCGACACCGCCGATGACGACTTCGCCCAGCTCCATCATAAAAAGCGGCACGAGTCCGCCGATGGCTGTGAAGGAATCATGCATCGCGTTCACCGCACCGCAGGAAGCTGCGGTGGTGATGGTGGCGAACAGCGAGGAGTTGAAGATGCCAAAGCGCACTTCCTTGCCCTCCATGTTGCCATCTGCAGCGGCTACGCCGAGGGCTTGATGGATCGGATTGCCCGCTGCTTCAAAGTGCGCACACACGAGCACCCCGCCCACAAAGAGCAGCATCATCGCAGCCCAAACTGCCCAGCCGTGAGCCTGGTTCTTGACCATGCGACCGAGGAAGTAGGTCAGAGCGCTGCCGATGGCGAAGATCGAGAGCATTTGGACGAAGTTTGAGAGCGGTGTCGGATTCTCAAAAGGATGCGCCGCGTTGGCATTTACATAGCCACCGCCATTGGTGCCGAGCATTTTGATGGCGATCTGCGAGGCCATGGGGCCTTGCACGATGGTCTGTTCGGCGACGGTCTTGTCTTCCATCACCGGCTTGCCTGCGGCATCCATCACGGGCTGATTGCTCGCATCCATCTTCGCGACTTGAACGGTCTGCGCTTCGACGAGCTTGGCGGTGTCGTAGGGTTTGAAATTTTGCACAATGCCCTGAGAGACGAGGAAGAGAGCAAACACCATGCAGAGGGGCAGCAGCAGGTAGTAGGTGGTGCGTACCAGATCGACCCAGAAGTTGCCCAGTGTCGTGGCGGAGGCACGTGCGATGCCGCGCACCAGCGCCGCTGCAATCGAGATACCGACAGCCGCCGAGGTGAAGTTGTGAATCGTCAGCCCGACCATCTGCGAGAAGTAGCTCATCGTGCTTTCGCCGCCGTAGCTCTGCCAGTTGGTGTTGGTGGTGAAGCTCACCGCCGTGTTGAATGCGAGGTGGTCGCTGAGACCCGGCAGGTGCTGCGGGTTCAGCGGCAGCAGATGCTGGTAGCGCAAGATCAGGTAGGTGAACAAGACGCCCACCAGGCTGAAGAGCAGCATGGCCAGCGTGTATTGCTTCCAGCCCTGCTCCTTGTTGCGGTCCAGGCCCATCAGCGAATAGGTGAGCCTTTCGAGCGGGCGGATCACTGGATCGAGCCAGGTTTTACCGTTCACATCCAGCACCTGGGTCAGGTAGATCCCAAGGGGTTTGGTGATAAGCGCGAGGAGCCCAATGAAGAGCGCGAATTGAAGCCAGTCAGTCGAGTGCATGGTGGTGGGATTAGAATTTTTCCGGCCGGATCATGGCCACGAAGAGGTAGAGGAACAGAAGCAGGGCGATGACGCCCACGATGATAGTTTCCATGGCGGTGGTTGGTTTAGAGTTGCTCGCAGAAACGCACGTAAAGTGCGCTGATGATGAAGAAGGCCAGCGTGAGGCCGGTGTAGATGATGTCGTTCATGGCGGGTTAGGTGTTAGGTTTTAGAAGCGCACGAAAACTGCACTGGCGATAAAGGCGGCCACAGTGAGACAGAGGAAGATGAGATCGTTCATGATGCGGTAGTAGGATTGTCCACCGCCAAGATGCATGCTCACCCGATCCTGCCGAGTTAAAGGCAGGACGTGCGGCGTCAAAAAAGCGTAAAAGAGAGGCTTAGACCAGGCCTTCGCTGTTCTGACTGAGTGGCTTGGGAGAGCCTAAACTGGCCTAAAACTGGCTGTCTGACACGAATTGAGACAGGCAATGCAATCCTACCGATTACCATACCGACAATCCGCCGATGGGGATTTGAGGGAAGTGCAATTGACCTGCGGATCCAGCGGTTGCGCAAAGCCATCTGGAGCCGTCCGGTCGCTTGGTGTCATTTGGACGTTTCTCCCACCCTGATAGGATGTGGAGGCGTCCTAAATCTCCACCTGCTGACCCAGCTCAATCACCCGGCCCAGAGGAATCTGGAAGTAGGTCGCTGGCTGCTGCGCCAGTTTGCTCGCGAATGAGAAGAGGTGCTCGCGCCACCTCACCATACCTGGTTTCGGGCTTGGAACGATAATTTCGCGGCCCAGGAAGAACGTTGACTTCTCCGCCGTGACTTCAAGACCCTGGTTGGAGCATTGGCGCAAGAGGCGCGGCACATCGGGCTTTTGCATGAAACCAAAGCGCCCGGTCACGCGCCAGAAACCATCAGCAAGCTTTTCAACATCCACGCGTCGGCTCGGCGGCACATAAGGCTCGTCCTCGGTGACCAAGGTCATGAATATGACACGCTCGTGGATGGCACGGTAATGTTTCAAACTGTGCAGCAGGGCGATGGGGGCGCGTCCGCTGGTGCTCGACATGAAAATGGCCGTGCCAGGCACAATGACTGGCGGGCTGCGCTTGAGGCTGTCGCAGAGCATTTCCTGACTGAGCGAGCTTTTTTCCATCGAGGCACGCACCAGGCGGCGTCCCGTGGCCCAGGTCGTCATGAGCGTGAAGAGGATGATACCGACCACGATCGGGAACCAGCCACCGTCGAAAAACTTCACCAGATTAGCGCTGAGAAAGGCGATTTCAATTACGCCGAACAGCAGACACAGCGGCAGAGTCTTGAGCAGCGACCATTGCCATAGATGACGAGCGGCAAAATAGAACAGGAAGGTGGTAATGAGCATGGTCATCGTCACGGCCACACCGTAGGCCGCAGCCAGATTCGTCGAGGTACGGAAGGCCAGAACCAAAGCGAGGCAGGCCAGCATGAGCAGCCAGTTCACCAGCGGGATGTAAATCTGACCCTGGGCATGTTCCGAGGTGTGCCGAATGCTGAGACGCGGCAGGTACCCCAGTTGCACCGCACTCAGCGTGAGTGAGTAGGTGCCGGTGATGAGCGCCTGCGAGGCAATCACCGTCGCAGCAGTGGCCAGCAGCACCATCGGCAAGGCGGCCCAGCCGGGAGTCATTTGAAAGAAAGGTGCATGTGCCAGTTCCGGCTGCTTCATGAGCAACGCCCCCTGCCCCAAATAATTCAAGGCCAGTGCCGGCAGCACGAGTATGAACCAGCCACGCCGGATCGGCCCTGCGCCAAAATGGCCCATATCGGCATATAGCGCCTCACCGCCCGTGACCGCCAGAAACACACTCCCGAGAATCACAAACGATTTGTGGCCGCCCGTGGTCAGAAAGTTCCAGCCGTGCAAGGGATTGAACGCCGCGAGGATTTCCGGCCCATTCACCAGATGCATCATGCCAAGCCCCGCCAGCGAGACGAACCACAGGCCCGTTATCGGGCCAAAAAAGCGCCCCATTCGCGCCGTGCCGAGGAATTGCACTGAAAAGAGCCCGATGAGAATCACGATGGTGATGCCCATGATGAGCCACTCCCGCTGATCCTCCCACAGCAACGCCGCCGCTGCATCCGCCGGCGGAGTACCGAGCAGTCCGCCATCTTTCAGACCCTCGATGGCGCTGAGAACGGAAATAGCGGGAGTGATGATGCCATCACCAAACAACAATGCCGCACCAAACAGACCTAGCAGGACGATCACAACGCGACGTTTCAACGCCTCCGACATGCCATGCGAAGCCAGCGCCATGAGTGAAAGCACTCCGCCCTCTCCCTTGTTGTCCGCTCGCAGGACGAAGACGAGGTACTTGATGCAGACGAGAATGATCAACGCCCACAGCACCAGCGATATGACGCCGAGCAAATTATCATGGGTCGCAGCCACGTGGTGCGGGCTCAGCGGGCTGAAGCACTCCTTCAGGGTATAGATGGGGCTTGTACCAATGTCGCCAAAGACCACTCCCAAAGCCGCGATGACCAGGGTGGTGGAGGAGTGCTTATGGAGACCATGCTTGTCTGTCGTGTCGTTCATGACGGCGGGATGATCATCTGAAACGTACCGGCCTCCAGTGAATGCCCCTGATGAGTGAGTTAAGAATGTGTGAAGATGGCGTCGCCACCCGTTAAAGCCAGATCAATCCAGGAAGGAACAGATGTACTCGCAGATGCCGGAACTGACGGTGATATCGAAGCCGCTGTTGGCAGGAACATCGAAGTACTGACCGCCCGTGTAGGAAGCCGTGGCTTCTACACCGTCGAGTTTCACGACGCAGTCACCGGCGACGATCTCCATGCGCTCGGCCTTGGCAGTGCCGAAGTGGAAATCGCCAGGATAAATGAGACCGAGGGTTTTCTTGCTGCCATCAGGGAACAAAATGCTGTGGCTGACGACTTTACCGTCAAAATAGACGTTGGCTTTGGTGACGGCGGTGACTCCGGGAAATTCGGCGGGGATTGCGGACATAGAGAGCCCGAGGAATAGGCGAAGTTTTAGCCTGCGGCAAGCACCGACCTGCGCCTTCACACAATGTGACAACACCCGGCTACTGCACAGGCACTCCCTGCAAGAGGCCGAGCGTGCTCCATGCCGTGCCCCAATAGGAGTAGATCATCGTGGCATCTTTGAGAGATTTTGCCTTCTCAGGCTTGCTGCGGTCGGTGGAACTGAGCTTGCTGTAGTCCACCGGCCAGCCGCCATCGTCCTTTTGATTCGCGATCAGCCAGTGCTGGGCACGTGCAATGGCGGCGCTCGTGGTGGGCTCAGCGGAGGGCTGCAGGGCATAAAGCGCCAAACCGGTGGCGATGGAATCGCTGGCCGGTTCTGCGATCTGCCAGCCCCAGCCGCCATCGGCATGCTGGAGCTTGACGATCTCGCCGGCGATGGCGCTGACTTCCTCGGGCTTGCCAAGGCGGCGGGAGAAGAGGACACGATAGGCCAGGGTTTCAACCGAGGTGGGCCTGCCATCTTTGGCGAGAAATGCAGCCGCTTTCGCCATGGCCTCGTCGCTAAATTTTTTGTCAGTGTCACCGGCAGCCAGTGCGAGCAGGAAAATGCGTGATGAATTGGCGGTGACTTCCGGCGCGGCACGCCTCTGACCGAGAAACTGGCCGGAGGGCTTCCACGACCCATCGGGCTGCTGCCCCTCCATGAGGATCTTCGTCAATTCCGGCACCGGCTTGTCTGGCATGGCGAGTTTCATAAAGGCGGTCATTTCACGGCCCGCGCCAATGTTTTTGGCATTGCCGTCAGACCACTTGAGCCACTCGTCGAACTTCTTTTCATCAATCGTGAAACCGCGCATGCGGGCCTCGCGATGATTCCACAAAACCTGCGGCAGATGGTGGCAGGAGTTGCAGTTTTTTTCCGCCATCCATTCATCGCTGCCCTTGGCAAGATACCCCAGACTCTTGGTGATCACCGCACGGAGTTCCGCCTCAGCCGGCGGCTGTGCGGATGGTGCGGGTTTCACAGCCATGCTTACGGCCGCTTCCAAAGGAGCAGATTTGGCAGGCAGGGGCGCGGATGTGTCATCAGCGCGTCCACTCGTCAAAGCGACCGCCGTCAGCATGAGCAGAGACGTGAGGTTGCGAATCTCGTTCATACTGCCTTGAACGCCATGGCAGGGTGAGTTGTTGCACAGCGACCGGCTGCTATGCCGGGAAAACGCTGGCTTTCCGGAACGCATCAGGGGACACCTCTCCGGCCATCACTCCCACACACCCAGCTTTACGAGCTGCTTGGTGGCGGCACCGGCCCAGTCGCGATTCGCGGCGGGGCTGGCGGGGCTGGGGTGAAGAACGCGGCCCGTTTTAAAACTGCCGTTCATCGCTTCTTTGGCACGCAGAGCACGCTCTTCGGCGAAAGCACCGACGCCGATCACCCATTCGGGCTGCAGGGCGGTGATGACGGCACGCAGATGGATGTCACAAGCGGCTTCCATGGCGGCGGTTTCGGCGGCTGGAAGTTTGTCAGGGGTGTGATTGCGGCCGCTGGCCTCAATGAAAACCAGCGGGCAGTAGTTGGCGACGAAGTGGTCTTTGAAAAAGGCTTCCGCCTTGCCAAAGCGTTGGGCAAACAGACCCCACAGGCGTCTGCCGCTGACTTCAGAATTCGGGCAGTCAAAACCGACGACGCGACGCTTCGGATGCTCGATCTCCGGCTTGCCCACGGGCTCATGGATGCCCATCCAGTCGCTCACAGCGGCGATTTCACCGAAGGGAACACCGGTCTGCGTCATGCCAAAGGGGCCGGGATTCATCCCCACCAGAACGACTTTTTTCCTGCTGCTGCCAAAACGGCGCAGGTAGGTCTCATGCGGTGCCCATGCGTAGTCGAGCGGCTGATAGACATACTCGACCGGCGCGGCAAAACGAAGAGGGCGCAGGGTTTCGCGCAGGGTCTGGGCGGCGGAGATGAGAGCGTTGGCAGGCATCGGCGCATGAGATGCGGGGATGTTCGTCGAGTCAAGATGTGCAAAAAGAACTCGTATCCTCAAACACGTCCGCTAGAGTTTATATCCGTGATGCGAAACAACCTGAGCTTCGGAATCCTGGTGGCGGCCTGCCTTGCAGCCTCATCTTTGTGGGCGGAAAACGTCAAGATCGTGCTCAAGAACGGCGCAGAACTGCGCGGTGATGTGCTCAAAGACCGCGAAGACGCCGTGGTGCTGGATCTCGGCCATACCGTCCTTACCGTGCCGCGCTCGGAGATTTCCATTTTTGAAAAGGCCCTCTCGTCAGGCACCAAAACCGCCGCCGTGCAGGGCGAGGACATCTATTTTGTGGAGCCCTCACGTGAGGCCATGACGGTGGAAAAGAACGTACAGCGCGTTGCGGAGTCCGTGGTGCAGATTCAAACGGCCTCCGGCCTTGGCTCCGGGTTCATCATCAACAAGCTGGGCTACGTCATCACCAACCAGCACGTCATTGCCGGTGAGCGTGAGATCACCGTGGTGGTGTATCGCAAAAAACCTGACGGCCTGGAGAAACAGCAGTTTAGGAAGGTGAAGATCATTGCCATGAACGGCTTCCTCGATGTCGCCATCCTGCAGATCGACGATGCTGCCGTGGACAATCTGCCTTTCGTCCCCATTGGCGACTCAGACACCCTCACCCAGGGGCAGGACGTGTTTGCCATTGGCAGTCCGCTGGGGCTGGAGCGCTCGGTGTCGAAGGGCATTGTCAGCATTCGTGCGCGCGAAAGTGGAGGCCGCTGGTACATTCAAAGCACGACTCAGATCAACCCCGGAAATTCCGGCGGGCCGCTTTTCAACGCACGTGGCGAGGTCGTGGGCGTGAACAACATGAAGGCCGCCGGCGTCGGAGTCGAGGGCCTGGGCTTTTCGATTCCCTCGAACGTGCTGAAGCTCTTCCTGAAAAATCGCGAGGCCTTTGCTTTTGATCCGCGCAATCCCAACAGCGGCTTCCGCTATCTTCCCCCGCCCGCACCGCCCCAGGAAAAAATAAAGCCGGAATCTGTAACCACCGGCGGCTGATTTTTCTGTACCTATAGCATCCGTGTCATCCCACTCTTTATGAAACGCGCTTCCATCCTCTTTTCACTGCTGCTAGCCAGCATCCTCCCCACCTCCGCCGCCGACCGACTGGAGCAATGGTACAACCTCATGCCCAAGGACACGGTCGGAGTCATCGCCATCAAGAACGCACCTGAACTGCTCGCCGACTGGGATAAAAGCAGCTACGCGAAGTTCATGCAGGACGACGAGGCGAAACGCTGGATGGCCCCCATGCGCAAAGACGGCGACACTCCCTGGGACAAGTTTTTCAAGGACACCTACGGCAGGGGCATGTACGACACCCTCAAAGACTATCCTGGAGCGCTGGTGAGCTACCTCGTGATCGGGAATGTCTCCCAGTTCGACAAAAATCCGCCCAGCGTTTCTCTGTGCGAAGTCGCCGGCAAACAGAAGGAGATCGAGGCCCAGAAACTCGCCGAGGTGGAATCCAAGAAAAAAGAAAACCCCGACATCAAGCTCCGGACGGAGGACATCGGCGGCGTGAGCGTGCAGATCGCAGCAGTGTCGGAGGCGCCGGAGGCGGCCTGGATCCTGGCCTGGGCGGTGGTCGGAGATGTGATGATCGAGGCGAACACTCATGCGCTCATGGAATACATGATTGGCGCTCTGAAGAATAATGCGGGCGATCCTCCCGGAGTCGCACGCGAGCATCTCGCGCGCATCGGCCAGGTGACCAACGGCGGCGGCGACATGCTGCTTTATTTCAACGGCGTGAAATTGCTAGAGCTCGGCGAGCAGGCAATCGCTGCTGCAGAGGCCAAAAAGAAAGACGCGAACAAGGCCGCAGGCGGCATGAATTTCGACATCAAGCCGAAGACAATCATGGACATGCTCGGCGCGCAGGAACTGCAGGCCTTTGCCATCACAGCAGAATTGACGGACACTCAGTCGCGCATGGACGTGACAATCCTGCATCCCGAAAAGCTCAGCGGGCTGCTCTCCCTGATCCGCGGATCAGGCAATGAAGTGGCTCTGCCCGCCTTCGTCCCCGCTGGCATCCTGGCCGCCAGCGTTTCACGCGTTGATTTCGGCCAAGTGTATGACTCGATCCTTGGGATGATTGGAAAACTTGGCCCCATGGCCATGATGGTGACCATGCAGATTCCGCAGTTCGAAGCCCAGATCGGCTTCAAGATTCGCGACGATCTCTTTGGCAGCCTGGCTGATGAAGTTATTCAGGTACAAGATGGCAATGGCACCAAGGAAAGCCAGGTCATGGGCTTCAAGATCAAAGATTCAGCCAAGCTCGGCGGCGCGCTTGAAGGTCTCAAACGCTACGTTGGCGCTGGTTTCGGTGCCTTTGAGGAAAGTGATTATCTCGGCTTCAACATCAACACCCTCATAACAACACAAACGGCCAATGCCGCCACCGAAGTCGCCTTCTGCAACACCGGCAAGTACCTGCTCCTTTCCGTTGGCAGTCAGGAAGCGCTGAAAAAAGTACTGGGCCGCATCAAGGACCCTTCTGGCCCCAGCGTCTGGGATGATCCGCATGTGCAGAATCTTCTCTCACTTATACCCAAAAACTACAGTGGCGTCGGTGTCACGGATGCAGGCCGGCTGATGAACATGATCGCCACCGCGGCCGCCACGCTCGAAAGCAAAACCGGAGCGAAGGCCAAGGCCGCAGCGAAAAAGAAAGGCCCGGGCAAGAAAGGTCCGTCTCCTGATGAAGCGGTGGCCGCCGCAGCCAGCAGCTGGTTTGACTCCAGCGCACGCCCTTCCAATGAAACCTTCGAGCGCTACTTTGGCAGCCTGCTCACCGCACACTATTCCCACCCGGACTCCATTCAGCTTCACTACCTGACCACCCCCGTCGAGGCCAAGTAAGCTCCACCACCCTTCGCCCGCCATGCGTCTCGCTTTCCTGCCGTTGCTCTTTGCAACCAGCGCTCTTGCTGACAAGCCTGCACTGTATTTCGACGGCCCGGAGATCGTGAAGCTCGACTGGAACACCTCCAGTCCGCGCGCCGCAGACTTCAATGGCGATGGTCTGACCGATCTGGCCATCGTCAATGCTTCACGTGCACGCATCGAGTTCCTGCTGCAGCGCAAGGACGGCGTGCAGACTGGTGCTCCGGAGAAATCCGCCCGCGCCGACCGCTGGAACCCGATCCTCGAAGTCTCGCGCTTCGACAAGCAGCCGCTGGTCATCGGCCATGCCGCACTTGCCCTCACAGTGGGTGACTGGAATGGCGACAAGAAGGCGGACATCGCCTTCATCACCGATGAGGACAAACTCGTGCTGCGCATGCAGGACGACAAAGGTGCCTGGACTGCCAAACGTGAGTTCACCCTCGACTCCACCGCAGATGACAGCGAAGTGCTCGTCGCGCGTGATTTGAACGGGGATGGACGCGATGACATCGCACTTCTTACCAACACGCGTTTGATGGTGCTGCTGCAGACCAAGCCAGGCGAGTGGGCGGAACCGCAGAGCTACGCCCTGGGTGAAGGCGGCTGCGCTGGATTGAACAGCAGCGATCTCAATGGCGATGGACGCACCGACATTTTTTACACCGCCCCGGAAGGTGATGCGCTTCTCGTGCGCCTGCATCAAGAAGGCACCACCTTTGGTGAGGAATGGCGGCTCGAAATCCCCACCTCACGCCACTGGCTGCGTGCTGTGCGCCTGGGCGAAAAGAAAACCGGTGTCGCCTGGATCCAGGATGACACCAACATGGTGGAAGTCGCCAAGCTCACCCAAGGCGCTGCCGAGCCCGACGCCGACCGCGCCGCCACCATCCGTTATGCCATGCCGCCCACGGAGGCAAAAAACGGCGCCGTGGCCTATGGTGATCTCACCGGTGACGGGCATGCCGACGTCATCATGTCGGAGCCCAAGGCAGCGCGTGCATGGTTGTTTCAAGGCAGCGCCACCGGCACCTTCACAGAAGGGCGCGAATTCCCCATACTGAGTGGTGTGGAGTCACTTGCGATCGCCGATGTGAATGGCGACAAGAAGGCTGAGCTCGTGCTGCTCAGCCCCGGCGAGCAGTCCATCGGCGTCGCCCACTGGCAGGACAACCGTCTGCTCTATCCCGAGATTATCTATCAGGCCAAAGAAGGCGAAACCCTGCTCACCTTGACCACCGATTCAGCCATTCTTTGTGTCAGCGAGATCAAATCCAAACCGCAGCTCATCACTCTGCGTAAAACGGCCGGGGCCAAAGGGTTCAGCGCCACCACGCAGGAGCTGACGATCAAAACCGGCCGCATCAACGGCATCCGCGTCGTCGATGCAAATCAGGATGGGCGCAGCGATCTCGCCTTGTTTTCCAATCTCGGACCACTGCAACTGCTGCTGAGCACCACCGATGCCAAAGCGCCTTTTAAGCGTGTTGAAGGCATCCCGGATTCCTTTGTCAGCAAACTCACCCCCGCCGCGCTCACCACGGGTGATCTCGACGGCGACGGCAAGGCGGAGGTCATCATCGCCCATCAGCAGCTTGCGCGTGCTTTCAAGGTCAATGCCGACGGCAAGGCTGAAATTGTGGAGCAGTTCAACGCCCCTGATGCCGCCGCCGAGCTGCACAGCGCGCTGATCTCCCGCAAGGACGGCAAAGTCACCGTGCTGCTGATTGACGCCACGCACAGCAAACTGCACGAACTCACCGCTGGTGCCGACCACGTCTATCGCGCCGACCATACCCATGCGCTGCCCGCCATGACTCCAGATCAGTGCGTCCTGATGAGCACGGCTAAAAGCACCAAGCTGCTGCTGCTCGGCAAAACCAGTTTCCAGCTCGCTCCTTTGGATGGTTTGACCCTCAAGCTCGACACCGTGGCCACCTTTGACAGCGAATTGAAGGACACCACGCCCTCCGACCTCATCGCCGCTTCATTCTCTGGCGAAGACGTCGATGACATCGCCCTGCTGGACACCGCTAAAAGCCGTGTGATCGAAATCTTCCAGCCCGCCGCCGGGCAGAAATGGGAAAGCGCCATGTACTTCCGTGTCTTCGAGACGGATCCGCATTTCCGTGGCAAAACCGGCCTCGAAAACGAGCCCCACGATTACGCCGCCCTCGATCTCAATGGCGACGGCCGCCTTGACCTCTGCCTGCTCACCCACGACCGCGTGCTGCTCTACGTGCGGAAGAAGTAGGCCCAGAATCTGGCAATGAACTCCTGCGACCAAGGAGACCAGACCAGCCAGGATACCGTCGTAACGCAGGTGCCACACCAGAGGAATAGCCGGTAGGCCATCTGCTTTGCCATGGAAAACTTGAATGTGATCAGCGCCAGGGCCCACACGGACTCCAGCGTGTAAGCGAGCCACAGCGCAATGGGAAAACCTGAGAAGAGCAGCGCCGCCGTCCAAACCGCAAGCAAGATCTCCACAAAGAACAGCGACGCACTGCAAAAACCTATGAGATCGTCCCACCAGTCGGTGGTAAAAACCACATTGCCGCCGACACGCTTGGTTTCGAGTCGCAGAATCTCCACCTGCGGTGGCGGACGGTTCCGGGAATAGGCAGCTTGGAAGGTCTTTTCATCCACCAGCGATCCGGAAAAAGAGCCTTCGTCAAAAGGCACCACAATCTCCTTGGCATCATGCCAGTCGGGATTGAAATCGGTCTGTCGAGATTTGCGCGGTTGTTTGGCGTGCGCCACCTCCTCCGATTCTTCTTTCTCGGAACGGTTCAGCACAGAGTCGGCGTGCTGAAAGCCGATGTGTTGCTGGACATTATTGCGGTTCATTCTGCGGAAGTTTCACTAAAGTTTGGCACGCGCACCCGATGTAAGTGAGACAAGCGCCGCCTGCATGCAGACAAAGGTCATGATCTGCAGTCATGGTGCGGCATGACCCAAAGGCCGAAGTGATGCCCACCCGTGCACTGAGAAGCCAGCTTGCCTACGCGGAGCTTCGCGGCATCATGCCCGCCAACGCATGAAACGCCTCTACCGCAACGCCCAGATCGCCAGCGAAGACAGTCCGCAGCTCCAAACGGCCGACGTGCTCGTCGAGGGTGGCCAGATCATCGGCGTGGCCGCAGGTATCAGTGGCGTTGAAAATGCCGAAATCATCGACTGCACCGGCCGCATCCTGCTGCCCGGCCTTTTTGACATCCACGTTCACGCCCGCGAACCCGGCCAGGAGGACAAGGAAAACATCGCCACCTGCGCCGAGGCCGCCATCAACGGCGGGGTCACCGGCTTTGTCATGATGCCGAACACCGCGCCCGCCATCGACAACGCGGGTGTCGTGCGCAGCGTGCTGGAAAGCGCCCGCCGCACGCGCATCGGTCCCGGCATTTACACCAGCGGCGCCATCACCAAAGGCCGCAAAGGCGAGGAGCTCGCGGGCATCGCCGGCATGAAGGCCGCCGGCTGCGTCATGCTGACAGATGATGGTTTTGCCGTGGACAATCCCCAGGTGCTGCGCCGGGCGATGGAATACGCTCGCGATTTCGATATTCCGCTGGCGAGTCATTGCGAGGTCATGTCGCTCAGCGGGAAAGGCTGCATGCACGAGGGCAAGATCAGCTACGCGCTGGGCTTGCCAGGCATCCCGAGCATCAGCGAGGAGGTCTGCATCTCACGCGACATCCGCCTCGCTGAATACACCGGAGTGCACCTCAACATCCAGCATGTCACCACCGCTGAAGGCATGGGCACGATCAAGCGCGCAAAGGATCGTGGCATCCGCGTCACCTGCGAGATCGCGCCTCATCATCTGATGTTCAATCACGAGCACATCGGTGACTACGACACGCACTACAAAATGAATCCACCGCTGCGCACGCCGGAAGACAACGCCGCGCTGCTCCAGGGTCTCAAAAACGGATTGTTTGACGTCATTGCCACCGACCACGCGCCGCACACGCCGTTTGAGAAGAACCAGGACTTCGCCAGCGCTCCCTTTGGCATCACCGGCCTCGATAGCGCCCTCGTCTCTCTCTACGACTGCTACATTGCCAAAGGCATCCTGAGCTGGCAGCTCATCGTGCAGCGCTTCAGCGCCGAACCCCGCCGCCTCATGAAACTGCCGCCTGTGCCCATCAAGGAAGGCGGCATCGCCGAGTTCATCGTTTTCAATCCCGCCCGTAGATCTACCTTCAGCCGCGACTTCATGATGTCGAAAAGCATCAACACCCCTTTCCTCGACAAAACACTGCAAGGCATGGTCGAGCGAGTGGTGTATCGGGGCGAGGAACTGCTGGCGAGATAAATTCAACCCAACCCGAGATCACGCGCCTTTAGAGCTGCACCCGTGCGATCCGGCACCTGCAGCTTGTCCAGAATGCGGGTCATGTGATTCTTCACCGTCCCCTCGGTGATGCTCAAGGCGGAGGCGATTTCCTTGTTGCTCATGCCACGCACCAGATGACGCAGGATCTCCACCTCGCGCTGGGAAAGCAGGCTGGCGAGGAAGCGCTCCTCAGTGGTCAGAGAGCTGGATTGGGAGAGGCGGTTGAACTCGGCCACAACCTGTGTGGCCACCGAAGGCTGCAGGTAGATCTGCCCGGCAGCCACGATCTTGATGGCCTCCACCAATTGTGCCGACGGCGTGTTTTTAAGGACATAGCCGGAGGCTCCCGCGCGCAGTGCATCGAACACATCATCCTCCTGATCGAAGGTGGTGAGCACCAAGACCCGTATTTCTGGATGCATGGCTCGAATCCGCCGGGTGGCCTCCACGCCACACATCAGCGGCATGCGCAGATCCATCAGCACGACATGCGGCTGGTGTTCCATTATCAAGCGCATGGCCTCCTCGCCGTTCGCGGCTTCAGCGACAATTTCCACACCGTTGTCCAGCGCCAGAAGAGTATGCACGGCCTCACGAAACAAGGCCTGATCATCGACGAGAAGGGTCTTGATGGGTGCAATCATAAGTTTATGCAGGAATCGCCATGCGACAGCAACCGCCGCCGTGCTTCTCTGTTCCTGCGAAAAAGTCACCATTTAACAATGCCGCTCGCTCGCTCAGGCCTTTCAATCCATGGCTGTTTTCAGGGATTCGGCTGAATCCGCGGCCATTGTCCATCACACTGAGGATGACGCATTCGTCCGAGGTAAAATCGAGATGCACAGTGATCTCCGACGCACCCGCATGCCGGCAGGCGTTGGTAATGCCCTCCTGAGCACAGCGAAAAAGCGAGATCTCCACAAGAGATGGCAAAGCACGTGACCTTCCAGACTGCTGCAACACCAGCTTCAACCCGGGTCGTTCTGCTCCCGTAATCAACGAAGTCAGCGACTCGGCAAGCGTGCGCTGCTCCTGCGGGGTGGCACGCAGGGAGGAAATCGAACGCCGGATTTCAGCCAACCCTTCACGACTGGCGCGCTGCGCCTTTTGGATCGAATCCAACGCACGAGCGGGCTCCTGCTCGATCAAAGACTCCGCAACTTCGAGCTGCGCCCCCACCACCGTCAGGCTGTGCCCCACTGCATCATGGATCTCCCGGGCCAGGCGGTTGCGCTCCTGTTCCACGGCAAGCACTGCAACCTGGTCCGCCTGCAGTTCAAGCTGGGCATTGGCCGAGCGCAGCTCCGCCGCCAGACGTGCCGTGTTCATGCGCTGCCTCGAAGCCTGCGTCATTGCAAAACAACAGCCCATGATGAACACACTGGTGGTGATCTGGCCAAACATCCAAAACACCGCCGGATGCAGACCGTTAACCGCATACTCATGAGCGGTGGAAATGACCAGAGTGATAAACAGCACCAGAAACATGTGCCGGCGCCACCTCAAAAGCACTCCAGAGAAACCAGCGACGGGCATCCAAAACCATTGCTGCATGCCGATGGGATTGTACCACACGGACAGATGATTGCAGGCGAGAGCAAGGAGGATCTGTACGCTGAAAATCCCGGTGATCTGCGCCCGGGTGTGCGTCAGTTCTTTTTTGGGGCGATCCTCCCGGTAGAGGTCATAAAGCAACCGATGGAGCAGAAAGAGATTTCCAAGAAATGTCAGCAAGCCACAGGTGATCAGCAGCGACGCCTTGGCCGACATTTTGTCTTGGAACATCATGAAGCCGATCCATGCGATGGGCATCAGACTGATCCATGCCAGAATCGCACCCGCGACCAGAACCATCCACTTGGCGGAGAGATATTTGCCCTCCAGATGTGCCCCTCCCTCCTTTAATCTCAGCTGGTTGAATGATTTAGACGCCTTTATTGAAACCATGTAGGGGCTTATATTTCACATATTTGTCTTATCCGCGACAATTCCCAGCATTACATGACTTTAGTCATATTCATAATGAGCATCGAAGGAGCAACTAATCTTAAGGTGATGGAATGCGATCCTGGGTTTCCCTTGCTGTTAATCCCGCTTGAATTGAGGCGGACTCACGGCTTCACAATAGCGCATGTCCGACCTCAAAGAATACCTCTCCCAGCGCTGCCAGTTTGTCGATGCGGCACTGAACCGCCTCATCCCAGGCGCGGACACGCGGCCCATGACGCTGCACCAGGCGATGCGGCACAGCATGTTTGCGGGCGGCAAGCGGCTGCGGCCGATCCTCTGCCTCGCAGCGGCGGAAGCCTGTGGTGGCTCGGCAGAGGATGCGGTTTACAATGCCTGTGCGGTCGAATGCCTGCACACCTACTCGCTCATTCATGACGATCTGCCCTGCATGGACGACGATGACATGCGCCGTGGTGTGCCCACCTGCCATAAGGTCTATGGCGAGGCGATAGCCCTTCTCGCGGGTGATGCATTGCAAGCGCTGGCGTTTGAACTGGTGACGCGGACGCCGATGTCCGTGCTGCATCCCACAGCGGTGATGGTGCTGGAACTCGCGCGCACGGCAGGCAGTTTACATCTTGTAGGCGGGCAGGTGGCGGATCTGGAGGGCGAGGGCAAAAAACTTCCCCTGGAAGATCTGCGCTTCATCCATGAAGGCAAAACTGCGGCGCTGCTGACCACCAGCGTGAAACTGGGCGCCATGAGCGCCAATGCCAGCGCAGAGCAGATGCAGGCGCTGCATGACTTCGGCATGGCGACGGGTCTGGCCTTCCAGATCATCGACGACATCCTCGACGTGACGCAGACGAGCGAAAAACTCGGCAAAAGCGCCGGCAAGGACATCGCGGCGGAAAAGAGCACTTATCCGGCGCTGATGGGCCTGGAAGCCTCCCGCGCGGAAGCGCACCGCCTCACTGAGGTATCACACCGGGCTCTGGATGTGTTTGGAGACACTGCCTTGCGGTTGCGCCAGCTCTCGGACCATCTGCTGAACCGGGATTATTGAGCGTTTTAGCACAAGATCGTTTCAATGCGGCTGAAATAGCTGTGGCAGATCGCCAGCAAGCTTTTCTGGCGGGCCAAAATTGAGCAGCAGCGTGGAGCCGTCTCCCTGAACCACCCGGAAGCCGAGGAGCCGCCTGCCGCCGGGCTCGATCTGCATATCGAGCTGTCTGAGGTACTTCTTGATAAGCAGCGGCCGCGGAATCATGGCCACGGTGACGAAATTCTTCTCCTGCTGGGTGATCTTAAGGGTGAAATTGTTCGTCAGGGATTCGGGGTCCATTTCACGGCCGCTGAGGAACTTCATCCACATGCGCACCCGGCTGTCGTCGGGCTTGAGGGTCTGCCAGGGGGCCTCCGCGCTTTCTTTGAGGCGTACGAATTCCTTGTCAAAGATCAGGATCGTCGTGGCGGGTGACCCCAGTTCCAGGCGAAACTGGCCGTCGGCCATGCGCCAGAAGCGGCCGCTCGCGGTGACGGGCTCTTTGAGTGCGGGGGTGGTGCGCGTCTGCTGAAAGGCGACTTTGATGCTGCCCATGTCCTTTTGAGCCGCCATCCACTCCCGCATCACGGGTGGAATAAGCGCAGGATCCGGTGCCGCCTGGACGGGCAGCGCCAGCCAGAGGGCGGCGGCAAGAACTGATGGCAAACGAATCACACGGCAAGCCAGACACCCAAAACACCCAGGTCTCAAGCCTTTAGCTGCCATGTTTTCCCTTGCCCCCCCGTGCAAACCGTGTTCTCTCAACCTTCGAACCAACCCCTAAATCACACACATGAGCGAGCGTCGCGTAGTCATCACCGGCATGGGAGTTATCTCTCCCGTCGGCAATAACAAAGATGACTTTTGGAAGAACATCCAGGCAGGCAAAAGCGGCATCCGTCGCATCCAGTCCATGGACACCGAAAAGTACGACTGCAAGATCGCGGGGGAGGTGGTGGACTTTGATCCGACCGTCCATTTCAACAATCACAAGGACGCACGTCGTGCTGACCGCTACTTCCAGTTTGCCATGGCGGCCTCGAAAATGGCGGCCAAAGACGCGGGTTTGAACCCGGACAGCCTCGACCCGCACCGCGTGGGCGTCATGGTCGGCAGCGGCATCGGTGGTCTCGGCACTCTGGAAACCCAGTATGAAGTGCTGCTGACGAAGTCCCCGTCCCGCGTCTCCCCCTTCATCATCCCGATGATGATCTCGAACATCGCCAGCGGCATGATCGCGGCAGAATACGGATTCATGGGACCGAACATGGCCATCGTCACGGCATGCGCGACTTCCAACAACAACATCGGTGAAGCTTGGCGGAACATTAAGTTTGGCGATGCCGACGTGATGATCTGCGGCGGCGCTGAAGCCTCCATCCGTCCCTGCGGCCTCGCTGGATTCGCCAACATGAAGGCACTGAGCATGCGCAACGACGACCCTGAGCGGGCATCACGCCCCTGGGACAAGGACCGTGACGGCTTTGTCATGGGCGAAGGTGCTGGTGTTGTGGTCATCGAAGAGCTGGAGCACGCCAAGAAGCGCGGAGCCACCATTTATGCGGAACTGGTTGGGTATGGTGCTACCGCCGATGCTTACCACCTCACCTCCCCGCATCCCGAAGGTCTGGGCGCGGCCAAGTGCATGGAGATGGCCCTGCGCCATGCCAAGCTGAACGTGACAGACGTGCAGTACATCAATGCTCATGCCACCTCGACCCCTGTCGGCGATTTGTGCGAACTGCGCGCCATCAAGCGTGTGTTTGGTGATTACGCCACCAAGGGCCTGCTGGTCTCCGGCACCAAGTCGATGACCGGACACCTGCTCGGCGCTGCAGGAGGTGTGGAGCTCATCGCCTCCATCTACGCAATCAAGGACCAGGTGGTGCCTCCCACGATCAACGTCGAAAACCTCGATCCCGAGGTGGACGTGGACGTGGTGCCAAACACCGCACGTCCGGCCAAAGTGGACGCCGTCCTGAGCAACTCCTTCGGCTTCGGCGGACACAATGCCGCGCTGCTGATCAAGAAGTTCTAAAAGCGATACCTGAAGCGGTGAGACGGCTCACCGCTTCACCGCCAGTTCCAGATCCTTCGCCCCCTCGGCCACATCGAGGTTCCAGTCGCCTGCCCCTGGCTGCTGCTCTTTCGTTGTGACGGTGCCATCCGCTGTTTCAAGACCGGGGACATCGGCAGCGCTGTAGCTGACGGTCAGCTTGACCTTGCCGACGATGGGGCCGGTCTTGTCATCGAGCTTGAACCTGCCGCCATTCACTCGCGCACAGGCGATGGGTGCGGAGGGATCGTCTGAGGCGAAGACGACGCTGCCCCAGCTTACGGGCTTGCCATTCACGGTGACTTTGCCGTTGATGGCGGTGCGCTTCATCGGCTTGAGAAAGCCCTGATTGCGCAGCCAGTCGCGCAAATGCATGCTCCAGGTGCCGAGCACGGGATCTCCCAGGAACAGGCCCACGCCATGCGGGCCGGGGCGGTAGATGTGGAGCTCGGCGGGAACTTTGTTCTTCCGGCAGGCCAGATAGAAAGCTACGGCGTTTTCGGCAGGTACCACGGTGTCCTCATCCGTCTGGAAGATGAAGATGGGCGGCGTGTTGGCGGTGACACGGGTTTCGGTGCTGACGTGCTTGGCCAGTTCGTCGTTGTCGTTGGGCCCAAGAAGGTTTTTGCGTGAGCCTTTATGGCCAAAAGCCTCGATCATCGAAATCACGGGGTAGGTCGGCGCGGCCACATCGGGACGAGCGCTGACTTGGTCGACGGCGTCGTTTGTCATGCCGGCGGGCTTTTCATCGAACATCGTGGCCGCCATGGAGGTGAGATGGCCGCCTGCGGAGAAGCCAATGATGCCGATGCGGTTGGGGTCGATGCCATACTGCTGCGCATTCGCCCGCACGTGGCGGATGGCGCGCTGCACGTCGATCAACTGCGTGGGAAAGTGATAGCCCTGGCTGCCTAGGCGGTAGTGCAGCACAAATGCGGAAACGCCCAGGCCGTTGAACCACTTGGCCACCTGCACGCCTTCATGGTCCGCCGCCAGACCGCCGTAACCACCGCCGGGGCACACGACGAACGCGGCGCCGTTGGCTTTGTCCTTGGCTGCGGACCAGACGTTGATGAAGGGCTGGTCTTTGTCCTCCGTGCCCTTCGCCCCCGGTGCGCCTTCGGGCCAGAGCTTGACCTTGGTGGGCTCGGCCAAGGAAAATGAGAAGGAAACAAACGACGACAGAGCAATGAGGTGCAGCAGCTTCATGGTACCAGCAAGAAGCCCAGCGCCAGCGTCACCGCAACCATTCCTCCACTTTCAAAGCAAAGCCACTTCGGCCGTTCCATACGAAAATACCGTTGCCTGTTCTGGCGGGATGCCTAGCATGAAGATCGCGCATGATTACAGCAGATTCCGGCCTCAACCTTTTGCTGATGGTCGGCACGCCCACGCTGTATGAGCACAACGCCTTCCGTCTCACCGGTTTGCTGGTCACGACCACCGCCCGTGAGGTGGCGCGTTATGGTGACAGGCTGAAACTGCTGCAAGAAGTAGGCGGACTGGCTGCCGCCGGCCTGCCAACACTTCTGGACGAGAGGCAGGCTCCAGGGCCCGATGGACGGAGGGAGGCTCTGCGGAACCTCCGAGACATACATTCCCGCACCCTGCATGAGTTCTTCTGGCTGTGGCCGGATGACTGGGCGAAGCCGGAGGCCGACACCGCGTTTTCGGCACTGCAGCAGCGTGACCTGAAAGCCGCAAAAGCAATATGGACGGCGCGCGAAGCTGAAAGCGCCTGCTGCATCGCCACTCATAATCTGGCGGTGCTCGGCCACATGCGGGCGCTGGACTTGTCGTTGCAGGACGTGGAGTCGCCGCTGCTGACGGAGTCCCGCAACGAAATGCATGCCGAATGGCGGCTGGCGATGAAACGGTGGTGGCGGATTGCGGAGGATGACGACCTGTGGGACCACTACAAGGCGCGCATCTCACAGATTGACGACCCGTCTGTCACCACAGGCCTGGCACGGCGTCTGCGTGGTGATCTGCTCTGGGCGTTTGACCGGATCATTGCCACGCTGGCGGTGGCCTATGCGGAGCGGAAACGCCGCATTGAATGCCAGTGGCACGTTGGCTTTTTGAAGTCTTATCTGGGAGGCGACGGAGAGGCTTTGCACCGAGCGACCGACCACGCGCTTGCCAGCGTGCGGGAACGGCTGGACCACGCCCTTCAAAATGCCAGACGGCAAACCCAGGCAGAGGAGATCGAGGGAATCGCCAAGGCCCGCCTGCTGCTGGAAACCGCAGCGCCCTTGCTCAAGGTGCTGGAGCTGGTGCAGCCCAGCCAGGCAGGATGCCGGGACTGCGAAAACATCGGCCGGGGAGCGCTGGATACCGCAGTAGCAGGCTACAACCTGATCTATTGCGCCAAGGATCCCAGCCCTGCGGTGCTGGCCCGGCGGGGTGAACGAAGGCATGCTGAAGAATACATTCGTATCATGGCGAAATGCCGGGCGCTGACGACAGACACCGACCTGCAGAAGACCATCGATTTCAATATCCAGATTGCAGAGGTACTCCTGCAAAGAATGCCCCCAGAAATGAACTTTGAGTATTCACTTCCGAGGCAGGTCAATGGCAGGAAGAGGGTGGATCCCGAACAGCGTCCCAGATGGAGCACGCTTTTTCTTCATAGCATGCGGATCGTCCCCCGGAGTGTCTGGATGTTGTTCGTGATCATCGCCGCGAGCGTCAGCGTTTCTTTGGTGGTCAATTTCATTTCCTCCAAACCTGTTGCGACGGGCAAATTCACGCCTGTTGAGCTGGCGGTACATGGTCTGCCTCAACGTGTGGGGACACAGTCGTTTTTAGATCTGCCCTCCACGGGAGAACTGCAAAGAAGTCCGTCACTGCGCAGCCATAAAGTATTTCTGCAGTTCACATCAACGGACGCCACTGGCACTCACTTTTATGCAGTTCTGAACGCAACTGACATGCCCGACGAATCTTTGGCTGTTTTCATCAGAGGCGGAGACTCGGCCGACATCTGGCTGCCGGACCAGGATTATGACCTGATTATTACATGGGGGAGAAGATGGAATGATGCGAGAAAACGATTTGAGACTCCAAATCAACAAAAGATGCATCTTTCCAAGCTCTCCCGTCAGCAGGCCACAGTGGTCCTGATGGCCACCAACCCGGACGGTGGCGTTGACATCGCCCAGCACTCCAACCTTCCCCTGCACCCACGATGATTGCTTCCCTCCCTCCTTCGTCGCCCTCGTCACCAGAAGCACCAGCCCCAGAAGATGCCGCTGCTCCAACCGGTGGGCAGCAGGCGCTGGCCGCGCTGTGCGACATCGCCCTGCATGCATGGCGGCTGCAGCGGCGCATGACTGACCGTGCCACGAAGGAAGTGCGGGAGGAGCACCGACCATTGACACGCCATGTGACCGCAATCCTGGACACGCTGGAGGGGGTGGGCCTGACGCTGCGGGATCGTGAGTCTGAAGCCTATGATTATGGCCTTCCAGAAAAGGTGGTGGCGGCGGAACGCTCAGCAGCGGTGAGCCGTGAAACGGTGGTGGAGACAATCCGGCCCACGCTGTTTTTCCACAATCAGATTATCAAGGCGGGCGAGATTATCATCGCCCTGCCCCTGGAGGCTGCCGCCAGTTCCGCGCTTGGCTCCGCAAGATGAGCTTAATTTTCACTCTCTCCATTCTCAACCTCTCACTTTGTTCTCATGCCACGTCAGACCCTTGATTTCGGAATCGATCTTGGTACCACCAACAGCGCCATCGCGATGATGGAGGGCATCGTGCCCGCCATCATCAAAAACAACCAGGGGCAGGATACCACGCCCTCTTCCGTAGGCTTCACGAAGAACGGCGTGCTGCGGCTGGGAGAGGCGGCGCGGCGGGTGCAACTGGCTCAGCCGCAGGACGCCTACACGGAATTCAAGCGACGCATGGGATCGGACGAAATCTATACGTTCCACTCTTCCGGCAAACGTCTGAAGCCGGAGGAACTCTCCGCTGAGGTGCTCAAGAACCTGAAGGGGGATGTGGAACAGGCCCGCGGCGAACAGGTGGAAGCGGCCGTAATCACCGTGCCCGCCGCGTTTGAGCTGCACCAGTGCGAGGCGACGCAGCGGGCGGGTGCACTTGCGGGCTTCAGCGTCACGCCGCTGCTGCAGGAGCCGGTGGCAGCGGCGCTGGCGTATGGGTTTCAGAAAGACCAGGAGAAAGGCTACTGGCTGGTTTATGACTTCGGCGGCGGCACTTTTGATGCAGCGCTCATCCGTGCCGAGGAGGGCATCATTCAAGTAGCGGCGCATGAGGGGGACAACTTTCTCGGCGGTTCGGACATCGACTGGGCGATCTTTCAGCAACTGCTGCTGCCCCGCCTGACGGAGCAGTTTGACCTGCCGGACTTCCGCCGGGGCAATCCCCGCTGGGAAGTGGCGGTGCAGAAGCTGAAGTCCGCGATTGAGAAGGCCAAGATTGAAGCCAGCCGCAGCAGCCGGGCCCCGTTGGTGGAATGTCTGTTTGAGGATGCCGCCGGAGCCGAGGTGGATCTGGAACAGCTGGGTGTGGAGCTGGCGCAGAAGGACATTGCGCGAATCGCCGCGCCGATCATTTCCAGATCGATCAGCCTGGTGAAGCGCCTGATGGCGAACAAAGGCCTGGCCTGCCATGATCTGGACAAGACCATCCTGGTGGGCGGCCCCACCCTGGCACCCTACTTCCGTGCGCAATTGCAGGCAGAGCTGGGTCCAAGTGTTGATTTCAGCGTGGATCCCATGACGGTGGTGGCCTGCGGAGCGGCGGTGTTTGCCAGCACGCAACCATTCTCCCCCAAGGTAACCGTGGCGGTTCCGGTGGGAACGGTGGAGCTGGCTCTCAAATACAAGCCGGTGGGCGTGGATGCAGATCCCCTGGTGGGCGGCTGTGTGCAAGCCGGGCCGGAGGGCCGCCTGAACCATACGATCGAATTTGCCAATGCCAGCTCCGGCTGGACCAGCGGCCAGGCACCGGTGAATGCAGACGGCACCTTTGCCCTCACCCTGGCTGCGGAGCGCAAGGTGCGGAACGAATACAAGATCACTCTGAGGAACGCCGCCGGGCAGCCGGTGAAGACAACGCCTGACAGCATCCACTACACCATAGGCGCGGCGGTGGAGGAGCAACCTCTCATCCACTCCATCGGCGTGGCTCTGGCTAACAACAAGACGTGCCGTTACTTCGACAAAGGCGTGGGACTACCGCAAAAGCGCATGCATGAACACCACACCGCCAACGAGCTTCTGGCCGGTGACAGTAAGAGCCTGCTGCGCATTCCTGTGGTGGAGGGCGAAAGCAATCAAAGCGACCGCAACCGCCTCATCGGCCAGATGGAAATCCGGGGTGACAAGATCCGCCGAGATGTGCCAGCAGACCAGGAGATCCAGATAACCCTGAAAATGGACGAGTCGCGTGACATCGTGGTGGATGTGTATATCCCGTACCTGGATGAGGAGTTCACCACGCGCCTTTCCCTGGGACGCATGGCCGCCGCAAATTCCGTGGAGTTTTTGAAAAAGAGACTGCAGAACGAAAACTCCCGCCGCCAGATGCTGCGACGCAAGGCGGACGAGGCTGAGGAACGTGCAGCCGCACAGATCATCACCGATCTGGAACGGGAGATTTCCTTCTCAGAACTGGAGAGGCGCATCCGGGAGGCTGACGGTGACTTTGTGATCTGCGAGCAGTGCGACAAACTGCTGCTGGAGGCAGCCTGCCGCTTGGATGAGGCTGATGCGCTGATCAAGTGGCCCACCTTGGTCAAGAACACCAAAATGCATAACAACAGCCTTTTCCAGCTGGCCCGTGAATGCGGCACTCCGGCAGACCTCCAAAAAGCGGATGAAATGAACGACCGGATGCAGGAATGCATTCGGGCGCAAAATTCGGTGCGTCTGGAGGCAGCACGTGATGAGATATGGACGCTGCTCTGCAACCTGCGGCACGGCCACTTCCCCTATTGGGAGAACCATTTCAATTGGCTGGAGCCGCAGGTTCCGGCCTTCAGCAGTCCTGAGGAGGCACAACGTATCGTGCTGCGCGGACGCCATGCCCTCGCAGAGAAAAACCTCACAGGACTGCGCTCTGCATGCCACGAACTTTGGAAATTCTTTCCGAACGAGGCGGAACTGTACCGGGGCCTGAATGCGAGCATCACGTGAGGACACCATTTGTCTCGACAAATACGGTCTATTTATTCAGAAGTCTGTTAATCCTGTCTTTTCCACCCGTTCTTTCATCCGCCATGATCTCACGCCTTCATTTTCTCTCCACCAGCCTGGGCGCGCTCAGCGTCTCCACCCTGCCCGCCATTGAGCCCATCAAGCGCCCCGGCAAGAGCCGCATGCAGCTCGGCGTCGCGGCCTACAGCTTCCGCGAGTACTTCCAGTGGATGCGCGACAAGGAGCAGAAGCCCAAGGGTGACCGCCCGCTTTGGAGCATCCTCGATTTCATCGATTGGTGTGGTGACAACAACGTACCCGGCGCGGAAGTGACCAGCTACTTCTTCCCGAAGGATGTGGACGAGGCCTTCCTGCTGGAAGTCAAACGCCGTGCCTACCTGCGTGGGGTGCAGCTCGCTGGCACCGCCGTGGGCAACAATTTTGCTTTGCCGAAAGGCGAGAAACTCAGCGAGCAGATCGCCTACACGAAAAAGTGGATCGACTATTCCGCGATCATGGGCGCACCGCACATCCGCGTGTTTGCCGGCCCCCAGTCCAAAGAACTCACCGAGGAGCAGGCCGTGGCCAACTGCCTCGAATCCTACCAGGAATGTCTCGACTACGCCGCGAAGAAGGGCGTCTTCCTCGGCCTGGAAAACCACGGTGGCATCGTCGCCGAGCCGGAAAACCTCATCAAGATGGTCAAAGCAGCCAAGAGCCCTTGGGCCGGCATCAATCTGGACAGCGGCAACTTCCACACAGAAGACCCCTATGCCGATCTCGCCAAGATCGCCCCCTACGCCGTCAACGTGCAGCTCAAGATGGAAATCAGCCGCAAAGGTGCCGCCAAAGGCGTCAGCGAGCCCAGCGACGTGAAACGCGTGATCCAGATCATGCGCGACGCCAACTACCAGGGCTGGTTCACGCTGGAGTTTGAGACCAAGGAAGATCCGTTTGTAAGAGTGCCGGCGATTTGCGACATGCTGCGCCCTCTCCTGGCCTGAGTTTGCGGTGGTTGGCAGTTGTTTGCGGTGGTTTCCCCTGCCAAGGCAGGAGCGTGCCCACGTAACTCTACGTGCTCTGGGGAGCGGAAGGTCTTTGAAAACCACCGCCATCGATTGTAAACAACCGTCGCCCCCCGCAAACTTCCCCCTTTCCCCATGTCCGCCACCCATGCGCCAACTGTCGTCATCGAGAACTTCTACCCCTGCCTGGATGGCGGACGGCATCCGGTCAAGCGGGTGATCGACGAGCCGCTGGATGTGTGGTGTGACATTTTCAAGGATGGGCACGATGTGATGAGCGCGGTGCTGCGCTGGCGGCTGACAGGCTCACGCCGCTGGTTTGAAGCGCCGATGAAGCCGACTGAAAACGACCGCTGGCATGGGCAGTGCAGCTTTTCCAAAGCCGGTCGCTGGGAGTACGTGGTGGAAGCCTGGGGTGATACCTTCCGCTCATGGAAGAAGACGTTTGCAGTGCGGGTGCAGGCCAAAGATCCGGATGTGCCGATCGAGGCGCAGGAAGGTGCACGACTCCTGCGTGATGCCGCCAAGCGCGCACGCGCCGCTGGTGTACCGACCGCAGGGACTCAGCTCGAAGATTGCGCCGATCTGCTCACGACGGTGAAGGCTGCGGACCTGATGGACGTGCTGCTTTCAGACGAGATGCAGAGCCTGATGGATCAGTATCCTGATCGCTCGCAGTCCACTACTTCTGATACGTTGCGTGCCACGGCAGAACGCGAACGTGCCCGCTACTCCGCCTGGTATGAATTTTTCCCTCGTGGAGCCGAAGGTCGCAGCGATAAGCACTCCACATTCCGTGACTGCCTGGGCCGTCTCGACCATGCTGCCCACATGGGCTTTGATGTGATCTACTTCCCGCCGATCCACCCGATCGGCGTCACGGCCCGCAAAGGAAAGAACAACACTCTCACGGCCGGGCCTGACGATGTGGGCAGCCCATGGGCCATCGGTGGCCCGACGGGCGGGCATTACAACATCGAACCGGCGCTTGGCACAGAGAAGGATTTTGTGTGGCTGGTGAAGGAAGCGAAGAAGCGTGGCCTGGAGATCGCCCTCGATTTTGCGCTCAATTGCTCGCCCGATCATCCCTATGTCAAAGATCATCCCGAATGGTTCTACAAGCGTCCGGACGGCAGCATCCGCTACGCCGAGAATCCGCCGAAGAAGTATCAGGACATCTATCCGCTGAACTTCCATTGCGACGACTGGCGCAACCTATGGAAGGAGCTGATCGAAGTCGTGCAGTTTTGGGTGGATCGCGGTGTGAAAATCTTCCGCGTGGACAATCCACACACCAAGCCCGTCGCATTCTGGGAGGAGCTCATCGCCACCATCCAGCGCAAGGACCCAGATGTACTCTTCCTCGCCGAAGCCTTCACGAAACCGAAGATGATGCAGGTGCTGGGCAAGGTGGGATTCACGCAGAGCTACACCTACTTCACCTGGCGTGAAGACCGCAAATCGCTCACCGAATACGCCACCGAGCTCACGCGCAGTGACATGCGCTGGTACTACCGTGCGAACTTCTGGCCCAACACGCCCGACATCCTGCCCGGCCACCTGCAGCATGCGAATTCGCAGATGTTCCGCATCCGCGCCGCGCTGGCTGCCACCCTGTCATCGTGCTGGGGCATGTACTCCGGCTACGAACTCTGCGAGAACGATCCGTATCCCGGCAAAGAGGAATACGACAACAGCGAGAAGTACGAACTGAAACAGCGCGACTACAACCAACTGGGCAACATCACCGCCTTCATCCGCGCGCTGAACCTGATCCGACGCGACAATCCGGCGCTGCATCTCTACGAAAATCTCAGCTTCCACGGTGCTGATCACAGCGAGATGCTCTGCTACAGCAAAGTCACGCCCGACTTCAGCAACCGCATCCTCTGCGTGATCAGCCATGATGCCCATCATCCTGCGATCGGCATGGTGCATCTCGATCTGGGAGCACTGGGTCTCGACGGCAGCCGTCCCTTCAAGGTCACCGATCTCCTGCACAATCAAACCTACGAGTGGCGTGGCGTGGACAGTTACGTGGCGCTGCACCCGACGGGGATGTCGATGCATATCTTCCGGGTGGAGCAGTGATGCTTTGTCTCAAAGTTTGCCATGACTTGCATTTGAGCATCTCAGCAGTCATATTTCCTCCGTGGATAACCTTCTCAAATACCGCCGGATGGCTTTGAAAAGCGCTGAGATCATTGATCTTGGCGAAGATGAAGGTTATGCGGCCAAAATTCCGGGATTTGCGGGACTGCTGGCAGTGGGTTCGAGCAAAAGAGCCGCCCTCACCGAACTGGGATCGGCGCTCGATGACTGGATGAGCCTTGCGTTGAAGCGTGGTCTGGGTTTGCCTGCCATTGCTGCGCCGCAGAAAGTCCGGGCACGCACAATGGTCAGCGCTTGAGCCACTCCAGACGGGAGATGCCCGCTTCATCAAGAATCAGCTTGAGCAAATTGACGCCAATATCTTTCCCGCCATGCGGATTGGGAACGGTAAGCTGAACAGGGCCTTTGACCATGTGTTGGTGTTTTCCGCCGGCATAAGGTCCATCCCAACCAAGGGCACGAAGACGCTTGATCAGGTGTTGCCGTGAGACGGGTGCCAGCTTCATGAATCATGCGTAGGCTCACACTGGACACGAAGTCAAGAGTTCAAATTCCAAGTGAGATGCGGCCAGTTCCGAGCGTTCGTGTTTGATGCGTCCAACCCTCCTCGGTCTTGTTGCCCTCGGCCTGATCCACTCCGCTTCTGCCCAGCAAACCCAGTGGTTCAAGGGCAACACGCACACGCATTCGCTATGGAGTGATGGAAATGACTTTCCTGAGATGATCACGGACTGGTACAAGCAGCATGGCTACGATTTCCTGGCGATCTCAGACCACAATGTGCTTCAGGCGAAAGAGGTGTGGCTGAGTGAACAAGCGATCGAAAAGCGCCGCCGTATTCTGGGCAAGACGACGATGGAAAAGTATCGCTCGCGCTTCGGCGATGACTGGGTGACGACGCGGGAAAAAGACGGCCTGACCGAGGTGCGGCTGAAGAAGCTGGAAGAATACCGGCCCAAGTTTGAAGAGCCGGGGAAGTTTTTGATCATCCAGGCGGAGGAGATCAGTGCTGGCTTTGGCGAGATACCGATTCATCTGAACGCGGTAAATCTGCGGGAGGTGATCAAGCCTGTCAAAGACCTCACGAGCATTCAAGAAGTGATGCGTGCCAACCTGCGGCTGGTGAATGAGCAATCCAAGCGCCTGGGCGTGCCGATGCTCTCGCACATCAACCACCCGAACTTCCAATGGGCGCTTTCCGCCGAGGATCTGGCGGCGGTGCTCGAGGAAAACTTCTGGGAGATCTACAACGGTCACCCCATCATCAACTATCCGGGCGATGCATCCCGCATGGGCCATGAAAAGATGTGGGACGTGGCCAACACGCTGCGCATCGCCGAACTCAAAGCGCCGCCGCTGTATGGCGTCGGCACGGATGATTCGCACCGCTACCACGGTGAGGAAAACGGACCCGGGCGCGGCTGGGTGATGGTGCGTGCCACCGAGCTCGATCCTGCTGAGATCGTCAAAGCCATGAAGGCAGGCGATTTCTATGCCTCCTCCGGCGTCACGCTTGAAGATGTCAGCTTCAAGGATGGCGAACTGCGCATTCGCATTCATGCGGAGCCCGGAGTCAAGTACAGCACCCAGATTCGCGGCACCTTGCAGGGCTATGATGCCACGACGCGCACAGTTCCACCCGTGGAAGGTGATCTGCATCCGCCGCGCCTCCGGTATTCCGATGATATTGGCAAGACTCTGGCGACCATTGAAGGCGAGGAAGTGGTGTGGAAACCCAGCGGCAAGGAGCTGTATTTCCGTGCGGTTATCACTTCCTCAAAACCCTATGCGAATCCCTCCTTCGAAGGGCAGAAGGAGATGGCTTGGACGCAGCCGATGGGCTGGAAAAAGTAGGATTCTTTCGCCGCCACTAAACAGGTCAACCTTACCGAACCCGCATGCCCTGCATGCGACCCTGCATGGCTTCCAGCATGGGGGCCATTTCCAGCTTCATGGAGAGCGGTGCTTCCTTGAAGAAGAGGCCCATGTCTTTGGTAAAGGATTTTTCAAAGCTGGCAGCATCCTGGTCCAGCATCATCTGCATCTCAGGATTCTTCGAGGCCTTCTTTTTCATCTCGCGCTGAATGCCGCCGATGATGCGGCGGCGGTCCTCGACAGGCAGTTTCTCCAGCCCCTTCATCACAGCCTTGAAGTTTTCCTCCACCGTGCGGCTCACGTATTCACCTTTTTCTTCATCGGTGAGCGATTTGAAAAAGCGGTCCATGGTTTCCAAGCCGTCTTCACGCATCTCGCTACGCTGGCTGAAGTCGAGCTTGAGGACGGTGTTGATGACCTTGTCGAGATAAGCTTTGCGATTCGACTCCGCCAGGTCTTCATCGGCGTACCACGGCGCCTCTGCCATGAGAGCGAGGGTCTTTTCCGACGAATACACCGAGTCCTCAGTCACCCACATGACAACACCCACACCGGCCCACACGAGGACAAGAAAGGCGGCGATCTGAAACCAGAAACGTTGGAGCGGCATGGCCGTTACCTTTTGCCAAAGCGGCGGCCTAGCAATGACAGAAATTCGCCCGCCTCCTCCACCTGGAGCTTCTTGGTCACGGCGAAATAGGCGGCAGCGGCAACGCTGATGCTGACGCCAAGGCCAGCGCAGCGCAGCATGAAGTTCAGATGCGACCAGTCGGCCATGATCGTGTACTTCGCCGCCACACAGACAGCGGACATGGCGGCAATGCCAATGATGAGCTTGATAAGCGATTGCACCAGAGAGCCTGTTTCGAGACCGGAGGCGAACTTGCGCATGTAGAGGTAGAGCGTGAGGAAATTGAGCGAAAGGCCGACCGCCGTGGCCCAGGCTAGCGCGGTGTGGTCCCAATGGAAAACGAAGACGGTGATGGAGTTTACCGTGGCCGTGAAGACAATCACGCCCAGGCTGACCATCATGGGAATGAAGCGGCGGTTGATGGTGTAAAACGCCGGCTGCAGCACCTTGATGGCGGCGTAGAAGATCAGGCCAAAGGCATAGGCCTGCAGCGGTGCAGCGGTGTTTTGGACGTCCAGCGCATTGAATTTGCCATGCTCGAAAATGACGGAGATGATCTCCTGTGAAAGCAATGTGAGGCCGACGGCACAGGGCAGGGTGAGGAAGAGCACCAGCCGCAATCCTTTGGCAAGCGCCGCACGAAACGCGGGGCTCATGCCTTCAGTGGCCAGACGGGAGAGCATCGGCAGCGTGACGGTGGCCACGGCGACACCAAAGAGACCCAGCGGAAGCTGCTGCAGGCGCTGCGCGTTCGCCAGCCAGGCGAGAGATCGTTCGTGCCCCTCGGTGAAGGAGGCGAAAATGGAATTGAGCATCACCGCGACCTGGGTGCCGCTGGCGGCAAGCATGGAGGGCCACATCAGGTGCAGCACCTCTTTCACCGCCGGGTCTTTGCAGCCGAAGTCGAAGCGAAAGCGAAACCCGACGCGATGGAGTGCAGGAAGCTGCACGGCAAGCTGCAGCACACCACCGATCAAAGTACCAATGGCGAAACCCGTCAGGCCTTTTTCACTGACATGCCCGTGACGAAAGCCGGGATCAATGAACCAGGCGAGCACGACCCCGCCAACGATGCAGCCGAGATTGAAAAACGCCGAAGCAACGGCGGGAATGAAGAACACCTTCTTCGAATTCAGCATGCCCATGACCAGCGCGGTGACGGACACCAGAGCGATGAACGGGTACATGATCTGCGCCAGCCAGATGCCGAGCACCTTCGCCTCTTCACTGAGGCCGGGCGTCAGGATGCGGAAGATGATGGGCGAGAGCAGCACACCAGCGATGGCCACGATGCTCATGAACCACATCGAGAGCGAGATCATTTTGCGCCCGAGCACCCAGGCGGCTTCATCGCCCTCGGTCTTCATCTTCTTTGAGAAGGTGGTGACGAAAGCCGTGGAGAGCGCGCCTTCAGCAAAGAGATCGCGCAGCATGTTCGGCGTGCGGAAGGCGGCGGTAAAAATGCCGGTGAAGGCGGAGCCGAAAAAGCCGTTCAGCATCTGATCCCGTACGAGGCCGAGCACACGGCTGCAGAGGATGGCAATGGAAACGATCCCGGTGGATCGTGCCTGGGAGTTGGAGTCTTTTTTTTCTTCGCTCATGAGGAGTAGCGGCCGCTGGCGCGCCGCAGTTTGTCCATCATGGCGATTCCCATGCCATGTTCATGCAACGGTTCTGCAATGATTTCATCGACGCCGAGCTTGTCGAGCGCGCGCAGGACGTAAAAGAAGCGCACGGCGGCTTCGGGGAGCTTGCCGTTGCCGGGGCTGAGCATCATCACTTCCTCCCATTCACAAAGATTGAGGTAGCCGTCCTTTTCTTCACCGCGGTAGCTCATGAGGGCGTAGCGCTTGCCTTCTTCAGGGATGAAATCCTGCGGACTTTCGAGCAGGCGCAGCGGAGTCTTCGGTGCGTAGTGCGAAGCAAGCTGGCCGGGGGCTGCGGTGGCTTCATCGACGACGCTGCGCGAGGCGTAGCGCACCTTGCCATAGGCTTTCAAATCTTCCGCCGTGATGGGGCCGGGGCGCACGATGGTGATGAACATCTTCGGGCTGCCGGGTTCGATCTTGATGATGGTGGACTCAAGACCGTACATGCAGGCACCGGCATCGACGATCAGATGGATACGGCCATCGAGCTCGGCAAGCACCGCACTGGCGGACGTGGGGCTGATGGAGCCGAAACGATTGGCACTGGGCGCGGCGATGGGTTTGTCGAGCGTGCTGATGATGCGGCGGAAAATGGCGTTGGAGCTGACGCGTACGGCCACAGTCTGCAGCCCTGCGGTCACGAGGTCAGGAACAATCGGCTTCTTGGGCAGCAGGATCGTGAGGGGGCCAGGCCAGAAGCGCTCGACCATTTTCTTCAGTGTCAGTGCGATCTCCGGCGGCACATCGGCCACGAGATCAATCTGCTCCTTGCTGGCCAGATGAACGATGAGCGGGTCAAAGGTCGGGCGTTCCTTGGCTTCAAAGATCTTCGCGACGGCGGCTGCGTCGAGCGCGTTCGCCGCGAGGCCATAGACGGTTTCAGTTGGCAGGGCGACGACCTCACCTTCACGCAAAAGACGGACGGCCTCATCGACCGCCTGGTGCATCAGCGGTGGCTGGTCGGTGGGCAGAACGGCGGTGACGTAACTCATGATGGCGATGTGTGGCTTTCAATCACCGCCCAGGCATTGTGATTGTGGATGGATTCGTAATTCTCTGCTTCAACGCGGAACCAGGTGATGCGCGGATGCGCCTTGGCTTTCACCGCGATGTTGCGCACGAGGTCTTCGACGAAGACCGGATTGTCGTAGGCGGCTTCGGTGACGAACTTTTCGTCGGGACGTTTGAGGACGCTGTACAATTCGCTGCTGGCGCTGGTTTCCACGAGCTCAAGGAGGTCTTCGATCCAGACGGGTTCCTTGAAACGAATGGCGAGGGTGACGGTGCCGCGCTGATTGTGCGCGCCACGGGCGCTGATGGCCTTGGAGCAGGGGCAGAGCGTGGTCACGGGCACTTCGACGGTGAGCACAAAGTCGGTCTTCTCTTTGTCCGCGTTCACTTCAAAGACCACGCCGTAGTCGAGCAGGCCTTCGGCACCGGAGACAGGGGCTTTTTTGGCGCGGAAATAGGGGAAGCGCATTTCGACGTGCGCTTTGTCGGCGTGGAGCTTTTTCATCAGCTCACGCGGCATGGCCACGATGTTGGAGACGGTGAGTTCCTTGCCGTGGGAGTGGAGCACCTCGACAAAGCGGCTCATGTGCGTGCCTTTGAACTGATGCGGCAGATCAACGGCCAGGGAAACGGTGGCGACGGTGTGCTGCACGGCGGCATCACGGTCACGGATGCTCAGAGGGAAGCGCAGACTGCGCACGCCCACGCGGTCGATGGGCAGACGGCGGTCATCGCGTTCGTTTTGCGTGTCGGTAAGGGCGGACATGGGCTAGGCTGGAAATGAAACTTCCCACTGCCGCGCAATGCAACAGTGGGAAGCAGATCAAAAGGACCCCTTCACGGGCAGACCCTGCAAATCAAGGCATGAGGTTCACAGCGCGGGAGCGCTTGATCTCACGGACGACCACGCGGTGCAGCCAGGCTGGAAGACCGGTGATGCGGCGGGGAATGAGCTTGCCGGACTCTGTGGTGAAACGGGCGAGCAGTTCAGGATTGGTGTAGGAAATCTTTTCCACCGGGATGTCCACTCGGCGGCGCGGCATCTTGCGATTCGCGCGACGGAAATTGGACATGCGTTCTTTGGTCTTCGGTTGCATGGCAGTCTTGGGTAAAAATTAGCGGGTTTCGCGGTGAAGAGTGCGCTTCTTCATGAAGTGATTAAACTTCACCTTCTCAAGACGACCGGGGGTGCGGACGCTCTTCTTATTGCGCGTGGTCACGTAGCGGGAGGGCGGCATACCTGCGGCTTTCGCTTCGGTGCATTCAAGGGTGATGATTTCTCGCGGCATAAATTAGGGGGGCGGATGCTAGGTCACTCTTTGGAGAAGTCAAGCGATTCGCCAGAGTTGTTGCTGGAAGAGGCCGGAGCGGCGTCGTCATCGTCCTTGTCGTCCTTGTCGTCGTCGGAGGCGTCGTCGGCATTGTCGAGGCCGAAGAGGGAGTGCACGGGGCGGCTCCAGCGGCCGCTCATCTGGCTGCGCTCCAGCTTTTCCTGGTAGGTGACGGAGAAACGGGCGAAGGGCATGGCCTCCAGGCGCTCTTCGGGAATATTGACGCCGGTGCCTTCGCACAGGCCGTAGGTGCCGGTTTCGATGCGCTTGAGCGCTTCATTGATTTCGTAGAGGGCGTCCTGCTCCTTGCCGAGGAGGCTGAGGGCGAAGTCGCGGTCATACGCGTCGCTACCGGCGTCTGCTTGATGCATGCCGAAAGCGGATGCGTCACCGTTTTCATTGCGGATGGTCTCGCTGGCCACTCCTTCGATGGAGTTCAGGTAGGCGTCACGCAGTTCCACCAGGCGCTGCTTCTGCTTCTTGAGGAAGGGGGTCATCTTCACCGGCCCCTTGGCGATGTCGATGGTGATGCCTTCTTCTTCACGATTGATGCGTGAGCGAGGGGTGCCGGAGGTGGAAACGGAAGTGCGGCCTTTGGGAACCAGCGGAGCAGGCGTATTTTTGGAAGGCTTGCTCACCTTGACCGGAGCGGGGGCGGCCACAGGGGCGGCCTTCACAGGTGCTGGAGCAGGTGCCGGGGCGGCTTTGGCAGCGGGCTTCTCAGCCTTGACCGGAGTCGCTGGAGCTTTGGCGGCGGCTTTCTTGGCAGGAGGAGCAGCCTTGGCAGCAGCTTTCTTAGCAGGAGCGGGAGTCTTGGCGGGAGCTTTTTTCGGGGCGGGTTTCTTCACAGGCTTGGGGGAGGTTTTCTTCGGGGCGGGCTTTGACGGCGCCGCTTTCTTCAAAATGGGTTTGCTCTTCGACTTCACCGCCGGCTTGGCGGTTTTAACAGGAACGGGCTTGCTCTTCGACTTCACCGCCTTGACCGGAGCTTTCTTCGCGGGCTTGGCAGAGGGCTTCTTAACTGCGGGCTTCTTGGATTTCGCAGGCATGACTTTGACGGTGTTGGGTTGTCGATGAACTTCTCTGTTAATGCACCTGGCCACAGGGCGGAAAAAGAGGCGCGGATTCTGGCTGCGGTTGTCAAAACACGCAACCAGTATTCCAACGCCGCTCCAAGGTTCCCATTTCAGACTGATTTGGCGGGTTGCGCCAGACCGGGCCAAGCCTACTCTCAACCTATGAATGCCGAGCCCCCCTCAAGTTCCGTGCTTTCCAGCCTGTGGCAGCAGATTCGTGCCGTGCTTGACCTGGTGCTGGACCTCTCGTTTAAGCGCTTCGTCACTCCACACCTGGTGCGCATGCTCTATGTGCTGAGCCTGCTGGCGGCCTTCATGTATGCCATGTCCTGGCTGTTCTACAGCTGGTGGGGCATCATCGTCGCTCCCCTGGCCTTCCTGCTTTACCTGATCGTCGCACGCGTGACGGTGGAGCTGATCCTGGCGATCTTCCGCATCGCAGACCACATTGCGCCGATGGCCAATGAGCCGGGTGCGCGGCCTGCAGTGAAGCGAGGTACGTTTACCGACCCTGTGAAGTGAGGGATGGCAGGAGAATGACGAAATTCCAATGACAAAATTCGCAGCCTGGGAAGCGGGGATCGCTGCAGCATTCGGCATTTTTTAGACTATTGGGCTTACTCATTCGACATTTGGCCAGGGTTCCCGTTCTCATTCCACCCCCCTGCCACCAAGCCGCCTCCTGAGCACCCAGGAAGCCCCGCTGATGGGGAGCTTGTGAAATTTTTCACAAAATCGGGTTGCTGCTCTCCGCTGCGTCCTGATAATCGTGCTGCCGATGTTCACTCCCCTGCTCGCCACTTTCGATCTCATTGCGCTCGCCATCTCGGTGGGGAAGATCGTTTTCCTCACCTTTGTCGTCATCATGCCGCTGGTCACGGTCGCGGTTTATTTTGAGCGACGCATCTCGGCGGTGATCCAGGACCGCGTGGGTCCGAACCGCGTGGGCGTGCCACTGACGCTGCTGGGTTTCAAGAAAGACTGGCAGCCCTTTGGCATCGGTGGTCTGGCCCAGGCGGCGGCGGACGGCCTGAAGTTCATCCTGAAGGAGGACTTCGTTCCAGCCAACGTGCGCACCTTCTATTACTGGCTGGCCCCCTGCATGACGATTGTTCCCGCGCTGCTGACCTGCGTGGTGCTTCCCTTCGGCAGTGAATTGAACCTCTCCTTTTTCGGCATCGCTCAACCGATCAAGATGGTGATCGCAGACCTGAGCATCGGGCCGCTCTTCACCTTCGCCATCGCCTCCATCGGCGTGTATGGCATCGTCCTCGCCGGCTGGGCCTCCAACTCCAAGTACCCCTTCCTCGGCGGTGTGCGTGCGAGCGCGCAGATGATCTCGTATGAAATCTCCCTGGGCCTGTCCATCGTCCCGGTGCTGATGATCTTTGGTGAGCTGAACATGTCCAAGATGTCCGCCTTTCAAGACGCCAACGGCTGGCTGCTGCTGCCGCTCTGGGGCGAGGGCCTCAGCGTCGCACGCTGGGTGCTGCTGATCCCCGTCGCCATCTCCTTTGTCATCTTCACCGTCTCCATGTTTGCCGAGACGAACCGCCTGCCCTTCGACCTTGCCGAGTGCGAAACGGAACTGGTGGCCGGCTACCACACGGAATACAGCTCGATGAAGTTCGCGCTGTTCTTCATGGGTGAATACGCCGCGATGATCATCGGCTCAGGCATGGCCGTTACGCTCTTCCTCGGCGGCTGGAGCATCCCCTGCTGGCCGCTGCTGGAAAAAATCATCCCGCTGCAGCTGCACTACACGCCTGACACCACGCCGCTCTACACCGGCCTGCTGCATATCGGCACGTTCTTCGCCAAAGTCTTCGCCTTCATCGTCTTCTTCATCATCATCCGGTGGACCCTTCCCCGCTTCCGCTTTGACCAGCTCATGGCCCTCGGCTGGAAAGTGTTCTTCGAGCTCGCCCTCGCGAACGTCTTCCTCACCGCGCTGCTGATGTGGTGGTTTCCATTGAAGTGAGCCAAGCAGCTTAGTTGCGCCGCAACTGAGGATTGGTCTTCAAGTCGTAGTTTGGGTGTGTCTGGCGCAAGCCTCTCTCTGACGCGCCATGGACTCTCTCCGCCAGACTGCCCGACTTCGATGGCACTCGCATGCTGAGATGTTTACAGCACGCTGACAGACGTGCCCATTCTTCGCACTACGTGCTTCGAAAGACACGCAGGCTGTCGCCACACCCGTCCCAAGGGAGGGTCGGTTCGATCCCTTTTTCGCCAGTAACGCAGCGTGGAAGCTTTTACATCTCAACTTAATCTCTCCTCAACCACCTCTCCGCGACAAACGCGAGAAGCGCCCCGATGAAACCACCGCAGAGATCGGCGGTCCAGTCCCACACATCGCCACCGCTGCGGCCGGGGGTGTAGGTTTGATGCCATTCATCAAAGCCGCCGATGGCCCCGCAAAACAGGACCGAGGCGAGAATGGCGATCGCTGTGGCCTTCGCCAAACCGGCGAGACGCAGGCTGAGCAGGAAGCACATGCCGCCGATTGCGAAGAAAGTCGCGTGCTCGAGCTTGTCCACGCCTTCAAAGCTCGCGGGCGATGGCAGGTGCGTCTGGGAGGAAAGCCAGTAGAGCGTGCCAAACCACAGCACGACCAGAAAACGCCAAAGCCAGGGAGACGAAAAGAAGCGGGGAAGTTTCATCGTGCGCGGTGTTATCACCGCAGCAACAAACAGCAAGCACGATTCGCGCCCCCGCAAAGCGATAGACAAGCCCGGGCGCTCGCGTTAAACCTCGCCTGATCCATCCACAACCATCCTTCATGAAACTGCACCTCGCTCTCGCCGCCTTCTTCGCCGCCATTTCCTTTGCCACCGCAGGAGAAAAAGAAATCTTCAACGGCAAGGACCTCACCGGCTGGGAAGGCAACAAAGACCTCTGGAGCGTGCAGGACGGCACCATCACCGGCAAAACTCCGGCGGATCCCGCCAATCCGGCCAAGAGCATCCTCAAGCACAACACCTTCCTCATTTGGAAGGGCGGCACCGTGGGTGACTTCGAGCTGACGTTTCAATACCGCATCGAAAAGGGCAACTCGGGCGTGCAGTACCGCAGCAAGGAACTCCCTGCCGGAGAACACGGCCCGATCATCAGCGGCTACCAGGCCGACTTTGAAGCCGGCAAGACCTACAGCGGCATCCTCTATGAAGAGCGCGGCCGTGGCATCCTGGCCAAGCGTGGTGAGAAGACGGTGATCAAGCCTGCTGCGGACGGCAGCAAGAAGGCCGTGGTGGAAGTGACTGGCAGCGTGGGCGACAGCGCCGCCATCCAGGCCAGCATCAAGTCCGAAGACTGGAACGAATACCGCATCGTGGCCAAAGGCAACCATGTGCAGCATTTCATCAACGGCCAGCAGACCGTGGACGTAACCGACGAAGACACCGCCAACGCGCCGAAAGAAGGCCTCCTGGCCCTGCAGATCCACGCCGGCCCGCCGATGGTGGTGCAGTTCAAGAACTTCAAGCTCGTCGAAACGAAGTAGCCGTGCTTTGTTAGCCCCATCATGACCCGACTGCTTTTCTCCACGATTTTCCTGTTCACCTGCGGCTTTGCGCTCAAAGCCGCAGCCGATACCGAATACCTCGTCGTCAGCGGTGGCCCTGCCGCGCGGCAGTTTGAGGATCTGCGCAGGCCCGGAGAGCAGCATGACCGCTGGTGGGGCAACTTCGTGCGCACCGCCCGCGTGCGCATGCAGGAGATCCACAACACCGTCCCCGCCAACACGCACATCACCTGGCTGGTGTATCGCGATGCCTACGTGCGCCGCAGCGCCGCCGAGCACCAGCCGCTGACGCAGAATGTGGAGTCCGTGACCAAGGCCTACCCCTATATTCATCTCGTCTGGTTCCGCAGCACTCAGGAACTCATCAACTACATCAACAACGGCGCCTCAGGGCGCAGCGGATTGAAGATCTCCGGTTTTGAGTACTTCGGCCACTCCAACAAGTACAGCTTCATGTTTGACTACAGCTCGGACGTGTACGCCACCTCCACCGCGTGGCTGCATGAGAATGATCTGCACAAAATCAGCCGCTGGGCCTTCAGTGGCAAAGCCTACTGCCAGAGCTGGGGCTGCCACACCGCCGAGAGCTTCAGCAAAGCCTGGAAACGCGCCACCGGCACCAACATGGTCGGCGCCGTGGGCAAGACCGACTACTCCGACATGCACCTGCGCGACTGGCACGTGGGATTGTCGAGCGGATCGCGCTGGGTGAAGCGGTAGGAGAGATTACCGCTGCTAACTTCCGCATAGTCGGAAAGGCCAACGACGTGGCCTAGCAAAGGTCAGGGCAACACCTTGGGGTCACGGAAGAAACTAGCCGCAGCCCTGCAAGAGCGGCCAAATTGCCAATGTCCCGTTACTTCCCGCTCCACACAAACGTCACCGGCTTGTCGATATCCGGGTGCACGCTGTGGTGCACGGGGCAGCCGAGGGCGGTGGCTTCGAGGAGCTTGCAGTCGGGATGGTCTGCCGGCAGGGGGATCTCGATGGTGATGGGCAGACCCACGATGCGGCGCGGGCTGTCCGCGCTCATGTGCTTTTCCACGCTGACCTTCATGCCGGCGATGTCGTAGCCCTTCTGCTGCGCCTTGATGCCGATGACGGTGGCCATGCACGTTGCCAGCGCCGTGGCCACGAGGTCGGTGGGGCTGAAGGATTCGCCTTTGCCGTGGTTGTCCACCGGCGCATCGGTGATGAACTGATTCTGCGAAGGGCCATGCGTGGCCCGGCAGCGCAGGCCGCCTTCGTATTCGACGCTGATGGAGACGGCCATGGCTGGTGGACGGTAAAAAATTACTGAGCGGTGAGGACGCCGTTCATGATAGCGACGTGCCCTGGGAAGGTGCAGAAGTAGGGGTACTCACCGGCG
>CAILZI010000006.1 GCA_903838675.1 uncultured Verrucomicrobiota bacterium
GCTGGGATCGACGGACAGGAGTGTCCATCGTACTTTAAGGGGGAGCGCTGGTCTGGGAGATGGCGGGAACAGTGATCGACAGGCTGGAGTGCCTATCGTGCTGCAAAATTTTCGGCGCGTCCGGTGGTTTGGGCAGGGGCGTTCTATCGGTGTGTCCGGTTATTCTCGTTTTAGAGAATAACGTCAAAAGCAAAAAACTTACTTTCTGTGGAGTATGATTTGGCCTAAATATCATTGAAACTGACCTGATTCAGAACCCTGAAACCGGATTCATTGTGGAAAGTCCAGAATCACCCTTGAAAACACCTCTGCCATCCGCCTCGGGCCTGCCTCCTGCATTGCCGCAGGCTGAGGGGATGAATCCTTTTGCAGACGATGTCTGCGCGGGGCCGTTTGGGGTGACGGAGAATCGCTCGGTGCCGGGATTGAACGGGGACATTTTAGGACAACTGACAACGACGATCGATGAGCGGCAGAGCAGTGCGGGGCGTGCAGGCGGGCAGCCTTTGCTGCTGCTGACGGCGCCGCGTGCGGGCTACGGCAAAACGCATCTGCTGGGACGTCTGGCGGCGGCGGCAAACGGGCAGGTGGTGCTGGTGCCGCTGGCGTTTCGTCTGGAGGATGTGATTGGAGTTTCCGCGGTGTCGGTGCGCGGTCTGGAGTCGATGGCGCGTGCGGAGGATGCGCGTGAGGGCTGGACGAAGCTGCGTGAGGCCTGTGCAGGTGTGTGCGCGACTTTGGTGCGGCGTTTGATCGAGAACGGCACGCTGCCGTGTGCGAATCCGGAGCAGGCGCTGCGCGTGCTGGGCGGAGATCCGATCGAGGTGTTTGATGTGAACGGGAGCGCGCGCCTGATCGGCGACTGGGTGCGGCGCTTTGAAGGGCAGCTGCGCAGGCCGATGACGGAGCAGGCGATGAAGCGTGTGCCGGCGATTCCGACGGCGCTGGAGTCGTGGGTGAATGCGATGCTGAACCACGCGCTGGATGGCGGGATGAGCCACATGGCGGTGCTGCGCATGCTGGCGGCGGATGAGTCTAATGAGGGCCCGGTGACGTGGCTGCGACTGCTGGGCCTGTGGCGGCCGGTGGTGCTGCTGGTGGATCACCTGGATGCGTACTACCGCAATCCAGAAGCGGGGCTGCGCATTGCCTCGCTGCTGCTGGACATGTCTGAGATGGACGGGGTGCATGTGGTGCTGAGCCTGAACCAGGATGTGTGGCAGGCGACGTTTGGGCACCATCTGCCGAGTGCGATGGAGGACCGGCTGACGGCTTCGCAGATGCTGCTGCGCGGCATTGGTGAAAGCGAGGCGGCGACACTGCTGCGCCTGCGGCTGCAGCATGCTGGCATCGCGGCGGATGCGGCGCGTGAGTTTACGACGTTCCTGGATGTGAAGCGCTATTTCCTGGGGCGGCCGCTGGGCTCGGTGTCTGCGCGTACGTTTCTGCGGCATGCGGCGAAGCAGTGGGATTTTTTCCAGCAGACGCTGTCGGCTCCGGTGATGCCGGGGGGGATCTCTCCGCAGTCGATGGCAGCTGACGAAGGCGTGCTGCCGCTGATGACGGAGGAAGTGGCGGAAAGCGCGGATGCCCAACCGAAGGCAGCGGGTGAGATTTCGATTTTTGATTCCGGAACTGCGGCGCACATGAAACTGATGGCGGAGGGACTGGCAGAACCGACGCCAGCGCTGCCGCAGCAGGATGAGGCACCGCTGATGCCGCCGCCGGGCCTGAATGGAAACCATCCGAAATCACCGCCGAATGCCGTGACGGCAAAGTCTCCGGCGACCAGCGAAGGGGGCGATGCGCCTGCGCAGTTCTCGCCGAGCTCGGCGGGTGCGTTTGAAAATTTACGTGAGATGCTGGGCAAGCTGAGGCAGCCGAGTGCGCCGCATGCTGCGGAGAGCAATGGCTCACATGCGGTGGCGGAACGTCTGGCGGATGTGCTGGGTGCTGCGGCAACGCCTGCTCCTGCGCCGGCTGCTATGGTAGCCGCGCCAGCTCCAGCGGTGGCTGCGCCACCGGCGTTTGTCCCGCCTGCACGGCCAGCTGCTGTGGTGGCTGCACCACCGGCCTATGCCCCGCCGCCGCCTCCGGGCGTGCTGCCTGCGCCGAATGCGGAGCGCGATGCGCTGCTGGGCCGCTACGAGGCGCTGCGGCTGCAAATGGCTGCGGAGGCGGTGTCTCTGCCGCTGGATTTTACCAAGCTGGCGGATCTGATCCGGCTGGCGGGGAAGCGCTTTCCGCTGGTGCGCTTCAGTGAGCATGAGCTGCCGGGCATGACGGGCCGGTATGCGATGTGCTGGTCGCTGCAGGGGCTGGAGGTGGTGTTTGGCCTGGCGAATTTCGCGGACGGCTCCTACTGGCGCACGCTGGCGGGTTTTGCCGCAGGAAGGCTGGCCGAGCTGAACCAGGATGCGCAGGCCACGGGAGCCTCGGCACCACGGCTGAAGATCACGACTTTCAAAACGGACCGCGAGCAGCAGAGCTGGGCGATCCTGCAGCACAGCACGTCTTTCCCAGAGGTGCTGAAGACGCATGTGGATGCGATCCATCTGGACACGCAGAATGTGGCGGCGCTGTATGCGATGCAGCGGATTATCAAGGAAGCTGAAAGCGGTGCTCTGGAAGCCACGCCTGCGCAGGTGATGAGCGTGCTGGCGCGGGAGCTGGATTTCTTCTGGAAGCGGGTGACGCGGGCGGGGTGAGGGCAGTGCTGCTAGGGAGCAGCGGAGGAATCGACGATGATCTCGTGCTCGCCGGGGCTGAGTGAGGTGCGGTGGGTCAACTTGGAGCCTTTTTTCCAAAACAGGTATTCGACCGCGTCATCAGGAGCCCAGGTCCAGGTGTAGATGCCCTGGTCGTTCGCTTCGTCGGGGATCTTGCTGTAGGGGACGTTTGGGTGCCGCCAGTTGAAGAGGGTTTCTTTTTCGCGCCAGCCGGTAATGTTGACCGAGACCTTGGGCACGGGTTTGCCGGAGGAGTCGATGAACTTGATGGTGAGAGTTTTGCCGGGCTGGAGCTGGACGTTTTCCACCTGGGGAGTGGCCGTGAGCTCGATCTCTTTGAGCAGGGGTGAGTGGCCTTCGGCGATGACGGTGAGGAGGGTCTTGCCGGGCATGAGCGGGGGAAAGCGGAAGCGGCCTGCCTCATCGGCGAAGGTTTCCTGAACGTTGCTGTTGTGGTAGGGGCGGTCTCCCCAGATGACGAGGGCCTTGGGCACGGGTTTGCCATCGGGGCCGGTGATGGTGCCGGTGACGCGCACGCCGGTCTGCATGACTGTGATGGCGGATTGATCGCGGAACTGCTGGAGGGAGAAGGGCGCGCCGCTCCTGCCGCGCCATTCCAGATCATCGACATGATCCGGGTGCCGCAGGCGGAGACCGATGTGCCAGTCTGGGCCTGCGGGGACGTTGTTGAGCGCCCAGAAGCCGTGTTCGTCGGTGACGCAGGCGTCTTTTCCCTCCGCCAGCCATTCGTTCACCACGGGCTCGCCGAGGCCGCCCCTGCCGGGCTCGCGGGAATCGACGCAGACTTCCACCTTGGCACCGGGGATGGGTGCGCCGATGTCATCGTGCACGAAGCCGCCAATGGTGGTGCCTGGAAGGAGGGTGAAGGTGAAGTCCTTGGGCACGGGTTCTCCCCCGAGCTTTCGGGCGTCGAAATTGGCAATCATGGGGACGCGGCCTTTGTGGCTGGCCCAGAGCCGGAGAATGCGGACCTGGGCGGGGAGCTCGAAGGTGACGGTGCCCTGGGCGTTTGTGGTGTAGTCGGAGTTGGGCGGGAACTTGGCGTTCGTCCACACGCCGCTGTGGATGTTTGCGCCTGGGAGGGGAGCGCCGGATTCATCGATGACGCGGACAGTCAGGGGGCGGGAGGTGGCGGGTGCCTCCTCGGCAGCTGCGGCATGGGGCAGCAGGTGCGCCATGGTGATGAGGATGGCGAGGGCTCCGAGGGTGGGTGCATTTTTCACGCAGCGAAGTTTTAGCGGAAGGCGCGGCGGAGAGCGAGCATGAAATGAGGCGTGCAGGCTGTGGACAGTGCTGCGAGACGGCAATAAACTCTAGTCGTCAAAACCGCGATAGAGCCATGCGCGTTGGTGTGGGGAATCCACCGTGAGAATGGTAAAACGTAAGAACGTACCTTGCGACTGAAGAAGAGAATAAGTTTTCAGGTCGCTTGGATTTGCTGCATGCAGAGCGGCGGACATGGAACAATGAAAGAGCATCGGGTCTTTGGTGAGGAATTGTTTGAGGTCCGTTGATTGGTCCTCCTGCAGCCTCAACTTGGAAGCGATAGAGGCGGCGTCGTCTGGCATTACCGTGAAGGCAAATAGCCAGTGCGAGACAGCCATGCCGCTATAACCAGACACCTGTATGTCTGAGACGCGGTCCTCTAAAACTCCCACACGAGAGGCGTAAAAAGCTTTGGGGCTGCTCTTGCGGAGGCCGAACGCCCAACCCAAGAGCGGCAGCATGAGGCCGGCCATCAAGATGAAGCGAGCCTGGCACCAGCGGGGCCACCACCCCCATTTGTCGAGCCCCCAGACTATCAAGCCCAGCAAAGCGCAGGCGGGAATCCAATAGAACGCCATGCCTAGGATGAGGACCAATGGCAGTGTGCCACTTATGCCGCTGCAATCACCAGCTGAGTAGGTTGGCGATGCAAGAAGGTAGAGGCCGATCAGAGCCAGCACACCTGTCACAAAAATAGCTGTGCCGACACGGGATTTCTTTGTTGATTGAAATGGCTCGCTCATCAGCTGCAGAGGTCCTCTGCGGGGAAGTTTTTGTGCGAGCCGTCGCAGGCGGGCATTTTTTGGGAGTGGCCGCAGATGCAGTCGTGGATGCCTTTGCCAGCGAGAATGCGGGGCGTGCAGGCTTCGATGCGGGAGGTGCGGGTGGTGGACTGTTTGGCGGCGTTGAAGTGGAGGAGGTAGGCACGCTGGCGTCCGGGTGTGAGGGCGGCGAAGGCTTCGTCGAGCGCGGGGTTTTTGTTGAGTTTGGTTTGCAGCTCTTCCGGGATGGGCTCGGGGGTGGTTTTGAAGGCGGGCTTCACTCCGGCTTTTTCGTTTTCGACGGCGGCGTGGAGGAAGGACTTCAGGTCGGGTTCCAGGGCTTGGATTTCAGCCACGCGGGTGAAGGGGATGAAGCGCCCGGCCTGGGTGTGCTCGCCGGGTTTTTGCAGAAGTGCGCGGGGATCGTTGAGGAGGGAGCCGTTGCAAAACATGAGCCTGCAGTGGTCTTTGAAGCCGCCGATGAGGGCGATGTTGTGGCCGTCGTGGGTGTAGCAGGGCTGGTCCCATTTGAGCTCCTCGGTGAGACCGGTGTCGAGGAGGATGCGACGCAGCGCTTTCATCTCCGCCTGCCACTTTTTGGCGCTGGCGATGTGTTCATCGACGGCGGGGTTCTTGCGGCTCATGGGGGGATGAATCGGATTGAAGAGAGGGGAGTGGGATTGGGGAAACTGATTTTACACCGCAGAGGCGGGAACGCCGCAGAGATTTTTCCAGAGAGGATTCAGTGTGGGCCTGCATGCGCTCTTTCGAAATCAGGTTCGGCAAACGCTAGGCAGATGGCGGTGGTTCCGGTGCTGCGATGAGTGCGAGGCAGAGCTGGCGGAAGCTGAGGACAATGAGGACCATGCCCACGGGGTGGGTGACGAAGGCGAGGTAAACGCCGAACATGAAGATGGCGGAGACCGGATAGAACAGGACGATGGACCAGAGGAAAAGTGTGAGGGCTTTGCGATACCGAACCATGTCGCGCACGTGCTGAGGGCGGCGGCCGAGGATGAGGAAGGCTGCGGCGAGGAGGAGGGAGAAGTAATCGAAGAAGGCCATGGGGTTGGCGCTCTAATGAGCTGCTGCCGGTGGGAAGTGGGGACGATGGAGGATGTGTGAGCGCTGATCGACAGACAGGAGTGTCTATCGTACTCCGGCGTCATCTTCTCTTCGGGCTGTCCTTTTTCATGCGGGGCTTTTTGATGGTGTCTTTTTTGACGGTGTCCTTCTTCACGTGGGGTTTGCGCGGGGCGTCTGCGTAGGAGTCGGCTGGCAGCGTGCCGTAGGCGATGGGGCTTGCGGTGGGGTTGGCTGCGGCGGATTTCTTGGGGGCTTCCTCCGCTGGTTTCTTGGGCTCCTCTTTCTTCTTCGGCTCTTCCTTCACTTCCTCGGGCTGCACGGGGACGCGGACTTGGAACTGGGTTTCTTTGCCGAGGTTCTTGGTCACGGTGGCGGGGTATTCCCAGGCGGGTTTGTCGGCGGAGTAGATGACGACTTTGCTGCGCATGGCGGCCATGGCTGTGGCCTGGGGGATGTCGAGGTATTTGAGGACGTTGAGCAATGCGGGGCCGGGGGCTTTGGGATCTCCGGTGACGGTGCCGTTGTGGGTGAGGGGCATGTCGTGGAGATCAAGGCGCTTGATGTTGTCTTCAAAGAGGGAGGCGTAGAGGGCATCGACGGCCATGTCGCGATGGGCCTGAATCCAGAGCGGGGTTTCGCCGAAGCCGGGGATGGCGCGGAAAGTCTGGACGGTGCGGCGGATGTCCCATGCGCGCATGCCATCGAGGGTCTGGCCGAGGAGGTAGAAGCGGCGGAGGCGCTGCGTTTGCGCTTTGTCGCTGCCGGTCCAGGCGGTGGGGCCGACGCCGCGCGGGCAGATGTAGGCCATGCCCCATTTGAAGTTCGTGAACATCTTCTTTTCCTGCTCAAAGGCGGCATCGTCTTTGGGGGCACCGGGGAAGACTTCGATGAGCTTGCCAAAGCGGGTGTGGTAGGCGGCGCAGAATTCATCCCATCCGGCTTCGTCGAGGACGTTGAGCGCGACGAGCTGGAGATCCTCAGCGCGGAGGCCGTCGCGATGGACGATGTAGAGGCGCAGGCGGAAGGGGGACTGGCTTTCGAAATCGTAGGCGGTCATGCGGATGCCATCGACTTCGGCGCTGTTTTCCTTCTGCGGATTGACGGAGGCGATGTCCTTGGGCCAGCCGTTGAAGACTTTGTCTCTGAGGTCCTGCATCCAGGTGTCGCTCTGCTTGGTCCAATCAGCGGCATTGGTGGCGGGCGCGGGGGCTTTGGCCATGGGGACGAAGGTTTCGTCGGCCTTGGTGTTGATCTCGTCCTTGGTGTTGATCTCGTCCTTGGGGATCTCCGTGAAGACGCGGAGGGAGGCGGGCTCGAGGGTTTTCTTGGCACCTTCATCGAGCACGGCCATGGGATCGGCACCTTTGAGGAAGCGCTCGAACCAGTGGAAGGCGCCGATGTTCAGCGGCTGCAGGTCTTTGTGCGGACCTTCGGCGACCTGGAGGCCGATGTTTCCCTCTTTGCCGAGGAGGGTGTAGAGCCTGCGCACGTCCTGGTAGATGCGGAAGACGCCGTCGATGGGGAAGATGGCGTCTTTGTCGGTGTTGACGATGAGGAGCGGGCGCGGTGCGGCGAGGGCGACCATGCGGGCGAAATCCCAGCGGTAGGTGTTCACGAAGAACATGCAGTCGCAGTGGCCTTCGATGCAGCCGTCGATGACCTGATTCTGCATGTCGGTGACGCCGGCGGTGGGGGCGCTGGCTTTGATGCGCTCATCCAGCGCGGTGATCCACCAGGAGTAGGCACCGCCGCCGCTGCGGCCGGTGACGCCGAAGCGTGTCTTGTCCACTTCCTTGCGAGTTTCAAGGTAGTCGAGTGCGCGGATGCAGCTCCAGGCCTCCAGCCCGGCGGGGGTGTAGCCGCGAGAGAACCACCACCAGCGGCCTTTGCTGTAGGTGCCATGGTGTTCGCCGCGGATCTCGCCGAGCTGCACGGTATCGATGATGAGGCAGGCGTAGCCATGGCGGGCGTACCAGACGCCGTGGTGCTCGTAGCCGGTCTTGTTGCCCAGGCTGATGCCTTCCTTGACCACATTGGCATGGCCGCAGACGTAGAGGATGGTGGGCAGGGGCTTTTCGACCTTGGCAGGGAGGTAGAGATTGGCGGTGACGTAGAGTCCGGGCATGGACTGGAAGTGCATTTTTTCCACGATGTAGCCGTCGCCTTTGAGCTCGCCGGTCTTGGTGGCGTTCAGCGGGGTCTTTTCCGGCAAGGGATCGAGGCCGAGCATCTCGAACATCTGGCGGCGGTATTCGGGGGCCTTGGCCTCCCAGTCTGCGGCGGTGGTGATCTGAGAGAGGCCGTTGTCTGCGGAGATCTCGCGTGTCTGCTCGGAAAAGTAGCGGTCGATGAGCCTGTTTCCCAAGGTGTCGGGGGTCTTTTCAGGGTAGGGCGAGGCTGCGAGCAGGAGTGACGGCAGCAGGCAGAGGAGCAGGGAAGTGCGCATGAGATGGGATGACAGCCAAAACGCGCGGCAAAGGCAAGAGTGATCGTCTTTTAGACCCGCTCTCAAAAATCTTGCCCCATGGCCCGGCGGCGGAGCGGCCCCATTGGCTGCGTTGGTCGCTTTTCAGGAAACGTTCCCTGAGCGGCATCGGAGTGCCGCGCTCCCAGGGCGGCGCTGCGCTCGCCGGATCAACAGGGCCCTCTTTTCGAGAATCGGTCTGCGGAAGGAAAAGAAGTGCAGAAAAACGTAAAACAGTGGTTGCATAAAAACTGGTTCGTCTATATTCGCGGCCCCTGTTTTCAGCACCTGCTCGGGTGGCGGAATTGGTATACGCGCAAGACTAAGGATCTTGTGCCGAAAGGCTTAAGGGTTCGAGTCCCTTCCCGAGCACCACTCTTTGAGGTTCAGAGAGTTAGGTTGTTGGCTCCAAGTGGTTTTGACACCCCTTCCGAGCTCATGCATGACAAAAGCATGACAAAATCGGGGGACATTCCTCGAAAAAAAGGGCGGTTACCTCTGCGGATCAAGCATGGCAATGCTGTGGTGCCAATTTATTGCGGCAAGGTGCGCAACCAAGAACGGTACACCGTGGCTTTTCACCTGAATGGGCGGCGGATCAGGCGCACTTTCAACACCTTGGAGCGAGCCAAATCCGAGGCGCAACTTGCAGCACAGCGCATTCAAAGTGGTCTGGCAGCAACCAACGACATCAGTCCTGCGCAGCGGGAGTGCTACCTGGCGGTGGAGCGGTTGGCCGCGCCCTGCAATGTTCCCCCGGTGGCAGCCATGGATGAGTATGCCAGATGTCGTGGACTTTTGGGCGAGGTTCCCCTCTTGGTAGCTGTCCAGGAATTTGTGAGGCGGACGAAAGGAATGACTCTCGGGGTCAAGGTTCCCGATATTATCCCCGAGTTGGTTGAGGCCAAAAAGCAGGATGACTTGAGCATCGGTTATGTAAACCAACTTGCGATCACCACCCGCCGGTTTGCCGAAGCATTTCCTGGAGAGATTGCGGCTGTCAGCTCTGGCGACATTGATCGCTGGCTGCGTGGTCTGGGCGGTTCGCCAGTCACACGCAACACAATTCACCGCTGCATCAAAGTCTTGTTTTCATTTGCCAAGTCTCGCGGCTATCTGCCGGTGACAGAGGCCACGGCGGCGGAATTGCTTTCGCTTGCCAAAGTCGGAGACACGCAGACGGAAATCTTCCAGCCTAACGAAATGCAAAAGCTGCTGGAGGCTTGTCCGGTGCACCTGTTGGGTTTTGTCGCCATTGGAGCTTTCGCCGGCCTGCGAGTGGCCGAAATTGGGCGGCTGGAGTGGGGGGCTGTGGACCTTGATCGTAAAATCATCATGCTCAGGGCAGATCAGGCGAAAACGGCCTCGCGTAGAATTGTGCCGATCTCCGACAATTTGGCAGCATGGCTGCGTCTCCTTCCTCGTAAAGGTGCTGTGACTCAAGGAACCAAAACTGGGGTCGAAGTCACTGCTCTCGCAAGGAAGCTTGGCATCAAGTGGCCTCACAACGGCCTGCGGCACTCCTATATCAGCTACCGCATTGCGGAGGTGAAGGATGCGGCGCGCGTTGCGCTGGAAGCGGGCAATTCGCCGGAAATCATCTTCAAACATTACCGGGAGCTGGTTACTGAGAACGAGGCGAGAGAGTGGTTTTCCATCACTCCGGACGAAGGCTGGAACCCGCCACCGTCAGGAAAGAGAATGTACTCACCTCGAGAGAGGCGTGCCAAGATTCTCCAATGACCTCGTTGCGCAACGAACTGCTCTTCCGCAGCCTCACGACATGCTGATGAGGTTGTGGGAGCGCAACCGGTCGAGCACCTGCTGCAGCTTGGTTTGGAGATCAGCAATCTGGGCTTCGAGTTGAGTCACGTCCACGGTGTCGCTCCCACTCAAACTGGTGGCGCTGTTTACATTCTCGATTGGGGCGAGCGGCTGAAAGGCTGCCCCAATATCCACGGCCTGAGAGATGGAGGTCGTGAGGCCATTAGGACCAAGATAGCTGCCTTCATTGCCCGGAGTGCCCCCACTGCCGCCGGCCCAGCTTTGAAGCTGAAGCACGCGACGCTCGCCATCGAGGACCATGGAGAGCACAGGGCTCCAGCCGTTGGTGCCATCAGCACCGTTGCTGCCCCCGTAGCCACCGCCTGCACCTGGAGGCCCGTCGTTTCCTCGGACATAAAACGGACCAAAGCTCTGGCCTGATGACGTATGGATGGTGAGGTTGGAGCCATCGAAGTCGATGCTGGTGATGGGAGTGGCTTCCGGGCCTTGAGGGCCTTGAGGGCCTTGTGCGCCGTCATTGCCTGGCGGTCCTTGAGGGCCTTGTGGACCTTGGGCACCGTCACTGCCTTGCGGTCCTTGTGGACCGGGATCACCTTGAGGACCTTGTGCACCGTCATTGCCTGGCGGTCCTTGAGGGCCTTGCGGACCTTGGGCGCCGTCACTGCCAGGCGTTCCTTGAGGGCCTTGAGGGCCTTGGGCACCGTCACTTCCTGGAGGACCTTGTGGACCGATATCGCCTTGCGGGCCGGGTGGGCCTTGCGGGCCACCGGAATCGCCTTGTGGTCCTTGAGGGCCTTGCGGACCTTGAGCCCCGTCATTGCCTCGGACATAATAAGGACCGAAGCTCTGTCCCGTTGATGTCTGGATGACAAGGTTCGAGCCATCAAAGTTGATGGTGGTAATGGGAGTGGTATCCACACCGTTGGTGCCGGGGGTTCCGGGCTGACCATCGCTGCCGCGTGCACCACGAACATCCACGGCATCATTGAGATTGGGTGTCAGGCCGCTCGCTCCGAGGTAGCAGCCCTCGCTGCCTGGTGTGCTGCCGCTGCCGCCGGTCCAGTTTTGCAATTGGAGCACGCGACGCTCGCCATCGCTGATGATCGCAAACACGGGAGTCCAACCATTGGTTCCATTGGCACCGTTGCTGCCGGCGCTTCCGTTGTTTCCATTGGTGCCGTTGCCACCATCGTTTCCTTTGACCATGAATGGACCAAAGCTCTGCCCGGTGGAAGTTTGGATCGTGAGGTTGGTGCCATCGTAGCTGATGCTGGTGATGGGAGTGACATCCACCCCTGCTGCTCCGTTGCCGCCCGGTGGTCCCTGCATGCCGCGCAGATCGAGCGCTTCTGCCGCCGTGGCGACCCAGCCAGAGCCCCCGATATAGGAACCTGACCCTGCAGGAGTGGAGCCACTGCCGCCAGTCCACCCGGTGAGTTGCAACACACGCCGTTCACCATCAGCGACCATGGCGAGCGCGGGAGTCCAGCCGTTGCTGCCATCGA
>CAILZI010000007.1 GCA_903838675.1 uncultured Verrucomicrobiota bacterium
ACTCCGGTCAGTACGATAGACACTCCTGTCTGTCAGTCTGGGGCGGTTGGCGGCCGCTGGGTATCGACAGACAAAAGTGTCCATCGTACTCCGATAAGATACCACATGCCCCATTCGTCACAGCACACTCCGGTCAGTACGATAGACACTCCTGTCTGTCGGTCCGGGGCGATTGGCCAACGCTGGGTATCGACAGACCGGAGTGTCTATCGTACTCCGATCCATCAAGCGCTCTAGCCCCCCCACTTTCCCACCTCCATGTTCAACGACCTCACCACCAACGCCTCGCTCCTGCCCTCGCGTCGCCGCTTCCTGCAGCAGAGCAGCCTCGGCTTCGGCTCCGTCGCGCTCGCCTCCATGCTGGCAGAGCAGCAGGGCAGGGGAGCACCCGCTCCGCTCAATCCCATGGCCCTGCGGCCCTCCTTGTTCCCGCCCAAGGTCAAATCTGTCATCTGGCTCTTCATGACCGGCGCGCCCTCGCAGGTGGACACCTGGGACTACAAGCCCGAGCTGCAAAAGCGCAACGGCGAGCCCCTGCCGGGCAGCGATTCCAAGACCGGCTTCTTCACCACCAGCGGCAAAATATTAAAATCCCCCTTCGACTGGAAACAGCACGGCGAGTCCGGCTCCTGGGTTTCGGGTATCTTCCCACATCTCTCCCAGCATGTGGACAAGATGGCCTTCATCCACTCCATGCATCTGAAGGCCAACAATCACGCCCCCGCCTCCATGGAGCTCATGTGCGGCGACAGCCAGCCCGGCCGCCCCAGCGCCGGAGCCTGGCTCACCTACGGCCTCGGCACCGAGAATCAAAACCTCCCCTCCTTCGTCGTCATGCACGAGCGCCGCCCGCGTGGCGATGATCAGATCTGGTCCGCCGGATTCCTGCCCAAATCCTACCAGGCCCTCACCCTCGATGCCCGCCGCAACGGCGTCATCGACAACCTCTCACGCTCCACTATGGAGAGCGCCGCGCAGCAGCGTTCCTCGCTCGATCTCATCAAGGAGATGAACCAGCAGCACGCCCAGCTCCGCGCCCCGCAGACCGATCTCGCCGCGCGCATCAACTCCTTCGAACTCGCCTACCGCATGCAGACAGACGCCCCCGAGGCGCTCGACCTCACCCACGAAAGCGATGCCACCAAGAAGCTCTACGGCCTCGACAACAAGACCTGCGAAGTCTTCGCCCGCCAGTGCCTCACCGCGCGCCGTCTCGTCGAGCGCGGCGTCCGCTTTGTGCAGATCTTCGCCGGCAAAAACGCCGGCGGTGACGGTGCCGTGGACGACGTCCCCTGGGACGGCCACAACAACATCGAAACCAATCACCGCTCCTGCGGCGCCGCCACCGATCAACCCGCCGCCGCGCTCCTCGCCGATCTCGCCGGACGCGGCCTGCTCGATGAAACCCTCGTCATCTGGGGCGGCGAATTCGGCCGCACCTCAGACTCCCAGGGCAGCGTCGGCCGCGATCACAACCCCAAAGGCTTCACCATCTGGATGGCCGGCGGCGGCATCAAAGCCGGCGTCCACCACGGCGCCACCGACGAGTTCGGCTACAAAGCCGTCGAAGACAAAGTCCACGTCAACGACCTCCACGCCACGCTGCTGCATCTCTTGGGTCTTGATCACGAGAAGCTCACGTACCGGCACAATGGGCGCGACTACCGGCTCACGGATTTAGGGGGACGGGTGATCAGCGAGATTTTGGCGTAAGACATCGGCGGAGAATACCAGCTGTCGATATGTCTGTCACGTTCCGCTCATCATGCGCACTACGGTTCAAGATGCTTAGCGCTCAAACCAGGCAGGCACTTCGCAAAAATACGCACCTCCTCTGATCACCAACGACTGCAAGCTGATCGACATCACCTTCATTATCAATTGATACCGGCGGTTAGATGAGTCAGCATCCTCTCTGGCGCAGGGACCCTCAGAGGAGACTGTTGCCGCGCTAATGCTCTCCCTCAATTTTACTCGTCGGAACACTTGGAGAAGGAGAATAATAGGCACACTTTTGGCAGTTTTTGCGGGTTTGATTATCACAGCTTCTATTTTCGGCCTGCAAATGATCCGCAAGGAAGCTCAAACTGAGCTGGTTAAAAGGCAGCGTAAAATGGAGCAGCTGACTAGAGACGCCGGCGAGCGTCTCGATTATGATCCTTGTCAATCAGCGCAGACCTTGCTGGAGGCCATGGATGCAGCGGACGAAACCAAAGAGATTGTCCCGGCAGCCACAGAAGCCACTGCCCGGCGATGGATGAACCGGCGCCTGAACATCGTCATGGAAGGACACACAAACAACCTGCTTGCTGTGGATTGGAGTTCGGATGGGCGGTGGGTAGTTACAGGCGGATATGATGGAATGCTGCGCTTCTGGGACGCCGAGAATGACTGGTTACCTGCGGGAGTTGTGAATTTCGTCGACACCATCTGCCAAGTTCGGTTCTCGCCGCAAGGAGACCGAATTGCAATAGCGGACGAAGATGGCAAGCGTGTGGCGTTATGGAGTTTTTCCAAACGGGACTTTGAATGGAGCCATGAGATTGATCTGAAGAGCAAACCTACGGAACTGCAATGGAGCCCTGATGGGAACAACATTTTCATTTCTGGCAAAATGGTGCTCAAACTTTCAGCCTCAAGCGGCACCGAAATCTCTAGCTGGAGTAGCGAAGTGCAATCCCAGATCCACGCTCTGTCTGTTGCATCGGACGGCATAAACTTTGCTTATGGTGCGGACGACACATTGTATATAAGACAGACCGCCTCAAAAGCCCCTCCACCGGCTCTTGAGGATCAGAAGGTGTTGTTGCCGTTTCGGCCAATGAAATCTGTTTGGTTGCAACTCCCTGAACAAGCTGTCGATGTGGACGGAGTACCTTCGAAAGCGCTTGGAGGACCAGCGCTGGCACTGACAACCGATGATGCTCGCGTTTTCCTTTGGCGACCAGGGGAAAAAGCCGCATTACAGCTACGTACCCTAGGGGTGCCGAAGTCCATACGGGCGCTAGGCAACCATGTAATAATTGGAACCGATGAAGGTAATATCGAAGGATTCAGCCCTGAGGATGATGGAAATGCTCTGTTCCCTCCAATTACCAGCCGTCATCGAGTCACCGGCCTTGCTCAAAGTCCCGATGAAAAGTGGGTGGCCATGGTTTCAGCTAGCGACAGGCTGGGCAGAATCTATTCACAAGCAAACACTGCGGCTCCGTATGCGTATGATGAGCTTGTGCTGCCGCCAAACCAAGAAGCTGGCATTGCATTTTCCCCTGATGGCACACATGTAGCAGCGGGTGCTCGTATTCGTGGCACGATATATCTCGGAACTTTAAATAAAGACAATCCAGAGAAATTGGATTCGAATTCTCTCTACCGCATACCGAAAGGTGACGAACTGTCGGGCAGGATGGCGTGGTCCCAGCATTTTTTGGCGGCAGCCTATCGCTCGGGTAATGTCAGGTTGTGGCGTGGTGTGACGAAGGACGAAAAGCCCCTTGAAGTTAAAATCAGTGGAGAGCCTCTTATTTACATTTCAAGCCGAGTAGACAAAGACGAATTCGTGGTTACAAGCATAAGTGGCCGTGTTTTCCTGCTGAGTGCATCTCTAGATTCGGCTCCAAAGTTCCAGGAACTCAATGAGTTTGGCCACATCGTGTGGGCCACCTGGTCCTGGGATGGTAAAACAATCATCGGGTTCGACAGGGAGAGTCAGTTTCTGGCGACTTGGAGCGAAAAGGAAGGAAAGGTGCGGGTGCCGAAACCTAAATCCATTGCGCTGTCACCACTTGCTGAAATGGAGATCATCCAGATCGCCTCCCGCCCACACAATGCTCAAGTGGCGCTTGCTGGATTAAAGGGAGAACTGGTGGTTGTCGATATTATTCATGGCGGCATCATTGCCTCTCGTGCTGGAAACGGCACACCCGTATTTGACTTTGACTGGTCGCCGAATGGAGCAGTTCTGGCTGCTGCAAGGTACGATGGCACGGTATTGTGTTTGAGAGGAGGCGATCTTGAAGTTACTCATGAAGTTCGCACCGATTCCCCGGCCCTGACTGGTATAAGATGGCATCCAGACGGTGGGAGATTGTTTGCCAGTGGACGCAGCGATACGCATTCCATCTTCTGCATTGCCTATCCGACAGAGTCTGAAATTCGAGCACAAATGAATGCCTATGTCCGGGAGTGTGCGCGCCGCTCACTTTCGGCCACCAGCATAGCTTTTCCACCTCCTCTTAATCCTAGAAAAGTGCATGAAAATGATGCCAGTCATTGAGTGTCTGAATCCGCCAATATCATCCTAATAGTAGCTTGGAAATGTAGAATCTCGCGCCTTGCTTTCTTGACTCCCAACCGCTTAAATCGCCCACCGCCGTCGCAGCTAGGCCCAGTAATCATCGAGATCTGGACGTGAGGCAGTGCGTCTGACTTTCTTCCCCCGTGTATACCAATAAGAGGCGGTCTGCCATTGTTGTTTGAGACGGTCGCGCTGTTCACGTCAATGCCATTGCTTCGGTAGGGCGTGCAAAAGATTTCGGGGAAGGTTCCGGGGCTGCTCTCGGCCCATCGCACAATGCGCGCCCTGTAGCAATCGTAGTCTTCCACATCCCTCGTAAAGCCCCCCCAGTCCATCTTTGGTCAACCCCAAGTCAAGAATCGTCATCAGAATCGCCATCTACCCGGCGGTTTATCTCAAGATGCTCCTCCTCGGCGTCGTAGACTACCTCATCCACGCATCATCGGCTCGCAGCGCCCCATCCCCCGGGCTTCTTGCGCTCCTCTCTTGGCCTCGCAGCGGTCTCCGCCCCGCTCGGCTCCTCATTCCCATCTCCCCCTCTTTTTCCCCACCTTCCGTTTATTCCGTGCCTTCCGTAGGCCATCTTCATCCTCCCCCATCCCCTCCGCCTTGACTTCCAAAGACGCAGGTCCAAAAAAGACCACCGCCTACATGCTCCTCCGCCTCCGCTTTTTCCATCTCCCATCGCTCTGCCTTCTCATCCTCAGCAGCCTCGCGTCTCCAGCGGCTGCGGCTGCCATGAAGCGGGCGGGCGGTGATGTCTCGGATCTGCCGGAGCCGGTGAAGCGGCCGGTGAAGTACTTTGGCGACATCCATCCCGTGCTCGTGGAGCACTGCATCTCGTGCCACGGGCCGGACAAGCAGAAGGGCGGCCTCCGGCTCGATTCCCGCGAGATGGCGCTGATGGGCGGCAGCGGTTATGGACCGGCGATCATTCCGGGCAAGAGCGCGGAAAGTCCGTTGATCCTTTTCACCGCGCATCTGGAGCCGGACATGGAGATGCCGCCGAAGAAAGCGCCGCTGCCGGACGCCACCGTGGCGGTCTTGCGCGCCTGGATCGATCAGGGCGCTCTGTGGCCCAGCAAAGGGCTGGAGCCCGGTGAAAAAGTCCTCGGCAATCAGCCGCTGTTTTTCAAAAAAGCCGCCACTCACTGGGCGTTTCAGCCGCTGGTCAAAGCGAGCGCGGAATCCCTGCAGCACGGCCCCGCGACGATTGATGCGCTGGTCGAAACCCGGCGCAAGGCCAAGGGCCTGACCGCCTCCCCGCGCGCCGATGCCGCGACCCTTTTGAAGCGACTCCATTTCGATCTCACCGGCCTCCCGCCGAGCGATGCCGAGATGAGCAAGTTTGTCGCCGCCTTCGCCACCAATGCCGATGCAGCCATCGCGGCCAAGGTCGATGAACTCCTCGCCTCGCCCCATTTCGGCGAGCGCTGGGGCCGCTACTGGCTGGACATCGCCCGCTACGCCGACACGCAGGACTTCTTCCCCGTGGCCGATCTCCGCTACCCCTACGCCTGGACCTACCGCGATTACGTCATCGGCGCCTTCAACACCGACAAACCCTACGCGCAGTTCATCCAAGAGCAGATCGCCGCCGATCTCCTCGGCTTGAAGAAGGACGATCCCGCACTCGCCGCACTCGGCTTTCTCTCCGTGGGCCCGCGCTTCCTACGCCGCACCGAGGAGCAGGTCAATGACCGCATCGACGTGGTCACCCGTGGCCTCATGGGCCTCACCGTCGTTTGCGCCCGCTGTCACGATCACAAATTCGACCCCATCCCCACGGCCGATTTCTACGCACTGCAGGGCGTCTTCCACAGCTCCGAGATCCCCGACACCCTGCCTGAAATCACCCTCGCCTCCGTGAAGGTGGATCCCAAAGTCCGCGCCGACTACGAGACCAAAAAAGCCAGCGCCCTGCGCGCCGTTGCAGACCTCACCGCAGGACTCCGCACCAAGGCGATCACCGACATCAAAGCCAAGCCGGAGGCCTATTTCGATGCGCTCTCACGCCTGGAGTTCGACAAGCAAGTGATGAGCAAAGTCATCAGCGACACCAAGCTCTCAGAGACCGCCCTCGATCCGTTCGATCGCCAGTGGAAGACCTTCACGAAATTGCCGGGCGTCCTCGATGACGCCGTGCTCGGCCCGCTCGCGAAAGTCGCCGCCGCTCCTGCCGCCCAGCAGCCGGCGCTCATCAAGACCCTGCTGACCACCGTGCAGACGCCCGAGACCAAGCCGCAGATTCATCCCCTGGTGCTCAAAGTCATCCAGGAGAAGAGGCCCGATACTCTGGCCGCTCTCGTGCGTGCCTACGGCTCGGTCCTCGCCGCCGCAGCCAAACTACCCAAAGATACCAGCGCTCCACTCCTCGATGCCTTCCTGAAAAAAGACAGCCTGCTTGATCTGCAATCAGTGGAGATCGAGCGCGTGGCCCGCCCTTCCGTGGAGTCCCGCAAAGACTACTCCAAAGTTGACCCAGCCGTCGCGGAAGTGGAAGCCACCCACCCCGGCGCACCCGCGCGTGCCATGGTCATGCTGGACAAGCCCAAGATGAACAAGCCCGTCATCTTCATCCGTGGCGATCCCGCACGGCGCGGCGATGCCGTGGACCGCCGTTTCCTCGAAGTCTTGGATCCCAAGAAGACACCCTTTCCCGAAGCACAGAGTGGCCGCCTCGAACTCGCCGAACGCATCAGCAGCCCCACAAATCCACTCACCCCGCGCGTCTGGGCCAATCAGATCTGGCGTCACCTCCTCGGCCAGGCGCTGGTGAAAACCACCGGCGACTTCGGTCTCCAGTCGGAGCCGCCAAGCAATCCGCCACTACTCGACTGGCTGGCCTCCGCCTTCATCCAGCGCAACGGCTCCACCAAACAGATCGTGCGCGACATCGTCCTGAGCGCCACCTACCAGCAGACCAGCACCAATCGCCCCGAGGCAGCCACAGTGGACACCGACAACACCCTCCTCTGGCGCGCCAATCGCCGCCGCCTCGACTTTGAAGCCATGCGCGATGCCATGCTTGCCACCAGCGGCCTGCTTGATCCCACCCTTGGCGGACGCGCCGTGAACCTCTCCACCGTACCCTTCACCGGACGCCGCACCCTCTATGGCTTCGTCGATCGCACCAACATCGATCCTCTCTTCACCACCTTCGATTTCCCCTCGCCAGACATCTCCAACACCCAGCGCACCGAGACCCTCGTGCCGCAGCAGGCGCTCTTCGCGCTCAATGACGGCTTCATCATCGCGCAGGCCCGCAAGCTCGCGGCAGATGCCGAGAAAGCCGCCGCCAAAACTCCCGGAGACAAAGCCACCACCGCCACGCGCGAGCTCTACCGCCGCGTGTATCAGCGCGCCCCTCTTCCCGAAGAAGAGGCCCTCGGCCGCAGCCTCCTTGGCGAATCAACAACTCCCGAAGCCAAAACCCCCCAGGGCTCATGGCAGCAGGGCTATGGCACGGCCGATCCCGCCGTGCCACGCAGCCGTGCCTTTTCACCGCTGCCCTATTTCGATGCCCCCACCAAGCGCTACCAAGGCGCGCGCGTCTTTCCTGATCCCGTGCACGGCTTCGTCAGCGTGACCGCCAGCGGAGGCCATCCGGGGTCAGGCATTGAAAAAGCCGCCATCCGCCGCTGGATCGCTCCTGTCAGCGGCGAGTACGGCATCGAAGGCGAGATCTCCATCGGTGCCAAAGTGGCGGGCGATGGCATCCGCGCCCGCGTCATCTCCTCCCGCACCGGCCAGCTCGGCGAATGGATCGTGGATCGCTCCAACGGCATTGCCGCACGCATCTCCCTGCCCAAAGTAAGCGTCAAAGCCGGCGAGATCCTCGACTTCACCGTGGACTGCCGCGACAACACCAACTCCGACGGCTTCCGCTGGGTGCCCACCATCCGCCTTCTCGTCATGCCGGAGAAAGCCCCCAAAGGCATGCAAACCGTCTGGGACTCCCAGGCCGATTTCAAAGCCCCGCCACCGCCCAAACTCAGCCCTCTGGAGCAAATGGCCCAGGCCCTCATCATCACCAATGAGTTCATGTTCATCGACTGATCTTCCCCACCACTCCATTTCCCAACACACACCGCAACACCCAGCGCCGTACTGTAGTCCCGGCTTTAGCCGGTCCGGTCAGATTCCGGCTAAAGCCGGTACTACAAAACAGGCACATCGTTCTTCATGCGTATCAAGAACAAGCACGCCCCTTCCGCACCACTCCATCATTCCATTTTCCGCGTCTTCCGTGTGTTCCGTAGGCCATCTCCATCTCCCATCCTCTAACCCCATGTCCCCCTCATCTCCCACCCTCACCCGCCGCGATGCCCTCAGCCGCGCAGGCTTTGGCATCGGCAGCCTCGCCCTCGCAGGCCTGCTCAATGACATGGGTCTCACCAATGCCAATGCCGCAAACCTCTCGCCGCTCGCCGTGCGCCAGCCGCAGTTCACCGGCAAGGCCAAGCGCGTCATCCATCTCTTCATGAATGGCGGACCATCGCAGATGGACACCTTTGATCCGAAGCCGAAGCTCAATGTCCTGCACGGCAAATCGCTGCCCATCAGCAAAGACCTGAGCAAGGACAAACGCCTCAGCGGCGCGGCCCTCGGCTCGAAATTCAAGTTCAGCAAGCACGGCCAGAGCGGCATCGAGATCAGCGAGCTCTTCCCCCATGTGGCCAAGCACGCAGACGATCTCTGCGTCGTGCGCTCCATGTTCAGCGATGTCCCCAATCACGAGTCCGCGCTCATGATGATGAACACCGGCAATCTCACACTGCCGCGCCCCAGTGTCGGCTCCTGGACGCTCTACGGCCTCGGCACCGAAAACCAAAGCCTGCCCGGTTTCGTCGTCATGTGTCCCGGCGGTCTGCCCGTGGCCCAGAGCTCCAACTGGCGCAGCGCCTTCCTCCCCGGCATCTACCAGGGCGTCCACATCGACACCAAGGAAACGCAGTCCGACCACCTCATTTCAAACCTGCGCAACACAGCCATCCTTCCCGATCAGCAGCGCCGCCAGCTCGGCTACGTCCAGCAGCTC
>CAILZI010000008.1 GCA_903838675.1 uncultured Verrucomicrobiota bacterium
ACCTCGCTCAATCCCGTGCTCACCATCCGCACGCAGATTGCCGAGGCCCTCGCCCTGCATCGGCCCGATGTCAGCAAGGCTGGTCGTGATGACGAAATCGTCAAGTGGCTCGACAAAGTCGGCATCGTCGATTCCCGCAAGCGTCTCCATGCCTACCCGCACGAACTCAGCGGCGGCATGCAGCAGCGCGTCATGATCGCCATGGCGCTCTGCACCCAGCCCAAGCTGCTCATTGCGGACGAACCCACCACCGCGCTCGATGTCACCATTCAAAAGCAGATCATGGACTTGCTCGCGCAACTGCGCCGCGATCTCGACATGAGCATCATCCTCATCACCCACAATCTCGGCATCATCCGCAGCGTCGTGGACCGCGTCGCCGTCATGTTCCGTGGCGAGATCGTCGAAACCGGCCCCGTCGATGAGGTCATCCGCAATCCGCAGCACCCTTACACCAAGGCGCTGCTCGCCTGCGTGCCACGCATGGGGCCGAAACAGCCCCGCTTGCACGCCATCGACTACTCCGTGCTGGACGCATAATTGCTAAATCATTGGTGTCCGATAAATCCAAGGCAGCCAAAGCGGTTCTCCCTCTCCCCGCCCCAGACACACGACAGCGACGAATATTCTTCTTCGGGGTGAGGAGCGGGGTGAGGGGACGACGGGCTCCACTCGCCAGTCAGGTGGCGGTCATGGACCCATAATCCCCGTTGCACTCCACCTGAAAGCCATGCTAGCCTTTCAGGATGAAAGCCTTGCTCATCCTTTTGGCGATGACAGCGCCGCTCAGCGCGCAGGTGATCCTGCCGACCACCGGCAGCAAGTTTGACACCCGCACCATCAACGGCAGCGGTGGCAACAGCGGCGTCAGCGTCAACAACGCCACCAAGCCCGCGCCGCCGACCAAGACCAAGCTCACCTCCTATTTCCTCCTCGGGGAGCCACGGCAGTGGAAAAGCACAGATGGCAAATCGCTGCTCGGCACCATCATCACCTTTGAGGAATCCGTGCTCGAATTTGACGCTGCAAATCCCGCTGCCGCCCGTGAAGCCGTCGCCAAAGCTCCGCCCGCTAAGATGCCTGCGAAGCCCACACTCATTCGCGAGGGCAAGGTGCGCCTGCTGGTGAACCAAAAGCCCGTCGAGGTGCCCATGGAACGTCTGAGCGAAGAGGACCGCAAGTATGTTGAAGATTTGAACGCAAGGCTCCCCAAGTGATTTCAAGACTACTAACCCAACCAGCACCCATGAAACCAGCAAACACCGTCCTCCTCATCCTTCTCGCTGCGGCTTTGCTGCCCAGTTGCAAAGTGGTGAACGACAAATCGCCACCCAAAACCCGCCAGGAAATGGAAGCAGAGACCCGTGCCGGCAAGGTGCCGGACACTCTGCGTGATCCACGCCCAGACATGCCACCGATGGGACCTCTGGGCATGCCCATGCGCTGACTCTGCACGCCCACCGCAGGGTAGGGAGGCTTGTCCCCAAGCCTCCGCCGAGCGTCTCCTGACTGACAATGCCGATGCGCTGACTGGACCGTAGGTTGGGCGTGTTTGGCGTCCCGCACCTTGCCATCCTCCACCGCCTCCTTCGCCAAACCGCCCGACTCCGAGCGCGTTCGCAGGCTGATGTGCATCGCCATACGCTGAGGCCTCTGCACGCCCAGCGCAGGGTAGGGAGGCTTGTCCTCAAGCCTCCGCCGAGCGTCTCCCGACTCCCTTTCCAAAAACCACTCTCGCAAAACCCTCAGACCGCCCATCGTCCATCGTCTCTCCAATCTGAAACGCCTCCCCATTTGCAAAGCCGCCGCTTTCCCCCATCTTGGCCGCCCTTTATGCCCGAACTCGACAAGACCTACACACCTGCGGAAGTCGAAGCCCGCTGGTATCAGCGCTGGCTGGACGACAAATGCTTTGAAGCCGACCCCGCTCGCGTGAGCGCGACCCGCCCGGCCTACTCCATCGTCATCCCTCCGCCCAACGTCACCGGCATCCTCACGCTCGGCCACGTCCTGAACAACACCATCCAGGACATCCTCGCCCGCCGCGCCCGCATGCTCGGGAAAGAAGTCCTCTGGCTCCCCGGCACCGACCACGCCGGCATCGCCACCCAGAACGTCGTCGAAAAGACCCTCAAAAAACAGGGCGTCATCAAGCACCGCGACGACCTCGGCCGCGAAGCCCTCGTCGCCAAGATCTGGGAGTGGAAGGAGAAGCACGGCGGCATCATCATCGAGCAGCTCAAGAAGCTCGGTGCTTCCTGCGACTGGAGCCGCGAGCGCTTCACCTTCGATCCCGACTACAACGCCTGCGTCATGCGCGTGTTCGTGGACCTCTACAAAAAGGGCCAGATCTACCGTGGCAAACGCATGGTCAACTGGTGCCCCTCCTCCCTCACCGCACTCAGCGATGAAGAGGTCGTCATGAAGCCGCAGAACGCCATCATGTATCACTTCAAAGTCGAAGTGGTCGAAGCACCCGGCACCTGGCTCACCATCGCCACCACCCGCCCCGAAGTCATCCCTGGCGACACCGCCATCGCCGTGAATCCCAAGGACGAGCGCTACACCCACCTCATCGGCAAGCACGTCCGCCGTCCGCTCCCCGTCGAAAATCAGGAACTCCTCCCCATCATCGCCGATGAGCATGTCGACTTCACCTTCGGCACCGGCGTTCTCAAAGTCACCCCCGCGCACGACAAGGCCGACTTCGAAATCGGTCAGCGCCACAGCCTGCCCGTCATCGACGTCATGCACCCGAACGGCGTGCTCAATGACCTCGCCGGCAAAGACCTCGCCGGCATGGAGCGCTTCGCCGCCCGCAAACGCGCCGCCGAGCTCCTCACCGAAATCGGCAGCCTCGTCAAAGAAGAGCCCTATCAAAACAACCTCGGCTACTCCGAGCGCGCCGACGTACCCATCGAGTCACGCCTTAGCGAACAGTGGTTCCTCAAATACCCCAGCGTCAAAGCATCCCAGGAAGTTGTCGCCAATGGCGAGATGAAGTTCCATCCCGACCGCTGGGCCAAAGTCTATGATCACTGGATGACCGGCCTCCAAGACTGGTGCATCAGCCGCCAGGTCTGGTGGGGCCATCGGATTCCGGCTTGGTCAGGCGTTCTCGATGACAAGTTTAGAAGTTCCATCTCTCCTGAAGCGGCGGAAAAACTGCCATTTCCACTTCCCTCAGATGTCAGTGATGACGAGAGCTTGAAGGGTTTTGATAAAATGGTTCAACTGACAGTCTCCACAGAAGTTTCGCTGTCTGGGCAAAGCGGCCATACGACAATTTTTCGCTTTCCTGAGGAAGAGGGAGGGGTGGGTGATATACGAGATCGCAAGTATGTGGTCTATGCGGTGACGACTTCGGAAAAGGAGACAGCAATTTTGGAACAAGGTCATTGGACCCAAGACCCCGACGTCCTCGACACCTGGTTCTCCTCCTGGCTCTGGCCCTTCGCTACCATGGGCTGGCCCGAAAAGACCTCCACGCTAAAAGCCTTCTACCCCACCACCGACCTCGTCACCGGCCCGGACATCATCTTCTTCTGGGTCGCCCGCATGATCATGGCCGGCTTCGAATGGATGGGCGAGCTGCCCTTCAAGAACGTCTATTTCACCGGCATCATCCGCGACAAACAAGGTCGCAAAATGTCCAAGTCCCTCGGCAATTCCCCCGACCCTCTGGAGCTCATCGCCAGCTTCAGCGCCGACGC
>CAILZI010000009.1 GCA_903838675.1 uncultured Verrucomicrobiota bacterium
AAGTCGGTCAATGGAGACGATGAAGCGGCCTCTTTTGGGCAATCCGCCAGTAAGGCCGGATTTGACGAGATCGAGGCGGCTTTTGCCTTCGGGTAATTTCATGCTGTTGAGGCGGTGATCGCGTCGAGCTGTGGTTCATCGACTGAACTCACGGCGTCTGCGATCTCCGGGTGGGCGGGTTGCCCGTTAGTGAATAATTCGCGCACCTCTTCGACGAGGGCTGCCATGTCCTGCGCTCCTTTGGAAAGCGGTCGGTAGTGGAAGATGCTGCCGCCGTTTTCGTCCACCTGAGCCAGCCAACCGCAGGAGCGTATCTCGCTGCGTGCTGACGCCATGGCGTCATTCTGCATAAGAGTGAGGACACGCTTCCGCAGGCCGGGCAGTCGCGTGAGATTGCTCAGCACATGCAGGAGGCGGAAGTCGGCGCTGGGCCGGAGTTTGAGCAGGAGCTTGTAAATGCTGGCGTAACTCTTGACGGCCTTTGTGCTCTCAAAGGGCACGATGAAAGCGTCGGCTGGAAAGATGGCGTTCTCCATGATCGGCGAGATTTGATTCGGTGAGTCGATGACGATGAAGTCGAAGCGATCCGAGATGTGTTCCTCGGCGATGAGCTGTGTGAGCATGGATGGATAGCCTTCGGTCTGGCTGATCTCGCGTCCGAGGTCTTCCAAGCCATCGGCGCTGGCTACGAAGGACAATCGTTCAAAGCCTGTGGCTTGAATGACATCGCTGAGTGTCTGCTGACGCATGAGCGCGGACACGAGGGTGCCATCGGCGGTTAGTCCGTCCCCTGCGGCGAGCCATTGTGTGACTTGTGCCTGGGGGTCGAGATCCATGAGCAAGACGCGATGACCGTAGCGTGCGAGTCCGCTGGCGACACTCATGGCGATGGTGCTTTTACCACATCCGCCTTTGGCATTGATAACTGTGATGATTTTCATGCGGTTGGGTTAAGGGATTGGTTGTTAATGCTGGCATCCCACTGCCAGAAGTCTGGGAGGCCGAAGTACTGCCGGAAGGCGCTGAGGCGCACGCTTTCGACATCGAAGCATTCGAGAGCCTTCCTCGACCACGGCTTCGGATCTGTAGCGAGCTCGGCCCGCTCGTGCTGGCGCTTGGCGATGAAGCCAGCGTATTCCTCAGGCTGGGATTGCTGCATCGCGCGCTCCTGCTCGGTGAGCCAAGCCAGCCATGCCGCACGGTGGGTTTGCTCATGCTGCTCGCGCAACTGGGTTACGGAAGCGAGCTGGGTATGAAGCCGTTGCTTCTCGATCTTCACGAGGAAAGCATCGCCAAGCTGGCGGATTGCGAGCTGGAGTGATGGGAACGGATTGCGCTGCTCGCGGGCCAATTGCCCTAAAGCGCGGCCCCACTCGCTGACATGGCTTTCGCCTGCGGCAGCACGAGTGAGGCGTTGCACGAAGTCGGCGGCAAGCTGGGCTTCACGAGGTGAAGGCTCGTTCACCGGTTCGCCGCGATTGCCGCCATAGGCAGCGTAGAAACAGCGGGCAAATTCCCAGCCTACTGTGCCCTGAACTTCAGTCGCCCGAAGTTTTAACGGTGCGGGCCACTGCTGCTCAATCGCTCGTCGGAGCAAACCTGCTGGACTCCTCGCTGGTGCTCGGTGAGGCAGCCATGCCATCTGCTCCTCAATGACCTGCCTACTGTGCTCGCGAATCAACTTCGCTGCGGTCTTCTCGCTGAAGCCGATGGCGATGAGCTTTTGTTGAAGCTGGGTGTCTGCCACCGGTTGCCTGTTTATAGTTTCATTTTCTGGTTTCTTTTTAATACTGGTCTGGATTTCTGACTGATCGGCTGGTACGGAAATCTGACCGATGCTGGTCTGATTTTCTGACTGATCGACTGCTGGTGCGGTTTTCTGACCGATCAGAGAATCCGACCAGCGCAAGGCATAGGTGGCACTGCGACGTTCATCGAAACGATGGCTGAACACGCCATCGGCCACGCGGATGATGTAGTTCTTTTCCAGCGCGGTGCGCACGGCCTTGGCGAGATCGGAACGGCTGCTGATGCGGGCGTAGTTTTGAATGTGCTGGAAGGAGAGGGCGACCTGCTGGCGACGGCGGCCATGCTTGGTCTGAAAGCCGATGCTATGGCGAATGATCGAGCCGACGACCTTGATGACGGAGAGCGGTTCGTTTGGGATAACGACATCGAAGAACTCGTTTGGGATGTCCGTTCGATTGCCATCGCCTTCAAAGAAGCCTCGGAATTCGGCAGGCCGGGTGGTGTAGGCCACCCCGCTCCAACGCAGGGAATAGAGCGCCGACTGGCCGGCATCGTGTGCGAGCTTTGGACGTCCCTCGCGAGAGCATTCGAGGATGTTGCCAGCAAGAGCATCATCCAGCGCAGATCGAATCATGTCGCGACTGACACCTGCCTTGTGCTCTATCTCGCTGTAGGACGCCTCGATCTGTTCCTCCTGCGGGTTGCCGTTTGCATCACACCAGCCAAGGGTCTTGCGAATGAGGTAGCCGACGATGCGCACGACACCACGCGAGAAGTGGGGAATGACGACATCGAAAAACTGATTCGGGGTGTAGGTAGTATTCGATGTTGGCGACCTGAATCCCCGAAACGTCGAAGTCGTCGGGCTCGGTGCCTTTGAGGGGATGAGGATGATTCTATTTTCCGCAACCGTGTGCTGCATGTTGGCGCTCTAAAGCCGGATCACCGGCTCGGAATTCACGGTCTCGACCTTTTGTTGCGCTTGGTCCTCAAGCCACTTTGCATACCAACGCAAAATTGCGTTGATGATAAAGCTGCGACTGCGTTGCTGCTCACGGGCCACCTGATCAATGAACGCGAGCACGTCGCTTTCGAACTTAACCCCTGCAGATTTCCGCACGATTTTTTCCATGACTCCATCTTACCATGAACGTGACACATCTGGTCACGTCGTCCTGTGGATAACCGGGTATGGGACAAACTTCGGGCGACTGAAGTTTCGCATCCGTTCGGTGCAGCCGCATCGTCAGCGTGGCTGTGGATGGTGTAGCGAGAGCCTCGTGGAAAGGCGGGGAGGCATCTGCGAAGCACCGTCAGCAGTGGCTCTGTCATGGTGGGCGGTGGAATCGCCTGGCTTGCCATTTGCGAAGCGATGCCAAGCGGGGCGGTTGCGGCGGATGGCTGTTCTCACGCGCTTGGGCGATGACCGTCAGGAGGGAAGGGGGCTGACGGTCAGCGCTGAAGCGCCTCGATTGGGGTGACTGTCCTGGTCTTGAGTGCAGCGAATGACGAGGACGGGAAGTGGTCGGTTGAAAGTTGAGGGCGTTGCGGGACACCTCCCGCTGGAAGGGGTAGCGGCGCACGCAGTAGCCGCGAGGGGAAGGCTTTCCCCCACCCAACAGGCATTATTTATGAAGATGGAATACCAGCCCGTGATCCTCTACCATGCCTTCGCCATTGAACTGAAAATGGAACTGCACGCCCACCAGAGGAGCAGCGCTCTTTTCACAAGCCCGAACGAACTCCGGCGTCCCCAGGCTTCGCCCCCATCCCTGTGAGCCAACATAGATGCTGGATGATCGCCGATCCGCTGACACGCCACCGTTGCCCTCATAGATGGCCCGGCATGTATTAACCACCTTGCCAGTTCCGGACAGCTCACTGTAAGTGCGGTGCCAGGTGATGCCGTTGACGAAACTGATCTGGTCGATGAATTCGAGCCCGACATAATCTCACATGGTGCTCCATGAATGCGGTCAGATTGTCCAGCGTACGCAATTTGCCATAGAGTCGATGCTCCAGCAGTGCCTGGCGATCGGCAGCGATGGCCGAGGACAAGCTTTTTTAAAAATCGCTCACCTTCGTTTTTTTCGAGTTGTTAATCAATAGTTCTGACATCCCTGCCATCTACGTTTTTAAGTCAATTTTAGATGGTCAAGATTCGACTGCGCGCCATTGCGGGCCGACGATCAACTGAGTGGGGCATTTGTGCGTGGAATCAAATTTCAGGTTTTCATTGTTTCCACCCGTTTCGCCTGGCCCTCACACAGCTTGAGCAAATCGTCCCAGCCTGCCACCTTCAGGTCCTGCAAAGGTGGATTTATGGGGCTTGCTGACGCGTTTTTTTAAATGGGTTACCCCAAAATAAAGGAGTATAAACGGATGGCCTACGTTTAGCTTGGATAGTAATTCCACCCTTCTCAACAATAGAGGAGAAAGAGGGGGGCTGGGCAAGATGTTTCAAGCCAGCGAATGAACTATTTCCTGCTCGGCTCACCATATTTACAGGCTTTGCTTCACGAGCGTTTGCATCTTGCTCGCTCACGCCTTCCATTTTGCCCCAATCCCAATGTTCGCGTCACGCCCAAGGCCAGGAAGATCCGGTGTCCGCAAAAGCAGTTTCTCCTCCGACTATTTCTCTTTTCCCCAGAGTGCTCCGCCTTGGCCTTCTTCACCTTCTGATCTTGCTCTCTATCACATCCTTCGTCACCATCCACGCCGCAGGATCTGCTTCGCCCCTCCTGCATGAAGCGCGCAAACGCAAAACTTCAGGATATTCCTGCCACTGAGGCTGCGTGAAAGCTCCGCGAGAACCGCGTAATCAGTCGAGCAATGGCACATTAAGCGATTATATCAGATCTGTTTGAATCCCGCATGCGTAAGAAGGGGTTTCAACAACGAACCCCCACAATTTGCGCATTGAATTCATTCCTCAGCTCACACAGTTCCTAGGATTTTCAGACACTCAGGAATTTTCAATTAGTAGCAAACTGATTCACGTTTGGGGAAAAAGTAAGCCGTCAAAGGCATGTCGTAATCGAAGGCCAAACTCATCTTCCATTCTTTGAAAATCTCCATGCCGATTCATGAACAAAGCGTTGATGTGCTGATTATTGGCACAGGTATCTCAGGTCTCATCGCGGCGCGTGAGATACATAGCGCTGGTCGCAGCGTGCTTTTGCTGGATAAAGGACGCGGTCTCGGCGGCAGGCTGGCTAGTCGTCGTATCGGTGCGGCCACTTTTGATCATGGAGCGCAGTTCATTACCACCCGCGATGCCCGTTTTGAAGAGATCCTCAAACACGGCGCGAAGGCTGGTATGATGACGGAATGGTGTCAGGGATTCTCTGCTGTGGCTGACGGACACACGCGCTGGCGTGGCCGGCCAGCCATGACGGCCGTCGCCAAGTATCTGGCGCAGGGCCTGGAAACACGGATGGAAAAGCAGGTCATCGCACTCAGACGTGCGGGTGATCGATACTCGGTCGAGACCAGCACTGGAGAGTTTTACTCAGCGTCGGCAGTGCTGCTCACACCTCCGGTGCCACAATCTCTTGCGCTGCTGGCAGCAGGTGAAATCGCACTTGATCCTGCGATGCGGACACGGCTTGAGGGCATTCAATACGAACGCTGCCTGGCCGTCATGGCCGTGCTGAAAGGTCCATCTTCGATTCCTCCTCCAGGTGGATTTGTGCCGGCTCGCGGCCCGATTTCATGGATCGCCGACAATCAGTTCAAGGGCATCTCCGTGGAACCTGCGGTCACGATTCATGCCAATCATGAATTCAGTCTCGCGCACTGGGATGAGGATCGCATGGAGAGCGGGCGGTTGCTGCTTGACGCCTCCCAAACATGGCTGGGTGCCGAAGTGCTGAGCTACCAGGTCCACGGCTGGCGCTACAGCAAGCCCATTCAAGTCGATGCGCATCCCTGCGCCCTGTTGCAGGGATCTCCTCCCCTCGTGATGGCAGGAGACGCCTTTGCAGGGCCGCGAGTCGAAGGTGCGGCGCTCTCAGGAATGGCCGCAGCCGAGACGTTGATCGCACACCTGCCTCTGAGGTGGACCCCGTTCTTCGGCCAGGATTGCGGGAAGTTAAGCTATGATGTTCACGGCTGGGAGTGGTGATGGGTCGTTTATCTGGGGATGCTTCGCAAGGGC
>CAILZI010000010.1 GCA_903838675.1 uncultured Verrucomicrobiota bacterium
AATCAGCTCTCCGGCATTAACGCCATCCTATACTTTGCGCCGCGCATTTTTGAACTCACTGGCCTCGGACAAAAGGCCGCGCTACTTCAATCCGTCGGCATCGGCATCACGAACCTCATCTTCACGTTCGTCGGCTTGTGGCTCATTGATCGGCTTGGTCGCCGCACCTTGCTTTACATCGGATCGTTCGGTTATATCGCATCGCTGGGGCTTTGCGCTTGGGCCTTCTTCACCAAGCACTTCGCCATCGTGCCCGCGTGCGTCTTTGCCTTCATCGCTGCGCACGCCATCGGTCAGGGCGCAGTGATCTGGGTGCTCATCTCGGAGATTTTTTCGGACAAGTTCCGCGCCAAAGGCCAGTCGCTCGGCAGCTTCACACACTGGATCTTCGCCGCGTTGCTCACCACGTTCTTCCCGAAGATGGTCACGGCTTTCCCAGCGGGCTATGTTTTCCTCTTCTTCTGCTTCATGATGGTGCTGCAACTCGTCTGGGTCAAGCTCATGGTGCCCGAGACGAAGGGCCGCAGCCTGGAGGAAATCCAACACGACCTCGGGGTGTCATAATCTCACATGAATTTTAATCTCACATGAAAGCTTTGTATCTAGTCTTCCTCTTCCTGGTCACAGGCATCATCGCACCTGCCGCCGAGGCCATCTCCTTCGAATCACTGCTCCATGAGATGGTGGATGTCGAGTCCATCGCGCGCTGGCCGCAGCATGAGTTCACTTGCAAGCAAGCGAGCAGTTATGACCGGGCCAAGATCGCGCCGGATAAGCCGGGCTGGTTCGCGAACAAGGACAATACGCAATACATCCATGAGGAGGACAATGAAGGCCGCAAGGAGCAGGTGATGATGGAAGCGGATGGGCCAGGGGCGCTCGTGCGTTTTTGGCTCACGGCAGGCGGAGAAAAGGAAGGCGTTCTGCGCATCTATCTCGATGGCGACAAGACACCTAGGGTGACGTCTCCCGCATTCGATTTGCTCAAAACGAACGTGCAACCCGGTGCGCCGCTGGCCCAGCCGCATCCGGGCTACGTGCCGAACTTTGGCGGGAACACGCTTTACCTGCCCATCCCGTATGCCAAGCACTGCAAGGTGACGTGGGAGGAGAAAGCGAAGAGCGCCCGCTACTACAACATCAACTATCGCACCTACGCCCCGGGCACGGAGGTGAAGACCTTTGCGGCTTCGCAAGTCGAGGCGTCGAAGGCACTGATCGAGAAAGTAAACCTCATCCTGGCATCGCCATCGCAGTTCGCCGCAGGCCATGTCTCATCATTGAATGAAGTCCTCGCTGCTGGCGCGGAGTCATCGCTTGATTTGGCTGCGGGTGCGAATGCGGTGCACGCCTTGGAGTTGCGGCTTGAAAGCGATGAAGCCACAGAACTCGAGCGCACACTGCGTAGCGTGATCGTGAAGCTCACGTTCGATGATGAAGTGACCGCATGGTGTCCGGCCATGGATTTCTTCGGCACGGCGATTGGCATCAATGAACTGCGCAGTTGGTATCGCACAGTCAGCGCCGACGGCACGATGCGTTGCCGCTGGGTGATGCCGTATGCGAAGTCCGCTCGCATCACCTTGATCAATGTCGGCACGCAGCCGGTCAAGGCCACACTCCATGCCACCACAGCGCCGTGGGCGTGGGATGAGCGCTCGATGCACTTACATGTCGCATGGCACCATGAGTCGGGCCTGAAAACGCCGCCGGTACGCGATTGGAACTTCATCCGCATCAGCGGACGCGGCGTGTATGCAGGCGACTCGCTGGCACTCTTCAATCCGGTGGCAACCTGGTATGGCGAGGGTGATGAAAAGATCTGGGTGGACGGCGAAGCCTTCCCATCCCATATGGGCACTGGCACGGAAGACTACTATGGCTATTCATATGCGCCCAAAGGGCTCATCCAGACGCCGTTCAACAACCAGGTGCGTATCGACGAAAAGATGACGCAAGGCTGGAACGTGATGAGCCGCACGCGCCATCTCGACGGCATCCCGTTTCAGAAGTCGTTGCAGTTCGACATCGAACTCATGTCATGGAAGCCCACCACGCTCACCTATGCCGCGACGACGTATTGGTATGCCTTCCCCGGCGCGATGAGCAATCGCAAGCCCCAGCCCGACGAGGCAGCAAAACCCATTCCCACACTCGCCGACGCGAAGGATCAAACCATGGCAGCAAACCCAGGAAAGCCCGGAGCCATCGAATGCGAATCCATGCAAGTGCTGCGCAAGTCCGGCGATTTCCGGGTCTTCTCACAAGACATGAGCGCCTGGGGCAGTGAACGTTGGAGCGCTGGTCATCATCTCACCGTCATGGCGCGAAGGATTGGCGACTTCGTTGAACTCGAAGTGCCGGTGCCCGACAACAAGCCGCGCATCATTCATCTCCACGCCACGCGCGCTCCCGACTTCGGCATGCTGCGCTTCCTGGTGCAAGGAAAGCCAAGTGACGCTACTTTCGACGGCTACGCAGATAAAGTTCAACCCGCCGAACCCATCAAGCTCGGCACTTTCACACCCGAGCAAGGCAAGCTCGTGCTGCGCATCGAAGTCACTGGAGCGAACCCAAAGTCCAACGGTGCCCGCTACTTCTTCGGCCTCGATTGCCTCGTCCTTGAGCCTGCGCCATGACCTCGAAAACGCCACGCATCCTCTCCTGCGGCGAAGTTCTTTGGGATCTGTTTCCCGAAGGCGAACGCTTTGGCGGTGCTCCGGCGAACTTCGCCTGCCATGCCGCGATTCTTGGCGGCGATATATCCATGCTCAGCGCCGTAGGCAGCGAGGCGCGAGGCGATGAAGCGATCTCGATTTTGCAGCGCTTCGGGATCGATACGTCGTTAGTGCAACGCATCGCGAATGCGCCGACGGGCAGTGTTGGTGTGAGCTTGGATGCAGCGGGCAAACCGAGCTTTGAGATCCATGCGGGATCGGCTTGGGATCGTGTTGCTTGGACGAGCGAACTCGAAGCACGCATCGCAGAGCTGGACGCGATCTATTTTGGAACACTCGGACAGCGCGACGAAGTATCCTGTGCGACCGTCCGAAGAGCACTGAGCCTTGCGAAAGAGCAGAACATCCTGCGCGTGCTCGATGTCAATCTGCGCAAGCCTTTTTACAATGACGCACTGATCCGCGAGTCCATCGCCTTCGCGAGTGTGCTGAAGTTGAGTGATGATGAATTGCCCGAAGTGGCGGCGGCATGTGGCATCCAAATCGCGAATAGGCCAGAGGACACGTTGCGAGCTTTGCATGAGCAATGTGGGCTCGATTGCGTGGTGATGACTCGCGGTTCAAAAGGTGCCCTGATGGTATCCGTCGATGGTGCGACCGATCAGCCCGGCATTCCCACCACGGTCGTCGATACCGTCGGCGCTGGCGACTCATTCACGGCGGCTCTCGTGCTCGGGCTACTGCGCGATGAGGCACATCAGGACATCCTCCGCAAAGCCTGCGAGACGGCCTCGGCGGTGTGTGCGAAATCCGGTGCTGTTCCTCAGCTCATTTGATCCACCTGTATCCTTTAAATGAAAACGGTCGTCGTTACCGCCAAAGGCAAAGTCGAGATCATCGACACTCCGATTCCGAAGGTCGGGCCTTACCAGGCACTCGTGAAGAGCGAACTGGCCTGCGTTTGCAACAACACGGATGGTGAACTCGTCGGCGGTGGCTTTCCAGGAATGGAGAGCGCGTTTCCATTTGCGCTGGGGCACGAGAGCGTGGGCGTCGTGCGAGAGATCGGAGATAAGGTGCGGAACTTCCATGTCGGTGGTCGTGCGGTGAGCGGACTGGTGTTTGATCTTGGGATTGAAGGATTGAAGTCTGGCTGGGGTGGCTTTTGCGAATACGTGCTGGTCAATGATCACGAGGCGATGGCCGCCGATGGCATGGCCAATGAGGCGAATGGTTGGGTGGAAGTGTTCGAAATCCAGACACCCGTCGATGCCGACATCGCGGCGGAGGATGCGGTGCTGCTCTGCACCTGGCGAGAAGTGCTGGGCGCGTTCCGTGACTTTCATCTGAAGCCCGGCGACAATGTGCTCATCTATGGCGGTGGCCCCGTGGGACTGAGCTTTGTGAAGCTCGGGCGCTTGTTCGGCCTTGGCTGGATTGGTTTGGTGGATAGGCATCCTGAGAAACAGGCGAAAGCCATCGAGTTCGGTGCGAGCGCCGTGTTTGATCGCGATGCGCCAGAGATCGCCGACATTCCACGCACGCGGGGCAAGCTGGATGCCGTCATCGATGCGGTTGGGAAGCCCGCGATCATCAACGCCGCACTGCCGCTGCTCAAGCGTGGCGGCTCCATGTGCGTGTATGGCTTCCTCGCGGGGTTAAAGGAGTTCACGATCCAGAACTCGCTGGGCGACTTCAACTACAACCTCTTCATGCATCAGTGGCCCACACGCCTTTATGAAAAGGAAGCGCAGATCGCTCTCTGCAATTGGGTGCGCGAGGGTCAACTCTCCGCCAGCGAGTTCATCACCCATCGCTTCGACATCACGCAAATCAATGAGGCACTGGACGCCGTGCGCAGCCGCAAGGTCATCAAGGCGCTCCTCCGCTACACACCGACTTATAACCCACTACCTGTAGAATCATGAAACGAACACAACTTGTTATCCTCGCCATCGCCATCACGGCAGCCACGCTCCACGCCGCAGAGCCCATCATCATCTCTGACTTCGAATCGGAGACCTATGGCGCATGGAAGGTCGAAGGCGATGCGTTTGGTAAAGGGCCTGCGCATGGCAAGCTAGGCGGACAGCAGAACGTCGAAGGCTTCCTCGGCAAGGGCTTGGTGAACTCGTTTAATGGTGGCGACAACGGAATCGGGCAGCTCACGTCACCGGTGTTCAAGATTGAGCGGAAGTTCATCACCTTCCTCATCGGTGGCGGTGGATATGCGAATGAGACGTGCATCAACCTGCTCGTCGATGGCAAGGTGGTGCGCACGGCGACAGGACCGAACACGCAGCCCGGAGGACGCGAGGATCTGAAGCCTGCGGCGTGGGATGTTGCCTAGTTTGTGGGACGCAATGCTAGCATCGTCATCGTCGATCAGCGCAAAGGCGGCTGGGGCCACATCAACGTGGATCACATTGTGCAGGCCGACGACAAGGGCAGCATTGCCTTGGCTGCAAAGGTGGTGCCGCCACCGCCGCCTGCGCCGGAGCGCACACGCAAGGTCACGATCAGCGGCGACTTTCTGCAATTGCCGCTCATGCAGCACGAGGATCGCAGCAAGCCGGGCCTGGAGAAACTGAGCATCGAGGCCGATGGAAAGCTACTGCGCTACATGAACATCAAGCTGCCAAATCCCGGTCAGCAGCCGGACTTCATGTATTCCGCTGACCTGCGCGAGTTCAAAGGCCGCGAGGTCACGCTGCGCATTAAGTCGCACGATGCCGCTGCGCTGGAGCGCCTGGAGTTTGGCGACAAAGAGATCATTGACCCGCAAGCCTACGATGGCGCGAACCGCCCACGCTTTCACTTCAGTCCGCGCCTTGGCTGGATGAACGACGTCAACGGTAGCTACTATCTGGATGGCTTGTATCACCTGTTCTATCAGTTCTATCCAGCCGCCAAAGGGATGGGTGCGGGCTTCGACATGCACTGGGGCCACTCGGTGAGCAAAGACCTCGTGCATTGGGAAGAGTGGCCGGTCGCGCTCTTTCCAGACGCGGCAGGTCAGTGCTATTCCGGCACCACGGTCATGCAGCAGCATCCGATTCCAGGAGTAAATGAAGGCGTGAAACTTCCTGCACCCGCGATGTTCGTCGCGGCGACCACGCCTTTTTCACAACACCTCGCCATCACGCCCGATGGAGGTCGCACCTGGAAGCGCTTCGCGGGCAATCCCGTGGTGCCAAACATGGGCAGTGGCGACCGCGATCCGAAGGTCATCTGGCATGAGGCCTCGCAGCACTACGTCATGGTGCTGTATGTCGGCGGCAAAGAAGAGGGCTACCATTTCCTGCGCTCGAAGGACCTCATCAAATGGGAGCAAAGCAGCGTGCTAGCGAACTGGTTTGAGTGCCCGGAGTTCATCCCCATGAAGTCCGCCATCACGGGCGAAGACCTTATGATGCTCTACGGCTGCTATCGCACACCGAAGGACGCGCCAGAGCAGATCAATCTCAAATCCTGCTACCAGCTCGGACGCTTCGATGGCAAGACCTTCACGCCGGTCACCAAGCTTCGCAGCGCCCACCTCGGCCCGAACTTCTACGCCGCGCTCGTCTTCCAAAACGAACCGAAAGGCCGCCCTGTGATGATGGGCTGGGCCGCTGGCACCAAGTTCCCCGGCGAGCCCTTCAACCAGTGCGCCAGCGTTCCCTTGCTGATGCAGATGAAAGCGATCAACGGCGAGGACACTCTCTGTTTTGAACCCGCCGAAGAGATCAATGCCTTGCGCGGAGAACCGCTCATGAAGCTGAGCAACCTCAGCACCGCTGAAGCCAACGCCAAGCTGCAAGCCCTCGGCAAAAACACCGCACTCGATGTTGTCGTGCGCGTCAAATCGGAGAAGTCGGTGAACGTCGGCATTCGCAATGTCACCTTCAACTACGACGCCAGCACGAAGACACTGAAGCGCAACGGCCAAGCCACCGACATTCATCCAAGCACCAGTCTTGATGCCCGCTTCCTCATTGATCATGGCATCATCGAGAGCTTCTGGAACGGCGGTGAAGCCGCCTACTCCGTGGGCTCGCTGCACACCGATGCAGGCCCGGCCTTTGCCATCGAAGGCGATGCAATGATCGAAGAACTCACCGTCTATCCCATGACCAACATCTGGCCGCGCCAACAAAGCGATGACGTCATGATTTTCGAAGACGGCAAAGAGATGCCGCTGTCAGCAGGCCTGGAGTTCCATCACGGCTCGTGGAAGTTCGGCGATGGCGCGATGATTGGCGAGCAAGTCCCCACCGAGAAACACCTCGCCACCATCAAGGGACTCTTGCCTTTTGATCGCCTCAAGATCGAGTGGAAAATGAAGTTCGTGCAGCCTAAGCAAAACTTCCTCTTCGTCACCTGGCCCGCCGACTCCGGCGCCCACGCCATGGACTTCACCTTCACACCCGACAACGGCGAGTTCGCCATCGTGCGGCCAAAGTGGAACGACAAGCCCAGCGCCGTGCTCATCAAAGGCAAGGTAGAGCGCCCCGAATCCGAGTGGCACACCATCACCGCCATCCACGACGGCGCGAACTTCACCGTCACCATCGACGGCACCACGCTCACCGCATCCGATGAAGCCTTCGCTCGCCCCATGGGGCCGTTCTACCTAAACGGCGGCGGCTTCGATGGCGCTCAGTTCTTGGTGAAGGACCTCAAGGTCACTGCGTTGAAGTAGTTGAACCCAAGCCTCCACCCAAACCCCGTCGTCTCGTTGCCATGAACCAGCTCTTTCTCTGCCACGTCTCCCTCGCGCTCTTTTCACTGAGTTGCACAGGCATTCTTCACGCAGAGCAGCCCAGCAACGGCCTCGCTCCCGAGGTGCCGGGGCTGAATCTGAAGGACAAACTTTACCAGCTTGAGGCGCAGTTGCCGGACTTGGAGAAGCCTTTCATCAGCGTGGCTCCGGTGGACAAAAATGACGGGCTCGTCGTGGGGCAGTTGGGTGTCGATGGCGGGGATCGTGCGGCGATCGAAGCCTTCGCCAACGAACTTGCTGCGGCAGCGAAGGACGAGAAGGCGGGCAATGTGGACAGCATGCTCATCGGCTATCGTGACAAGCTGATCTTTGAATCCTACTATCGTCGGGGTCGCGCGAATTTTCCGCATTACCAGATGTCGATCACGAAGTCCTACACCGCGCTGGCGATTGGGCGTGCGATTCAGATGGGGCTGATGAAGATGGAAGACCTCGACAAACCCGCGATCACTTTCCTGAAGGAGCTGGACACCACGAAGCTCGTCGCAGGCGCAGACACGATCACGCTCGCGCAGGCGATGCAGATGAGTTCCGGAATCCGGCTCGCTGACGAGAAGGCTAAGGAACTCATCAAAAATCCGGCGCAACTCAAAGGGCAGGCAGAAATCCAGGCGTATCTGCAATACAGCGATCCGATCCCCGCGATGCCACGCCAGTTCAAGTATCAGGAGCCCGACACCGCCATCGCGATGCAAGTGCTGAATGCCGTCGCACCCGGAGGCGCGGAGGAGTTCATCAAGACCGAACTGCTCGGGCGCATCGGCATCACGCAGTATCATTGGGAAAGCGCGATCAGCGGCCTGCCGAAGTCCGCCGCCGGCAGCAGCATCCTCTCACGCGACATGCTGAAGTTTGGCCAGCTCATCCTCAACAAAGGAAAGTGGAACGGCCAGCAACTCATCCCCGAAGCCTACCTCGTGCGCGCGACGACTCCGAGCCAGATCAACGAGCACTACGGCTTCTTCTGGTGGGTGGAAGATTTCACCGTCGGCGGTAAGACCTACCACAGCGTCCAAGGCCGTGGAGCAGGCGGGCAGTTCATCTTCATGTTCCCCGAACTGGACTTGATCGCCGTCATCACCTCCCACAACATAGGCATGGGCGACATGCTCAAGACACTGCCGCAGCGCATCATTCCTGCCTTCACGCAGAAATGAAACGCCGATTCAACGGAGCCATGTCATGAAGAACACCCTCACACTCCTCACCGCCCTGCTTTTCTCGCTCGTTGCGGCGGTTACCCATGCAGCCAATGCACCTGCAGTCGCGCCCGGCGCAGTGCGTGTTCCCAACCTATCGCGCCGATGGAGCGCGGGCCACCTCACCACCTTGCTGCCGCAATCACAAAAGGCACGGGTGCTCACCGCCTACAAGAAGGGCACCCGCAAGGACGATCTCGCGACACAGCGCGGACAGTCCCCGAAGGATGGGAATTTTAGCTTCGATGCGCCAGCGTGATGACCATTTGCTTTGCCGCCTTAATCCGGCGGGCGAGAGGCTGAGACGGGAACGAAAGACGCTGGCCATGTAATTGGCGTATTGGAATCCGGCGCGTTCGGCAATTTCGGGGAGGGATAGTTTGGTTTCGAGTAGGAGTTGCTGCGCGACTTTGAGTCGATGATGGGCTATCCCTACATCGGCAGCGACGACCGCATGACTTATTACTACCGGCAGGTTTTTACCGGCATCGTGCGCGGCATTGATTACATCACCTCGCGTCCTGATTGGAATCACAAGGCCATCATCAGCTCCGGCGGCAGCCAGGGCGGCGGACTCGCGCTCATCGCCGCTGCGCTCGATCCGCGCATCACCGCCGTCGTGAGCATTGCGCCCGCGCTCGGCGAGCACACTGGCCCGCTCCACGGACGGCCCGACGCCGCGCCGAGCAACCTCATCATGGTACGCGACAAGGAGACGCCCGACCCCAAAATCATCGCCGCCACCGCCTACTATGACACCGTGAACTTAGCCCGCTTTGTGAAGGTGCCCGTGCTCATGAGCAGCGGCCTCATCGACACCGCCTACCCGCCCACGGCCGTCCTCTCCATCTACAACACGCTGCCTTGTCCCAAGCAACTCGATCTCGCCCCGCTGACCGGCCACAACCAAGGCCCGCGCTTCAACGATTTGCGCAGCCGCTTCCTGATGGAACACGTCGGCATCGCCGATCCGACAGGCAAAGCCACCGCTCCGACTAATCTTGGCGCACCTATTGTGAAGAAATGATAACGCACAGCACTGATGAAGCAGGCTTGGTGATAAATTGAAGTCGAAGACTGATTAGAAACGCGCGTTTATAGGAACACTCATGCTGTCCACCACTCAGGAAATCGAAGCCTTCATTCGAGAGTTCGAAGCTTGCACTTTAACCAAAACTCGCTGGACACATCACGCACATTTGGTTGTCGCGCTGTGGTATCTCACTCATCACCCACACGATGCCGCTCTCGAAATTGTTCGCCAGCGCATCCGCGCCTACAATGAAGCCACGGGAACACCCAACACCGACAGCAAAGGCTACCATGAGACATTAACCCGCTTGTTCCTCGATGGTGTCTCGGCGCACATCGCGGAACACCAAACGGACTCATTGGCGATCTCTCTCGCTTCACTGTTGCAATCCCCGCTCGGCAACAAAGAATGGCCCCTGCGTTTCTACTCGAGAGAGCGGCTTTTTTCCGTTGCCGCACGCCGTCGCTGGCTGGAACCCGACCATGCGTTAACCAAAGCCAAACCATGAAACCCACCTTCACACTCCTCACCGCCCTCCTGCTGGCACCACTGGCCATGCTGCACGCCGCCGACATTGCGGTGTCCAGCCTCGATCTCAAACTCGCCGCGAACTCGACCGGATATAGAGCTACGGCCAACAGTTCCAATGTCGGCAAGCCGATCACTCTGGGCGGAGTGAACTATGCCAACGGTCTTGGTTCGCACTCCAGGTTCCGGCTGGCCATTGATTGCCACGGCATGGCGAAGCGCTTCACGGCCACGGTCGGGGTTAACGATGCGGGCTCAAAGCAATATGATAACGTGGTGTTCCGTGTTGAAGGAGATGGCAAGAAGCTGTGGATGAGTCCGGTGATGAAAGTCGGCGACGCGCCGCTGCCGATTGATGTCGATCTGACCGGAGTCAATCAACTGGTTCTCTGGTTGAGGTGTGGCGAACTCCCCGGCGGCGGGGCTGACGGTCCCGGTGACTGGGCCAATGCGACTATCACCTATGAAGGGGAAGCCCCGGTTGCGGTGGATAGCGTTCTGCCCCGCAAAATCCTGACTCCCCCGGAGGCGCTCACGCCCCGAATCAACGGAGCGCGGGTGTATGGTGCGCGGCCCGGAAATCCTTTTCTGTTTTACGTGCCGGTGACGGGTGCTCGGCCAATGAAAGTCACTGCGAGCGGCCTTCCCAATGGGCTTATCTTGGATTCGGCCAGCGGCATCATCACTGGCACAACTCCGGCGGCGGGAACTTATGAAGTGAAGTTGACCGCCACCAATGCGCGGGGTTCGGACACGCGCGAATTACAAATTGTCTCTGGGGAGACCCTCGCGCTCACACCGCCGATGGGCTTCAATAGCTGGAATGGATTTAGCCGCAAAGTGACTCAGGAAATCATGCTCACGCAGGCGGAGGCGATGGCCTCCAGCGGCTTGCGCGATCATGGCTATGCCTATGTCAACATTGACGACTTCTGGGAGGTCCAGAACAAGGCCGACTGGGATGTGAAATTGCACGGGGCTGAGCGCGACGAGCAAGGGCGAATCAACAGCAATGCCCGTTTCCCCGACATGCCCGGTCTCACCGCCGCGATTCACAAGCTGGGACTCAAAGCAGGCATCTACTCGACTCCCGGGCCAACGACCTGCGGAGGTTGTGTTGGCAGTTGGCAGCACGAGGAGAAGGATGCACAACGCTTCTCAGACTGGGGTTTCGATTATCTGAAATATGACTGGTGCAGCTACAACACCGTGGTTCAGGGCAAATACGAGGACAAGCCATACGCCATGAAGCCCTATGCGCAGATGGGCGAGTTACTCCGCAAGCAGAAGCGCGACATCGTTTACAGTCTCTGTCAGTATGGCATGGCCAACGTGTGGGAGTGGGCCGCAGAGGTCGGTGGAAACACCTGGCGGACGACCCACGATATTGGGGACTCCTGGGGCAGCATGGCCGGGATCGGTTTCAAACAGGGCGGCCACGAGGCATTTGTCAAACCGGGCTGCTGGAACGACCCCGACATGATGGTCGCGGGCAACATGGGTTATCGCAATACCAACCTGGACGACGACGAGCAATACACGCATGTGAGCCTCTGGAGCCTGCTGGCGGCCCCGCTGCTACTGGGATGCGACATGAGGCAAATGGATGAATTCACTCACAACGTGCTCTGCAATGACGAGGTGATTGAGGTGAATCAAGATCCACTCGGTCGCATGGCTTCTCGCATCGCCACACACGGCGAGACCCAGGTGTGGGCAAAGCCAATGAGCGATGGCTCGATGGCCGTGGGCTTGTTCAATCTCGGCGACGAGACCGTGTCCGTATCGACCACCTGGAACGAATTGAAACTCACCGGCCCCCAACAAGTGCGCGACCTCTGGCGACAAAAGGATCTCGGCAAACAAGCCGGTGGTTTCACCGCCGACATACCGCGCCATGGTTGCATGCTCATCCGTCTGTTCCTCGCAAAGCAATAGCCTGAAGCATTCCATGAAACACAGCTTCACAAACATAGCCGCCCTCCTGCTTATGCCGTTAGTCGTGCTGCACGCCGCTGATTTCTACATAGCGCCAAGCGGCGACGATACAAACGTTGGCACCAAGGAACAGCCGTTTGCCACATTGGAGCGGGCACGGGATGTCGTGCGGGAACTGAACGCGGCGAAGAAGTATCCCGCGGAGGGCGTCACGGTCTGGTTGCGGGGCGGCGTCTATTTGCGCGAGAAGTCTTTCGATCTCGATGCTCGTGATTCCGGTCAGCCGGGTGCGCCCGTTGTTTATGCGGCGAGTGCTGGCGAGACGTTGCGGCTCGTTGGCGGGCGGACGATTCCGGCGTCGGCGTTTCATCCGGTGACGGATCGCGCGTTTCTGGATCGTGTGGTGAGTCATGCGGCGCGGCGGCATTTGTTGCAGGCGGATTTGAAGGCGCTGGGCATCACCCATTACGGCGAATTGCAGCCGATGCATGCGTTGGATTTCGGTTCGCGGACTCATTACCTGCCCTCGCCGATGGAACTCTTCATTGATGGCAAAGCTGCGACGCTAGCGCGCTGGCCGAATCGCAATGATCAGACGCCTATGCTCGGCCTCGTTGAGAGTGCCATCCAGAACATCGAGCACGACGAGAAGGGCGGCGCGACGCAGTATTCCTCGATCACGTTCAAGGACGTGCCGACCAAATCCTGGGGCACGGATGGCGATGGCGATTATCCGGCCCTGTTTCCACAGCAGGCCATCGCGCACATGAGCGAATGGGGCGCACTGAATGATGCGTATGTCGTCGGCGGACTCGTCCGCGCTTACGCGAACACGCGCCGCAAAATTGCGTCGGTGGATGCAAAGAAGGGCACCATCACTTTCGCCACGCCGGTGAAGGTCTGGCCTTCCTACAAGGACATGGCGAAGTGGTTCTACTTTTCCAATCTGCCTGAGGAACTCGACGTGCCCGGCGAATACTATCTGGATCGCAAGACCGGTGTGCTCACGCTCTATCCGCCTGTTGGCTTCAATGACAAAAGCGAGGTCGTTGTTTCGATGCTCAATGATGTGCTGGTGGCGATGGAAGGCTGCTCGCATGTGCGGCTGCGCGGCCTCACTCTGGAAGCCACGCGCACGAGCGGTGTCTATATCGAGCGTGGCGAGGACTGCGTGCTTGAGCATTGCACGATTCGCAATGTCGGTATCGTGGGCGCGCAGCTTGGCTTCGGCTGGGATGCCGGACTTGGCGGTGAATGGGAAGCGCAGGCTCCCGTTGGCGCGGCTGTTCCACCCGAGGTGAAGGCTGCGGGACCGGGCAAGCCGTTGCCGCGATTGCCGGGATCGTATCGCCATGTGCTCTGCACCGGCATGGAGCGGCTGCCAAATCGTCTGCCCGGCGCGACGGCATTGGATCGCCAGGGCGGTCGCCACAACGGGCTCGATGGCTGCACGATTTACGACACCGGCATCGGCGGCGTGCTGCTCGGCGGCGGTGATCGCAAGACACTCACGCCAGCGGAAAACTTTGTTCGCAACTGCGACATCTACCGCACTGACCGCCGCGTTCACATGTATGCGGAGTCGGTCGTCGTGGATGGCTGCGGCAATGTCGTCGAGGGCAATTATCTCCACGATAACTACGGCGGACTGCTCTACTTCCTCGGCAACGATCACCTCATTCAATACAACGAAATCGCGCGCGGGCTCACGGCATCGAAGGACGGCGGAGTCGTCGAAACGAGGCAGAATCCGAGCATGTTGGGCAACCGGATTCGCTTCAATTATTTCCACGACAACGAACGCGGCAGCCCGGATCACAACGCGGGCAACTGCACCATCTACCTCGATAACAGCACCCACGGCGTCGAGGTCTTCGGCAACGTCTTTTACCGCAACATCGGCCGCACCGTGAAGCCGTGGAGCCGCGCGATCCTCGGCATCACCGAGGGCCACAATCATGTGATCGCGAACAACCTCTTCATAGACAACCCCGGCGTGAAGACAAAAGACGGAGCCGATTTTGAAAAGACGCGGAAGACCTATCTCAGCAATGTCACCATGCTGACGAAGGACGTGGACGTGACTGCACAGCCCTACTCCGCGAGGTATCCCGAGTTCCATGCAACCTATCTCGGCGTCGCCGTGAACAACGACCCAAACACACCGCTCTACAACCGCGTCTTCAACAACGCGCTGATCGGTAACAACGAAGGCGTCGGCCCTTCGCGCTATCCTGATAAGGACTACCGTCACCACAACATCGAGATCGATTCCGACCCCGGCTTTGTGGACGAGGCCGCAGGCAACTACGCGCTGAAGCCCGACTCGCGCGTGTTCAAGGACATCCCCGGCTTCGAGCCGATCCCGTTTGAGAAGATGCAGCGGGCGAAATCCGTTCAACAAACCGACTTACGAAACACACAACCATGAAACACATGCGCACACTCATCACCGCCCTCGTCCTCAGTTTGCGTTTGCGCTTTTCGCAGACGAGCCATTCCCTGACGAGCCGATTCATTACCCGGCCTTCACGCTTCGCTCTGTGCCGGTGGGCAAGGATGGCAAGGTCAACGCGCTCATCATGACGCCCGATAAGCCACTGCCGGGCAATCCCTGGGTGCTCGGCACTTTTCAAGACGTGCGGAACGCCGCCGTGGCCAACATGACGCGCACGCAGTTGGAACTCGTGCGCCGCGGCTTCCATGTCGTGGGTGCATCGCCGGGCGTGGTGCTCGGTGATTGGAGAACTTGAGCAGTGAAACTTCCAATGATTGGAAATGACGAATCAAATGAAAACGAAAGAAACAACCATGAAACAAACTCTCATCCTCCTCACCGCCCTGTTGCTGACTCCGCTGGTTGTTCCAGCCCAAGAGCAACCGGTGGCGAACCGCCTGTCGGCGTGGGTGCCGACAACGCACCCGGCCTGGGTGCCTTTGCCGGAGGTGGGGGGCGGGAAGGTGACGTTTCGATTAAAAGCGCCAAGGGCCAGTGACGTGAGAGTGTCGGGGGATTTTCCCGGCGGCAAATCCCTTCCGCTGATCAAAGATGAGAAGGGCGTCTGGACGGTGACGGTGAGCGCGGAACCTGGATTATACACTTACAGGCTGATTCTCGATGGCGTTGAGGTCCTTGATCCTGGGAATCCACGTTTGCAACTCAGCCCCACCGGTCATTTGAACGCATTTGAAATGAAGGGACC
>CAILZI010000011.1 GCA_903838675.1 uncultured Verrucomicrobiota bacterium
GGCGATGGCTTCGAGGAAAGGAAAGGAGAGAATGATTTCCTCCTGCAGGCGCACGCTGGGATCTCCCGCCAGCGCGGCTTCGACATCATGCTTGAGCAGTTCGCGCACGGCAGGGATGGCCTTCACGAAGCGTTTCATGATGGGCACGGTCTTGCCGGTGGGAAGGTCAGGGTTGCCAATGCGCACCGCTTTGCGCACCTGCTCCTGCAGACGGCGAACGACGGAGAGCATGCGCTCCACGGTGACCTGCGCAAGGGTTCCGTCCGGGATGGCATCGTGATCGTGAAAGCCGGGAAAGAGGAGCTGGAGCAGGTCTTCACAGACCTGGTTCACCGCGCCTTTGGAGGGCAGGTTGCTTGAACTGTTTTCATTGAAACCGCCGAAGCGTTCATACGAGGCCAGCAGCTCAGGGATGTGCCAGTCGGCGAGCGCAAGCGCGGGGTTCTTCGTGTTACGGGAAGACATGGACTAAGCTTTCTGATTCCAAGGGGCCTTGGCAAGCAGCAAACCCATGCCGCACCAGTCGGTGATGCCAGCAAAAATGAGCCCTGCGCCCACAAAGCCTGAAAGCCAGACAAAGGCGGGATTTACAAACTGTGAGAGCAGCACGCCAGTGAGTACAATGGAGCCTGCCACGATGCGCACCTGCCGCTCCAGGCTGATGACCTTGGTGGTGCCGCGAGTGACGGGCAGACCCGCCTCGATCCAGGCGAGCGTGCCGCCTTCGACGACGACGGAGTTGGGGAACCCGCCCTGTGCGAGCTGCGCAGCCGCTTTGGCGGCGCGCTGCCCGCTACGGCAGAGGATGTACACGGGCTTCTCGAGGCTGAGTTTTTGCGTCTCGTGCAAATTGGCGGGATTGAGCGCATCAAGCGGAACGCTTTTCGCAGCAAGAACATGCACCTCGGCGAACTCAACGGGCGTGCGCACGTCGATGATGTTCTGCGAGGCGTTGTCCTGCAGGAGTTCGTACAAAGCGGCGGCGGTGATGGTGGCCATGGTGACTCAGCGTTTGGGGAGTTGATGCAGCGCGGCGACAAGGGCATCGATCTCGCCAAACGTGTTATAAAACGCGAGCGAGGGCCGGACAGTTGTATCCTGACCAAAATGACGTTGCGCAGGCAAAGCGCAATGATGACCGGCACGTACGGCGATGCCCTGCTTGTCGAGGTGCTTGGCGATGGCGTCATTCGCAACACCGGGAATGATGAAGGAGAACACGCTGGCCTTGTTCGTCGCGGTGCCGATGGGCTTTAATCCGGGCACAGTGCTGAGCGCATGCGTGGCATATTCGAGCAGCGAATGCTCATACGCGGCAATGGCGGGAATGCCAACGCGAAAGAGGTAGTCAATCGCGGCACCGAGTCCGACGACTCCGGCGATGTCGGGAGTGCCCGCCTCAAATTTTTCGGGCACGGGACGGTAGATTGTCTTCTCAAAGGTGACGTCCTGAATCATGTGGCCGCCTCCCTGCCACGGGGGCATTTCATCGAGCAGGTGCTTTTTGCCATACAGAGCGCCTATGCCGGTGGGGCCGAAGATTTTATGCGCGCTGAAGACGAAGAAGTCGGCATCCAGCGCTGTGACATTAATCGGGATGTGCGGCGTGGACTGTGCACCATCGACCAGAACCACCGCACCGACGGCGTGCGCCAGCGGGATAATCTGCTCGACGGGATTGACGGTGCCGAGCGCGTTGGAGACATGCGTGACGCTGACGATTTTCGTGCGTTCATTGAGGAGCTTGGCGAGCTCCTCAAGGATCAACTCACCGCGATCATTGATGGGCGCGACGCGAATGACGGCACCGGTTTGCTGCGCGAGGAGCTGCCAGGGAACAATGTTGGCATGGTGTTCGAGCTGCGTGAGCAGGATCTCATCCCCCTGCCCGATGTTTTTGCGGCCGTAGCTGTTGGCGACGAGGTTGATGGCCTCGGTGGTGCCGCGCAGGAAGACGATTTCTTTCGCATCACCTGCCCCGAGAAACTGGCGCACCTTTTCGCGGCCAGCCTCGAAGAGCTTCGTGGAGCGCTCGGCCAGCACATGGGCAGCGCGGTGGATGTTGGAGTTGTCGCGCCCGTAAAACTGCGCGGTGGCATCCAGCACGGCCTGCGGTTTGTGCGTGGTGGCGGCGTTGTCCAGGTAGATGAGCGGGTGGCCGTTCACGCGCTGGTGCAGCGCGGGGAAGTCACGGCGCACGCCTTCGACATCAAAGGAGCTCAGGGCTGTAGGCGGCGCGGGCAGCGTGGCGCCTTTGATGCCTTGGAGGAAGTAGAAGTCCTGGTCATCGAGCACCTGAACCGTCTGCGGAAAGGACGGCTCCCGCTTTAATGTGTGCAGGTCGGTTTCAACGGGCTCATCCTGTTTTCGAGTGCCGAGGAGATCGCTGTAGTAGCTGGGCTCGCCGTATTCAAAGGAACTGGCATCACCACGGGAATGACCACCGGAAGGCGGTTGCTCGGATCGTTTCGATTGAGGCTCCTCCTTGGGAGAAACTACGGTGGGATGCACGGGCGGTGCGGTTGAGGTGGTCGTGGGAAAGCCACCATTGAGCCCCGCATCGCGCGAGTCTGCCGATGGTGGCGCAGCCTGCGGTGTCACTGGAAGCTGCGTGGGCAGTCCGGCGATGGTCGTGGGCACGGTGGCAGGTGCTTCAGGTGCCTGTGGCCGGCCACCGTGAAAGAACTCGCCCAGAAGCCGGGAGATGAGCGCGGTATCCTCCACGCCTGCATCTCCAGTCGCAAATGGCGACGTATGATCAAGCCTTGGGATAGACATACTCGTGGTAATTGGTCACCGAAACGTTTTCCAGCAGGCCGATGGCGTCCTCATCAAGGGCGGCGACGGAGAAGTAACGGGTCACGAGATGTGAGGCGATGGAGTTTTCATTGGTGCCCATGTAGCGCACGGAGAGGCCGGGCTCGATTTCGCCCGTGACACCGGCCTTCTGCAAGCCCACCACGCCGCGCTGATTTTCACCCACGCGGAGAAGCAGGATGCTGCTGGTGCCTTCCTTGCTCAGCGGCAGTTTGTCGCTTGGGATAAGCGGGATGCCACGCCAGGTGATAAAGGGTGAGCCAAAGATTGAAACCGTGGGCGGCGGCACGCCACGGCGTGTGGCCTCACGACCAAATGCGGCGATGACCTTCGGATGAGCGAGGAAGAAAGCGGGCTTCTTCCACACCAGTGAAAGCAGCTCATCGAGATCATCTGGTGTGGGCGGGCCTTTGCGGGTCTGAATCTTCTGCTGCGGCGCCACGGTGTTGAGGATGCCGAATTTCGGGTGCGTGAGGATCTCACGCTCTTCCTTTTCCTTCAGTGCCTCGACGGTGAGGCGCACCTGCTCGCGAAGCTGGTCAAAGCGGTTGCTGTAGAGATCCGTGATGCGCGTGTGCGTGTGCAGGATCGTCTGGATCGTGCTCAGGTGATACTCACGTGGGTTTTCCTCGTAATCGACAAAGGTGTTCGGCAGAGTGGGTTCGCCTTCATCAACGGTGAGCAGTTCCACTGTCGGGCCGGGCACTTTGGAAACCACGCGGTTGACGCGATACACGCCGCCATCGACATCGACGTAAGGCAGCAGCTTCAGCAGCCAGCGTGGTGAAATTTCATCCCACTGTGGGGCGGTGACGGTGGCGGTGGCCAGATTACGTGCGGCCTTGGCATTGAGTGCCGGGAACGGGGTGTTGGTAGTGCTCATGAAGATAATGGTGTGCGGTGAATGGAGCTGCCACTGGTCTGTGGATGATGGTTCATCCCATGTCCGGCTTCAGGCATGCGAAGTGGCTTCTTCCTGGCCTCCTTGATGCTGCGGGTCGGCCGGATGAATGTCTGTTTTAAAGCCGCATGCCTGTCTTGTTGGACTCAGCGGAACGGCGATGACTATGGGGTGGAGGTAGCGGCTGGGGTTATTTTGTCAATGACACGTTTTGCGATCCTGCCTAGTGGCTGGATCCGCAAAACCGAGGATAGACAGGCTCGGTGGTCTTTCATTTGGAGCGGTTCCGCGGCATGCAGGGTGGGACGGGGGGATAGAGCATGTTGAGCGTGGATTCGCGCAGCCAACCGCTCAGGGAAGGAAGGTTGACACCCAGGCGGTGGGCCACCTCCTTGCGACTGATACCCTGGCGGATCTGGGAACGGGCGGCCGCGATAAGGGCCGATTTTTCAGCAGTCGAGTAGCGTGGTGGCGGTGGCATGGCGCGATAAGTGAAATGATCAGGGCTGAAAGGTGCGGAGGCGGCCTGTGGCGGAATCTATCTGAAGGGTGACGAAGTTTTTGAGCTTCGGTTCACGCAGCTGTGCGTCCTTTTCATGCAGTGTGAGGAACCATGGCTTGGCAGACTGAAGGGCGGGGCTGCCGTCTGAGTGAAAGCGCAGTGCGATGTAACGGCCGTAGATGTCTGATGCGCTTTGCTGGAAACCGAGGTCAATGATGGAGGAACGGGTGGCGTCTGCGCTGATTTCGATTTCCTGATCGAGACTGGTGATGGCTCCGACGGGCTCAAAGACGTCGGTTGCCGGGGCGGTGGTTACATCCTCCGGCGGACGGAGGGTGTGGATGCGCAATTTGCGCAGAGAGGGCCGGCCATCGATGAGATCGGCAACTTCGTAAACACGGAGTTCGGCGTCGGTGTTGAAGAGAATGGCCAGGGACTGGGCCTCCTGCAGACGGCTTTGCACAGCGTCAGCGGCTGTGCGCAAGCGTGCGGCTGCTGCAATACCTGTGATATAGGGCGCGCTGAGCACGGCGATGGCGGTGATGATACTGACAACAACGATGAGTTCGATCAGCGTGAAGCCCCGACGGTGGTTCTGGGTGCGATGGATCATGAAAGAAGTGCGGATTTTTTTAATAGGTGCGTGAGTCCCAGCGGGCATTGCGCAGAGGGACGGTGCTGGAGAAGACCGTGTAGTTGAGTCGCTTTTGATTGAGCCATGCCTCCAGGCTGGCGAGGTCAGCGTCGTAAGCGGTGACATCGGTGAAGGGAGCACGAGCCTGCGCCAGAAAGTCCACGGGGGACTGACCATACTCCTGCGCCCATTTGGCGGCAGAGACTTCATCCAGTGCGACCATGCTGACGACCACGAGAGGGGGCAGCAGGTGTTGCGTGCCCTGCGAGGCATTGCCCGCGGCATCGACGGTGACATTTTCCACCGCAGGAGTGGCGTTGTTCACGTCGAGCGAATTGTAGGTGTAGCTCGGCGCGATCCAATAGGCAGGTTTCTTGGTCGCGAGGGCTGTCTCTGCAGACACACGCGGAGAAATGACGAGCAGGATGATGTTTTCCGCCACGATGCGCGTGGATTGATCGAGGTCCTGGCGGAACCAGTCGGCAGGATGCGTGTAGATGGTGTTACCTTGAAAAGGCGCGGCCAGCTCCGCCGGCGGGCGGTATTCGACGAGACGGTAGCGATACCTCACAGGAATGGTGTAGTCGGATAGAAAGGGCGGACGGTTGGTATTGTCGTCTCCAAACTGGATGGCATAGCCACGCGCGTTCATCAGGCTGCCAAGGCCGCTTTGATCATTCGTCAGCCCCAGCGGTGCCTGAAAAAAAGCGGCATGCCCCGGGGTGCTGGCAGAAGTGGCTTTCCCGCCGAGGAGAGTGCTGGCTGCGCCACTCTGAAACTGCAGCTCCGAAAAGCGGATGTAGGCGGTCGGCCCAGTGGCAGTACCGGGGGGCACCTGATTGGATCCGGTGGCTTTATAATAGTAGTCCCAATAGGGATTGAGCGTGGCCTGGGAGAGTGTCTTGGTGATGAGTTCAAACGCCAGGCGCGCTTCTCGAAACTGCTGGGTCTTGTTGTGCACTCCAGTGACGGAGCGCCGCACGGAGTCCAATGCTGAAACGCAGGCAATCATTAGGAGGGCGAGCAGAACCATTGAAGCCATGAGCTCCACCAGGGTGAAGGCCTGCCGGCGATGAGAGATGAAAAGCGATGATTTCATTTTCCTGTCTTCGCGACGACGTATGAGTAGAGCTTGTAGGTGTCAGGCAGGGCCGCTGTAAAATTGAAATCAGCGACGGGTGTCTGCTTCAACTTCACAGTGACGCGACGAAGAAAGGCGTCATTGACACCGGTGTTGCCAGGCAGCAGCACGTCGGTGGTGGGGACGCTGACTTCCGCGACGAAAGCGATGTCGTTCTTGCTGCGGCCTGCCGGATCCACGGGCACGGCATAGGCGTCAAAGTAGTAGCGCTGCTTTTGCTGTGCACCGGTGGACTGCGACTGATCGAGCGAGCCAAGGATGTGCTGAGAAATGCGCGAGGCGGCGGTGATCTCTCCCGCTGTTCGGACATTGCTTACACCATGAGGCAGCAGGCTCATGATGGTGGTGATCCCAAATGCGGCGATGGCGAGGGCAAGTGTGACTTCCACCAGGGAGAAACCCTGCGGATGTGTGCGGAGGCTGGAGGTGCGGATGTTCATGTTTTGTTATTTTTTGAGTGGGGGAGGTGGGTCAGTTGCCGAACTTGCGCTTTTCGAGGACGCGGAACTGGTAGTAGTTGTCGAGGCTCTGGGGGGAGGCTGTGGTGCTGTTGGTGAAGTCCGGAAGATCCGCCTGGGCGGGATCGAGAAAGCGGTCCACCACAGCAGAGCCGCGGTACTCGCTCTCAAATGTATCGGCATCGGTGATGGTGTTGACGGGTGTGGAGCGTGCCTTGCGGATGATCTGCGCGATGTAGTGGACGCGGTAGGTGTTTGAACGCGTGGTGATGCGCGGGTAGAGATTGGTATAGGGGCGCTCGCGAGAGTTGTCTCCGGTGAGGCGGCGGTCCGCCCAGAAGCTGCTCATCTGGGTGTAGTCCGCCACGTCTCGGTCCGGCACGAGGTGGACATCGCAGATCTCGCTCGGACTGAGGAAGACCTTGCCGGCGCTGAAGCGCTGATCGAACTGAGCCAGTGTCTTTTGAGAGTCGATGTTGTAATGCCAGCGCTGGCCGCCGGCGGTGGTCCAGAAAGTGTTTTGATCCGATGAGTTGGGAAAGACCTTGTACTTCGGCGCATCGCTGGTTGGTATGGCAGTGATGCGCTCGCTGGCAAAAAGGGAGTGCAGGCCGCTGGCGCGGCGGATGTTGGTGAATGGAAGGATCTGGTAGTTCAGATTGATCTTCCCTGCGGTGGAGAAGGGTTCGCTGATGGCGTAGGGCTCCACGACGGGCATCCAGAAGTATTCCAGCAGCAGATGGTCGGGCGGATTGGTGCCGCCAAGTTTGGATGGACCACCGGGATGCCCCTGCTGAGGGCGAAACTGCAGGGTGCGCCAGGGATTGCCGGACTTCACACCTGTGGGCAAAGAGCCGAGCGCTACAGAAGAAGAGATGAGGCGATTGGGCGTGAAGAAGACACCGTCCACCGTGGTGTGCTGGCCTGATTCACTGAGGTAGGGAACGCCGTTGACGACGTTGTTGAGGTTGCCTTCATCAGGTTTGTTGATGTAAGGGCCGTCTCGCGCAGGGCCGGGTCCGTTGTCGAAGTCACCGTAGAGCTGTGCGGCGGCGGTGGCCTGGCTGAAGTAGGGCAGGTCTGGGATACGTGCCGCTGGATAAGTGGCCCCCGACTTGGTGGGCACAAGCTGGCTGGCAAAATCAGACTTGGTGCCGTAGTCATATCCGGGGAGCTGATTGGAGACGAAATTGGAAAAGCTGTGGGCGAGCCTGCGGGCGCCGTAATAGCGATGAGGGAGCCATTGGCTGGCATCCACCACGGTCATGGCAGAGGTGAGACGGTAGTCGCCGTGCTTGATGGTGACGGTTTGCACCACATCGCTGCCTTCATCGATCTCTGCCTGCGCGACAGTGGCGGAAACCTGCGGTTTGAAAATTCGCTGGGAGGAGTCCTCCGCATCGAAGCCGAAGAAGTAGGCACCCCGGGAGAGCTTTGAACTGGCAAGCGGAGTGACATTGTCCCGGAAGATGCGGCCGCGTTCATTGGCCACGCTGTTTTTGGCTATCGTGCTGTAATACGCAGCCGTGTCATTCCTGATGGCCGTCTCCTGAGCCTTGGTGAGACTGATGCCAACGGCACCACGGCTGTAAAAAGTCCACCATGCAGGAGCCTCCAGTTGATCCGCCACGACTGGCATGGCGCTGTTGGACTGCCGCACCAGGGTGGGGGCGGCCACCGTGTTGGCCGGGAAGCTGGGAGTGAGCGTCTGTACCAGCACGGCCTGGGTATCTCCACTGACGGGAATGCGGCCAATGTGCCCGCTGTAGATCTCGATGGTGAGATCCGCCTTGGAAAGGCTCATGGGCTTCGAGCCGTCCCGGCCAACGTCGATGTCCACAAAGCTGCTGATGAGGTCGTAATTGAGCACGCAGGTATTGTCGCCTGCAGAGGCAGAGGGTTTGACCTTCCACTCGGGGCCCGTTCCGCCCCCTCCCCAATTGCTGTCGGCGGGCATGGGCGGGCGTGAAATGGCTTCGCGCCCACGCAGAACTCCTTTTAGACCGACGCCATAACCACCAGTCATCTCACTGCCGATGTTGGTGGCACGCCGTCCGGTGTAGAAGTACTCGTAGTCTCTGGGGAAGAGTGGCTGCCCGTTTAAAATGAACTTCGACAGGCCGGAGACCTTCACAGTAAACTCGGGCTCCAGGAGAGTGTAGCCAGCAGCGGGCACGAAGAACTCGAGAAGCAGACGTGACTGCACACGGCGGATGCCAGGCTTCAGTGGTGTGTTTTTGTTGAGCTGAAAATTCCAGTTTATCGACTGGTAGCCCGGATGTGTGGTGTCCGGGCCGTAAGGAAAGCCGCCAGTTTTTGGCCAGGTCTTGGTATCTGCCTTTTCGCCACGGAATGGATTCGGCGTGGGCACGGGGGGGAAGTTGGAGTACCAGCGGGCCTGCGGCGTGGCTCCGTTGATCGTGGGTGCGGAGCGGCCGCCGGGCTTGCCCATGGTGGCGTAAACCTCCGGGTAGGGATTGGCTGGGTCGTCGGTGTTGTCAGCAGCGCAGATGAAATGGAGGCCGACTTCGGTGACGGTGGGAAAGCGGCCGATGCCTTGGAATGTTTTGCCGCCGGTGACCCACTGTGAAGGCGTGACCTGACCGTGGCCTGGATAACCCAGCGCCTCCACCAATCCGGCAGCGTTGGCGTCCGGGCTGTCTGGGTCTGCGCTGAAAAAGCGCGGGTCGGTGAAGGTCTTGAACTGAAAGGTGCGTGATGAACCCGTGGCGTAGCCGAGCAGGTAGTTCTGTGTGGCATCAACGCCGGGAGTGACGACCTTTGGATCCTGCACGATGTTGCCGTCATGCAGATTGATGCTGCGGACATAGTCGAAAATTTCGACCAGGATCTGCTGCAAATCGTCGCCATACTTGGCCCGGAAGTTTTGACTGGGGACGGCGGCGAAACCGGGCATCGGATTTTGCAGCAGGTTGTACAGATAGTTCAGCAGGGCCAGGTTCTCCGGACGCTGAATGTCCTGCGTGGTGGAGTCTGCGTTGCCACGCTGGAAGATGTACTTGCGCAGGCCGCCAGCACCACTCTGCCGCAGGGTGGAGCAGAAGGCGATGAGCTGATCAAACGAGGTGCCGTAATCTGTGCCGCGATAACTGACAGGCCATAGTGCGATTTTGGGAAGGCCATGCAGATTCAGCTCTGGTGCACGGCTTTGTGCGGTGAGGAAAAAGCTTTTTCGCTGCAGCACATCACGCGCCTGCACTCCCAGGCCGAAGTTGTTCTCCGCGCGGTTTTCCTGGAGCAAATATTCGTCAAGATTGGCGTAGAGCCGCTCTTTGCGAAAAGTGGCGAGTTTGATCTGCGCGATGCTGGGGTCTTGGTAGGACACCGTACCGCTGACGGAGCCGCCGGTGCCGATCTTGGGCGTCAGTCGATAGATCACATCTTTGTCTGGAGGAGTGAGGATTTTACCTGGAAAGAGGATGGGGCTGAGAGCAGTGGTGGCGGGATGCCCGGGGTAGCGCTGCAGCTCTCCATTCACGGGCTGATAGCGTGCATAGGCGGCGTCTTCCTCGTGGAAGAAGGTGGGAACGGCCCACGGCGTGGGCTCGGAGGCGGTGTTGATGTTCACCTTGCTGCTTTCATCATCGGCCCAGAAAGCAATGCGGCCGACGATGGGATTGGCCACGGTCGGAGCGATGGCTGCGACGAATTTGTTTTGCAGGTCGAGCGTGCCCAGCGTGCCATCGCGCAGAAGGTAAAGCCATTCCACAGGCATGGGCAGGCGCTGGGTGTCTCCGCCGGTGGTTTTGACGCCTGTGACGGTTCTGCCGTTGACCAGCTTGTCTGTATACGAGAAGCCACTGACGGCGTCAGTCTGCCCAGTCATCGCGCGTGGATCAATGATGGGAAAATGCAGCGTGGTGGTTCCAGTGCTATCGATGCGATGGATGGGACGGTTCAGATCGACGTAGCGTGCCTTCAGATCCTGCCAGTTCGTTGGCGGGGTGTCGTTGAGCAGAGAAGCTTCCGCATCGGCGCCTCCGTTCACAACCATCTGCGAACTGGAGTAAAGCTTGTAGGCGGCGAGCAAATCTCCCGAGGCATCGTGCTGGCGGATGAGCCCGGGCTGGGAGGTCCACACCTCGCGGCCGATGTTTTGAGCATTCGGCGTTGTTCCTTTGCGCAGCTGGGAGATGGCCACATCAATCGCGAGATCGCCGAACTGCCGCACCTGCTGACCGCTGGCATAGCGAGTGGCGCCCTTGAGTTCTGAGCCGGACATGGAATACACGGCGAGCATCAGGGTAAGCATGAGCGCGAGCATGAGCACAACCATGACCAAAGCTATGCCACGACGGCGGGAGCTTGAATGAGGGACGAAAATTTTCATAAAGAAACAGCGGAAGGTGGCGGGACAGGACGGCGGCGGCGCATGATGAGTGCTGTCATGCCGCCGCAGGCCAGCAGAGCATGTGAAGGCTCCGGCACTGAGGCCGTGATGTAGAGAAGGCCTGCGCTTGCGAACTGGTCGGTGTTCCAGTGCAGCAAGGGGTCGGTCAGTGTCGGCAGCGCGATGTCACTGCTGACATCGAAACCATTCAGATTGATCGAGGACCAGTCGAGCAGGTTGAACACATCGCCATAGACGGGTGTGTAGTTGTTCAGGGTGATCTCAATAACGCTGCCGGAGTTAAGTGTGAGCGTGCCCGCCACGCTGATGAGGTCGACGCTTGGAGAAGTAGTGCTGCCGAAGGCGAGAACATTTGCGGCGATGGTGGGATCGCTCGTATTGCCGGAAGCTGCGCCTATCTGAAACAACGCGCGTGGCAACAGGCTGGTGGCACCGCCTGCCAAGGTGAGATTATTGGTGAAAGTCAGCGTGCCGAAGCCGTCTCCGGCGGTGCTGATGCTGGCCGGGTCCGAGCTGGCACCGGCACTGAGGACCACGGCTCCCCCAACCGTGATGGGTCCTGCTACAGTGCCGGTGCCGCTTATGGCACCACTACCTGAGCTTCCATTCTGGATGTATCCCCCGGAGACGCCGGTAACATCAAGCGTGGCACCGGCATCCACCTGCACCCAGTTGGAAGATTGGATCGAGCCCGCCCCGCTTAGTGCCAGGGTGCCGCTGCTGATGGTGGTTTTGCCCGTGTAGGACTCTGCAGCAGTCAGCGTGAGCGTGCCGGCACCGCTTTTCGTGAGCGCTGTATGCGCCGTGGCTCCGTCTTGAATGACGCCGGCAAAGCTGCCTGCACCGGCCACCGTGAGCGTCTGCATGCCAGAGGTGCCGCTGTTGGTAACGACGTCAGCACCAGTTCCTGCTGAGTTCAAGCCGCCGACGGTGGCATTGAAGCCATTCAAATCATAAGTACCTGCGGTGTTTCCGGTTGCGGCTCCCAGAGTGAGCACGGAGCTGACCGGAAGCGCATTGGCGACTCCATTTTTCAAAGTGGCTCCGCCGTTCACCAGCGTAGGGCCGTTGTAGCTGTTGTTTGCATTCGTCAGAGTCACGACGGCGCCGCTGGTCACGATGAGATCTGAATTGGCCGAGGCTCCGGTGATCTGTCCGCTGACGGTAAACGCACCACCGCTAAGAGTGAGCTTGGTGCCGTTCTTGGTCAGAGTGCCTGCGAGTGTCAGGGTGCCGACGCCAGAGTTGCTGATCACGCCGCCGCCCGTGCCACCAACGGTGACATCGCGGCTGAGAGTGGCGGAGCCACCAGTGTATGCCAGGGTGCCTGCCGTGGTGGAGCCGAGCGTGATGGCAGACGTGCCGCTGCCCAGTGAGGTAAACTGACCTACCGAAAGTGTGCCGCCAGTGATGGCGAGGGCACCCGTGAATGTGTTTGCTCCGCTGAGGGTGAGTGTGCCGCCGGTGCTTTTTGTCAGCGCGATCTGAGCGGTGGCTCCGTCTTGAATCACACCATCAAACGTGCCAGTTCCGCTGATGGTGAGGGTGGAGATGCCGCTGGCGGCGCTGTTGGTGATGATTTTTGATCCTGTGCCAGCACTGGTGAGACTGGTGATGGTTTCATTGAAGCCGTTGAGATCGTAGGTGCCGCCGGTGTTTCCCGTGGATTCACCCAGAACAAGGGTGCTGGTGTCTGTGAGCACGTCAGTGGCTCCGTTCTTCAAAGTGCCGCCGTCGAAGACGTTGGTGGAACCCACAAAGTTGTTGGTCGTGTTAGAGAACGTGACGGTGGCAGCGTCGATGTTGTTGACCGACGATGCACCAGTGATCTGTCCGGTGACGATGAATGAACCGCCGGTGAAGGTAAGCGCACGGTTCGCAACACGTGTGAGTGTGCCGCTGAGAGTGAGAACCGCGCCGCCGCTGTTTTTGATGATGCCGCCGCCCACGCCATTGACGGTGACAGCTCGGGCAAGATTGGCATCCGTGACGCTGGTGTATTCAAGCGTGCCTGTCGTGGTCGCGGCTCCGATCAAGACTGCGCTGGTGGCGCTGCCCAGCGGCTGCGCTGTGCCATTCGCAGCAATGGCGTTGATCTTAAGCGTGCCGGCGCTCACAGTCACTGCACCGCTGAAGGTGTTGGCACCTGTGAGCGTCCAGCTGCCGGTGCCGTCTTTGGTCAGACTAACGATGGAGGTCGCGCTGTTGTTAAAGTCACTGATCACTCCGTTGACCGTACCTAGGGTCGTACCTCCGAGCAGAATGGAGCGGTTACCGGTCGCTCCGTTGGCATCAATGTTGCCATTGATGGTCAGTGTCCCCGCTGACACGGTGATACGGGCATTGCCGCCGCCGCCATTGACTTGGGAAATCGTGCCGTTGATGGTGTTGTTTCCCGCCACGCTGGAGATCGCGCCTGAGGTGTTTGCCGAGCCATCGCTGCTCAGTGCATAGCTGAGAGCGCTGCTGAGGTTGATGTTTCCCGCAGAACCATCGAGCTGCAGGCTGGGGATATTTGCACCAGCAATGCGGATGGTTTTTGTGCCAGTGCCGAGAGCGCTGCTGTTGGTGATGATGAGCGTGCCGGTGTTGACGGTCACATTGCCAGTGAAGGTGTTCGTGCCGCTGAAGGTGATGGCGCATGCAACGCCGTTGTCGATGGCAATGGCATTGATACCGGTGCCAGAGGTGGTGATGATGTTGCTGGCAATAACGAGCGCTGTGTCAGAGCGGCGGATGTCGAGCGTGGCAGTGTTGGAGCCGTCGGCATTCAGAGCGATGTCGCCTGTACCCAAGGATCCGGTGCTGGTGGCGGTGGTGGCTCCAACTTGGAGAATGCCCTGGGTGATGATGGTGCCGCCGGTGTACGTGCTGTTGGCGGTGAGGATGAGCGTGCCTGCGTCGGTTTTGATCAAACCACCTGTGCCAGTTACGGCTGCACCGAAAGCCAGCGTGGCTCCACTGGCGGCATCCACCGTGCCTCCTCCATTGAGAGCCAGGGGAGCGTTGAGCTTGTTGGTGGTGCCGGTGGTGACCAGCACCGTGCCACCGTTGAGTTGGATATTCTCCGTGATGGCAGTAAAGCCCGTGACATCAAGAGAGGCACCGGAGGATACCTGTGTGCCGCCTGTGGTGTCTCCCAGCGCATTGGCACTGCCGATTTTAAGTGTGCCAGCGCTGATGGTGATGGTGCCGGTGAAGGTGGCATTGTTGCCGGAGAGGATCGCGGTGCCCGCGCCCTGCTTGGTCAGGCTGCCTGCGCCGCTGATTACATTGGAAAAGACGAAATCTTCAGGGCGGTTGAGCACGATCGCGCCGTTGTTCACGACGGCGCCAGTGCCGTAGGAGCCCACTCCTGCTGAGACACCATCACCGAGGATCAATGTTCCGGCGCTGATAGTGGTCGTGCCGCTGAAGTCGTTGACTCCGCTGTTGGCGATGATGAGTCTGCCCGTGCCCTGCTTGAGCAGCGTGGTGGTGCCGCTGAGATAACCCGTGCCGCTAAAAGTGTAATCCTTGCTCGTGTTGTTGACCAAGATGGAGTTGGGCGTGAGCTGCGCGGTTAGATTGACGTTGGTGGATCCGGTGGCGCTGTCATCAAAGCGCACGCTGTCGATGACGCCGTTGAATTGCAGATAGCGGGTGGCGTTGCCACTGGTGGTTTCCTTCCAGTTCACCGTGCCGGCCCCAGTGGTGGGATCCGGGCCGTCATTGATGTCCCAGTCACTGCTGATGGCTCCGGTCCATTTGGGCACGTCAAAGGCGCTGACATTGAGCTGCACATTTGATGCAGCGGAGTTGTTGACGAGACTGGCTGTCACGCGAGCTGGCAGGCTGCCCAGCGTCAGGCCGCCGAATCCTGCACCGCCGATGCTGCCATTGTAGCTGATGAGAGTGAAGGTTCCAACGCTGAGCCCCGTGCCGGAGATGTTGAGGGTGTTGCTGCCGTTGGTGCTGAAGGTTGTGGCATTGATCAAGGCGGCGGTTGGATTGCTGAAGCTGCCCAGGTTTAAGTACAACGTGGAGCCAGTGCTGGTTCCCAGGGAGAGCGCTGAAGTGTTCAATGTCTGCCCTGCGGCGTTCAAGGTGATGCCCAATGCAGCACCATCTGCCACAGTGACGGCACCACCGCCAGTCTGCGAGGTGGTGATACTGAGCTGTCCGGCATTCACGGTTGTGGCTCCCGAGTAGCTGTTTGCCGCAGTCAGCAACCATGTGCCCGCACCTTCCTTTGTCACACCAAGAACATTGCTGCCGTTGTCGGCGATGACGCCACTGGCACTGCCGCTGGTGGTGACATCGAAGATCACACTGACCGGGCCGCTGGAACTGGCAGAGGGGGCGATGCCGCCGTTCAAGGTCAAGCTGCCGGCTGTCACCTTGATGCGTGTATTGCCTCCGCCAAAGCCGCCGGTGGTCGGTGCCAGGTTTCCTGCGATGAGGTTGTTGCCTGCGGTGCTAAGAATTGCAGGTGCCGTGGCGTTGTCATTGCTGGTGATGAAGCCAAGATTTGAGGCCAGAGTGATGTCACCGCCACTGCCGTCCAGCTTCAATGTGGGAGCATTCGCGGTGCCGCTGATCGTGATGGTCTTTGTGCCAGCACCTAGACCGCCGGCCTTCGAGATGACCAATGTGCCGCCCGTGATGCTGACATTTCCAACAAAAGTGTTGGAGGTCCCTGAAAGCGTCAGGGTTCCTGCACCGGCTTTGATGAGCGCCAGATTGTTCTCATTTGTGCCATTGCCGCCGAGCATCTGCGCCCAGGTCACAGCGCCCGCATTGTTCAGGGTCAGGGTGGATATGGCGGCACTGCCGCCAACGATGGCATTGGAAAGACTGCTGGCATTGCCCATGATGGACAATCCGGTCACAGTTTGATTGCTGGAACCAGAGGCATCACCCAGCTGAAGGCTGCCGCTGTTGGCAGCGTTGCCAAACTGCAGCGCCGTGGATGATGAGAGGCGGCCATCGCCACCCGTAAGAATCAAGCGACCGTTATTGATGCGCGTGGCGCCGGTGTAAGTGTTTGCTGCGGTGATCGTGAGATTCCCGGTGCCTCCTTTGGTCAGCGCGCCGGTGCCCAGCGTTCCTGTTTGAAGAGCCGTGGCCAATGTGACGTTGTTGCCGTTGGTATCCACGGTGGCGATGACTCCGTCATTGATTTTGATCCGGGCGGAAACGTCGCTGGTGTTTGCCGTTCCCCATTGGAGGCTGGAGGCAGCCGCATAGGTGATCAAACCCGTGCTGCCCAGTGCACCAGCAACGAAGTTGACCGTGCCAGCGTTGAGTGTGACACCGCCGGTGAAAGTGCTCGCGGCGTTGCTGAGTGTCAGCAATGCGGTTCCGCTTTTCGCCAGCGCGAGGTTGTTTTCATTGGTGCCAGCGCCGCCAAGCAATCCTGCATAGGTGACCGCAGCAGCATTATTGATCGTCAGAGTGGAGACACTGGTGTTGCCGCCGACAACTTCATCCGTGCCGGTGCCGGTGATGGTGATAGAGGTCGTGGTCTGATTGCTGGTTCCCGTAGCATCCCCAAGTTGCAGCACGCCACTGTTGGCACCCTGGCCCAGGCCGATCGTGCCCGTGGCGGCCAGCCGGTTGTCTCCCCCCGTGAGAACGATACGGCCCACGTTGATTTTTGTGAGTCCCGTGTAGGTGTTTGCTGCGGTGATGGTGATGATGCCAGCTCCTGTCTTGGTGATCGCTCCAGTGCCCAGCGCTCCAGTTTGCAGCGCGGTGGCGAAGATCACGTTGTTCGCACCTGTAGCGAGGGTCGCTGTGACACCGTCTTCGATCTTGATTTTGCCGGACACATCCTGTGTCGTGGCCGCATTCCAGCCCAGCGTCGCAGCAGCTGTGATGTCCACGAGGTTTGCACCCAGGGAGTTGGCAGCAAAGTTCAGCACGCCGGCACTGAGATTGATTCCGCCCGTTAGAGTGTTTGCACCGCTCAGTGTCAAAGTTCCAGCACCAGTCTTTATGAACCCTTGGGTGCCTGCCAGCACCGCCGAGATGGTGGTTGTCTGGTTGATGATGTTGATCGTCGGGACGCCGGTCGAAGTGGCAAGAGTCAAAACGCCTGCTGGAGTGCCAGCGGCCAGGGTCCAGTTGAAGGCCGTTGTGGTGTTAGTGTCGCTAAAGAGCAAGCTCCCGACCGTGAAATTAGCACCAAGGCTCACGGTGCGTGCTGCGGTTAGGTCCAGGGTGCTGAAATCGGCCACTGCATCAATGCCGCTGGCCACAGTGCCGCCGGACCAGTTGGTCGTGGCTCCCCAAGTTGAATTGGTGGCGGAGTTGGTCCAGGTGCCGTTCGTGGCATTCAGGGTGCCTGAGAAAAAGATGGGGATCAGTAGAAGCGCAAAACGGCTGATGAATGGACGGGTGTTCTTTGAAATATACATGGGGCTGTGAAACCTCTGGGTTTCAGGTGCGCCCGCCGCCTTCGTCTTTGCGATCGGCTGATCAGGGCATGGTGGCAGAATCCTTCCGTGCAAACGGATCGGTGGTGGCTGAGGACCCGTGGGTCGAGTCAGCGGCTCAGGGGCATCAGCGTTGGAAGGACGGATGCATTGGCCGCCACAACGCCATCTCAAAGCATCAACAAACCTGGAGGATGTCCGGCGCTGATGCTGGGATGATGCAAGATGTCTTGAGATTTTTCATGAATGCTTTCCGGGGGGGCCGCAGTCTTTCCTATGAAGAGGGATCAGGGCGGGGAGTGCTCTTGGGGGGGGACCTTCCGCTTGCCGGATCGGTTTAATAGTGGTGGCGTTTTTATTCGCCGCCTTATATCATATCGGATAAGTAGGTTATTAAACTCTAAATCACTCTTGTCTAGTAGGAATATGAAACAAAATTTCGCAACCAGAGAACTTTTCACGCATGGTGTGAACAAAGGAGGCAAACCGCCGCGTCGGTGCA
>CAILZI010000012.1 GCA_903838675.1 uncultured Verrucomicrobiota bacterium
CCCACACCATCAAGGTCGAAGAAATCCGCTGAGGCGCTCTACAGAAAGTTTTCCCAAGGCAGGAAACGCAGAAACCAGCAAGCGAGCCGCCGACCCAGCGATGCCTGTGGTTCCATGTGATGCACGGACAGCCGCCCGTTGTAAGCCGCAAATCGAAATAACCCAGTCCCACAGGTGAAATACCCCACTTTGGAGCAATCCCAACCTCAACGGAGAACTCTGCAGCGGCTCTACAGGCCGATTTGAAAGACGATTTAGGCCTCATACAGGCCATTTCCCGTCCGGGCATCGCTCCCCGGCTACCCACAGCCTGCGGCAGGCGCACGATGCCCTCACGCTCGCGCAGCTTCCCCGTCCTGCACGCCCCGCCTCATTCCAGAGGTCACAGGCGCGGCAGATGGACAAACGGGCGTCAAAGGCGCTCTGCACCACCACGGGCCGCCAGAAATCGAGCCCCGCAGTCGCCGCTGGGTAATCCTCTCCCAGCGCCGCAATCGTCGGCTCTGACCGGGGAGCGATTTCCCGCGCTGATAGATGCCTCGCCAGGCGTGGCACACAGGCTGCCACCTCGGTATCTAGCGGCTCTCCCGTCGCCGCCGTCAGCAGCGTTTGCCCGTCCCATGTAGCGATAGCGGCAGGCGCGGCATATACCCCCGGTTCAGGCCTCCATTTCCGGCTGTAAATCTCCGCCAATTGCGTATCAGAAATCGCGATCATGTCAGCGTCACTGTCACCGTGGCGTTCGTCTCAATCGTGTCATTGACCCCATACAGCTCAATGGTCACATCCAGCCCGCCACAAACCACATGCAGGTCGAGAGGATTCGCCCCGCTGACCAGCACCCAATCCCCCACGGCACAGTCTTCGACTTCAGTCGGACCAGACAGGATCATGGGCGTGCTCATGTCGTTGTTGTTCGTCACCACGGCAGCGCTGTGGGTGCTGTCATGTTTGTTCTGCGCACCGGTCACGGCAATGTTCATGGTCTTGCCACAAATCCCCCGCACCAGCTCCAGCGTCACATGCCAGAGTTCGGTGCCCAGATCCTCCCCGCCGCACTCAATGCCGGTGGGGATTGTCACCGCCAGAGCACCCCCGCCAGAGCCGTCTGGCGTCCACGTGGTGCGGCCCACAGCCAGCCCCGTGGTGTTCAGGTTGTCGCTGTCAGGTTTGCAGTAGCCCAGCGAGATCATACATCATGCTCCTCGCCGCGCAGGAATTTGGCCGTCTTGGGAGTGGCCACACCATCCACTTCATCACACGCCTTCGTGTCCTGTAGCGAGATCGCCTCACCGTCGATGGCCGCGATGTCCACCGTGCCGCCGCCAGAGCCTTCAAGGTGCAGTCCATCTCCCGCCGAAAGCGCCGCCACATAACCAGCCGCATCCATCTCCAGCCCAGTCGGCGAAAGTGTCGCTGTATCCCCGCCCACATTCAGCGCCAGGTGTTCACCATCCAGCGTCATCGTGTTGCTGCCGATGTTCAATTGCAGCCCCGCAGCGCTGCTAAGTGTGGCCGTATTGCCACTTCCCGAAAGTTCGACGCTGAAGGCCGTGGCACTCAGCGTTGCCCCATCGCTAGTATGCTGCAATCCATCCGCCGTCGAAAGCTCAGCCGTACTGCCGCTGCCATCATCCAGCGATGCAGAGTCAGCTTGGTAGCTCCCCGTCTTACCACTCTTCGTGATCACCAGACCAGCGGCCAAAGTGATCTCAATCACGTCTCCAGCAGCATTAGATATTTTGATGCCCGTAGGTTTGATCTCCGTTTTATTGCCCTCCGCATCCTCCCACACCGTCTTCTTCGGATCGGTCACCACACTGTCTTCAGCCGCCTCATTGATGAGCGTAAGCTTCCCTGGTTCCTCCCAAAAGGAATCATTGCTCGACAAGTCTTTGATTTCGATCTTCATGAGGTCAGGTCAACCGAGTACAAATATTGCCCGTTGAAGTTGTACACATTCTTCGCCTGCACGGCCAGCGTGCTGCAAACAATGCCAGCCGGATACACCAGCTCCGGAATGCTTGAGGTGCCGGGCGATCCAGTTGGCGTATCGCCCTTGCTCTGCTGCTCCATATCCAGCGCCGCCTTGAGCTGCCCGATTTTGAATAGCTCCGTGATTTCCCCGAGGCTCAGGTGCTGAGCCACACCGAGTTCGATCTCTGTCGTGCCCGTATCCAGTTTTCGATTCAGGCTCACCACCGGCGTGGCCATCGTGCTCCATTCATCCAGGCCACCGGTTATGTTGACCACATCTCCCAGCTTCACAGCCTCAGTGCATTCGAGGTTTGTTATCTCCAAACTGCCTTCGTATTTCGGCGTGCTCCATGCCGCCAAAAGTTTCGCCGCCAAGCCTCCGGCCACCAGCACCAGCAATTGGCCAGCGGCTCCGCCAGGCATGTTCACGATCTGATCTTGAATGTTGAGCGTGTAATCGCCATTCAATGTCGTCACAGGCAGCTCCATTCGCATAGCGCGCCTTTCCACGATGGATGACGTTGCCCCTTCGCCATCGTCAGACAGTTCAGTCGTCAGCCGCAGGTTGGCCTGTACGATGGCCAGGCTCGTGCTCGCAGCTATCCGCCGTTTGGGAATGCCGCCGCTGATCCACACCAGCCCGCAGCCATTGTCATTGCTCACATTGGCTCCAGACTCCACCGTGATGCAGCCTGCATTGGGAGCTCCGGTATTGCCATACTTAAACCAGAAGTTTGGGTCCGAGGCGTCATACTCCTCACTTTCCACTGAATATTCCTGCTGCATGGCAGGCGTCACATTCGGCGCTTGAATGCCGCCGCCACCAGCTCCGCCCGTCAGATCCACCGAGGTCTGCACCACACCCACGCCCGTCGTCGCACCAGCGCTGTCGGTGTATCCCACAAAGCTGCCATCAGCATTGATGCCGGTGTATTGAATAATAACCCCATTTACAACCAGGTCATCGCGCCGGGTCAGCGTCTGGCTCGTCAGCTTCACCCCCTCCGCAAAAGAATAGGTGCGCGCCGTTGCCGCACCACGTTGCACAAAGTTCAGCGTTGGTGCCACGGTTGGGTCTTCACTGTACACCCATTGCTGGATGGCATCCGGCACCCAGGCCAGCACTTTGCGCAGCGCGGCTTCATGGCTCAGGCTCGCTCCGCGTTGCGGCACCGGCTGCGCGTCAAAGCCATCGCCCAGCAAAGATCCCAGCTGCATCACATTCCCGCCAAACCACGTGTTGCAATGCGCGATCAAACCCGTGATCTCCGCCGCCACAGTTCGCCGCGCCCATCCCGTTCCGGCCGTCACTTCCGCAAAGAGCGCCACATTCGCAGAAAGGTAAGAGCTCAAAGCCGTCGCATCCCACCACGCCTGTTTATACGTAGCCTGGTTCAGCCACCACCACGGGTCACCAAACCTCAGCGTGATGCTTTCATTCACACCTTCCCCCTGCCTCAGCATCGGCATTGTCACGCCGATGAACTTCGTCACGCCGCCATACTTCAGCCGCACCTGGTCTCTATAAGCAAACGGCAGCGTCGCCGTCATATAGCCCGGCACCGTGGCCGAAAAGATGCCCGTGCTCAGGCTCTGCTCTTTGATGGCACAATTCTGAAAGCCCCACTCACGCAGAGTGTGCTCTTCCGAATCATGCAGCAGCGTCCAGTCCGGCACAGCACAGAGAGGTTAAGGTGCCACCGGCTTGCTGAGATCAAACTCATACACCTGGCCCAGCGCGTAGGTGGTGAACAGCGCCGGGTCACGAATGACCACTGGGAAGCCGCTGCCACTCTGCACCGCGATTGCAGGCTTGGGGTCTGTGCCTGGCACGAGTTCAAACGTGACCGTCTGACGCTGCGTGCTGGCTCCAGCGAGCACCGTAGTGCCATTGAGGTTGATCTTGATGACCTTAAATTGAGCTTTCATGGGAATAAAGGTGAGGAATAAATCAGAAGCACTTGTCGAGATCACCACTGGCTTGCAGCGCCTGAATGCGCGACAGCGCCGTCGCGGTAGTCCATTCTTGGTTGGCCGTGTATTCGGCACCCACCCACAGAATGAGAGGCGTGTGCGCACGCGGATAGTAGATGTGTGCTTCGAGTCTCTTCTGCCCCGGTGAATCAGTCCAAGTGATGCCGAGGGCGGCATATGGCCTGCCTTTGATGGTGATCGGTGATGGCAGCGCGGTTGCGCTGGCAGGCGGTGGAGCAATGGGAGGTGCGGTGTTCATAAAGAAAAAGTGGGTGAGGGTTGAATCAGCTGCCGAAACCACAGCTGCCTGAATTGGCTTCGATGGTCACATTGTAAAAACTCCCAGCGCCGTCTGCGTAGATAGCCACGTAGCTGAATCCGACGCATGTGTAGTACTGGAAGGTGCCATACGCAGGCACCTCAATAAGCTCGGCAATCATATAGACCGTGGCCGCGCCTCCTGATGCAGTCGAGTCCAGGTACGCATAGATGTTGCCTTTGCATGCACCCATGAATTTGCCGATGGTGCTGATGTCAGGCATCAGCGAAACCAGGACACCTCCCGTCTCGACCAGGGACGGCACAATGTGATTGCTGTCGTAGTCATCAATGATGTTCACTGGCAACCCGAGGTCAGCGCTCACGCCCCACACAGCCAGGGGGCGCAGAATTTTTCCAGACACATTACCAAATAATCTTGCCCAGCTGATCTGCCCCCCGGGCGGGATGTCATCCGTGCCGGTCCCCCCGCCATAGAAATAGGTGTTCGTGGGGTTATACTCGTAATTAATGTAGGCGGAAATGGAAGCTCCACCGCCTGTGAGCAAAAAAGAAATACTGGCCTGCCCGCTGCCGATGGCAGCCACAGACAGGTGTGGAATTCCAGAGGAATTGATGGCAGCAACTAAAGCATTCGCCGCATCATCAGGCGTGCCTACGTAGTTCACATTGACCCACACGCTGCCGTCGCCGGGATCAGTGGTTGCCCAGGTGAAATTCGTGTTGCTTCCATTCAAGACCAAAATCCAAGTATCACCACTGGAGGGAATTCCGTTGAACTGGATGATCAGAGGGGCCGGGGGCGCGGCGGGAATGTCTGCCGAGGCGGAGCCCTGCAACATCGCTGACGCTCGCACAATGATTCCTCCACCTGCGGGTGTCGCGAACTGCAAAGCGCCATCACCGCCAATGCCGCTGACAAACTGGCCCCCGGCACCCGTGTTGCGCATCACGCCTCCCAGCGTGCCAGTGCCAGGGGCGGGCAGCGTGTAGTTGTTCGCGTTAGAGGCAATGCCATTGAGCTTCACCTTGTCCGCTTTGCTCATCAGGCCGTGAGCTGTCGTCGTCGCATCCAGCGTGGTCACATCAGTCGGCGCAGCCAGCTCATCCAGTTTGATGGCATCAGCGCCGCCTGATTTGTGCCGTGCTGCATGGCTTGCAGCGGCTTTGCCAGCGAGGGCGGTTGTGACTGAGGCGGCATAGTTTGCGTCATCGCCAAGAGCATCTGCTAACTCTTTCAGCGTGTTCAGCGCATCAGGCGCGCTGTTCACGATGGCATTCACGGCCACCGCTGCCGAATGATCCGCATAGGCCGTTGTGGCAATGCGCGTGCTGTTGTCCCCTGCGGCCTGCGTGGGTGCCGTGGGGTTGCCAGTCAATGCAGGCGATGCCTTGCGCGCCCAGGTGATGTCCAGCAGGGCGACAAGCCCCGCCCAAGTGAGCTGCTTCACCGCACCGGCAATGATCGCGATGAGGCTGTCCGGCTGCGAAGTCGAAGTGGGTTTTTCGTTGAGTTTGTTGCTCATAAAAGGGGTGGGTTAGGTGTCGAGTTCCGCGCCGGTTTCATCGGTGATCACATCACCATCCTCATCCGCCACCAGCGACTGTGCGGTTGGGTTCACGCATTCGAGCTCAAAGCTGAACACGTTCGTCACGCCGATGCGGTCAGAGTGAATGCCCTTGATCCAGGCGTCCGCATACGTGATGCGGTTGCCCGCATGGTATTCCACCAGCACGCCACCAGCAGGACACTGCACCGGAATCATGGCGCTCTGCAAAAAGGCATCCTCCAGAGAATCGCATGGCGGGAACGTCACCTTGTAGGCGCGTTGCAGAGAGCGCGTGGCACGCGGCCAGAAGCTCACCTTCCATGCAGCGCGCGTCGGGCTGGCGGTCTGCGTCTCCTGCGTGAGTTCCATGCCCTCCTCGCCCAGCACCTGCGCAGTGCGGTCATCACCATTCGCGATCTCAAAATCTCCCAGGGTGATCGTCATGCAGTGGCCCTCATGTCACGAAGTTTCGATTCCAGGTTATTCACCCGCTTCATCATGTCTGCGTTGGCGCTAACAACAGCTTCAGCGAGATTCACAAAGGTCTCGTTGGCCTGATTATTGGATGACACGATTTTATCCCCTCCAAGGATCGCCGGAGGTGGGCCGCTTGGAGCGGTTGATTGACCGTTTGATTCAAGCGGTCTGCCAACAGCGGAGGGCAGAGGTGTAACTTCCGGCCCCAGGCCCGAGGGCGGCGGCAGCAGGTTGTTTTGCATGCCCGGCAGCAGCGGTCTTGTGGCCATCTCAGGCGGCAACGCCCAGGGCAGCTCCAATGTGGACTGCGGCAGTGAAGGCTTGGGAAGCGGGCCGTTGTTGATGATGTTGGCACCCGGCAAGGCAACACCCGTGTAGTCACGTGCAATATCCCGCTGAGTCGTTTCAAATTCGTTATGAATCTTCACGTTGTCGCTCGCCGCTTTACCGTGCACCTCGCTCTGTTTCATGCGCGCTTCACGCAGCTCAGCCTCACGCTGAATCTCCATGTTGCGCGCTGAACCAAGCACTTGTTCATCCGGGGCATTCGGAATAGCACCACCATACTTTTGCTGAATGGATTGAAGCTCTTTTTGCCTGCCCTCGTAGATGTCTTTTTTGGCTTTGTATTCCGCCTCGAACTGAGCCGCCACTCTCTGCAACGAGGCAACGTTGTCAGGATGCATGCCACTCGTGTCACGCAGATTATCCTGCGCCATTTCATGCTTCAAGCGCGCCTGCTCCATCTGCTCCTGGTCATTACCCTGCTGGCCCTGATAGCTCCAGCCTCGGCGTGAGTCTTCACGCTGCTGCTCCAGCTGCTCACGACGTCTCTTGGCGGCATCATAAGTGACGGCGGCGTTGACGGTGCGGTTGTCGGCGTTGTGGATCTCAGTCACAACCTCATTTTGCGCACGGTCTTTAGAGGCCTGGTTGTTGTTCACCCGGGCGATCGCGATCTGCCGCGCCTCTTCCGCAGGCGGCAGCTTCTGCGCTTTGATGTCCTGGATGTCAGCGTCCAGCTTCGCTTTATCAGCGGCGCTTTGGATGGAATTGTTGAGTTTGAGCAGCTCAAGCTTGCTTTCCATGCTGCGGTTCGTGGCATCCAGCGCGGCCTGCTCTTTGCGCAGCTGCTCTTCAAATTTCTTGCTCGCCTGCTCCGCTGCTTCTTCCGCAGGTATGAGCCCCTGCATGGCGGCGTCCGCCTGCTCGCGCAGTTTGGCTGCTGTGCCGCCCAGGGCGTCATCAAGCTTCTCCGTGATGCCCAGCCAGTTGGACAACAAAGGCAGAAGAGAGGTTAATCCCACTGCTGCAAGAGAGATGCCACCCGCCAGACCGGCGCCACCACCAAAGGAAGCCACCATCTGCGGGATATTGTTGAGCACGCCCCGTATGCCATACTGCGCATCTTCCACCGCCCGGCTGATTTCCAGAATGCCCTGAGCTTTGCCGCTGGTGGCTTTGGCGGCTGCATCAGCCGCCTGCTGTGCGGCCTTTTCCTGTTCGCGGGCCACACGCTTCGCTTCAGCTATGGCTTCATCCGCAGCCCGCTTTTGCGCGCTTGCGGCCTGGCGTGCCGCAGCGGCTTGCGCCTGGGCCGCTTGTTTGGCAGCGACAGCCTGCTCCTGAGAGGAACGTTTGGCAGCAACAGCTTTGTCGGCCTCGGCTTTCTTGACGGCGGCAGCGGCATCCGCAGCCGCTTTCTTTTGATCCTGCGCCGCCTGTTTGGCGGCATTGCTCATCTCGCGGCTGGCATCCTTGGCCACCTTGACCACCTGCAAATAATCCTGGGCAGTCCGCTTCGCTCCGTCGCCTGTGGCGATGGTCTTGAGGTAGATCTCAATGGCGGTGCCTGACATGGTTTACAGTGGGGAATCGCCGCAACCCATGAGGTTGATCAGCACGAGGAAAATGAAGATGCCGATGATCCAGCTCATGGCGCAGGGGTTGGACTGGCCTTCAAAGCATTCTCCAGCGCCGCTTCATCTTCCTGCGTCGGACGCCTGCCGAGTTCGAGGATGAGGTGATTGGCGGCGAGGATGAGCGCGGCTCTGTCGTTGCCTTCCACCATCACCCATTGGCGGCGCGTGCGGCGCAGGTTGCCGCACAGCGTCTCCACATTGGCCGGTGTGAGGTTGCGTTGAGCGGCCTGCTTCATCAGCGCGGTCCAGCGCTCAGGACCAAAGTAAGTTTCAATCTCCGTTTTAGCGGCGGCGTTTTCAGCGGCGATGGCTTTGAGCTTCGCGGCGGTGTCAACCACCGGCGCGGCAGGCGTGGTGGTGACCGGCGCGGCGGATGCAGCCGCTGCTGGTGTGGATGGCACGTCCACCGTTGGAGCGGTGTCTGTGGGCAGGGATGATTTGGGAGGCATGGCGTTCGTGGCGTTGAGGTTGAGCGTTTGAAAAGTGAGTTCGCGGGAGATGGGCAAACAGGGTCACAACTCCCTGCCTCAGCCCCAGGGGCGTGCGGCATCTCCCGCGAAAGGGTTCAGTCCGAGGTGCCGACGTAGCCGAGCGGCACGGGCGCACCGGCGCTGAAGGTGCGCGTCGCACGGGCCTCCAGGCCCTGGATGAGGTTGTCACCTTCGGAGGTGCCAAACTTGAAGGAAGCCTGGCGCATGGAGGCGGCATAAAGCTGGACGTAAAAACCAGCAGCACCGGGATATTGAATGACGAGGTCTTGCACCGTGGGGCTGGAGCCCAGGGCGAGGTTTCCGCCCGTGATGCCGAGGATGTCAGACATCTCAAAATTACCCGCTGGCTGAAACTGCGCCGTGAGCTGGTAGTCTGCCAGAATCATGCCGATGGTGCCGAGGCCGTTCACCTTTTTGGGTGTCAGACTCAGCGTGTGCTTGATCATCGCTCCATCCACCGTGGCCAAGGAATCAAACGGCGCGCCGCCATAGCTGAGCAGCGGGAAGCGTGTGATGATGGCGCTCGTGCTGAAGGCGGCATCGCCCGGATAGGTCTGTCCGGTCGTCAGGGTGAAGTAGGCGTCGGAGTCACCGGGGTATTTGTCTTTGCCGAGCAGCGCCGTGAAGGTCATGTCAGCAAGCAGCGTGTCGCCCACTTTCACGTTCGTGTCTGGCAGCGTGGTGAGGGCGGTGTTGACGAACACATACTTGCGACCGCTCTGCGTCCACACCGTAAGGGGTGTGTCGCTTGAGCCGAAAATATCCGCACCAATGAGCGAGCTGAGGTAGGGAAACAACACGCCGAGGTTTTCCCAGGCACCCACCGGCTTGAGGGCGATCTCATAGCTGCGGTCGGAGGCGCGGTCTTCCAGCTTGCCGAAGTTGAGCGCGTTCACATCAAAGAACTCATCCTTCTGCGTGATGGTGATGGCTTCCTTGGAATAGAAGTACGCGCCGTTGAACTCGATGAGGCCGGGTTCACGGACGATGTTGGTGCGGTTGACGGGCGGTGGCATGGGGTGCGGTGGGTGTGGGGTGGCAGATTAAATGTCTTTGAAGGCGCAGTCGGAGCCGCGCCAGGGCTCAAGGTAGGCGGCAGCACGCAGCAGCGTGCCGGAGGGCAGATCATGCACATCGACGGCCCCCGCATAGGCAGCAGCGGCGGCATTGGCCGGGGAGGGGAAGGAACCGTCATGCGTCCAGTAGATGACTGCTCCTGCTGTCGTGCAGGTGATGGTCATGTTCGGATCGGCAATGGCAATGCGCGGCAGGTCAACGCGGGCGATGGGAATGAGCGAGTGAGCCTTGCTTTCCACGTTGATGATGAACCCGCGCAGATGCGCAGGCAGGCCCATGTCCTGCTCTCCCTTCGTGACAATGAGATCATGCTGGCCATCGTGGCTGTGGAGGTGCAGCAGGCGTTTCACCAGCTCATAGAGATCATCTGCACGCACACCCGTGCCCGTGTTTGGCGCACGGTTGGTGCCCTTGTTCTCGATCACTTGAAGCATGATGGAGAAGTTCTCAATTGGGCCTGGAGCATTGGGCGAGGTCGTCACTGACTCCGGCGTGCCGATGACCACGCACAACCCAAACTTGCCGTTCTTCGGCAGCTCGCCTTTGAGGTGCTTGAGCACGTAGTCATCAAACAAGGCATCGCCCGGCTGCTCATCGCGATACTCGCAAATGATCGGCACATATTCAAAGGCGCTGCTGGCACCCAGGTATTGGGCGATGTCGAGCTGAAGCCGGAGCGTGTTGGAAGACATGGTCAGTTGATGCTTTGACCGATGCGCCCCAGGCGCGGTCGTGGGTTTTGGGCCATGATGCCAATGCAGCGGATGTCAGAGCGCATCACGGGCAGGCGCGCAGACACACCGGCACACATGGCCGTGGCGATGATGAGGCGGCGAAGCGTGCGCATCAGGCCTTCCCTCCCGTTTTGATTTCATTGATGACCTCGAGTGAAACCTCACGCTCCAGCAGGCCGATGTTTTCTTCAATGCCAGCACGGAAGGGCCGGCGCTCAGGGATGTTCACTTTGCGCCGCGCCGCCAGGCGGGAGAACCGCAGCGGCTCTTTGAGCTTGCGGCCAAACAGCTTGGTCATCGTGACTTCATGCGCCTTCACATTCACTTCACCCTTGAAGCCAAACTCATGCGCGGCGGCATACTTCACGTTCGTGCCGATGCTCGTTGTCACCGCATCGCCGCTGCTCTGCGGCTGCGTGCCACGCACCGACTGGCTCAGGCGTCCTGTCACCACACCCAGCTTCTGCTGAGCGACAGGGAACGGTCCTTTGCCGCTCAGGCGATCCTTTTGAATGCGGCCTGCAATGAGCAGTGTGCCGCGCTGCATGCCGCGTGCGACGGCGCGCAGCATGACCGGCATCTTCAATGCATCCAAGGCACCCGCAAGATTCGGAGAGGCGGTGATGGTCGTTTCCACGTTCATCAGGCAAACCTCCGGTAGTTGTTGAGGATGCTGCGCACGGCGGGGATGAGGTCGAGCCCGAGAGACTTCGATGACTTCGCTTTGTCATCGCCGCCCGCCGCCTGCAGGCCAAACAAATCCTGGGCTTCACACACCGCCTTCATTTGCAGGTTGAAGGCCGCGAGCAGATCCGCTGGCAGTGCATTGGCACCTTCCGGCAGCGAGCCGCTTTGATCCTCGCTGGCATCCCACCAGAAGCCTCCGGTGTATTCAATGACGACGGTGTCATACTGCCACCCTGGGGGAGTGAAGAAGGACACTAGACCGGCGCGCTTGTCCGTGCGGGAAATGGTATCAGTCACATCCGTGGGCACATCGGTTTGCAGCGTGGCGCTCGTCACGGTCTCGATGGGAAAGCGCGGCACGGAAAACACGATGTTGTTGGCGCTGTCCTGATAGGTCTCGCCCTCCACGCGGGTGAACCGGCGATTGCAATGGTTCTCCATCATTGCCAGCACGCCATTCCCAAAGCCCGTGACCTGGGCGTCAAAGTCCGTGCGCGCACGCATCGCGGGCGGCAATAGAAAAGCTTTGAGCTGGGCGAGGGATGACAACATGAAGATGAGAGAGAGGAGATGCAGCAGGTTGGTCTCAGCACTGCGCACCGCCTGGGCGATGCGCAGGCCCTGAGATCAGCTTTGGATTTCGACGCTGTCGCCGAGAGCGGCGGCGCGGGCGGCAGTCGTTTCAAAGATCTCGTCTTTGACATAGACCTTGTCGTCTTCACCCAGGGAGGCGACGAGACAGCGGCACTTCACTTTTTTGGACGTGTCCTTTTTGGCAGAAGAAGCGCCAGCAGGCGGAGAGGAGTCATCAGCAGCAGCCATGAGGCCGAGCGCGGAGAGGAACATAAGTGTTTTCATGAATGAATTAAGAAGGTGTGGAGATGAGTTTCAGAGAGACTCATGCAGCGGGGCCGCAAGCACCCCGCTGCATGCTCAGGTGGTTAAGTGGCGGCGGTTTTCAGCACCTGGAAGGCGCTGGCGAGTTTGGTTTGCGCGGCAATGCGGGAGGTGCTGCGGAAGGTGATCTCTTCCGTGTTGAAGCTGTAATGCTCCGAACGGTCAAAGGTCACATCACGGCGGATGCGCACGCCCTGGCCGTCGCCATCACCAAACGCGGCGACGAGCTTGCCAGCACTGTCCGTGCTTGGGGCTGCTGCCACCGGGATGACGGGATAGCCGAGGATGGTCCCCAGAGCACCGTAGCTTGGAGCTTCCAGCGCGCTCTGGAAGATCGGGCGGCCATTGCCGTCCTTGATGAAGAGCAGCTTGGCCAGGATGTTCTGGTTGATGAACCACTTGGCATTGCCGCGTTGGAACACAGCGGTGGGTGCATTGACCACACAGGCCAGCACGTCGGCATAGGCCAGAGCTGCCACGGTGGTGTTGCCTGTCGTGGCGGTGCGTGCGGTGCCACCGGCAAACATGCCGGTGAATCCACCATCCACGTTGTCAGCGGTGCCGGTTGCGGCAAAGCTGATCCAGTCGGCGCGGAAAGCATGCGCCTCCGCCATGTCATTCATCAGATCCTGCACGATGCCGGTGATGTCATCTTGAAGCAGCTCCGAAGAGGCCGTGATCAAACAGCCGACCTTCTTTGGCGTGACCGCCGCTTTGGAGCCCGCCTTGGTGCTGTCCTGGCCGATGGCCGCTGCTTCATCAACGAAGAGAGCCAGAGGCCGTGCGGACTTGATGCGGACTTCCGTGGTCTTCGCACCGATGGTGCGCACGTCCAGCTGACGGAAGGCGCCATAAGTTGCCAGCAGATCATAGATCTGCGTCTCCAGCTCGTTGTTGGCGATGTAGGTGCTGCCAGGCGTGCTGCCTTCACCGAGATCACGCACGAACGCCTCCAGGCGTTCCTTGGTCTTGGTGCCGACCTGATCCATGAGACCGAGGCCGCGCAGGACGTTGAGCTGCACCAGGGTGCGCATCTGCTCATCCTGGGCGATGCGGCGCGCCGGGCAGCCCCAGGCACCGCGTGCTTCACGACGCAGATTCATCTGCATCTTTTGCATGCTGCGCTGGATCTCTTCGACGGATTCCAGGCGCTTCGTGGCCTTCTGGAATTCCTCCATCGACTTCTTCGTTTCCTTGTCGAGGCTGTCGTAATTCTTGATGAGCGTTTCCGTGGATTTCTGGACAGTGCCCAGGCCTTCAAGGAGCTTCTTTTCGGTGTCTGTTTCCATGGCGATGATTGATTGAGTGGATTAATGGGATGCGGGTTGCGCAAGCGGCACGGCCTTGATGGCCGTAAGCACTGCCTGCATGGATTTCTCCCGTTGCTCTGCGGCCTGGCGTTTGGCTGCATCATCACCGCCAGGTGCTGGATGTTGCTGCGTGCTGCGTTGCTGCGGGGAAAGATGGCGGGCGCGGTAGATGCGGTGCAGTTCCAGCGTCATCATGCCGCGCAGGATTTTATCCGCGCCTTCATAGGCGGCGGAGCACTGCTGGAGAAATTCAAACTCGGCATCGCCATGGAAGCCGACGGCCGCGAGATCGGCCTCTTTGAGCGCGCCTTCCCGGAAGGCTTTGGCCAGGGCATTCGGATTTGCGCCGATGATGCACGCGCTGAGTTCGATCTGCTGCCACGTCAAGTGGATGCAGCGCACCTGGGCGGCGGTCTCGGCGGAGAGTTTCAATGTTTTGACCGCCTCCACAAAATCTGCATCGCCGCTCCACACCATCTTGCCCGGCATGAAGCCCACACTGACAGCCTTGAGATGGCCGGACTCAGTCAGCTTGAAGCCAAGAGCAGCCAGCGGCGAAACATCAATGGCCCACTGCACGCGCTCCACCACCTGACCACCCTTGACGCTGAACTGCGTCACACTGCCGAGCAGGCGCTCCAGCGTGGAGTAGTCATGCGAGTCCACAAACGGTGCGTTCTTTTCAAAGCGGCTGAAGTCCACGCCGCCCGGCACGAGGATCTCGCGGTAGCAATCAAGCGAGGCATCACTCGCCACGTACTCAACCTCTGCCGTTGCGGCGGAGATGATCTTGATTTCAGGTGTGATGGCGCGGACGAGGCGTTTGTCTGACATGCACGCATCCTTGCAGCCTCACTCCATCCGATCACGCTGCATGACGTGCATGACGTGGATGCAGACAATCACGAAGGATCGCAATTCCCAGGGTGATCGAATGGCGCAATCACAAAGCCAAATCCTTCGCACTCCTCCAGATGCTCTTCACAGGCGCAGAAGGTTTTTCCTTCATTCGTGGTGTATCTGCCATCAGCCAGGGCAGTCACGTTTTCAGAGAAGCATATGTCACAAAGTTCAACGGTGCGTCTCATGATTCCACATCCTCTTCCATCATCGGCAGTTCAATGCAGCGGCAATGAATGCAGTTCTCCGCGCTGCCCTCGGCATCGCAGGGGTGCTGCATCAAATCTTCGCCGCCGTCTTTCGTGGGCACATGGAAGGGCTCGTCATAGGAGACGGTGACTTCATCCATCTTCACATGCGTGTCACGCACCCGGTCATCCTGGGCGCTGAGCCATTGCTTGTAAGGAATGTCCAATCCCTCAATCGCATCGTGCCTGGCCGCGCCATAGGCAGCACCGGTCTCTGTCGTGGCGATCATTGCGGCACGCTCATCAGAGATGCCGTTGAACTCAGTGCGCACCCGTGCCGCGAGCTGCGCCGTGGTCTCGCCTTCTTTCAAGCCTTCCTGGAGAGATTCTTGAATATCCTTATAGACCTCTTTGGCGGCATCGCGGATGAGGTTGTCGCGCTGGGTGAGGTAGTTCATCACCTTAGTGCTTTCCATCTTCCATGGATCATCCGGGCGGCCAATCTCTTCAAGGAACTGCTGTGTCGCGGTGTCGAGTGTGGAGCGGTGCGCTTTGTTCATCTCGCTCACCAGCGAGATCGTGAACTTCGCCAGATCAAACATGAGGTCCAGCACGCCACGCTCACGCGCACCGGCCAGGTTCTTTTCACTCTTCTCGATCTTGGCCAGCGTCTCTTTGCGTGCATCCATCACGCAGCGGTTGAACTTGCTCTTGAAGAGCTTCTCCGCTGGCCCGCGTGCCTTCATGTGCTTTTGCCACAGGGCGCGGCGTTTGTCATTGGCCTTGGTCTCGGGTGTGACTGGAGTCTGGGTGCGCGCTTCAGTGACGAGCCGCATCATCTCCCCCAGCGTGCTCCGCTGCTGCGTGAGCGTCTTTGCTGTGTCGTCCGATGTTTCAAGCTGCGGGGTCGTTTGTTTTTTCGTTTCATCGTTGGTGGTTCCATCCACAGTTTCCAGGCTCATCGGCAGCCAGGCGCGGTCACTGCCTGGGAATGGATCAAGGCCCAGCTCCATGTTGTCATTGAGGACACTCCACGGAATGCCGCACTTCCACACCTCGGCGGCGGCTTTCAGCTTTTCATTCCGTGCCTGGGCCATGACGGTGTTGTCATCCCAGTCAAAGCTGGCCTTGAGATCACGGCCACTGCGCAGCAGCTCTACCAGCTCCATGGCCTCAGCGACGCGGGCCGAATGCGGGATGCAGGTTTCTTCGATCAGGCGGTAGCGATCCGATGCCGCGCCGATGGAGTAGGACTGCATCAGGCTCAGCATCGAAGGCGGCACGCCAAAGGCCACGGCGATTTCATCGCGTGAAAAGTCCCGCCCCTTGATAAAGGCTTCATCCACTGCCCGCACCTTGGCATCTTCAATGGCCACATCTGCGGTCAGGAAGGCGGCACGGTAGTCGCCGCTCTTGGCCAGCTGCGCTTTCTGCCGCAGCTGCGCAATGATCTGCGTGCGCTGCTCATCTGTGAGAGCCGCGCCTTTGCTGATCACATAGACGCCCTGGTCTCCATTGGACTGGCTGAGGTTGCGGCTGAAGACTCCGGCTGCATGGTCTGCTGTCGCGGCGATCCATCCCGCCTCCAGCGGAGCCAGGCCGCGTGCATCATCGTGCGGATTGAGGATGCGCGGCCTGATGACCTGCTGCGGCAGCAGATTGAAATAATTGCCCGCACCATCGACGAATCGCCAACCTAGAATGGTGTCGAAATGTTTGATCGGCGTCATGCGGTCGGCACGGGCAAGAATGATGGGGGAGCGCGTGTGATTGCCGCGCATCAGCCAGGTGTCGTCCAGCACCCAGAAGGCCTGCCCCTTGATGTTGATCCAGTCGAGCGTCAGCTCAATGAAGTCTCCAAAGCTCAGCCGTCCGTTGACGGTCTCGGCGGGCCGACGCCAGAAGGTGTGCAGGTCCGTGTCATCCACTTCCACCTGGCCTTTGCCTCGGGCCTCATACCATTCGAGATCCAGCGCACGCACCGGCCCGGCGATGAGCTGGAGGCAGCGAAACACCCAGGCCGACTGCTGGGCGGCATCATTCATCATGGCCCGCGAACCAGGATGGCTGTCCAGATCCGCGCCCCGTGCCCATTCCTCACGCCAGCCACGGACCAGGGCACCGATGGCCTGGCGCGTGCCACGGGCGATGTTGAAGAGCCGGGTTTGGAGGGATTCACTCATGATGGAAGGGAGGGGTCAAAAGGCCGATTTCGGAAAACAGGGGGTCTCGATCTGGCAGGGAAAGGGCGTTTAAGAGGTATTTAAGAGGGCTTAATCGCTTGGATGGGGGGCAGGTGGTGTGATGACAGCCAAACGGGGGTTTTGAGGGCAGATTAAATCAGGATCATTTCCAGCTTGGATTGCGGCTCATCATCGACGGCATGCAGCCCCAGAAAGGCAGCCCAGGCATAGTCTGAGTGCTTCTCAGAGAGCCCGGCATCTTCCTTGATGATGATCTGGTTGCTGCTGCCGCTCTTTTGCTTCAGCGAATAAAGCTCATACTGCTTCTTCGTGTCGTCGGAGATGCGCACGATGAGATCTTGAAATTTGCGCTTCGCCTTCACGGCCATCTCAGTCTTGATGCCCTGGTTGAAGATCACGCCCTGCACCTTGCCAGGATAGGCGGTCACGGCATTCTCGGCGATCTGCATGCCCAGCCCCGTGGCGTCGATGCGGGCGGTGACGATGGGCAGCCGGTGCAGCTTCTCAAACAGCACGCGCTCCTGTTCGGCAAAGGGCATGTTGAGCAGCGGCGTGACCTCCTCCTCAATGAGCAGCCCTTTGTATTTCACCCACTGCCAGATGACGGATGGGTGATTGCGCCGGCCAATGTCCATGCCGATGTAGCGCGGGGCGGAGAGCGGCACATCAGCAAGCAGCGCGCTCATCTCGGTGCTGGTGCAGCTCGCCTTCAGAATCTCTTCCCATGTGAGCAGCGCCGCGCTGTCGTCGCACGGGATGCACATGTACTCCTGATTCCACATCTCATCCGTGGCGCACTCATCACGCAGGCTTTGCAGGAATTCGTCATCGCTCCAGCCAAGGCGTTCGTCCTCCACGCCTGCATCTTCCAAGCCCTGCTGAATCTTGAGCCACAATCCTTCTTTGACCGCGTCCTCAATGTGAATGGTGAACAGCTCGAACTTCTTCGGATTGCCTTTTTCTTTGATCTCTTTGATCAGCTCGTTGAAGTAATTGGCCGTGCCACGATGCGTGCTGATGATGCTCAGACCGCCGCCGCGCATCAGGCCAGGCTGCACGATGCTGTAAAGCTGGCGCGGGTTTTTATGCAGCGCGAATTCGTCCAGCGTGATCCAGCCTTGCTTACCTGCGAATGAATCTGGTGAAGAGGACAGCGCCCGCGAAAACCTGCCATTGGCATACTCCACCTCAAAGGCGCGCAGCTTGCTTTCATCATCAAGGATCACCTCGCCGCGATCAATGCACGCCTGTTTCAGCACACGGGAGAAGTGCTTCACATCATTGATGGAAAGACGCGCCGCCAGCAGGTCACGTGAGCCCACCCATGAATCAAACGGATTACCCTTCATGGAGGTCTTTTCCGTCACGGCATAGGCATTTGCAAAGCTGCCGCCGTAGCGGCGTGTTTTCTGCATGGCCTTCTTTCGAGCCTTGCTTTTGATCCAGCGGGTTTGCGTCGGCAGGAAGTATTCAGCGCGCACCCGCGCTCTGCGCTGTTGCAATGTTTCAACTGGCAGGAGGAGGTTCATGCGGCGGCAGGTGTTTCGTCCGGCATGCCCAGTGCTTTGCGGATGCCCTTCATGGTTTCTTCCGTCATGCCACCATCCTTGCTGGCCTTGAGCATGGCCTCTTCGGCGGCGCGCTTCTCTGCCAGCACGCGGGCCTCGGCAGCTTCCAGCGTTTCAATCTTCCGCTTCTGCAAATCAATCAGTTCTTGAGCCTGCTCCAGCTTCGTCTGCGCCTGCTTCAGTTTGATGGCGTCCTGTTGCAGCTTGGCTTTCTGCACTTCCAGCTCCGCCATCCGCAGCACGTCTTTGGTGCTCGTGTTCGGAGCCGCCGCATCCTGGAAGATGCGCATGGCGATGAGTTTGCGCGTGGCTTCGTCCAGCTCCGCGCCATGCGTGGCCAGGAACTCTTTCTCTTCGCGCTTGGCGCGTTCCATCGCCCATTTCCCGCGCTGCGATGCCTTGAACCGTGACAGCGCACCCTTGCTGCTGCTGACATTCCATTTGTCCAGCTCCAGCAGGAGTTCGTGATAGTGCATCTCCTCATCAAACATGAGGGCGCAGAACTCATCATACACCTCGGCCTTCGTCAGGCGGTCGGCCAGGGGCGTCAGATCCATGGAAGATTTGTCACTCATGGTTCAGAGCCGCAGGCGTGTGGCCATGGCCTGGCCTTTTTCATCCATCTGCCACAGCGGGTTCTCGCCGGTCATGTCCAGCTCGTTGGCCTGGCTCATGATAAGTCCGCGCTCTTCCATGGACCGCAGGCATTCGGTCACGATGGCCTTCAGCGGGCGCGGCCTGATGCCGTAGTCCACATGCATGCGCAGCACGTCTTCCGGCAGCGGGTGCCCTTCAGCCTGCACCAGGGTCTTGAGGATTTGTCGGATGATGTCTTCAGCGTTCATGATTTGTATTTGGAGGAGCTGGCGCGGATGGCGTCGTCAATGCGTTGCTGCATGCGGGCGTTTTCATCCCGGCGCGCCAGCTCGGAGGCGCTGAGACGTTTGTCGATCTGGTCGAGCAAAGCAGCATGCCCCTTGAAGCCTTCCGCCACGGGGTTGAGGCGTTCGTGCAGATCCTTCACCTCGTCAATCATGCGCCGCTCGCTGCCATGGATGGCGTTGATGATCTCCACGCGGCGTTCATCTCCCGCCTGCATGACGCGGGAGATTTCTTTCTGCATGCGCTCCACCTCCTCTTTGCGCGCATAGACAGGCGTCTTCTTGATCTCCAGCGGCTGCTCAATGTTCACCGGCTCATCCCGCGTGCCGCTGGCCTGCTTCCCCTTGCGATGCGCAAAATACAAGCCCGCGACAAACGCGAACATGATGAAGAAATACTTCACAAAGTCGGCAGGAACGGCGGAGATGTCAGTGGAGGCGAGGAGCATGATGAATGGGAAGATCAGCTGAGCTTGTACTTGATGCCGTCAATCACGGCGGGAATGCCGGGCCAGATGCGCCAGGTCACGGGTTTGCCTTCGATGCCATGGCGACCATCCACACCGATCATGCGCAGGCGTTTCGCCAGTTGCTTGGAGCCTTCCCCAAGTTTGATCTTGGGGCCGACGTCTCCACCCACGGCATCTTCAGTCTCACCGTTGAAGGTGATCTGGGCTTTGCAGCCTTTGTCCATGCCAACGGTAAGACGCGCCAGAATGGGATTGATCACAAAGTAAGGCACCTTCGTAGCGTCGATGGCTTTGCCATTCGGACCATGCACGGCGGTATCCGCCTGCCAGTCTGGATCATGGTCAGGATTGCCCGGAGCACCGTCTGTGTCACAACGAAACCATTTCGTCGTGTAGCTGTAGGAGCCGTCGTGATTGTCCCACACCGACACGCCTTCAATCACCGTCAGCAGAGTGGGCGCGGAGAACGTATGATTCGCCAGCAGATCCGCCAGCCAGGTGAAGAAGATCATGGCAGTCAGGGTTTGGGAGTGATCTGGGATTGCTCAACATGCTTCAGCAAACCCTGGGTAAGATCACGGCACTCAATGAGCGCCAGTGAATCCGTGGGCAGATCGTTGAGCTTGCCGCACAGCACACGCACCATGGTCTCGCCATCGTAGAGCGCCCGCATGAGCTGCGTTTCACGCGGCACATCTTCTGCACCCCAGCTCTCTTTGAGCGTGGCAAACTGTTCCGGGTCTGGCTGGATTTGCGTGCCATGGCCCAGCTGATGAGGTGAGGAGCACAGCTCCATGTTCAAACGGCTGATGCTGTCACCGCCCAGCTTTGCGCCAGCAGGCTCAGGCCAATGCCAGGTGCCGTGTTTGCCGAGCGCACCCCAATGGCGGCTGGTCACCCACAGGTTGAAGCTGCCATCAAGCATGACCTGGCCGTTGATAGAATCCTTGCCACCATACAATGCCGGGTCCCATACGCGGGAGACGATGAGCGGGAACACTTCGCCCGCCTCCACGGCGTTGCCTCTCTCCCCCGCTTCGAGTCTGAGGTTGATCTGGTGCGCATCATCCTCGCTGAGGATGTAATGCAGGATTTGGCCGATGGTCATTTTCATGAGGGTGTCAGTGTTGACTGAGTGGCAGTCCGTTGTTACTTCACGTCCCCCGTCCGCAGCACGAACGCGACGCGCTCGCCATACAGCGGCACACCACCCGCAATCTGCATGCACGCGGGTATGGACTGGGAGCGCCGACATTCTGTCGGCTGCTGGATTCTGGCGCTGGCCGTCTTCACCGGCACCACACTCACCGGCTGCTTCGCACTCGGCGCTGCATTGGCAGCGCTCGTCACAATGGCGGTGGCCTTCTTGATCAGCAGACTGTCGCCCGGGTTCAGCTTTCCAGCCGCGACAGCCACATCCAAACCGATGTCTTCAAGCTTCACGGCCTTGCTGATCGTGGAGTCATTCGGATCGGTGATGACTGCGCCTGCCTTCTTGATCGTGACCACCTGGCCAGGAGTCACGACTCCCCTGGACACTGCTTCATCAAGCCCCAGCTCAACGAGAGAGATGGCGGCATTGTCCACCGCAGGATTGGCCAGCAGGGCCATAGCGCCCGCGCAGGAACTCAGCGACAGCACACAGATGCAGACCGGCAGCACCTTGAGCGCGTCTTGAGCGCCCATGAAAGCTATCTTCTGATGCAGTCCCATTTTGGCAGCACCGGCATTGGCCAGCGCCGCGAGCAGCAGCTCGGGGTGGTTCGCATCAATGGCAAAGTAGGTGCTCAGCGCGGTGATGCCCTGGGACACCAGCGCCCCCAGCAGAGTGCGCAGGGTTTCGGAGGTGCCCAGCTTGTAGGGCAGCGTGTTGTCCAGGTGGAACCATTTGGCGATCCATGACCAGGCCGTTGGAATGGCGATGATGCCGAGGCCGACAACGATGCTCGTGGTGGAGTCGCCGCTGATTTTGTTGGCGGCAAACCAGCCACCGCACATGGCGATGACATGACGAATGAAGACGATGAGTGTGGATGACGTTTGCATGACACGCCCACCTCATCACACCCATCCCCGCCGATCACGCTGCATGACGTGCATGACGTGGATGAACAGGCATGAAAAAGCCGCGCACCTCTGCGCGGCTTGTGACGCTTCAACTTTTCCGCTCAATCGTGCGGTGCTGAAACGGGAGGCGGCAAGCATGCGCCTATGACCAGGACAACGACGCCACAGCTAAAGATGAAAACGAATTCAACCAGCACCTTTTGGAAAAATACGTAGCTAGAAACAAGGACTACGACGCTCAACAACATCAGGATCAACCCGGCTTTTACCAATCCACCCCGAACAGTTGCAGGCGGCTTGGGGAGATCTGCCCGCTCCTTCAGCAGAGCTTCACGCTCAGCATTGATTCTCGTAAACTCAGCATCACGTGCAGCTAATTCTTCTTTCCATGCCGCATCTTCCATCGCCCGCCTTTGCCGTTTCTTTTCCTGCTCCTCCTCGGTGGGTTTGAAGTGCTCATAGGCGAGCTTGATCACAAAGCCCAAGAGCGTGGAGATGATCAAAACAACGGCTGTTTGCGCCACCACAATAGGAGCTACGGAGAGGAGGATAAATGAATCATTCATAGTTTTATGCGATGGTCAAAGGTTAGAAGGATGGGGCAGGCTTCGGGGCAGTTACGGGAAAGGGCGCATACTTTTTTTAATGGCGTGCGCCACGGGGCTTTTTTGGCGCGGCGGTGTAAGTCACATCTTGACGGGGCGGCAATGCTTTTGCGGCAGGTGACGCTATCAGCAGCAGATCCTGCAAGGCTTCGATTTTGTTGCGCAGTCTCTGCACTTCGGCCTCGGCGATAATGGCTCTCTTCATCCACTCATCGTCGGCTGGCGAATCTTCCTTCACCATGCTTGTTAGCTTTGAGCGTTGATAAAATTCGCTCTCAAGGCGCACAAAGTTAGCTGCAAGCGCCGCCCCAGGCGGACGACCTCCCTCCAGCATGTTGAGATAATTCCGCGTCACATGAAGCAGCTCAGCCATGGCTTTCTGGCTGAGCCCCATGTCCCTGCGCAGTCGCGCCAGACGTTCGGAATAATTTTCTTGGGTGTCCACTTTTTTCATTTGCATGTGCTAACAAAAGGCTCACTTTGTTAGCACATGTGCATTACAACTGCTAACATATGAACCACCGCCCGCAATCTGAATTTTCCGTCCGCGTCAAGACCAAGCTCTTGAGCCACCCCAAAACCAGAAGCGTGGCAGCCATGGCGCGAGCCCTCGGGTTTGCCCGCAACACGGTGAGCATTGCCATCAATCACCCCACCATGCTTCCCACGGTGAAAGCCCAGGTGGTCAAATACCTCAAAATCGCCGCCTGATATGAGCAAAGCGGAACAACGGCAAGCCCTGCTGCCACTGATTCAACTGGTGACCAACCACGTGACCACGCTGCCCGCATTGGAGCGCGCCGATGTCTTTGAAGGTCTCGGCATCATCACCGCAGGGATTCATCAACAGATGAGTCAAGACGCCTACCGCGCCGCCGAGGTCATCCGTGAGGCAGAGCAAGCCCAACTCACCTTCGTCAATCTTCTGCGGGAAAACCTGCGCTGAAAATTATCACGACAAAAACACAACACCATGAAACTCACACACGCCCAAATCATCACGCTCCAAGCCGCCCTAAACAGTGCCGCAGAGAAACACGAAGAACGCGCCTCCTTTTCTAAGGGCACCTTCTGGGCTGAAGAAGCCACCATCTGCCGCGAGCTTCACGCTCTCTTTGACAATGCCTGCAGCGTCGAGGTCGAAAGCTGTCACATCGAAGTAGCTCCAACGCTGATCGTTGAGAATGACAAAGCTGAGATCCCTGCCGCTCTCACTGAAGTCATCGCAGCAGCTCCGCAGCGCCAGACCCCGCCACCTGAGCTGGTGCTCTTCATCGACAACAGCACCACACGCGACCAGGCCCGTGAGATTTACAACGGCTCTTCACTCAAGCAGCGCCGTGCAGCGGCGAAGCATCTCGGCGTCCCGGTGAAGTGCGGGCTCTACATCGCCCTGATGACCCGCTTCTCAGACCGCATCCGCGCTGCCGCCTGATTTCCCGCACACGCCGGTAGCCCGGCAAAGGCAAACCCACACCCACAACACCCCATGCCCACCCTGACCCTGAAACAACGCATCAGCCTGCCCCCCAAGGCAGTGACACGCGTCCATCTGCAAAGCGCCGCTGAAAAGCAGCGCAGCATGCGCGTGGCCACCGTCGTCATCCGTGACTACGGCGAACGCGATGCCCTTCAAGCCCGCGTCCACCAGCTCGAAGCGGAGCTGCATGCCGCCAATAACGCCGCCGCTGCACGCGCCCACCGTGAAGAGCGCCTGAAGGCCGTCACGATCCGTGTCGTGGACCGCCGTGCCGCCTGGGCTGCCAAGATGGGCCTCAAGCAGCACACGCCGCTCGTGGCCATCACCAGCACCCACGTCATCACCGCAGACGTGTGGCAGCAACCCAGCACCGAGGACTAAACGCACCATGCCCGCCGCCCTCCTGCCTCTCTCCGCCGCCGTGCTTGATGTCCTGGCATTGGGCCATGACATGCTCACGCCGATTGAGGCAGGACGGGTGATCGGGCGCGCCGCCACCACCATGAGCGAAGCCTGTGCGCGGGGTGAGATCGAAGCGCAAAGCTCCTGCGTCCGTGGCCGTGGCAGCCGCAAGCGCTGGAGCTTCAGCCGCGCCGCGCTGCTGGCCTACATCTGGAAGAACACCACCGGAGACAAGGCGCTCATGCGTGCCGCGCTGCAACAGCACGCGCCCGCCCTGCTGGCCCACCTGGAGGGCGCTGCGCCCCAGGTGCTGCCAGACAATGCCATCCCATTCCCTGCCGCGAAACGCACGCGGCGTGCCGACCCCCTGGCCGGAGCCATCGGCGATCTCTTTGCCCACGCCAACGCGGGCTGAAACCAAACAGAGCAAAACATGAACACAACATCATCACCGCCCACACAACCCCCCAGCGCCGCCGCTGCTGCACGCGCCATCACGCACAGCCTGTGCGGCCTCACCCAGCCACCGAACCACCGCGCCATCCTCGTCGCTGGCATGCATGAGAGCCAGCCTCACCGCGTGCGCCCCGCGCCGATGCCTTCAACCCGGAGGGATGCATAATCATGAGCCCTCTTCCCATCATCCTCTTCAGCCTGGCGCTGCACATCCTGGGCTTCTGGCTCCTCATCCGCCATGCACGGGCCGTGCGCCGCCGCGCCAGCATGCCCGTCATCGGCAGCGATCCGCTCCTGACCGAAGTGATGCATGCACGGATCTGCCGCCGCCAGCCTCTGTCCGACTGGCTCAACAAGCACGTCATGCACCGCAAGGTCTCGCACTGGCTGCGCACCGGAGGGCGTGAGCATGAGTAACCCTGCCAACTCCCCCGTCGTCATCTGGGCCGCACTCCTCATCGCCTGCGAAGGCGGCGTGATGGACCTCAGCGATGCCCCGCCCGCGCACCTGCAATGCGCGGATCAAATGAGCCGATCCGGTCTCGTCGAACGCACGGAAGCCAACTGCTTCGCCCTCACCTCCAAGGGCGTGAAGTGCGCCAAAGCCCTCAAACGCCTGCGTGAACTCTCCCTAGCATGAAGCCCAAATCAAAAAGCAAAGTCATCGAAGTCGAAGTTATGAAGCCTGGTCAGGTGGCGAAGCCTGAGCCCCTCAAGGAATTCGAGCCTGCGCGGGCGCTTATCGCCGACATCCGCGAGCTGGGTCAGCGCGCCCAGCATAAAAGTCTGCTGCTGGGCTTCGAGCTGAACAAACTCAAGCTGGCAATAGGCTCCAAACATGGTGGGGATCGTAAGAGCGAAAAATCAAGTTCTCACGGTGATAACTTGATCCCATGGGATAAGCTGGTCGAGCAGCAGACCGGTCTTTCCTACCCTACCTGCCAACGCTGGATGACCATCGCCAAAGGTGCGGCCAAAAGCCTGCCGATCCTGATGGCTCCAGACGTGCTGAAGAAGCCCTTTAACGAGCTTCCAGCGACACGGCAGACCGAGGTGTTGAAGGTTCTCAACAAAGCCGCCGACGGTCACACCATGGCCGAACTGATGGTCAACTTCGGCATCTGGACCTACAAGAAACCCCACACGCCACCCAAGCCCACCAAGGCCAGCGCCGCCAAGCGTGCCGCCAATGCGGCGGATGAAGTCCTCACGCAGGAGGAGCTGATGGATCTGGCCAAGGATCATCTCATCAAGGTGGAGGACTTCACCATGGTTGCCGCCTTCAAGGCCCTGGACACCGACCACCTGGCCAGCTTTGAAAACGCCGCCAAGGCCCTGCATGAAGCCATCACCGCTGAACTCAAGGAACGGAGGAAAGCCAAGTGACCGCAGTACCCTCACACCTCCCCGTTCGTGACGAGCGCGCCGCCCTGCTGGAGCAATACCATCCGCTGATCTTCGGCCTGGCTCATTACTGGTACAAGTGGAACCCCACCGTGGGGCTGGATGATCTCATCCAGGAAGGCCGCATCGCCCTGCTGCGCGCCCATGAGATTTACGATCCATCACGCGGCGCGAATTTCCTCACCTATTCCCGCCGCCGCATCAATGCCGACATGCGCACCCATGTGGCCAACACGCGGGACACAATCCGCATTCCATCGGACTATTTTAGAAAGGTGCGCGTGCCCACCTTCTCACTCGACATGGTCGTGAATAAGAAAGGGAATACGGTGCAGGACATCGCCGCAGAGCCCGAGCGTGAACCGCAGCTCTCCGATGATGCCGATCTCAAGGCGCTGGTGTTGCAGGCCATTGAAAAGCTCCGCCCCGACCAGCGCACCGTTGTTCACCAGCTCTACCTGGTGCCACAACCTTTGAGCCGCAGGGAGCTGGGTGCAGCCCTCGGCATCACACGCCAGGCCGTTGAGCTGCACCTCAAGAAGGCCCTGCGCAGCCTGCGCAAAACCTACCGCCTGAAAGGAGCCGCATGAGCTACACGCCACCCACACCCAAGCAGATCGAACTGATGCGCGCCCAGGAACGCTACGAGAAATGGTATCGCCTCTCATCCTGGGCGCACACCGCCAAAGGCCGCGCCTGGGCAGCCCGCAGAGCGGAGCAAGCACGCGCTGACATCAAACGCCTCCAGGAGGAAAAGCCATGAACGATGTCATGGACATCACCCGGCCAGGCCAGTTCCCCATCGTGCCAGATCGCACGCTTGACGAAAACGCCGTGTTTGACCCCGTGCGCGACATCGACGGCAACACCGTGACCATTTACCCGCCTGATGTCGTGATCGCCAAACGCATCATCGACAACGGCAAGCACCTCATCTGCCGCTACGCAGGCGGGCCGCTGTGCGTGATCTTCCGCAAATACCTCACACCCTCGCAGGTGAAACTGTCATGAACACGCAGCAGCCCTCCCTCCGCTTCCGCCTGCACGAGCACGCCGTGCGCGCCTTCAAAGCCATGCCCCCCCCCGGTGGTAATCACCAAGGAATCCAAGCGGGAGCACAAGGCCGCTGTGAAGCTGCATTACGCCAACGCGCTCTGCAACGCGCTGAACCCAGCGGACGGCATCATCAACCGCTACCAGCGCAAAATATGGAACGGCATCCTGCGCAGACTGCGCGGGCAGAATACCACGGTTCCGCCGCTGTTCGAGAAACACAAGATCATGCCTCACATGCGCGAGTGGGCCGAAAAGCACGGCCTGATCTGAGCTTGAAACTTTAAACCTTGAACTTGGAACTCTCATCCATGGACCGCGACGACCACTCTCTTGCCCTTGTCTCCTCCTCCGCCCTCGCGCTGGACCCCGTGCCGTTTGACTCCGGCTTTGGCGCTCTGCCTGGCGATGTCAAAACGGAAGTCCTCATGAAGGGCAGGCTCATGCGTGAGATCCATGCCGCGAAAGAGGCGGGAAAAAAGATCCTGCCCACCTGCAAGGCCATTGCGCTGCGCATGCAGGGCAGGCGCGGCATGAGCGCGGACAGACTGAGCGACAAATACTATGAATGGCGCGAGATCGGCGCGGCGGCTTTGATCGACCACCGCAAGTGCGGCGGCTGCGGCATGACCGGCTGCACCCAGGCCCGCCTGCGCTCGCTGCCTGCTGGCATCATCCGGCTGTATCAAAAGAACTGCGGCACGAATAATAAACAGGGCCTCACGGAATCCTGGCAGGGGCTCATTCGCGAACTCTGCGCAGGAAAGATCATCGCCGATGGCCTGACGTGGCAGACACTGCACCGCGATCTCTATCCCGGCCTCGTCATTCCTGACCGCTGCCCCTGGAGCCTGACCAACCCGCCACGTGGCTGGAGCCTCGCCACCTTCATGCGGCACAAGCCCAGCCGTCCATTGCTAGACATGATGAAGCACGGCCTCAGCGCAGGCTGGAATCACGCGCCCGATGTGCGCATGGACATGACGAAGCTGCGCTTCCTGGAGCGTGTTTACTTTGATGACCACAAGCTGGATTTCAAAGTGCTCGTCTGGGACCGCAACGGCAAGGTGCAAACGGTGGAGCTGTGGGGACTCTTTGCGCTGGATGCCTCCACGGGTGCCTGCATCGCCTTTGGGCTGCGTCCGAAGATTCTCCGCGCCGATGGCACCACCGAAGGCCTGACCATGCGAGACATGCAGCACCTCATTGCTGACATCCTGGCGCGCTATGGCTACCCCACCGCCTACAAGATGACGTTGATTGTGGAGAACGCGGCAGCCGCCGTCTCTGCCTACCTTGAGGAGCTGCTGCTCACCCGCACCTATGGTCAGGTCATCGTGCAGCGCACCGGCGTGCATGATGGCGACATGCTCATGCAGGGCTTTGGCGAGCGCTGGGGCGCGCCGCGTGGCAAGGCCCCGATGGAAAGCTGGTTTCACATCCTCGACATCTCCCTGGGCATGGTCAAAGGCCAGACAGGCAGTAACTGGACCGTGAAGCCTGGCGAACTCGATGGCCGCGAAAAAGTCGCCCGCGCCCTGGCTGCCGTGCTCAATGCCCACCCCGACCTGGCCGACAAGATCAGCTCCCCGCTGCATTGGGCAGGAGAGGCGCACTTGATCGTGACGGAAGCCATCAAGGAAATCAATGCCCGCACGGACCACGACATGGAGCGGCATGAAACCATTCTGGAATTCCGCTGGAGCCCAAGTGACCCCACACCCAAACCTACCCGCCTCACACGCGGCCTGGGCGCTGACCTCGAACGCGAAGTGCGCGAGTTCCTCGCCCTGCCAGACAGCGTTCAGGACAAGCTCAGGCAGCACGGCTGCACCCGGCGTGAAAGCCCCGCCGAAAAGGTCAAGCGCCAGCATCCCCTGGGCAAGTTCTCCGCCATCGCTCCAGACACCCTGTTTGATCTGATGATGGACACCGCTGCGGCGGATTACAAAGGCGGCGATGTGCTCGACCTGGAAATCAAACGCGGCAGCAAAACCAAGCTCCTGCTGCGCTTCACCGGAACGACGGGCTGCATGAACGCGGTGGAGATCGGCACCGAGGTCAGCGTGCGCTTCAACAGCGACAAGCCCGAGGCTGGAGCCTGGGTGTTCGGAGCACGGGAGCAGTTCATCGCTTACCTGCCCTTTGAACGTGACCCCGTGGCGCATGAAGAGTCTGACCTGGAGCTGCTCCAGCGCAATCTGGGCCGGAAGATTCAGGCACACAGCGAGCTGATGAAGCAGGCCAGGCGCATCAAAGGCGGCGGCGCACCCTCTGCCGCCGCCACCGCTGCCCAGCTCGATACCGACATTAAAACACTCACCGCCCTGGTCGATGCCGCCTCACCCACCCAGGCCGCGCCCGCGCTGCCCGAAAGCGCCAACCTCGCCCGCGTTGTTCGCCGCACCAAAGCCCCGCAGGCCGTGTCCGTGCAAAGCGATGCCGACGCCTACCTCGAACTCGTCGGCGCGGATGACGAAGACTGATTTTCCTATGAGACGCACTGCCACCATCGCCCAGACCAAAACCAAAGGCTTCACCATTCGCGGCCAGGGCCACTGGCGCGAGCAAACCCTCACCGATTCTTTGACCATCGTTTCAGATCAGGGGTTCAAATGGGTGCGCTTCCGTCCGCTCACTGGAACCAGCACGCTCCTCACCTGCTACACCTCCGAGGCACACCGCTTTGCCGTCGATTTCGACCGCGATACCACGACTCCGACCTAACCCACTCTCAAGGCAACCAACAACACAACACGACCATGCCCAACACACAGAAACCACGACTCGTCGAACACGGGAAGCACTGGAAAAACTACCCGGCTGAATGGACCACGCGCATTGAGCGCATCGCCAAAATCCAAGCCCAGCTCCAGGATGCCAAAGCCCTGGGCCTCGACTGGAGCGACAAGCAGTTCACCAAAGACCTGGCCATCAAAAACGTCTGGCCCTCCATGCGCCTGGGTCTTTACCCGCTGCCATCCACAGCCACCACGAACACCAAATGGCTGCGTGAGCTGGAAACCCTCGAACAGCATGCCCAGGCCAATCTGCGCCGCATTGACGACGGCCAGGCACGCGAAGCGCGCTCGCTGGAAGGCTTCATTGAAACAAAGGACTGCAAAGCCGTGAAGCGCGCCATCAAGGAAGCGACCAAACGCGCCAGCACGCACAACCAGGACCGGGCCGTGGCCTACATCGCCAAGACGGGCGGTGGCAAGACCACGCTGGCCATGCACCTCATTGAAGAAGGCACCGTGCATTGGTATGTGGAGGCCACGCCTTCATGGAAGCGCAGTTATCGTGCCCTGCTTCTCAGTCTCGCCAACACCTGGGCTCTCACCGTCAGAGCCAAGCAAAGCACGCTGGATCTGGAAACCCTCGTCATCGCCCATGCCCGCACCCTCAGCGGCGTCATCCTTTTTGAAGAGGTGGACACCCTTTGCAGCAGCTCTCAAGAGTTTCTGAAGCTGCTCTTGAACCGCAGCACGCTCGTCGTGGTGATGTTCATGACCCCCGAGGCCCGCGAGTCTCTGCGCGCCCAGGGCGGCAGCCAGCTCCAGCAGCTCTTCCGCCGTTTTGAGGCGCAGATCATCGCCGCCAAGATCGAGCCCGCAGACATCATCCCCTTTGATCCCGATCTCTGGAGCCGTGCCACCACGGAGCAGCTCTGTGACGTGGCCAATGCCGCAAACGCCATGGGCAGCATCGACGCCGTGAAGCGCATCGGCAGCAACGTCACCGCCCTCGGCGGTGCCTCTGTCTCCATCGCGGAAGAGAAGCTCAAAAGCGCCATCAGCCTCTACCGCATGGCCGTGCCGGTGGTTCACACGAAGCAGAACAGGAGGGCCGCGTGATGAAACAAACGTCCATCCTAGATTCCATGCTTGGCCATTGTCAGCCCCCACAGCTCTTGGGCATGATGAGCGGTGAAGAGTGGAACCGCCGCCTTCTCGCGCTTCCAGCACCCTCTATGGAGCGCGATCACGAACGGCTCAACGAGCTGGAGCAGCGCATGCGCCGTGCCTTCGAAATCAACCGCAAAGCCCAGCGCGATGTTGATATTAACATCAGCATGTATCGAGCGCTCGGCGGCTGCTTTCCAACTTACCTAATCAGAGTTGAAGGCGCTAAAAAGCGCAACACCCGGGCTTATTTCGTCGCCAGCACTTACCAGTGGCTAGGCGGTGAATATTCGACAGCTCAAAGCATCGTCATCGCCACCAGTCCCAAAATGGCAGAGAGGTTTCACCGCGCCCGCGTCGCACAAAGCGGCAAGGTCAAAGGTGCCAAGGAAATCATCATTTCAGCCTATGCACCCGGGGAGGTTGAGCCATGAACAGCCGCAATCAATCCAACTTTGTCCGCGCCTTGCAGCTGCATGGTCTTCATCATCCAAGCTGCGGAGTCGCGGCCATCCAACTACTGCAATCTTTGCAGAAAGAAGCCATGACTCACGAAGTGCGCGTGAGCAGCTCCAAAAAGAGCCAGGGCGCAAGCTGCATGGGTGTCTGCATCCGCGCTGGGCTGGCCGTCTACGAAGCCGCCACCAAGCTGTACAAGATCACCCCCAAAGGCGCGCAGTGGCTCAAGGATCTAAAGGCCAAAGGGCTGATGCCTGGAAACTTCATGAAGGAGGCTGCACAATGACCCCCTGCGAATTTCCCCAGGCAAACACCATTTACGGCCCGCCTGATGATCTCGACGAGAGCCAGTGTCAGCGCATTCATGCCCATAAAGGCCAGGCACAAGGCCGCTCCATGGATGGCGCGGAATTCGTCGTAGTCGCATGGCAGCCGAACCTTGCGGACCTCCACCGGCTTGCAGCCGGTTACCCCATCTACCTGACCATGATCGGCGGACTCGCCCCTCATTTGAAGAATCCACCACTTTAGCATGAAAACCATTAGCATTCCCAACCCAAACGACTCATGGGCACAAGTTGAGTTGTTCCGCTGGCAGTATGGCGTCTTGCCAGCACCAAAGGATTTCCGCCCTCTCAACGTGGCTGAAGGACTGCGCAAGATGGCCGATGCTATCCAGGCGGCAAAAACGACGGGAGCCACTGCTGAGGAGCAGCAAAACATACCAGCTCCCTTCAATGTGTTCTCCGTGATGACCTATGCAGCCAACCTGCTGGATTTCACACCAGGCCGCGAAACCGACGCAGCCAACCTGCGCAAGATAGCTCACGCGATTCAGGAGGGGTGCATGAGAGATGCTTCAACGGAAGC
>CAILZI010000013.1 GCA_903838675.1 uncultured Verrucomicrobiota bacterium
TCGCATGGGACAGCATCCGCCTGATTTGACCAGCAAACACGCCCAAACCGCAACTCGCCCTCCGCCACTTTCGAGCCTCTCTCCCTCGTTACTTCAACGCTTGCCCCTCATTCGGCACGGCCTATGGGATGGCTGTGATTTAAGACAACTGTATCATTCCCCGATCCAGTTTGGAGGTGGAAGCTTTGCAGTCCGGTCGCGACCAACCACGACTGGAAAGTGATGACGTCAGCATTTGAACCGACCTGATCGTTTGAACCAGTATCGAGAACGAAGTTAGGGATGTTGCGGAAAGTCAGGTTCTCAAAAGCGACGCCGCCGCTCGTTCCCGAAATCCGATTCCATCCGGCGATCGGACTATCAATTGTGATAACGTCATTTCCGCCTCCAGTCGATGGTGTCTTAAAAGTAAAGGTCCCCGTAGGATCGCTCGTGCCATCCACAATAACAGGTTCGAGTCCCGTGAAGGTGATGTTGGTCACTCCCGAGCTGAACACCCCGTCTCCAAAAACCTTGCCTGGAGTGTAGCTGCCGCCGTTGACTCCGCTGACCTCAAGGCTGTCATAGGCCCCTACCCCGCCGTTGAAGGTGATGGCAAGCGGTGTGCCACCTTGACTCAAGTCAGCGATCAGCGTGTCGTTAGTGGAGTCGCTGCCTTGAATGACCAATTTGCGCAAGCCTTCGCTGTAGAGCGCATCCGGCTGGAGATTGGCCAAAGAGATTGAGCCGGTGGCATAGACGGTCAACTCATTGGGAGCCGTCAATTGGGCCTCATAGCCCTGGTAGTTAAAAAAGCCAGTCGGGAGGCTGTTTCCCAAAGCTTCCCCCCCACCAAAAGACTGGCTGGAAAGAAGTGAAGTATACCCTTGGACTCCTAGGAGGAGGCCCGATGCATCATTGATATTCGAACTAATAGAAGGAACAGATTGATTTACAATGCTTTGTCCCGGAGGCCCGTTTGCAGCCCGCAACGTTGTGACCAATTCACTGACCTTGTCATTCGTGACGGTCGGAATGCCAGTTGAGCTAACGAGATTGTCAGAAGAAGTCGTCTGGGAGGCTGCCAACTGGCTGCCTGGGGTGCTGGAAATGGCGGTCTCAACACTCGTATTGGCCGCCGCAGGATCCGCATTGGTAGCTTGGGCCCCTTGCGCACTCGCCGAATCCTCAGCCGACGGAAGTGCCATTGTGTCACCAAAACTTACCTGGAGGGTTGCGGCACTTGGCGCATCCGATTTAGCGGCCAACTGGCTTTTGCTAGCTGCTTCCTGGGTCACAGTCAGGTCATTGGGACCATCAACAATGGTCACAGGCGGCACGACATTCACTGCCACAGCCACATCCAGCGGTGCTCCGGAAAGAAGAATACGCGACTCCATCGCCTCTACAGCGAACAAATACCCCTGCGACTCCGCGTCTCGCGGAGTTCGATTTGATGGGTATTTAGGAGCTCTTAGCAGCATGACTGTATCACTTTCACCCTAAGCACTCCCCCACTTATCCGTCAACCTGTAAAACCATTTTATCATTTATGCGAAAAATATTTCCCTCTCCGACCCATTGTGAAACCCAATGAACGCCTGATTTCTTGCTCTGCCAGCATGACCTGACGACGCTGTCGAACCGATAAACGATGGGCGGTTCGATGAACCCACCATAATAGAAGGCTTCCCATGACCTGAGATATGACCTTCAAGCGCAGTTCAAAAGTCCGCCGCCAGACCCGATGTACCAGGCCTGGAATAAATCGTTTGAACACTGCATCATCCACTTCATAAAAAGCAATCATGCTGCCTGGATCCCCCTGCCGGGCCGAGCGTCCAAACAGCTGGCGATCCACGCGGGAGCTCTCATTGGCCTCCGTGGAAATCACATGCAGCCCCCCGAGTTGCGCGACACCCTCCCCCAGTCTGATGTCCGTACCACGGCCAGCCATGCCTGTGGCGATGGTCACTTGCCCTTCTTCACCTGCCAAAGCGACAAGAATCGCCTCTTCACGATGCCTCAAGGCGTTGAGTACCTGATGCGCAACAAACCCTTCCCTTTGGATGAATTGTGCTGCCTGTTCACTGCTTTCCACCGTTCGGCAACCAATCAGCAAAGGCTGACCTCGGGCATGACGATACTTGACCTCGTGCAACAGGGCTTCATCCCGCAATTGGCGCGAAGGGTAAAACCGAACCCCCGCGTGATACCGCTGGCTTGGCAGATGCCGCGGGATGGAAACCAGGGGGGCACGGTAGGTTTGCCAGATCTCCGCAGCGGCCTCCCGAAGGGTCCCTGAAGCTCCCGCGAGGCTCTGATATTTCCGAAAAAATGCCTGAAACGAAATCCGCGCGAGTGTCTCCGAGGGGCCGCTGATTGGCAGCCCTTCCTTGGCCTCAATGATCTGGTGCAGCCCCTGGCGCCAGGTGCGCATCGGCATCGGCCGGCCAGTGCCAGGGTCCACAATGACCACCTTGTCTTCATCGACGACATATTGGGCATCCCGCAGGAAGAATTCACGCGCCTCCAGTCCGAGACTCACCAGCTCCAGCCGACGGCGATCACTCGCCCAAAGACCGGCTTGGGACAGGGCAAGACCTTCCCTGATTCGCTGTATCCCCTGCGGCAAAAGTTCGATTTTCCGAGTCTCAAGATCCACCCGATAATCCGGCCCTTTTTCGAGGCCCTTCACCAGTTCCCAGGCCGCATTGGCCGCCTCCGAAATCGCAGCCGCATCCTGCTCTCGGCTGATGATCATGGGGGTCACAGCTTCATCAATGAGGGCATGGTCAGCCTCATCAATCAAAGCATTGAAGAGCCCCCGCTGCACCGGCGCCTGCGTCTGGGGCGTGTCGGTCGTGAGACTCAGCAGTTTCGGGGACACCAAACTTGCTGAGGTGTGCAGCCTGTCGCGCAGATAATCAGCGGCGACTTCCTTCGCCGTGGAGTAGGTCACATGGCAGGCATAGCCCTCCCGCCGGGCGTTTTCATCCTGATCCCCAAGGACATAGCCCGCCTTGAGGCCGATGCGGTGGTAAAACCGCGCCAGCTGGGTTGCATCACGTTTAGCCAGGTAATCGTTGGCGGTAAGCACGTGGCAGGGCAGCCCGCTCCACCCCAGAAATCCGGCCGCAATTCCAATGGCCAGCGTCTTTCCCTCCCCCGTGTCCACTTCGGTGAAATAGCCCTCCACCAATGCGGCGGCTGCCATCAACTGCACCTCATAGCATCGCAAACCAAGTTCGCGCTGTGCCGCCACAGCAAGAGCAGCCAGCCCCTTCACCCTCACTTTTTGCCAGCCATCCGGTGCTCGTCTCCGGCCCTGTCGCAGGCTGGCCAGCAGCACATTCAAGTCGTGGTCAGACAAGGTTTCGAACTCCTCACGCTGCACAGCAATGGCTGACGCCACCCCTACCAGACGCCGTCTGGCCCATCTGCCACCTTTGTACCAACCTAGGATTCCATGCGCCAATACATCCAGTCCACGGTGCGGCTTGGGGGGATTTCTCTCAAACAAGCTGCGCTGAATCTCAGACGGCGACATGGCAGGCTACAGCTTGTAAGTGCGTTGGAAAGTCTGCTGCAGCAGCCGCCACCATTGGGTGCCCAGCGGCGCTGGCTCCAAAGTCATACGGGCGACAATTCGCTGCCCATGAAGAAGTTTAACGGCTGGATCCGGCCGCAAATCAGCCCGGATTTCAAAGATCGGCTCGGTGGCATAGGTGGCCTTCCCGTTTTCAGAATCCACCATTCCTGGACCGGGGAGTTTGCGATCCTGGCCCGGTTGGTGGCTATGAACGCCCACTTTACCCCCTCCTGCGATTCCCAGCGCTGCCGAAGGCAGGGCCTCCCGTTCCGCTGGAATGGCGGCAAACGTCGTGACCCCCAGCACGCTGCCCTCCTGCCCCACCACTCGAACTTCGGTGCCTCGCACCTGCTCCCGGGTGAACAAACGGGAGACATCATCCTGCCGGACCACCGCCGATATTGAGAACGCTTCGGAACTCTGCACCACGCCCAGCTCCAGCCCTCGCGACATCGTGGTGCCCTGTCTTTGGCTCAGGTCGGGGGCCAGCCACAATCCACTGCACGGTGCTAGAATCCGCAGGGCCTGCATGTCTGCTTTCAATCTTTTGCGACGTATTTCGAGAGCCTCGAAATACGTCTTCATGCTCGTGTAGCGGACCGGATCTTCCTCCAGCGCCAGACGACTCTGGGCCTCGGCATTGGCCATTTCCCCCTCCAGATTCATCTGGTCGAACAACTGTTCCTCATTAACCAGTTCGACCAGCAGTGTTCCCGCAGTCACATAGGTGCCGGACGGCACCACAAGCTTTTTCATCCGCCCCTCGACTGCCGTGTAAACTCGCGCAAACGGTTCGGCCCGCACCACACCGTCGGCACGAAAATGATTCGGAAAAGGCACCAGCCACAGGAAAGCCAGCACGCCACCGACCAACGCCGCACTCACACCGCAGGCACGGAAGCGGCAGCGTTCCAGCTTGGGACTGGTCATCAAATAGAGGATGTTTTTGAGCAAGGGCAGCAGCACCCACATGAACCCAAACACCACCGCCAGCAGAATCCCAAATCCCAGATATTGCTGAGAAATCAAAAACAGAATCCCGAGGGTGATCGTCAGCCGGTACACCCAGGATGCCAGCCAGTAGGCCACCAGCATGACCGCCTCTTTCCTTGTCTCGGCCGGATTGCGCGATTGCTTGAGACCAAAGAGATGGCTGTCCACCAAATGCTGCATCATTTGCGCCGCGCGTGCCTGCAAATTGGGCACTTCCAGCCAGTCTGAAAGCATGTGGTAGCCATCATACCGCAGCAGCGGATTTGCATTAAAAAGCAGAGTCACCACCGAAGCCGCGATGACTGCATTGGCGGCAAGCATGTGCAGTGTCCCAGCACTCGTATACGCCCAGACTACGGCCGCCAGGCCGGCCAGGCCGGTTTCCACCAGCATCCCCGCAGCACCGACGAGTATTCGATCCCACTTGTTGCGAAATGCCGTGCTGGACGACGCATCCACATAGGGCAGCGGAGTGAACAGCAGCAGCATGACCCCCATTTCAGGCACCTCCCCACCCAGCTTGCGGCAGGCATAGCCATGACCCATTTCATGCAGGACTTTGATCACTCCCATGATCAAATACAGCCAGCCCAGGTTGGCCATGCCCAGCAATCCCGAAGTGTCGGTAGCGAAGGCATTCCAGTTGGTCACCAGCTCGGACGCCCCCCAGATCACGAGTGCCAGCCAGACCATCGCCCCCCACCTGGAAAACAAAAATGTCCCGATCCAGGCAGTCGAACGCAGAAAAGCATCAGGGCACCACAGTGGCAGGCGGAAAAACAGCAAACTCGACCACCGCTGCACCACTTCACTCTGCTTCTCCTTGGCAAAAACTTCCGCAAGCCCCTCGGCATCCCCTTCCCTGTCACTGCGCAGCAGCCCGTTTCGATGCAGTTGACTCAACAAGTGCACCACCTCCCCCTGACCCGGCGCATGATCTACGTCGTGCTCCAGGCAGCTCTCCCAGGCCTCACCCACGGATTGAGCCCTCTCCATTTCACAAATGAACTGATAGGCCTCCGGACGCACACGGAAAAATTTGCCGCTCAGTCCATCTCTTATCACATACCAGCGCTGCCCCCGAAAACGCTGGGCATGAACCTCCACTCCAGGGCGCAGCCGCGCACGCAGCGGCATCACGCGGTGCCAGGATTCATCAAAGGTGGGAGGCGGCGCGCTCATCTTGTTATTCGCACTACCACCAGAACCACAGCCGCAGAGTTTCAAAGGTGCGGTGGGTGAGCACCCACAGCAGACTGCGCTCTCCCGCCACAATTTTGCAAACGCCACTCATGCCGGGACGCCACCAATCCTCCGCAGGATCGGTGATTTGCACACGCAGTAAAAACACATTTCCATCCTGCCTCACTTCCGCCACCGGCTCAAAATGATCGACGATGACCTTGAATCGCTCTCCGGGCCGGCTGGCAAAAACGACCTCTCCCGCCATCCCTTCCCCCAGAAAGCCAATGTCACGTTCATCCACTTGCAGCTGCCCTGAAAGATCGCTCAGTTTGACCATTTTGACCAGTGGCTCCCCCACTTGCACCGGGGCAGAAAGCCGTTCACGCAGATCCCCCTCGACCACCACCCCGTCAAAAGGGGCGCGCACCTCGGTCTTCGCCAGACGCTGTCTCACAATCGCCAGCTTGGCATCCATCTGCCGCACTTGCGCCTTCGCCATCAGCGCTTCCGCCAGCTTTCCCTCCGCCTCATAGCTGCGGGCCTCCCGGTCACTCCGGTCACGGCTTGCCATTCCATCCGCCTCTTCCAGCAGCAGTTCACGCCGGTCCAGTGCCACCAGCACCGTCCCCTTCTTCACCACATCACCCAGATGATAGCTGACTTCTTCGATGTATCCCGCAAACGGGGCCGTGCTCAGCATCGTGGCATCACTTTTCAGCACGAAAGACGATCTCACTTTGTGATCCACCGGCAACAGTGCCAATACCAGCAGGGTCAGAAGCAGCACCACCACGGACAGCTTTAATCCTGTGTTCTCCACGCCCAGGAACCGCGCCGAAGTCTCGCGAATCGAGCGCCACATGCGCCGCCCCACCCATCCTGAACGGCGGTGCAGATTCTCCAGATGCGCGGACACCAAATCCGCCACAAGCCGCATCCGCTCCATTTCCATGGCAGTCCACACACCCGCGACCGCCTCACGCTCCAAGAGCAGCACTCCCACCACCCTTTTGGCGCTGTCATAGATAGGAGCAGACAAAACCGCGGCATCAGCATGTGCCCTGCTAAATGCCTGATGCTCACGAGTGATCGCCTGACTGCCGGGAATTTCAGGCCAGGAAACCTCATTATGCTGGTCCGCCGCCTCTTCCATCACCCGCTGGATCGCTTCAGTCTCCTGCAAATCCCCCGTGATTCTGCCGCCTTGACTGGTGGCACACGCCTTCACGTCCCCCCCTTCACGCCACCCCAGAGTCACTCGGTTGCATGCAAACACCACGCCCAAACGATGGCATAAACGCAGTCCGCCTTCAGCAAAGGCATCACAGCTTCCCATGACGAGTCCGAGATCAAGCACCTCTTGCAAGGTCAACATCTGCTCGGCGTGCCTGCTTTCTCGCCGCTTCCCCTGGTAGGTTTCAGCCAGCAGCTGCATCTCACGCGCTGCAGCGTCGGCACCAGCCGCCCTGGCACCAAGCAAGACAAGCCAGAGCTGCGGGCTCCCAGGTCCGGCACTCTTCATCGACAATACCATGACCTGATTCGACCAGACATGAAGCCCGTTGCCACCCATGGTTTCCAGATCTTTCATGACCCCGCTTTGCACCACGCGGTGCGCCGAAGCTGGTCGGTCCTGGGCAACAACGCGCACAGAATTCACCCCCTGCCCTGCCAGCAGCAACAAACACACCCCCTCGGCATCGAATCGCTCTTTGGCAAAAGCGCTCCAGCGCGGCCAGTAATGCCCTGGCTCGCCGCCAAATGACGCAAGAAAGTCAAACTCACTCGGAGACTCGCTGTTCTCCACCTTCATGGCATTGGAAATTTGGCACGTGCTTTCATACCGGGCCGGGCCGCGCCATCTTGATTGTCCAACAGCAGGCGCACGCGGAACAACCCGCTTCGTGCATCCACCTGGGGATCGATGAACTGAATCGTGGCACGCCGCTGCACCGGAGGAGAGATCTCGGGAAAGCTTACTTCGATCTCCTGCCCCAGCTTGAGTCTTGTCAGCAAGGGTGTCTCAAGATTGAAGAGCAGCAGCAGCCGGTCCACGTCGATCAGTTCCAGCATCGGCTCGGCTTCGTTGACGGCTTCACCTGGCTCATGAAAACGATGCACCACCACGCCGTCGAGGGGGGAGCACACTTCACGCTCTTTGACTTCCGCTTCGGCAATTTTAATCTCCGCCTTGAGCCGTTTCATCTCCAGTTCTTTCGCCAGCGCCTCATCCTTGCTGGAGACATTCTGCTCGTACAGACGCTTGGCCGCATTGTAGTCAAAAATCGCCTTCTCCAGCATCAGGCCCAGACGCTCCACCGCCACCTTCTCCTTCGCAGCCTCGAGATTGACGAGAACCTGCCCCACTTTGACCCGGTCTCCTTCTTCAACAGTGATCTGGGTGATCACCTCACGCAAGGAGGCGCTCAGGGTCACCATGCGCAAAGGCTTGGCCACTCCTTCACGCCATCCATCCTCCTCCAGTTTTTGCTGGGCCAGCAAACAAGGTGCACAACTCAAGCCCAGCCATAAAAGCGAAAAAAAACGCATGAAATTAATTTCAACCTGCATTCATCAATACGGTGCAAAGCCTTCTCATCGGGATCACTGCCCGCTGCTTTTCTTGCGGCGAAAAAAACCGCCAACTCTGTCGAGCAAACCGGGCTTGGCGGGCGGGGCCTCTGCATTCGCCGTCTTGGGCTTCGTCACAGTGGTGTAAACAGGCCCTGCGGGCTCATACTTGGCCTCAGCCACTGGAGGCTCCTGGATCACACTGATCTGCTGCTTCTCAAGCAGCGTGGCCGTGGCCAGATAGAGATCCGACAATCCTTTGTTAAAATCAGCCAGCGCCGCCAGTTCCCTGCTCCGCGCCTGTGAATATTCACGCTGCAGTTGCAGCACTTGAAAACTCGTGGAGACCCCTTGCTGCAAACGCTTGAGTTCGGCATCGGCTGATTGGCGGGCAGCCTCACGGCTTTTCCGCGTGGCCTCAAGCCTTTGGTAGTCGAGCATCACTCGGTTGTGCACGGTATCCACCTCCAACAAAACCTGCAGCCTTGTTTTTTCGGCCTGAACCACCGCCTGCTCCTGCTGGCGCTGCGCCAGACGCTCTGTGGCTTTCATGTGGTCGCCGTTCAGCGGCAGGGAGTACTGAAAACCTGCCGTCCACTCGGGTGCCTGGGATTGAAATGCCCGCGAATAGCTGTCCTGAGTACTTCCCTCCAAACCATGCAAGCCGCCACTCGCCACCAAGTCAAAGCGCGACTTCGCCTGGTTGCTGGCCAGTTTCGACTGTGCATCGCGCGCATTGATGAATTGCTCGGCCTGTTTGACCTCATAGCGGTTTGCAATCGCCAGGCCCATGAGTGTTGAGCGGCTGGTCTGCGGCAAGTCCGAAGTCAGTCCATCCGCCGGAATCAATCTTGCACTGCCAGCCATGATGTCTTTCGACTGCCTGAAAAGCAGCTGCAGCGCATTCTGTCTCTCGATGTGTTGCATCTGGGCAGACAGAACCTCCTCCTTGCGCTGGTAAACACCCGCCTCTGCCACAACCACATCGTTGTTTGCCGCCACACCTTCCTTGCTGCGTTTGCGGGTGTCTTCCAGCAGCTTTTCCGCCAAAGAAATCCCCTCGCGCTGAATGATGATGTTCTCGTGCGTGAAAACCATGTCATAATATCGCTTCATGACCTCGGCCACCACCATGGTTGTCCGCGCCTTCCACTCATATTCTGCGATCTTTGAATTTGCCTGCGCGATCCGGATCTCGGCAAGATTGGCATCCTGACCAAATCCTCTCAGCAAAGGCTGGGTGAGAAACGTCATTTTGCCCAGCGCAGCCAGCCCAAAATCAAATTGCAAACTCAACCCAAGCTCTAAAGACTGTGCAAAAGATGCCGTTGAATTTGCACGGCCAGCCAGAGTCCCTCTCTGGAGCCGGCTTCACCCTGACTTTGCAGGTAACCCAGCAACGTTGCAGCCATCAAACCTGGAATTCACACTCGAATTCAATGAAAATACGTATCACCCTATTTTGCCATTTTGCTTTTTTGCGATCAAAGTGAATCCAGAAGCGTTTAAAACGTTCATTCTCAGAAAGAAAGGTCTCATCCCCAACCCTCTGACTCTTGGTGAGCATCTCCGCAATCGAAGGTTGGTGCTGGGATTGCGGCAGGAGGATGTGGCTGAGCAATTCGGCACCCTGCGCGAGGTTTATGAGCGCTGGGAACGCGACGAACGAGAGCCTGTCGTGTCGGAGTGGCCGGGCATCCTTTCGTTCCTTGGCTACTACCCTGCTCCGGAAAAAAGCGTTGCGGATCTTGTCCTCAAAGCCCGCCGCTGCCAA
>CAILZI010000014.1 GCA_903838675.1 uncultured Verrucomicrobiota bacterium
CGCTGAAAACCGCACCACAGTGGGATGGATCCCAGCCGCATGCACCGGGGGCAGAAAGCGAATACATCGTTGACGGAGTTGCTGGTTCGGCTACATTCGCTGCGGGGGTGTAAGAACTTTTGTGTAAACGGTCAATTGGCAGGAAACTGCTGCACTCCAATGGAATTGCAAATAAATGACCGTCACGAACGAACTGATCGACAGCCTGCTGGCTGACTACAAGAAACCTGAAGACCTCATCGGTGAGAACGGCCTGCTCAAGCTGCTCACCAAGAAACTGGTGGAGCGTGCCCTGCAAGCCGAGATGGCCGAACACCTGGGCCACGCCAAGAATGACACTGTTGCAAACCCCGCTGGCAACACCCGCAACGGCAAGAGCAAGAAAACCCTCAAAGGCGACTTTGGCGAACTGCCCATAGAAATCCCGCGTGACCGCCACGGCAGCTTTGAACCCCAGATCGTCACCAAGCACCAAACTAGGTGGGCAGGCTTTGACGAGAAGATTCTGTCGCTGTATGCCCGTGGCATGACGGTGCGTGAGATTCAGAGCCACCTGGAAGAAATGTACGGCGCAGAAGTATCACCCACCTTGATCTCCTCAGTGACGGACGCCGTGATGGATGAAGCCAAAGCCTGGCAGGCTCGTCCACTGGATGCGCTGTACCCCATCGTCTACCTGGACTGCATCCATGTCAAAACGCGGGATGCCGGAGCGGTGCGTGCCAAAGCTGTGTATCTGGCACTGGGCATCAGCATGGCCGGCGAGAAGGAAATTCTGGGTCTGTGGATCGCCCAGACCGAGGGCGCCAAGTTCTGGCTGCAGGTGGTCACTGAACTCAAGAACCGGGGCGTGCAGGACATCTTTATTGCCTGCGTGGATGGATTGAAAGGCTTTCCCGATGCAATTGAAGCCGTGTACCCCAAGACGGCAGTGCAACTCTGCCTGGTGCACATGGTGCGCCACAGCCTGAATTACGTGAGCTGGAAACTGCGCAAGGCGGTGGCTGCTGACCTGAAGACCGTTTATGCCGCCGCTACCGTGGATGAGGCAGCCATCAGGCTCAACGAATTCGACGACAAGTGGGGTGCGGACTACCCGACCATCGTCAAATCCTGGCGCAGCAACTGGGCACGCATCACGCCGTTTTTTGATTACCCGCCAGAGATACGACGCATCATTTACACGACCAACGCGATTGAGTCAGTGAACATGAGTCTGCGCAAAATTACCAAGAACCGCGGCTCATTCCCTAGTGACGATGCGCTGCTGAAATTGTTCTATCTGGCCCTGGCCAACATCAGCAAGAAATGGACGATGCCGCTCAGAGACTGGAAGGCAGCATTGACCCGGTTTACTATCCAGTTCGAGGAGAGAATGCCCAAGACTTAACACTCGCCCCGTTTACACAAAATTCGGGACACCCTCCATTCCGCCGCAATGGGAATGCACGTAGATTCACTACCGACTGACTATGGCTCAAAATATCTCTCGCGCCTGTTTGCCAAGACGTGCCAGGCACTGGGCATCAATTAAACATTGTCCTGACCTTATCGGCCCCATTCCAATGGCAAGGCGAAGGGATTCATTCGGACATGGTTACTGGATTGTTTCGATGGCAGAACATGGCAGCATCGCAATGAACGAGCCGCCTGCGCAGCGCCAATTCC
>CAILZI010000015.1 GCA_903838675.1 uncultured Verrucomicrobiota bacterium
CGAGGCAGGCACGAAGCTCATCACAGCCTTGACGAACACGCCCAGCACCTGTTCAATCGCTCAGAGGTGACTCACTTTTGATCCGCGATCCGCTGCACTTTTGATCCGCGTTTTATACAGAATCCGAATTCGCCAGCGATCTTGCGAATTAAGCCCTTGCCATGATTCCGAAGCTGCCACAGTTTTGCACGGCTCAAAACAAGCGGCGTTAGCTCAGTGGTAGAGCGGCTGCTTTACACGCAGTTGGTCGGGGGTTCGAATCCCTCACGCCGCACTCCTCATAAAAAATGGGGATTCTGTTACCCCCAATGTTGCCCCCGACGACAGAAAACCTGTCTTTTTGAGTCTTGCGCCAAAACGCTCTTTCCCTAGTGAAACGGGTTTTTGTCCAACCCTGTCCATCCCAGGGAAACGGCCTCGCAAGAAGTGTAAACGAGCCGCTCTACCACTGAGCTATCCACGCGTCGGTAACAAGAGTGCTTATTATGCCGTCGTACGCCGGGCTGGCAAGCTGATCTGTAAAAGCTTGGAAGTCACTGAGAAAGGGGCCGCGCATTGGAATGTGTTTGACTACCTCAACGAGTTGGAAAAAAGCGCTCCCGATGTCACCCAGGTCAGCGTGGAGAACCGCATGAAGGAGTTTCTATTTTACTCGGCCTGCTAATTTCGGTGAATTCACCGCCTCAATGGTCATTATTATCGGTCTGTCGCTCGGCCCGATGTCAGATCATCGACGGCGATCTCGACGATCTGATATTTCTTTGAGTCGTAATAAATTATTTTCTGCCCATTCCACGAAAGAGCGAGCCACGTATAAGCAGAAAGAGCCGGGATGCTCCAGCAGGCATTCTGCGTGCGATCCAACAGAAGCGCATGGAAGGTGTACTGGCTCTCATTTCCACTCGGCCTGATGCGCAGCAACGTAATAATCGTATTAGGATTCAGCACCAGCGTCGTGGAAAACTTGATGTCCATGCCTCGTAGGCTGAACCACGGGGTTGTTGTGTCTGTGCTACGCTGCAAGTCCTTGTCCATATCCACCCGGTAGATGCTGTTAGACTCGGAAACGTAGAAGTGATTATCGTCGAAGGCCGGGATCTGCAATGCATTTGCTCCGCCGCCGACATGATGCCATTTTTCAATGCTCACAGGGGAACCAGTCAAAACCTTGTAAATGGAATCGTCAGGGTTGCCCAAGACAAAGAAGCAGTTGCCCGCACGGTTGAACGCGAGCTTGCCAGCGAATACCCAGAAGGTACCGCGGGCCTCTTCTGCATCACGTTCGGCCTTGTCATCTCCCCTCGGCTTGAATTTCAACTTTACCAGCAAAGAGGACGTCCCATCTTGCTTCCAATAATTGAGCGCCATAGAATCTGTTGCGCCATTGCCAACGGCATATGCGATGCGCCCGTCAGGATGAAACGCAAGGCCGCGCAGGTTTGTTCCATTGATGGGGCCGAGCACTTTTTCTTTTACTTTTATTTCACCACGATAACGCGGTGTGAAAGCAGCACCCTCCCAGATCATCGACGTGATGAGGTCGGCATAGCGAAAGACGGGACCGCCCCCTGCGGGTGGAGACATGCCGCTAGGCGTTAAAACCGGCGCGGGCTCTGACACTGCCGAAGGCAGTTCAATCACACATCGAAACCCGCAGCTGTTGAAACGCTCACTGGGCACAGAGGGACGGCGGTACCTAGACAGCATATCGTTGCTGGAAGAGTCGGCGAAGGAGGCGCCACGCAGAACCCTTTCATGCAGTGAATTATCATACCAGTCTTGACACCATTCCCATACGTTGCCTCCCATGTCATAGAGGCCTAATTTGTTCGGATTGAAGCTCATTACAGGTGCGGTGGTCGGAAATCCATCGATGTAGTTATTGAACGATGAATACGGCAATTGCTTTTTCTGAAACGACGTATCACAATAGTTACCGACTTTATCCGGTGTTTCTGGGGGGAACCCACCTCCCCAAGGGAACATAATAGCCTCTTGAACACTCAGCAGCTTTGGTGTGGTGCCTGATTTCCGCTGATCCAAATGAGCCAACCCAACGGCGATGCTCCATTCTTCATCGGTGGGCAATCGGTAAGACTTGCCTTCTTTATTACTTAACCAAGCACAGAATCTCTGCGCGTCTTGCCAGTTTACTCCGCAAACGGGATGGTCTTCTTCTGCGCCGCATCCAATACCATTAATATTTTGAAACCTCCAAAGCCCATTTACATTTGGTGACGCCGCTGCATACGCGGCGTAATCCTGCCGCCGAGTCTCGTGCGTGCAAAACAGCACCTGTGTATCAGGCACGGGGACGAACTTCATACCGAGGCTGTTCACCCAGGGCAACTCTTTCGTTGCGGTGGCAGGAGACGAGCTGCCAGTGATGGTGGTTGACGTGCTTTTATTCTTCGTTTCTGCCATGGATATGGATGCGTCAGCTACTTTCCCTGAAGCAGGTGCGGATTTGAACAAACTGACAAACAAGCATATTGCCAAGCCGATTACCACCATTGCTGCGACCCAGAGCCATTGTGAGCTGTCCTTGCTATGCCGCTCCAAAGCTGGTGTTTTATGCGGGTGCCCAGCTTGTCCATCGGGTCGTTGCGGGCGTGCTGTCGTTGAAAGAGCCGCAGGAGCTTGCTTCGCATCCTCAGCTACCTTTACCACCGGCTGTGTGAGGATGCTATCCAGATCACGACGCATCTCCGTAACGCTCTGGTAGCGCACAGAACGATCCTCGCGAAGCGCTTTCGAAATGATGCCGTCGTAGCGTGGATCAAGGCCGGCCACTTGCAGCGATGGCATTTCAAACAGACCTTGTGGGAGTTTGCCAGTGAGCATCTGGTAAAGCATTACACCCATGGCATAGATATCGGCACGATGATCTACACGGGTGCCGAGGATCAGTGCCTCCGGGGCCATGTAGTGCAGCGTGCCCATCGCCATACCACTCTGTGTCAGCCCGGCTTCTTCGTTGCCAGCGGTCATCTTCGCCAGACCGAAGTCTGCCACCTTCACCACGCCATCATAGCTGACCATGATGTTCGCCGGTTTGATGTCGCGGTGGATGATGCCGCGTTCATGAGCATAGGCGAGAGCATCACACACATGCGCCGTAACCGCCATCGCGTGATCTGTATGAAGACGCCCCTGATTGGTGATCATTCTGGCCACATCAGTGCCCTCAATGAACTCCATCACAATGTAGAGGAGTTCGTTCTCCGTTTGACCAAAATCATACACTGCCACTATTCCCGGATGGCTGAGCTTTGCCATAGCCCGTGCTTCGTTCTTGAAGCGTTCGGCAAAACCCATGTCACTCTCATCGAGATCAGCGGAGAGGATTTTGATCGCCACCGGACGATCCAGTGAAAGCTGCCTGCC
>CAILZI010000016.1 GCA_903838675.1 uncultured Verrucomicrobiota bacterium
CCCTTCGCCAACTACGAAGCCCTTGCCCCTGCGAACGAAGGCTGCTTGGGACAAGCAGCCCTACCTTGCGCCGGGTTCTCGAATGACCAGTGCGGAAACTCCGCGCCCGGTAGGGCGGGCTGTCCCAGCCCGCCGCGTGGGGCCACGTGACGTCGAGAGTCCCTTTGGCAACAACGAAGCCCTTTACCCTGCGAACGACGGCTGCTTGGGACAAGCAGCCCGACCTTGCGCCGGGTTCTCGAAAGGCTTGCGCGGGAATTCCGCGCCCGGTAGGGCGGGCTGTCCCAGCCCGCCGCGTGTGGCCACGTGACGTCGAGAGTCCCTTCGCCAACAACGAAGCCCTTCACCCTGCGAACGACGGCTGCTTGGGACAAGCAGCCCGACCTTGAGCAGGGTTCTCGAATCACCAGCGCGGGAACACCGCACAAAGAACCCTTCAGGCAGGGTCTCTCCCCTTCCTCACACCTGAATCCGCTTCTGCTCCTCGATCCATTCGCGTGAGACGGTGGGATTGAAATCATACCCGGGCAGGTGGCGGTCGACGACGGCATACAAGGAACTCGCCAGAGCAATCACCACCTCGGTGCTGCCCTGGGACTGGAAGTAGCCCACTGACACGTTGTAGGCGGTGATTTTTTCCTTCATCATTTTGAGGGCCGCCTCAAGCCGTTGGCTTGCCTTGCCACGGATGTCTGCGGCTTCTTTGCGATAAATCACCGCCAGGCGGGAGTTTGGCCCTGAGAGCGGGCTGCCCACGGTCTCGGTGCGCGTGGCAAGCTGTTCCTTGGCAAGCGCCTGACGTTCGGCCAAGGCCAGACCCTTTTCTGCGGCGGTGAGTTCCGCCTCCTTTTTGAAGAAGTCGGTGAAGATGTACACCAGCGCATCGACGGCTCTTTTGGCCATGCCTTTCTGGGACTGCGAGAAGGTGGTGAGGCGTTTCACGCTTTCCACCGCTTCCGGAAGTCCCGGGCTCTCTGCCAGCCGTAAAGGTCTAAGGCAGAGAACGAGGGTCGGCGACTGCAAAGGGTCATCAGCGCGATCTGCCGCAGCACCTGGCAAGGTGATCACCAGAGCAAGAAATAACAGGAAGCAGGCTTTCATCGTCATCCAAGGCAATAACCTCCACCACCATGAATCGTGACAGGAAAACTTCAAGTTCGTTCCCATGGCATGCCGCCACAGGTTCCAGACGGCCTTTCAGCCGGCTTCAAGGTCTGGAGTTGTCTCAAGAAATCATTGGCGGCACGCTTCGTGCGCTCTTAAATCTCAGCAGGATCACCCTGGCGGTGGTCTATCCTTAAATCCATGCCAAACTCCACCGCACTCCGGGACGCCCTGACCCAGTCACCGAACAACCTGTCGTTGCTGCTGCTCTATGGTCGTGCCTGCTTGGAAGAACTGCATCTGGACGAGGCCCGTGAAGTCTTCACCCGTGCCCTGGAACAGGATGCAGACCAGACCGACGCCATGCTGGGCATCGCCAAGGTTTTGTTCATGGAGGGAGACACCTCTGGTGCCGCCGTGCGTGCCGAGCGCGTCATTTTTCTAGAACCCACCAACGCCCAAGCGCACCTGCTGCTGAGCCGCGTGTATCTGAGCGAGGGAGACCGCCCCAAAGCCATCGAGCATTTTGACCGTGCCGCTCAAATCGACGGCACCATGAGTGATCCGGCGCTTGAGCGTGAGCTTGGCCGCACCGTGCGTGATGCCCGCAAAACGGCCCCTGCCCCGGCGCCGGAACCTGCCGGTCAGGAAGTGCCTGTTTCAGGTGGTGGCGCTGATCAGGATGAGTTCTTCGAAGATCCCTTCGATGATCCCCCCTACGACTGGCGCCCCGAGACCTTCTACGCCCCGGGTGACCCCGAGCGTGGCAACGTCACCTTTGCCGATGTGGGTGGCATGGAGGAACTTAAAGAGGAGATCCGCCTCAAGATCACCTACCCGCTGCAGTTCCCTGATCTCTACAAAGCCTACGGCCGCAAGACCGGTGGCGGCATACTCATCTATGGCCCTCCGGGCTGTGGCAAGACGCTGATCCTTCGCGCCGTCGCTGGAGAAGTGCCCTGCAATTACCTGTCCGTCGGTCTGCACGAGATCTTTGATCCCTACTTCGGCAGCACGGAGCGCAACCTGCATCAGATCTTCGAGACCGCCCGCGCCAACGCGCCCTGCGTGCTCGTGTTTGATGACATCGACTCCCTTGCCCAGGATCGCCGTCAGATCCGCGAAAGCCAGATGCGCAATCTGGTGAACCAGTTCCTGCATGAGATGGATGGCATCCGCAGTGAGAACCAGCGCATCCTTGTGATTGGTGCCACGAACCAACCTTGGGCGATTGATCCTGCCTTCCGCCGCCCGGGTCGTTTTGATCAGGCCATCTTCGTCGCTCCTCCGGATGCTCCGGCGCGTGCGCAGATCATCGAGCTGCTCGCCAAGGACAAGCCCATTGCCGAATTCGACAACACGGAACTCATCGAAGCCACCAACGGCTTCTCCGGAGCCGATTTAAAGTGGGTCTTTGATCGCGCCGCTGAACTGGCCCTGTCTGCCGCCATTCACACCGGCCAGCCCGTGCCGATCACGCTTGAGCTTCTGCTTGCCGTGGCCAAAGCGCACTCGCCCAGCACCCAGGAATGGTTTGAAGGCGTCCGCACCCATGCGCAATCGCAGGAAGGCCCGAACAGCATCTTCAACGACATGCGCAAGTTTCTCAACGCGCCTTCGAATACGAAGAAGGAGCGGTGAGCGGCGCGTTGTCGATTTGGAGTGCGGTCGCGGAGTGAGGAACGAGCGCAGCTACCGCTTTTGCAGCCCGGACGGTGCACGAATACTATGAACGACCCGCCAGAACCCGGGCTGCGGCACGCGCTGGCTGGTCACGTTCCCGCGCACAACGAGACGCTCGAAAGCGGTAGCTCCGATGCAGGCTTGCGGCCGTGCATCTTCGCGACCGCAGTCCAAAAACGCTGGCGTAGCCTTCTACCGCGTCATCACGCCGTCCACGATGCGCATGGCACCGCGTGGGTTGGCATCTTGGATCAGCTCGGGAAGCGCTTCTTCCGGGAAGCCCTGGTAGCACACGGGACGCACGAAGCGGTAGATGCTGCCGGAGCCGATGCTGGTGAAGAAGCTGTGGCTGGCGGCAGGATACGGGCCGCCGTGATGCATGGAGGGGCAGACTTCGATGCCGGTGGGGAAACCGTTGAAGATGATGCGGCCCACCTTGCGCTCCAGCACCCGGATGAGCGGGGCGAAGTCGCGCAGATCCTGCTCGGTGCCCTGCAGGGTGGCGGTGAGCTGGCCTTCGAGGCTGTTGGCGTAGCGCAGCATGTCTTCAAGCGTGGCGCATTGCGTGATGATCGAGCACGGGCCAAATACTTCACGGCGCAGCTCGGCATTGCCCTCCAGCACGTCAATCGTCGTGGTGAAGATGCGGCAGGCGGCTTGAGAAGCCTTTTCGCTGGTCGGGGTTTCTGATTCACCGACAAGCTGCAGGCCCTTCACGGTCTGCCACACGGCGGTGCCGGCGTCATAGGCTTCGCAGATGCCGCTGTGCAGCATCGTCTGCGGGGCCACTTTGCCCGCGAGAGCGGCGGCGTTGCTGATGAACTGGTTCAAATCGTCGCCCTTGAGACCGAGGACGACGGCAGGGTTGGTGCAGAACTGGCCCACGCCCATCGTCACCGAACCGACATACGCTTCAGCGATTTTCGAGGCACGTTCCTTGAGCGCGCCGGGGAGTACGAAGACTGGATTCACCGAACCCATTTCGGCATAGACTGGAATCGGATGCGCACGCGCAGCGGCCACGTCCATCAGCGCACGACCACCGCGCAGGGAGCCGGTGAAGGCGACGGCCTGGGTGAGCGGGTGCTTGGTCAGCGTGGTGCCGATGTCATTGCCCTTGCCATGCAGCAGCGAGAAACAACCGGCTGGTAGGCCCACTTTGTGCAGGGCGCTCAGCACCGCACGTGCGAGCATTTCGCAGGTGCCGGGATGTGCTGGGTGACCTTTGACGACGACCGGACAGCCTGCCGCAAGCGCACACACGGCATCGGTGCCGATGACGCCAATGGCAAAAGGGAAATTGCTTGCGCCAAAGACCACGACGGGGCCGATGGGAAGCATGAGGCGGCGCACATCCGGCTTTGGCAGCGGCTGGCGGTCGGGGATGGCATGATCCACGCAGGCATTCGCCCAGGAGCCTTCGCGGATCAGTCCGGCGAAGAGCTTGAGCTGGCCGATGGCACGACCACGCTCACCGGTCAGACGGGCCATGGGCAGAGCGCACTCGGCATGCGCACGCTCAAGCAGCGCATCTCCCAAGGCGGTGATTTCATCGGCGATGGTGTCGAGCAGTTTCGCACGCGTCTCGGGAGTGGCAAAGCGCAAGGCATCAAAGGCAGCATCCGCCGCCTGCATGGCCTCTTCGGCCTCGGCGTGGGTGGCATCACCAAAGACGGGTTCAAGCTGGGCGCTGGTGGTGGGATTGAAGGCGTGAAACAGATGGCCGTGGGGAGCCGCCTCGCGGCCCGCGATGTAATGATGTCCGGTGAGTGTCATGGGTGAAGAGTCTCTAAAAGAGAAATGCGGTTTCGTCCAGTGTTCGTGCGCCATGCCAGAAGCGTGCGATGCCGACGGTGTTCAAATCGAGCAGCGCGCGCGGCGAGATAATCACCCGACAATCCATGACGACATCAGTTCACGCACGTTTTCAATGGGGATGCCTTCACCGCGTTCCAACTGGTCAAAGCCCTCACGAATCCCGGCCACGAACTCAATCTCACGGGCCATGTCCGTCAGCGACATGTCTTCCGGAAGCTTCTCAAGGAGGTCGATGGCGATCTGGCGATTGCTCATGGCTCCAACGTGCCTGATTTAAGTAGCACGGCAATACAAATTCATGCCTCCGGTTTTGCTCCCCCGTCACTTCGGCAGCTCGGCTATGGCGGCGGTGGTGACTCGCTGCATGAGCTGCGTTTCCTCGGGCGGCAGGGGCGTGCGTGGGGGCGGGGGGTAGCCGTATCCTGAGACTTCGCTGTTCACTCGTGACTTGGCATACACGCAATCGGCACGCCAGACGGGCTTGCCGGAGGCGGTGTCCAGCAGTGCGTAGGAGACGCCGAGGCAGCGACCGGCGGCGGCATAGCTGGAGTAGATGTAGCTGTTGTAGCCGTAGGAGGTCGATCTTCTCGCGCCGCTGCGGGAGGTCGTGGACTGACCACGACTCGTTGACACATACTGGCCGGTGCTGTTCCGCGTGGAGTTGTCCATGAGGTCGATCCACATCAGGTAATCCACCCCGAGCTTGTGCGTTTTGCGCAGGAAATCCTGGGTGCGTTTGTGCCCGATGGTGATGGGTACTCCGGTGCTGATCTTCCTCGGCGGCGGGCCGGCAGCGGCCCATAAGTCCTCCGCAGAGAGCACGTGGAAATGCTTGAACCGGCGCTGCAATGCCGTGCCGGCATCGCTCACAATGGTTTCCTCCGCCGACTGGCCAGGGTAGTCCGCGATGCTCCGCGCGGTGAAGCCGCCTATGGCGAGGGTCTTTCCCTTCAGCGCATGCCGGCCAAGACTGCTGGTGACACCCACCGTCGGGGGTGAAGAACAGCTCGCGGTGAGCATGACAGCGAATGCCAGGGATAGACTAAGTCGATTCATCGGTTGCGGCTGGTTCAAGCTCCATCCGACGAGGATTGAAACACTTTATTCAAATCACAGCCATCCCATAGGCCGTGCCGAATGAGGGGCAAGCGTTGAAGTAACGAGGGAGAGAGGCTCGAAAGTGGCGGAGGGCGAGTTGCGGTTTGGGCGTGTTTGCTGGTCAAATCAGGCGGATGCTGTCCCATGCG
>CAILZI010000017.1 GCA_903838675.1 uncultured Verrucomicrobiota bacterium
GATTTGACCAGCAAACACGCCCAAACCGCAACTCGCCCTCCGCCACTTTCGAGCCTCTCTCCCTCGTTACTTCAACGCTTGCCCCTCATTCGGCACGGCCTATGGGATGGCTGTGAAACGAGATGTGTTGTCTGTTGTGTAGTAGTTGAAGATAAACGTGTGGTATCTTGCCGCAGTTCATACCATCCTAAGTCCAAAAAAGGCCGTCTAGTGCCGCACTTTGGCGGAGGTCAGCCTGTCCAGACTATGGATGAACGCGTCCTGCTGCTCAGGTGTCAGCTTGTCGATTTCCGCCATCGCCGTCTGGGGAGACAGCGCACCGGCGGAGAAACCGGGGCCAACAGGTGAACCGGAAAGCCGCACCGTATGTCTCGGCGCGGGCGGTATCTGTGACGCGCCTCTCGCGTGACCTGGGCTCTGCGCCGCCTGTCCCTTGAAAAACTTGTCGATCACCCGCCGTCCGATCTTCTCAGGCCAGTCAGGATGATTAAGGATTGGGTCGTTTTTTGCCTCTGCAAGCAAAATCTCATCATCACAGTGAGGAACGAAGTCCAGGCCCTCTTCCGTGATCAAATCTGAAAACATGTCCATCGCACGCGTGTGGCTCTCCGCCTGCTGGCCCTGCCAGTGGCTGTGCACCACAGACGCCTCCTGCCGTGCAGCGCGCAGGTCCATTTTCAATTCCGTCATCTGCTCGATCAGATCTGGTGCCAGCGGATCATACGACTCCTTGGCCTTCTGGTATTGATGCTGCAGCATGGTCAGGTGCTCCTCCAGCTCCGCCACCTGCGGTGCCACGCTCAGGGCCTGCGCATATTCAGGAGACTCATAAAAATCAGCCGCAGCCGGCTGCGCAGCATCATCAGCCACGCCTTGTGTTTGCCGCTGCCCCGGGATGCCAAACGCCTCGGCAAACGCTTCCGCCGGCTCCCTCCCTGCACGGATCAAATCGAGCGCCTGCACCGTGCGCGCCCGGTCCTCCGGCTTCAGCGCCTTGATCGACACACGCGCTGGCACGACACTGCTCTCCTCGCCCGCAGCACGCGGCGTCATCTGCGCTGCCAGCGCCGCCTCCACCCGCTCAGGATCACCGCTCTCAAAATCCGCCACCTGCGCATCCGTCATCTTCGCCAGGTCCGCCCCCTCCAGCACCTCGTCCAGCGAAGCCACGCCCGGGATAATCTCCTCGGAAGATCCGCCTCGATCACCCGCAGCATCGCCTCCGGCGGAAAGGCTCTCGAGCACCGCGCTCGCATCCGTCTCCGAAAGGTTTTCAAAAACAGCCCCCGCCTCGGCGGCGCTCGGGGTGGTTGGTGTGTAGTCGTCAGGCATGTCAGTGTGTGGTTGTTTGTGGTAGTGTGAGAAAACAGGAAATGCTGGTGTCGTGGAAAGCTGCTGATTGCGCCGTTCATTCGCCCGCCCACCCGCCCTGCGGAACTCCCGCACGGCACCTGCTGTGGTCAGACATCGTGCAAACAGACTTGGGTCCGTTTTTCAAGAGTCAAGCGCAAGGTTTAATTTATTTTGCCTTTTTTCCATCACTTGCTGGTCCTTTCTGGTATTTGCTACCGCAACGTCACAATTGATGCAGGCACACTTGCCTGCAACACGAGTGTCTCTTCAAATTTGTTGCAGGCAGGAGTTCCCGCATTACTAACACTCATCTGCCGCCAAGTTTAGCCATGGGCTTTCATGCACGGTATTGTTTGCTGCCCCCGTTAACGAATTTCAAAACCGCCAAAGCTCCCACCGAAAACACATTCCATGGCCCTCAAAATCTATCGTGTGTCAGTTGATCCGGAAAGTTGGCGCATGCTGCCCACCGATGAATCTTTTTGGAAGCGCATCAACCTGTTTCGGCTTGCGAGCATGCGTTCAGAATGGGGAGATCCAACCTTTTATGTCAAAAACCCGGTGATTGACAAACGCATGGACTTCGTTGGTTTGTCCGTCGGTAGCTTAGTTTTCTGGGACAATGTCTATGACAGCGACCTCGGTGAGATGATTGAATCCTGCGGGGAAGTTTTGTCAGGCAAAGCGGAGCTCAACCCACAACCAGATGAGACGCTCCATGTGTTCAACTGCACGGCCTGCTACAATTGCTTTGACCGGGATAAAGGCAAAGCACGCTGGACACCCGATGGAACCATGGCCATCCAGGTCGAAAAGTATGCCTTTCATCCCGACCGAATCGGAGATGGAAACCTCTTCAAGATCCCCGAGACTCACCGTGTCCACATCTATACCATGACCGGCCAGGAAGAGCCGGAGTCTGAGTTCTACGGCCTGTATCACTCGCTCGGTTTCACCGGCCTGAAATTTGAAGAAGTCTGGAGTGACGCGACTGAATAGACTCAGACTACCGGATCAGCACGGTCCATCTCCAGCCGCGCGCAGTCGCGGTTGTGACGGAAAAACCTGCCTTAGCCCCCCCCCCTCACGCCTTGCCCCCTCCCTTGCCCACCCTCCTCATCAGCTCATTCACCATGCGCTGCGTTGACTGGGTCTTCGGGTGGTCCTTGCCCTCCGCCTTCAGATGGCCGGCCAGCGCGCGCTGGGCGTAGGGCAGCGCCTCCTCGTTCTTGTTCTGCTCCAGGAGGCACAGCGCCAGATTGTTGCAGTTGCTCAGAGTTTCCACATTTTTCGGGCCGAGCCTGCGCTCCTGCACTGCCAGCACGGCACGCCGCTCCTTTTCGGCCTCAGGGAAGAGCTTGAGCTCCTCCAGAATGTTGGCGAGCTTCAGCCTTACGTGCAGGGTTTCATTGTCCTCAGGCCCGAGCACACGCATGGCATTGGCGACCACGGTTCGTGCAGCCACCGCAGCCTCGGTATATTTTTTCTCATTGATCAAAATCCAAACCAGCAAGGTCTGGCTGGAGAGCAGCGCTGCGCTATCCTCCGGACCGAGCGCGCGCTCATAGGCCCTCAGCACCTGGCGGGCCTCCTTTTCCGCGGCCTTGCTTTTCCCCAGGCGATCCAGAGCGGTGGCTAAAAGCAGGCGCGTGCGCAGAGTATCCATATCCTTGGCACCCAGCACCCGGGTCTGCACGGAGGTGCCGCGACGGAGTTGCTCCTCCGTCTCAGCCATCGGCCAGCTTGCACCCGTCACAGGCATGCAGATTGCGGTCTGGCAGGCCAGGGTGGCGCGATGCTCCGCACCCAGCACACGCGTGAGCCGTGGCAGCAGCCTCTCCGGCACCACCGTGGTGTCTGCGGTGTAGTTCTCCTGCAACATGGTGGCGAGCACTCGCAGCAGCCCGGCCTGCAGCGCATCGCGGTCCTCCGCTCCGAGCACCCGCTGGCAGTCGCTTTTCACCAGGCGGGCCTCCCTCAGGGCTGGGCCGAGTTTGCGTAGCTCGATCAAGGCCCTGACCCACACCCGGCGCGCCTTCAGCGTGAGCCAGTCCTCCTTGCCGAGCACACGTGTGGCCGCCGGAATGAGGCTGCTGCACATCCGCTCCGCCTCAGTGTAGCGGCCCGTGACCACCAGCGCCGCACCGAGGTCTGCCTGGCAGCGCAGCGTTTCGCGCTGCTCCGCACCACAGACCCTCACCACCACGGGCAGCAGTTTGCGCAGTTGCGTTTCAGCTTCAGCTTCCTTGGACTGATCCGTGGTGACCTCCGCCAGCAGAAGCTTCGCGCGCAAAGTGTCCTTGTCCTCCGCGCCGAAGGCTTGGGTGCGTGCCTTCACCAGCGCCTGCGCGGCCTGCTCTGCCTCTACGTATCTGGTCGCCATCTGGAGCGCCACCGCAGCCTCGTAGGCCTGCGGGCCGCTGTCCTCTGCGGCATGAAGAACGACTGTGCCAAGGGTGGTAACGAGCAGGGCAAAGGTGAATGCGTGAGCGAGCAGCAGCTTCATGGGAGCACGGGTTAGTTCCATGAATTAAAGAAAGGACTGATCGGTGCCGCAAGTTCCAATCTACCGTTTCACAGCTTATTTCACGGGGCGCGTGAACGGGAGTCCCGCGCGATCACTGCAAACTTTCAAGCGTACGCTGCGCAAGGCACAGAGCCTCCTGAGACTTGTATTTCAGCCTCAGCCTCCCTGGCCGTTCCGCGCGCGAAATCGGCGAATCGCTTCCTCCGCTTTCTGCTGATTCACGAGATCCCGGGCAGCGCGATCCTGCTCAATGCGCTGCTGGCCAGGGCTCTTCTGGCTGGCGCTTTCCTCCGCTGCGCGCTCTCGATTCGTGCGGTCCTCGTTGACGTGCAGACGCTCATTGGTCCAGTCATCCGCTTCTTCATGCGGATTTTCACCCGTTGCTGGTTTGCCATTCCCAAGGTGCAGTCCTAAACCAACACTTCCTGAGACGGGTTCACCCGAACCGAACGTCTTATCGCCTTCAAGACCACCAAACCATTGCGAACCGCTTCCTATCACTGATGGACGTTTCGAAGCCGGTGGAACCGGCACATCCTCAGACGCTCGCAGGTAGTTCTGGCTGGCGCGTTTCTGGGGGAATCTTCCCCAGGGAGTGCGGGGAGTGAAGAAGAGGCTGCGGGGATTTTGAGATGGGTTCATGAGGAAGGCCTTCGCTCGTTTTCAGAAGTGCTAATGTTTTTTGCTATTTTCTGGTAGTTTCTGTTTTTTGATTGCCTCCACCGCTCTCCGCACGGGTCTCAATGAACTGAAAACGGGCCGGATCCTGAGTTCGGCAATGTGATGCAGACGCCCCGCCCCAATGACAACCCACGCGCAGTCGCCGCCATTTACGCGGCGCTTCAACCCCATATCCTTTCCGTACCACCCGAGGAATACACCCCATGGCGGCGCACTCACGACGCGGTCACCTTCCCCCACTCACCCACCATGAAAAGCATCCAAGTCTATGACCCGCCCATGTGCTGCTCCACCGGCATCTGCGGCACGGACATCAATCCCGATCTCGTCAACTTCGCCTCCATGCTCGGGCAGTTTTACACCGGCGGCATCAAGATCGAGCGCTTCAATCTCGGCCTGCAGCCCATGGCCTTTGCAGAAAACGCGACCGTAAAGTCGCTCATGATCGCCGAAGGCACCGATGTGCTGCCCATCATCTTCTGGGATGGCAAAGTCCATCTCACCGGCCGCTACCCCACCAAGGACGAGCGCCCCGAGTGGTTCCGCGCAGCCTTCGCGCATGAGGAAGCGCTCGCCTCATGAGCCTCCCGCTCTACCAGCCCTCTGCTGCCAGCACCACACGCTTCCTCTTTTTCACCGGCAAAGGCGGCGTTGGAAAAACCTCCCTCTCCTGCGCCTGCGCACTCCGCATCGTGGAGGCCGGCAGGCGCGTCCTCCTCGTCAGCACAGATCCCGCGTCCAATCTCGATGAAGTCCTCGAGACCACCCTCACCAATGCGCCCACGCCCATCCCCGGCGCACCCGGCCTGCACGCGCTGAACATCAATCCCGTCGCCGCCGCCGCCGCGTATCGCGAGAGGCTCATCGGCCCCATGCGCGGCCTGCTCCCCGAGTCCGCCCTCCGCAGCATGGAGGAGCAGCTCTCGGGCTCGTGCACCGTCGAGATCGCCGCGTTTGATGAATTCTCCGGCCTCATCGGCAATCCCGCAGCCACCCACGCCTACGACCACGTCATCTTCGACACCGCACCCACCGGCCACACCCTCCGCCTCATAAGCCTCGCCAAGGCCTGGGATCAGTTCCTCAATCAAAACACCAGCGGCACCTCCTGCCTCGGCCCCCTCGCCGGGCTGGAAATGCAGCGCGCCATTTACGAGGCCACCGTCACCACTCTGGCAGATGCCGCACTCACCACCCTCGTGCTCGTCAGCCGTCCGCAGGCCGCCGCCCTGCGCGAGGCCCAGCGCACCTCCAATGAACTCCGCGCCATCGGCGTGGCCAATCAATGCCTCGTCATCAATGGCACCTTTGAAACCGACTGCGCCTACGACGTCACCGCCTTTGCCCTGCAGCAGCGCGGCGCTTCCGCATTGAAAGCAGCGGACGAATTCATCCGCAGCATGCCCAGCTACATCGTCCCCCTGCGCCCCATCAACATCCTCGGCATCGCCGGACTTCGTGTGCTGCTCAGCGACGTTGCGCAGGCTCACACCGAAACCGCAGGCCCGCGCGACATCATCCAGGCAGCGCCACCTCAGCGCGAGCGCCTGCATGCCCAGCCCACAGTCTGGACACCACCCGCCATGGAAAGCCTCGAGAGCCTCGTCTCCTCATTGGAGCAGCAGGGCCACGGCGTCATCATGACCATGGGCAAAGGCGGCGTCGGCAAGACCACCGTCGCAGCCGCCATCGCCGTCCTCCTCGCGCAGCGCGGCCACACCTTCCACCTCAGCACCACCGATCCCGCCGCGCATCTGGCTCAAACTTTGCACGGCCAGGTCCCCGGCCTCACCCTCAGCCGGATCGATCCCGCCGCAGAGACCGCCGCGTATCAAGGCGAAGTCATGCAGGCCCAGGGCGGTGAGATGGATGCCGCAGGCCGCGCTCTGCTGGAGGAAGACCTCCGCTCCCCCTGCACCGAAGAGATCGCCGTCTTCCGCGCCTTCGCGCGCGAGGTCGGCCAGGGCACACAGCGCTTCGTCGTGCTCGATACCGCACCCACCGGCCACACCCTCCTCCTGCTCGATGCCAGCGCCGCCTACCAGCGCGAGCTCCAGCGCCAGGCACGCAGCACCCAGCCCGAGGAAGTCCTCCACCTCCTCGATCGCCTCCGCGATCCCGCCTTCACCCACATCCTCCTCGTCACCCTGCCCGAGGCAACCCCCGTGCACGAAGCCGCCGCCCTCCAGGCAGACCTCCGCCGCGCCCGCATCGAGCCCTTCGCCTGGGTCATCAATCAAAGCCTCCTCCACAGCGGCACCTGCGATCCCCTCCTCCAAAGCCGCGAAGCCGCCGAGCACCGCTACATGGAGGAAGTCGTCGAACAGCACGCCCACCGCACCGCCTGGCTCCCCTGGCAGCCCGAGGAACCCGTCGGCCCCGCCGCACTCGCCAAACTCGCCACCAGTGGCGCAAAGCACGCCCTGGCATGAAGTAGCATCCGCTTTGCCGCACGCCCTGCAAAGCCGCCCCGTTGCGCCGCATCCAGGCACGCGCCACCCTGCGCAGGTAGGGCTGGCTGTCCCCAGCCAGCCGCCGTCGGAGCACATGACTTCCTCTCCACAAACAACCCGCTAAACGGAAACGTGTTTTGCAGGCTGCTATCAGCGCACCCAGATCCCCAGTCCAAACGCCCTGAATACCATATCCTACTACTTTTACATATTGATTATTTTCCGGTTGCATTTCCAGATCACGACCCAATCTGTTTTTAATACTCGAACAACCTGACGCAGTGAAGAACTCGGAAGGTGCCACTGCCGCGCTGCGGCCACGCACTTGCCATGTTTTACACGCCACCCTCCCGATTCGCCCCTCCCACCTACCCGCGGAAGAAGCTGCCCACTGCTGCGGATCAGCCGCCGCAGCCGCAGACCGATGAGCTGCATGAGACGCCGCCGCAGTCTTCCACGCCGGCCTTGCCGCAGCGGATTCAGCCCACCCCGCAGGCGCAGACTCTCGAGCCGCGAAATGCTGGCACCGGCTCTGCACAGGCCACGCAAGGGCAGCAACCGCAACAGCCGCCGCCTTCATCTGCTGCGACTCAGGTGCAACCGCCCCCCAAGGTGCAGCCTCCTTTGCCGCAGACTGCGACGGCGAAGCCGCAGGCACAACTACAACCGCCCTCTGCACAGGGCACGGCCTCACGGCCGCAGGCCGGGGCTATCCCTTCACGGCCTGCACGCAGCGAAGCTCCAGCGACTTCGGAGGCCGACACACCGACTGAAACTTCAGGGCGTGAGGGTGCCGAGGACCAGCGCGGCGTCTCATGGAACAACCGCCCACCGCAAACCCAGCCCGGCACTCCTGCAGCGAAAGCGGGCCGCTGGTTTGAAAAGCGCAGCACTCCGGCGGCGTTTTTTACGCAGCAGGGCCTGGGTGCCAGCGGGCCATCGTCACAGCAAGGTCTGCAGGGATCTCAGCGAGCCATTGCAGCACAGCAGCAGGTACGTAGGCCCAGTCCGCCGGTGCAGGGCGGCAGGCCCGCAGCGCAGCCGCAGGCTCCAGTGCAACCTCAAGCCCCAGCGCAGTATCCAGCGCAAGGCGGTCCCGCGATGCAGCAGAATCAGGGAACCGATTCCACCAAGCAAGGAGCGGGCACCACTCCAGCCAAAGATGGAAAAGATCCTTTGGCCATCCTCAGCGAGAAATTCGCGGCTTTCCCGGATGCTGCAAGGGCCCTCAAACAACTATACACGCTCCCAACAGGCAAACTGATGATCGACAAACTGTCCACTCTCGCGGACAAGATAAAAATAGAGCAGACCCCGGGAAATGAAAGCTACATGGACAATGGCGTCTTTCGTGTGAGACAAAACCTTGATGAGGCCACGCTGGCGCATGAGTTTCAACACCTCGGTGAAATGCTCTTCAAGGACAAGAACCCCTTTTTAAAGGTGGAGCATCCGGAGGATGTCAAAAAATATCCGGATCTCACACACTATGACTATGAGTTCCGCGCCATGAGAATGCAAAACCAGATACGGCTTGAACGTGCCAGGATGAATAAAACAAGACCTCTGCTTCATCCCGTCTACTATGACAAAACGGGTGCCTATCCCATTCCCGGCAGCCTTCTTCCTCAGCCATGACAACCTCCCGAGGCATCGCGTCTTTGCGCCCCCGGCCTTCTGGAGAAAAACTGCGTCCCGAGTGAGCCGCCCCCGTCAATGTATTCTGCATGGGATGTGACATCCATAAAATGGCACGCGCCGTGCAGCCCCCTCCATTCCATGGGTTATCACTGCGGCACCGCGAGGCCACCTGACCCTGCTCAGGCAGGTTTGAGCAACGCACCGCCGGTTCAAATGCGATGACCGCAAAAGCTTCGTCGTCTTTCAGGAAATCCATGCAATCTTGCAGTCATGTGCGTCATGACTCCCGCCAGTCTCCGAACCCTGAACCTGCCTTTCGCTCTCTTGCTCTTCATCACCTGCGGCAGCCAGGATCTGAAGGGGCAGTCGAAAGAGGATCTCACGATTGCCAAGGAAAAACAGGAGCACGCTGAGACGCTGCGCCTGGCGGGCAGCAGCAGGGCCGCGGACAGAAATCTTGCCATCCGAAGACTCTGCATCTGGGACAAGGACTATGAACTGCTGTGGAAGCTGATGAATGACACCGACCCCACCGTGCGCCTGAATGCCATCGATGGCATCTCTAACGGGGCGTGCAAGGTGGCCGTGAATCTGACACCGGAGCTGGCACGGAAAATGGTCCCCATGCTGGAAAAAGAGGTGACACCGGAGCACATCGACGCCGCATTTAAAACCGGCCAGATCCGGGATGAGGCAGCGTCATTGGTGGTCTGCTCCACGCTGGCGCTGGATTTCATCTTTGCCGAACTGCCGGAACTCAAAACACCCCGCGCCGATGGCGCACGCTGGCAGGATGTGAGTCTGCATCCCCTGATGGTGAAGCTGGCCGCAGCGCGCCGCGAGACCTCTGACTTTCTGGATCGCCGCTATCTCGAAATGCTGCAACGCATCGAAGATGCCGGCCTGCTGATGATGGAACTGGAGGCCTTGGGAGAAACTCTTGATGACGAAAAACTTCCCTCCGCCCGGCTGCTGACCACGGTGGAAACGCTGTGGCGTGCCCATCCGCTGCTAGGTGAGAACAAGCCGCTGTACCTCATGCTGCTGGTGCAGCTGAGCCCACGCCTCCAGTCGCTGCGGCCTCGCATCCTGAGCCCGATGCCGGAAGGGCCGGACAAAGCATGGGCCGCCGACTTCCTCGACCACATCGCAACAGACATCCAGACCGCCCGCGAAAAGTTCAAACCGCAGCCAGGCGGGACGGCAGGAAAGTAAGCTGCTTCGTTATTTGAATGCTTCAACCGATGGAAAACAATTACGCAGGCATGACCGTGAATGAACGACTCTACCTAAGCGGGTTGATGGATGGATTTGATGAAGCCGTTGAAGAGAAAAATGCTGTTAGGGTTCGCAGTATTCTGGAAGGCACCGAACTGACCGAGGAAGCCATAAAGCCGGTCTTGGAACAATTAGGACTGTAACTTACCATGGGAAGCCCTCACGAAACCAGCGTCGGAAAAAGGAAGTCCCAAAGAATAAGAGGCGTCATCTTTTTCGTCGGCACCGTTCTGTCACTGACACTGAGCGGTCTGGCTGTGCGGGTGGGATCTCTGGAAAACCTTCACGGCAATTTCATCGACCAGGATACCGGCCAATGGGACTGGTGGTATGTGGCACATTATTTCATCTGGCCGCTGGTGCTCTGGGTGTTGTTGTTCGCCCTGTTTGGTGGGTTTCGGCAGCAGGAAAAGAAATGACTTTCAGTGCCCATGGCATCCTCACCCCTTCATCAATCTCTCACCTCTTCCCCTCCCCCTGTGCCAGCGCTAGCTGCACGGCTCTGCGTGCAGCAGCGGAGGAGGGCTGGCTTTTTTATGGGTGTCGGCTTTTAAGCTGTCATCAAGTCGGGTGAGGAGGGCTTTGAGTTTTTCATCCGGCTGATTTTTTTTCGTTGCATTCCCAGATCACGACCCAATCCTTTATACCAGACACTAATAGCCTGACGCAGTGAAGAACTCGGAGGGTGCCACCGCCGCGCTGCGGCCACGCACTTGCCATGTTTTACACGCCACCCTCCCGATTCGCCCCTCCCACCTACCCGCGCAAGAAGCTACCCGCTGCTGCGGATGAGCCGCCGCCGCAGTCTTCCACGCCGCCTTTGATGCTGTGGAACCGGCCTGCCCCGCAGGTGCAGACTCTGGGGCTGCGGAATGCTGGCACCGGCTCTGTGCAGGCCGCGCAAGGGCAGCTCCGCCAGCCGCAACCGAGTGTTCCAGCGCAACGTGCGGCACCGCCGAAGCCGCCTGCGCAAGTGCAGCCACAGCAGCCGTCTTCTTTTGCTGCAACTCAAGGGCAGCAGCCACCCAAAGTTCAGCCTCCTTTGCAGCAGCCCGCACAGTCACAGCAGCCAGCGAAGCCACCTGCACAGCCGCCGCTGCCATCTTCCGCCACCGCGCCCCAGCAGCAGCCGGGTGCTGCACCAAGACCGCAGCCGCAGGTTCCCCCACAGCCGCCTCTTCAGAATTCAGCACAGCCACGGATACCACTTCCTACCAGTCATTCCCCCGGCAGCACGGAGGAAGACCCGAAGGTGGTGGCGGCGCTCAAGCAGGCCGGGGCCGAGGTGGATGCCGAGTCCGCCGTGCGCCAGCAGCGCGAGGCACGCCGCGCCAGGCTGAATTCTGCCGGCATGAGCGGGGCCGCCAGCAGCCTTGACGCCCTGGATGATGAGGCATCCGCTCGCCGCGCGGCCCTGGAGAAGCAGTCTCCCCAGCACGGGCCGGAGTACGAGGCGGGGATGCAGGCCCTCCATGAACACCTCCAGACGCAGCATTCCCAGATCACCGCCAAGGCCGCGCAGCTCCCGGAGATCGCCGCGCACATTTACCAGCACTGGGGCAAAGGCGTCGCGGGAAACTGGATCACCGGAGAGGCCCCGAAAGAAGACGATGAGTACAGCCCCGGAGCCCCGCTCTCCAGCACGCACCTCGCCGTTCTCGAACAGGAGGCCCAAAAATACGGCGTGAGCGCCAGGGACATCCGCCACCACCTGGAGATGCAGCGCCTCAGCGACTGGAGCCGCGCCAGCACCAGCTCCGCCAACAGGCAGCAGGTGAACCCCGTGGACAAGCTCATCCGGCAGGCAAGCGGCCGCGGCCCCGCCGAGCCCGCGCGTGTGCTGCCCAATGGCAGCATCACCGTCAATCCCGCGCTGGGGGAGGACCAGGCCACTTTCGACAAAGCTATCCAGAACACGTATTCCAGCCCGGAGGCCAAGGAGGCGGCGCGCAAGATGTGGCCCGCCTACCACGACCGCTGGCTGAATGAAGCCACGCAAACGCTCAAGGCCAGCAAGACCCTGCCCGGCGTCCAGGACTACAATGAGTGGCTCACAAGCAATCAGCTGGCGGGTCATTTTTCCGAGAAACGGCCGGATGGAAGCGTGCGCCCCTACACGGACAATAAAAAGACGCAGCTCTACCTCGATGCGATGAAAGCACGCCCCGGCTGGCGCAAGCTGGCCGACAACGTGAGCACCTCGCTCACGGCTGGCGGCGGCCGAGTCGTCTCAGGGGTGCTCGGAGCCGAAGCCCTGGCCAGAAACAGCTTTCAAAGCCTCACCGGGCTGGATGTCGGCGGGCAGGCTTACAGCGATGCGGCGGCAGACATGGCCCGGCAAAGCCAGGCCCTCACCCAGTCACATGAGCTCACTGGAACGATCGGCGGTGCTGGGGGCCGCATCATCAGTGGTGTGGCCCAGGCGGTGCCTGCCGTGGGTGCCACCGTGCTCAGCGGCGGGACCGCAGGCGCGGCGGCCATGGGCTTCATCCAGGGCACGGGCAACACCTACACCGATCTCTATCAGCACCACATTGATCAGGGGATGACGCCGCAACAGGCGCACCGCGCCGCAGCAGGCACCGCCATCGCCACCGGAGCGGTCAGCGCCGCCCTGGGCAGGGTCTTCCCCGGAGGCTCCAATGCGCTGAACAACCCCGCCGCGCGCGAGGCTGCAAAGAAAAGCTTCGGCACCGTGGTGAAATCCTTCCTCAAAGGTGCGGCAGACGAGGTGCCGCAGGAGATGGTGGACGGCGCCTTCAGCCACATCGCCACCGAGATGAACAAAGGCCGCACCTTCCAGCAGGCCGCCACCAGCTACGCCGAGCAGTTCCGGGAAAGCGCCATCACCTCCGCCCTGCTCGGCGGCGGCATTCACGCGGGTGCCAGCCAGCACGGGGGCAATGCCGCACCGCCACCGCAGGCCGGGAAGAACATCGCGCCCACCGGCCACGTGGATCCGGCCACTCCACGCCCTGGGCAGCAGACCTTCAGTGTGGCCAGTCCAGATGGGCCGGATGTGCCGTCACCACAGAACGGAGCGCAGCAGCAGAGCCGGGGCGCGGGAGTGCCCATCACGCCCACCACGATGGAGGGGCAGGTTGTTTCCGGGCAGACTTCTGCACAGGTACAAATACCACCATCTACCACTGGTAACTACTCTGGTTACGTCCAGCAATTGCAAATCAAGGCCAATAACGGCAAACCACCGCGAACCTCCCCAGCACCCGCCGCCTCGCTCAAGGAAGTCGGTGATGTGCTCGACAACATCAAACGCCTCAACAACAAGGCTCAGAACGGCCCCCTCAGCCTGGATGAACAACGAGAGCTCGATCACAACGAAAAAGTCCTCGCCCAAACGCGCGTGAAGAATCTGGAAAAGGAGCAGCAGGTCATCCGCAGCCTGCCCCAGCCGCGTGAGCTGGACCCCGTCAAAACCAAGGCGCTCGCAGATGCCAAGGCTGTGCTGGCGAGGCCTGCGCATGGAGATGCGCAATCCGCCCCGACATCTTCACAGCCGCCAATACCTGAAGCTGCTCCCCGTGGTGACGCCGGTTCTAGCCAGCAAGCCTCAACCGTTGGCAGCAATCGCCAGCCATCGCAAACTTTCCCCTCCGCCCTCCCCGTGCCCACGTTCAATGAAGCGTTCGAGGCAGGAAAAACCATCGATAAGCTCAAAGCGCAGAAGAGCCCGCTGAGCCCGGAGCAGCAGCAGGAGCTGGATGGGGCCGAAAAGGTTTTCGCCCGAAAAACTGAATACAACATCCTGAATCAAAAAGCTGGCATTGAAAAACGCGGTGGAAAACTCCACCCCACCACCGCAAAGGCGCTGGCGGATGCGCAGGCCGTCCTCGCGCGGCCCAGCCCCGGGGGAAATACGCCTCCTCAGCATGCCGCCGCCTCGGGTGCGGAAATAGGCTCCGCCTCTGCAAAAGATGGAACCGCTGATCGGATTTTCAGCCTGCGCAATCCCCAATCAAAGGAGAGCGGTGTGTGGAGTGATCATGCGGGCGCACAGCCACCAACACAGATGGGAAGAACAAGCCTGCCTCAGGCCGCTTTGTTTGATGATGTCCCCGGCAGCTCAAAAACCAAGGAGATGAGACAGAAGGAAAACGAATACCTGCGCGACAATGCAGATGCCAGCAGCACGCGCCCATCCAAACAGATATTCACCGGCTCACTGGACGCGCAAGATCTGGCCATGCAAAAAGCCGCCCTGCTGACGGACTCCGTGCATGACGGTCTCGGCATGCGTCCTGTACTAATGGGCCGGAACGTTTCAAGTTGGAAACACGCGGGAGAATACCATCCGGCCAGCCATGTACAACCCGCACAAATCAACGTCAGCCCGGATACGGGAACACCACTGCTCACATCCCTGCATGAACTGGGGCATCATGTTGATGTGCATCTGGATCCCACCGATGTAGCCGCTGTCGTCAAGGCTGCCGAAGAATCCGGCAGCGCCGGATACATTCGAGATCACATCGACAAAAACAAAGACTACCATCTATCGCGCGATGAACTATGGGCCCGCGCATATGCACAATACATCGCCCTGAAAAGAGGTGACCCTGAAGTATTGGCAGAGCTTAATAACGTATTGAACAACCCAAAGCAGTCGTGGAAACAATGGGATAAATCGGATTGGATTCCCATTGAAGAAGCAATTACTAAAGCACTGAAAAGGAGAACATGGCGATGAAAATGAACGTTTTCGAAAACGGCAGAAATCCCGAATTCATAGAAGCAATGAAACGGGCGAGCCGCGAATTGACCTTGCTTCAAACCGCAGTCGAAAACGGCACCATGACCTTGGACGAGGCGGCAAAGAAGCTCATCGAAGCTCCTGGGGGCTGGTCTGGCACCTTTGCAGACGCCAAACGGCACATCGCCATCGGGTTAAAGGACTGACATCTCGTTGCCGCCTCGTAGTCCACACTAGGGGACCAGAGACCTCGCGCTGGATGAGATCCCGCAGGAGGTGCTGGACGAGGGAGTGAGCCAGCTCTCCTCCGCCTGGGCGGAGAAGAAAGACATGAAGCAGGCCATGGCAGACTTCTTCACCGGGCTGCCCCAGCTCGTGGCCACCTCCGGCATCCTCGGCGCAGGCGGCGAGCACATCGCGCAGTCCGGCGGCAAGAACAAGCAAGCGCAGACGCAGGCTCTAATACCACACAATACCATAAAGAACGGCACGGCACAGCCTGCAACTTCTTCTGATCAACCACGGCAAACAACAGCAAACCAGCGCAAACCGCTCCCTCTGCCCCAGCACCCGCCGCCTCGCTCAAGGAAGTCGGTGATGTGCTCGACAACATCAAACGCCTCAACAACAAGGCTCAGAACGGCCCCCTCAGCCTGGATGAACAACGCGAGCTGGATCACAACGAAAAAGTCCTCGCGCAAACGCGGGTGAAGAATCTGGAAAAGGAGCAGCAGGTTATCCGCAGCCTGCCCACGCCGCGTGAGCTGGACCCAGTCAAAACCAAGGCGCTCGCAGATGCCAAGGCTGTGCTGGCAAGGCCTGCGCCGGGAGGCTCTTCTTCATCCACCCATTCCAGCGGAGGCGGACAGCCTTTGGGAAACACTGCCACCAGCCATGGCGGCATTCCACCCGCAGGTCATGTTACCGGCACTTACAGCGTGGATGGGGGCACGGAGGGCAGCACCGGCACCCACACCACCAACGGCGTCACACCGTCGCCGTTTGGTCACGGCAAACTTTTACCAGAAACTACCACATCGCCCGAGCATATCGACCTCGCAAGGCGGCGGGCGGAGAACCTGGGAAAAGTCGCCGCCGTGCGCAGGCTCAACCCCCACGAGCAGGCCGTCTATGACAACGCCCGCCGCATCCTCGACCGCACCAATCCTGGCCAGTCTGGAGATCGCACCAGCGCACTGCCCCAAGGCACCCGCAACACCGGCAATCCCCAAGACCTCGTCCTCGCCGGTGGCGGCCCCGATAACCAGACTCAAGGCACTGCTGCGGAGGGATCGCCACCCACAGTGGCTGCGCAGCCTCCCAATGCCATCGGTGCCACCATCCAAGGCCCTGGCACGGCGAATCCTGATGCGCTGACAGCTTCCGCAGGTGCATCCACATCTCCGTTTCTGACTGGGCCAGCAGGAACTTCACCTGCTGCCTCCGCTGTACCCGTGGGCAGCCCCGTGCTCCCACCACCGACTGGGCCAGCGAGAGCTACGACAGGCACTTCGGTTGCCACATCCGCAAGTTCGTCCAGCGGCGGCTTTCCACGACCCGCCGCCGTCGGTAGAACCCCACCGTCACCTCTAGGAAATGCTGCAGATGTTCCATCAAAAACGTCTCCTCCCAAACGTGC
>CAILZI010000018.1 GCA_903838675.1 uncultured Verrucomicrobiota bacterium
ATTCATGCCGGGCATTTTTCCGCAGCGCTTGGTCAGCGAATGTCGTTGGCCGTTCATATCACGGGTGTCCGAGTGTGGCCGCGCTCATGAATCCATGTCTCCGTGAGTGAATAGGCCGCTTCCAAGGTCTCGGGAAGCTGCGCAACAGGGCAGCGGAAGAGCTGCTTCTGTTCTCTCCCGGCAAAACGGGGTGGCTTGCCGACATAAGCGGCATGTACGGTAACGCTGATTTGTCCCTCGGCGTCGGGCGGAGAAAGGTTCATGCCGTAAGTGTCACCGGAGTCATCGACAATCGTGATGGCGCGAATCTCCGTCTCGCAGTGAGACTGGAGTATATATAAGCCATGACGCTGTGCCCACGGTTGCAAAGCGGGATCGAGTGCGGCGTAGTTCATCGGATGGTGCATGGTATTTGCCTAGCGTCCCGGTCCAGACACCAGCAAACGGAAACCGCCGCCGCCGTGACCACTGCCACACGCGCCGCCGCCTGCATCCGTTTTTGTTCGGTCTCTTGGATCTGTCACTGCTCGACTAGCCTCAAATCAATGGAGCCGAGCACAGCAACACAGCCAGAAGAACGTAGTACCCTGCACAAGCTCGAAACGCCACCCGGTGGGCAAATGAATGATTCTTCTGCTTCCACAGGCTGAGCAGGACCGGGAAAAGCAGAACAGGAGCTGCCAGGATCAGGAAGAAAAACCCCAACGATGCCATGCCTGACCACTGCCAAAACAAATGGGTCAAAAGAACGAGAAGGACTCCTCCATAGCAAACAAAGAGCAGGAAGAGTTGCGCCAAAAAAAGAGCTGAGGCACCAGCCGCAATCAGGCGACGGCAAAGAACGAGATAGGCCACCAAACCAACTGCCGGGATCAGCAGATGAATGGAGATGGCAGTGATGATCTCAGGCAGGCGCATTCCAGTGCAGCAGTTTCCTGGTCGAACGCTCCGCATCAGTCAACCACGAGCGGGAAACGTCGCCGCAGAGACCCATGCCATGCGAGCCGCTGCCTGCATCTGTTTTGTTCGGCGTTGCGATCATGGGCTGGGACGTTTTGCCGCCTCTGTCTTTCTCAAACGTTCCAGAACGACCTGAAGCCCGGGAGTAGTTTCCTGAATCTTTACCGCAGCATGATTGGAAAAGCGCCTTTCCAGCGTACTGAATCTCAGCCCCCAAAAACTCCTTTCCTCCGAACGCCGGGAAACCCCTGACCTGGCGGGCGAGAGGTGATCTTCTCATGACCCGCTTCTTTTCATTTTTACCGCAGAGTTGCCTTGCCTCCGCAGGGGCTGTGCTGCTGGCGCTGGGTGGGGGCTGGACAACCCAGACGGCCAGTGGGCAGGAGGCGGCGGTGTCTTTGGATGCGGCGCGGGAACAGGGGCGGGTGAAGTCGCGATTTTTGAAGGATGAACCGGAGGTGGCGAAGGGTGCTGGTGTGATTCCCAAGGCGAATGTGGCGGTGTTTCAGAAGGCGGTGGGGCCGATGCTGAAGAAGAGCTGCATTGCGTGTCATGGGCCGGAAAAGGCGAAGGGGCGGCTGCGCCTCGACCAGCTGAATCCGGATCTGTTGCATGGGCCGGATGCGGAGCGGTGGCGCGAGGTTTTCAATGCGCTGAGCAAATCAGAGATGCCGCCGGAGGACGAGCCGGATTACGCGCTGGCGGCGGCGGATCGGGGCACGATGGTGGACTGGCTGAGCGCGGAGCTGAATGCGGCATCGGTGGTGCGGCGCAGCAGCCAGGAGCATTCCTCGTTTCGGCGGCTGACGAATTACGAGTACAACTACGCGCTGCAGGACATCCTGGGGCTGCCCTTTCCTCTCGCGGACAAACTACCACCGGAAACCACCTCCCCGGACGGTTTTAACAACAGCTCGGATCTGCTGCAGATGTCGGCCATGCAGTTTGACACCTATCGTGAGCTGGGGCTGAAGGCGCTGAAGCGGGCGACGGTGAGTGGTGAGCGTCCGCAGGCGGTCACCTACATCATCTCGATGCAGGAGGAGATGGCGAAGGCGGTGGCCAAGGAAGCGGATAAGAAGGCCAGGGATGCGGAAAAGGCGGCGAAGGCGGCGAAGGCGGCTGCGGAAAAAGTTGCCAAGGCGGCGACAGGAAAGGTTGCGAAGGTGCCCGCCAAGGATGCGAAGACCGACGAACCCAAAAAGAACACGCAACGGTCGAAGAACATGCCGCAGCTGGTGCAGCGGAAAACCGGCGAGCGCATGGATTTTGCCGAGGGCGAGGAGCAGCCGCGCGCTGAGGCTGCGGTGGGGCAAACCCCTGCCCCGTCTCCGGTGGTGCTGGAGCTGCCCCGGGGCCGTGAGCTGAAGCTGGACCTGGACCGCTTTCTTCCTGACGAAGGGACGATGCGCGTGCGCATCCGCGCCGGGCGCTCGAGCATGAAGCCGGACGAGTATGCGAGCCTGCGCCTGATCTTCAGCGCGCACACGAGCAACAACGCGAACTTCTCGCAGGTGGTGAGCGCGCGTGACATGCCGGTGACGGCACCTGCGGACAAACCCGAGTTCATTGAATTCGACATCCCGCTGGGAGACATCCAGCGCAATCCGTTCCGGCAGCTCACCACGACGTTTCCACGGCGGAATGAGTTTCTGCACCTGCAGAATGTCTCGAATGCGGGCGGCGGGGAGGATGCACTGCATGTGGTGATCGACCACATCGAAATCAGCGCGCCGTTTTATGAGCAGTGGCCGCCGCAGACGCACACGGCGATCTTCTTTGCGAGCAAGAACAAGGGCGACGAGCAGACCTATGGGCGCGAGGTGCTGAACCGGTTCCTCAAACGTGTGTGGCGCAGGCCCGTGAAAGCAGCAGAGGTCGATCAATTCATGTCGCTGTATGCGAAGTATCGTCCGGGGTTTGCGACCTTTGAAGAGGCGATGGTGGAGGTGCTGGCCACGGCGCTTTCCACCCCGGAGTTTCTCTACCTGACGCAGCGGGTGGCGGACGCCAAGACGAAATCGCCCAAGCAGATCAGCGCGCTGGAGCTGGCCAGCCGGCTCTCGGTGTTTTTGTGGTCGAGCATCCCGGATGATGAACTGCTGAAAGTCGCCCAGCAGGGCAAGCTGCGCGAGCCGGAGGTGCTGAATGCGCAGGTGAAGCGCATGCTGGCGGACCCGCGCGCGCGCAGGTTTTCGCAGAACTTTGTGGAGCAATGGCTGGGCTTGGACCGGATGAGCAGCGTCACGCATGTGACTGACAGCACCTTGAAAGCAGCGATGGTGGAGGAGCCCCGGGCCTTCTTTGAGGAAGTGCTGGGGCAGAACCGCAGCATCATGGATTTCATTCATTCTGACTACGCGGTGGTGAATGAAAGGCTGGCCAACCTTTATCGGATTCCCAAGGTTTTTGGCCCGCAGTTTCGCAAGGTTCCTGTGACGCCGCAGACGAATCGCGGCGGTCTTTTGACGAGCGCGGTGATCATGACAATGAATTCGGACGGCAAGGACTCCCACCCGCTGAAGCGTGGCGTGTGGATGATGAAGCGCATCCTGGATGATCCGCCGCCGCCACCGCCGCCGAATGTGCCGCAGGTGGACCTGACCAATCCGGAGATTTTGAAGATGACGGTGAAGGAGCGGATCGCCGACCACCGGAACAATGCGGCCTGCAACTCCTGCCATTCCAAGATCGACCCGTGGGGCATTGCGTTTGAAAACTACGATGCGCTCGGGGCCTTCCGCACGCAGATCAAGGACAAGCCGGTGGATGCGACTTCCGAACTCTTCAACCACCAGACGCTGGCCGGCATTGACGGGCTCAAGCGCTACCTGTTCGCCGACCGGCAGGATCAGTTTGCCCAAGCGATGGTGCACAAGCTCATGACGTATGCGCTGGGCAGGCCGCTTTCGTTTGCAGACAGCGCCGACCTTGACCGTATGACTGCGCAGCTCAGACGCGAAGGCGATGGTCTGGGTGATCTGATACGAATCATTGTCAGCAGTGACCTCTTTAACTCCCCGTAACTACGGAGACGCATCCTATGAATCCCAAATCTCACCCACTGAATCGCAGAACCTTTCTTCGGGGCTCCGGCGTGGCGCTGGCACTGCCCTGGCTGGAAACCTTTGCGGCGAGCAGCCGCGCCAAGGACGCGACGCCGAAGCGCTTTCTCAGCGTGTATCATCCCGATGGTGTGGGCCTGCCGCTGAAGTCTGATCCGGCGGGGAGGGACTGGAGCTGGTTTCCACGCGGTGGAGAGAAGGACTTTGAACTGACCAAGGTGCTGGATGTGCTGGAACCGCTGCGCAGTGACATCACGATCTACTCCGGACTCTCGCATCCAGCGGCACGCAATGTCCACGGCCATTCGAATGCGGATCAGTATCTGACGGGCGCGCCTGTCGGGGGTTCGGGTCCCTACCAGAATACCATATCTTTGGATCAGGTGTATGCGGAGCACGCCGGTGATTTCACGCGGCATTCGTCGCTGGTGATGTCCACCAATGGCGGCGTGGGCGGTCCGCGTGGTGCGCAGACGCAGTCGTTCAATCGTGAAGGGCGGCCGATTCCGGCGATGAACAAGCCCAAGCAGATCTTTGACCTGCTGTTTGTGACGAGCGGGAAAGATGCCGCGGCCAGGCTGGCGCGGAGCAAGAGCGCGCTCGATCTTTTGATAGCCAACACGCGCTCGCTGGGACGGCAGTTGTCCAAGCATGATCAGCAGACGCTCAGCCAGTATCTTGATGCCGTGCGCGACACGGAGCTGAAGCTGGAGAAGGCGCAGAAGTGGCTCACCACGCCGGTGCCTGTGGTGGACACGCGCAACCTGCATCTGGATGCCGAGCCCAAGGAAGCGCGGCTGTATTTCCAGACGATGTATGAGCTCATCTACCTCGCTTTCCTGAGTGACTCCACGCGCGTCGCGACGTTTCAACTGGGCCGTGAAAACGGCGAAGGTCCGCACGATCTGCTGTCAATGGCCGTCGGGCTTGGCAGTGCCCATGGGCTGACGCATGCGGTCAAGAATCCCGGCGGCTGGAAGAACCTGGGCACGTACAACCGCTATCAGGCCGAGGAGTTTGGCCGCTTCGCGCAGAAGCTGAAGGACACCCCGGAGCCGAATGGCAGCGGCAGCATGCTTGACAACACGCTGGCCATGCACGGCTCCGCCTCCAGCAGTTTCCACCTCTCCCGCAACTACCCGATTATATCCGCCGGTGGTAGGAACCTTGGTTTCACCAACGGCCGCTACCTCAAGTTTGGCAAAGGCAATGAAGACAACCAGGCGGGCGCAGGCATCGTCAGTGATGCCGGATGGACCGGCAAGATGGAGGTGGAAGAACTGCCGCTGGCTAAGCTCTTCGTCACGATTTTGCAGAGACTCGGTGTGGAGAGCGATGCGTTCGGCGGGGAGACGGGGACGCTGACGCGGGTTTGATTTTTTTGGGGGAGGCAGGATCGCCACGCTTCTTTTCACCACTCATCAACGCCCAGCCATCGCAAGCGAACTGGCCGCCATCATTCATGCTTCGGTGCCTGTACCTTGGTACTGCGCACCGGAAACACCGACTTGCCTGTTTCATAATCAACTGAGGCATACGTCAGGTCCCGAAGTTCCTGCCGGACGATTCTGGCGGACCAGACTTCAAAGGATTCCTCCACCTGAAGCGGCGGATCTGGAACAGGCGGCAAGGGCTTGGGGGCTCGCGGCGGAGGTGGTGGGGGCCTGGCCTGATCAAACTTTCGCCAAGCTTGGAAAACTTTTGGCACAATCTTCCTTTCCACAGGCAGCCAGACAGCATCATTGAATTTACCCGCTGATATTGCGACTTGGTTGTGCACCCACCACTCCAGCAACACCTGGCTTTTTTCCGGCACATAAAAAAGTGGAAGGCCACCGGCAAGACCTCCCAACCACCGTTTGGTTTCTTCCGGCAGGCCTGCTGTCCGTTCGAGCGCGCGCGCCATGATTTCCGTGGCTGCGAGTCTGACCTGTCCGAATGCATCCAATGAATAGTCAGGAGAATGCTGCAAGCTCCCATGGGCAACGTCCTCCAGCAAATAGGGGACCACTTGAATCGACGCATGGTCGAGCAAGATGCGTTCGGCCTCCGAGTACCCTTGTTTGAGGGCATAAACAAGCCGCAGTATGGAAGGCATGTCTCCGGCATGAATCAGCGCTTGTCCAGCCTCATGCCGGACATTCCAATCGGACGACACCAGCAGGCTGCGCAACTGGGGCACTGTGGCATGATCCACTTTCGTATTCTCCGCCAACGGGACCAGCAGATCCGGACCGAAGGGCACGAGCTTGAGACCATCGAACCCTTGGACCATGGACGACAGGAACAAAGAACATAGAACTAGAACTTGGATCCATCTTTTCATGCAATGTTTGGGTGATTTCAGCCAGAAGCCTTCATACTCTACCTCGCGCATTCTTGCCACGCGTCATTACGCAGCGAAGGTGACAATGCATGATGCCTAGCAGGAATGCCCCGGCAATGAAGACAACCAGGCGGGCGCGGGCATCCTGAGCGATGACGGCTGGCACGGCAGGATGGAGGTGGAAGAGCTGCCGCAGGCGAAGCTCTTCGTCACGATTTTGCAGAGGCGAGGGTGTGAGGTGTGGGTCGTATCGCATGTTAAATAAAACATGGCCAACCCAGCGCTGAATGACATCCAAGGGACCTAGCGAGGACGCGCCTTGAAGGGAGCTGGCCATTTGGAGTGCGGTCGCGCAGTGAGGAACGAATGGAGCTACCGCTTTCCGCAGGGTGATGGGCTTCGTCATTGCGATGAGAGGTTCAACACCACGTGGCCTCACGCGGCGCTCTCGGAGAGAGCGCCCTACCTGGTGCGTTGATCATGCGCTGGGCGTTCGAGAGCCCGGCGCGAGGTAGGGCGGTTTGTCCCAAACCGCCGTCGTTCGCAGGCTGGTGGGCTTCGTCATTGCGATGAGAGGTTCAACACCACACGGCCTCACGCGGCGCTCTCGGAGAGAGCGCCCTACCTGGTGGGTTGATCATGCGCTGGATGTTCGAGAGCCCGGCGTGAGGTAGGGCGGTTTGTCCCAAACCGCCGTCGTTCGCAGGCTGGTGGGCATGACGCATACCACGAAAGACTCGAAAATGGCATCCTCACACCTTCCAGCCTTCACGTGCTGCGGGGCCGTGCATGAGGGCGGTGGCTTCTGCATCGCCGAGGATGGTGCGGGTGGCGGGATCGAGGGTGAGGCTGCGATTCACGTGGAGGGCGATGTTGCCGAAGTGCATGGTCTCGGTGAGGCGGCCGCCGTAGGCGAAGCTGGAGCGGCAGGTTTCCTGGCCTTTGATGGCGAGCAGCCAGTTGTCCCAGTGGTTGGAGCGCTTGAGGTTCACCTTGGGCAGGGAGGAGCTGAGCTCCTGCATCCTGGCCTCGGGGATCACGCGGGGGGTGCCGGCGTGGGTGCCCATGAGGACGGTGGCTTTGCTGCCGTGGATGAGCGTGCCGCCATCCGGGAAGGCGCGGGTGGCTTCGAGTTCCGGCGGGCGTTTCAGGGCGTGGTCGGCACCGTGATACCAATGCAGCTTGAACTCGCCGCGAGTGGCGCTGGCGGGAAAGGTGTAGGTGATCTTGACCCGGGCTGGGAAGGAGAGCTGGCTGGGGCCGGAGGATTCGATCTCGACGCGGCTGGGGCAGTCGAGGCCCCAGACGTGATAGGGTGCGTCCATGTTGTGGCAGGCCCAGTCGCCGAGCGTGCCGTTGCCAAACTCAAACCAGCCGCGCCACTGTGCGGGCAGATATTTGGAGCTGTAAGGCACCATCGCGGCGGGGCCGAGCCATTGATTCCAGTCAAGGCCTGCGGGCACCGGCTCTTCTGCGGGGCGCGCATCGGGGAAGCTCCAGATCGGGCCGGCCCAGCAGTGGGCTTCGTTGACATTGCCTAGAACGCCGGCTTTCACCCACTCTTCGAGCACGAGGATGCCGCCATTGGAGTGGCCTTGATTGCCCATCTGGCAGGCGAGCTTTGTCTGCTGTTCCAGCGCCATCAAATCCCGTGCCTCGGCGATGCTGTGCGTCAGCGGCTTTTCCAGGTACACCGGCTTTCCGGCCTGCATGCAGGTTTTGGCATTGAAGTGATGCGTGTGGTCTGGTGTGGAGATGATGACGCCGTCGATGCTCTTGCCGTGCTGATCGAGCATCTTGCGGAAGTCGGAGACAAAGGGCACGGCGGGGTTGGCTTTGCGCGCCTCGGTGGCGCGGGCTTCATCTACATCGGCAAAGGCGGCGAAGTTCACGCGGTCGTTGTTTTGCAGGCTTTGCACGGCGTGCCAGCCTTTGCCACCGGCCCCGACGAAGGCGATGCTGAGCTTCTCATTGGCCCCGAAAACAGAACACGGGAGGATTTGCACGCCGGCGAAGGCGGCGGCGGTTTTGCTGAGGAAGTGGCGGCGGTTGGTCATGGAGGGAGTGCGGTGCTGGAATGGTTTACACCAGAAGCTGCGTGACTGTACGGGATTGTGAGTGTGAAAAATGCGTGGATAGCATGGATGGTGTGATCCACGGGAGGCGGCGGAGACGCGTTTGAAGGGGCCACTGTTCAATTACGCAGCACTTTTCTTTGAATCTTGAAAGCGAGGCGGGAGTTTAATCCTTAACATGAAAACTTCATCCATCGCCCTGATTCCTCTGGCTGTGCTGGCGTTTGCCTGCAATGCCATGGCCCAAGCGCCGGCGGAAACGATTCTGCCAGCCATCATTCCTGCCAGCCCGACCCAAGTTAAAGCAGAGAATGCCACGACGACTCCGAAAGCTGGAGCACCTGCGCCTGCGCGCACCAAGGGCGTGGTGGTCAATCCCACCCCTACCCGCCCGGCGGTCAGCCCCCCGCACGCCACGCTTATCTCTGAAAACGGTGCCCCTAAACGTGATACCACGGTGCACTACTATCTGCCGGTGGGAGCCATCTCTCCGCAGTCCGGGATCCGCACCTACCCAGGCACCACGGCGGCGCAGATCACAAACGGCGCCACACGGACCAGCGGCTTTCCCGCAGGCAGCACGGTGGCCAGACCCGTCGGAAGCAATGGGTCGAGAGCCACCCGACCCTCGACCAAGGCGACCCCGGTGGGCACCCGCTGAGGTGGGGGCTGCAGAGAGGAACTGGCGGGCAGAAGCGGCTTTTCTTATTCATTGACCTCGCTCCTGCTCCTGCTTGAGCATTCCCAGGCTCGCGACTTTTCGCCAGAGCCAGCGCACGCCCTGGACAATGGCGTGCACCAGAGTTGCGTAGCCTATTGCCAACGGCGGCGCGAGGAAGAAACCGATCATCGGTGCCTCACAGGGCTCGCGAAAAGCGACGATAGTCACCAGCCGCAGGGCCGACCAGATCGCCACCGGCACTCCTGCCCGCATGCAGCAGTCCCGCCACGAGCTTTCCAGCGGAGCGCAGAAGAGGACATTCAGCGCCGCCAGCACGCCCACGACGTCTCCCACAGTCAGCAGCACGGCATGCAAAGTCATAGCGGCAGAATCATACGCTGGCGCGTGTGCGTGTCATGGAGTTTGCCGGGGGTAAAGTGAGGGGGGCGTCAGGCTGAGTGCCGCTCTTGCCTGTCTTTTATTCCCGATGGGCTTGGAATTGCGGCCGGAGCTGTGGACAAAGTAGCCGAGCCTCTTCAATGCTTGCGTTCCTTGGGCAAGGCAATGGCATGGGATGTCAGGATGCCGTTGAGGTCTTCCGGGGCGGGGAGGGGCGTGCTGCTTGTTGAGGCAAAATAGATTTTGCCCTCAAGCGTTTCGCCCCGAAAAATTTGAACCTCTGAGCACTTATAACAAATGAGCAGATCACAGGTTGTACCACCCGCACGAATGCGAACACCATGCCGTGGGCTGAAGCACATGGCGTAGGCTTCCTGCCAGTTCCTCCCTGCAGCATCCAAAGAATGCACTGCCTTCCGCACGACATCCAGCTCAGCCTGTGCGGTGATCTTGCAGACACCGAGCACAGGATAACCGTGAAACTCCCCGAAGGGAGTCTTCAGGGGTTTGGGTTCGGGCGCATCAGGTGCGAAAGGATCATTGCCATATTCCAACTGCGATGGATGGACAGAGAACAGCTCCAGCTCTGTGGCGGTGAGGAACGGGACAATCTGATCTTCAGAATAATGGTTCTTTGGGTGTTCAAGACGCAACCAAACAAAGCAGACCACCACACCCAACGCGAGCGCGCCTGTGGCAACGCTCCAGCGCAGAAATTGCTTTTTCGAATGATTGATGGGATCAGACATCGCTGTTGGGTGAAGGCTTCAGCTCAAGCACCAGAGAGCGTGCGTAGCCAACGACATCACACATGACATACACTCCATGGCCTGCATCTGGATTGTTCGATGGTATGCCCCCCTTACCCCTCCAATCCCAACTTCCGCCGGCCTTCGTCGGTGAGGCGGTTGGAGGACCAGGCGGGGTCCCAGACTTGTTCGACGACGACATGTTTGACGCCGGGGACTTTCAGCAGTTGGGGCTCGACGGGTTTGGAGTTGCCGCCGGAGCCGTGGATGAAGTAGCCGAGCCTGGGGCGACCGCGATGAGGCATGGACATGATCACCTGCACGGTGTCGCCACGGACGCGGATGTCGTGGATGAGGCCGAGGTCCACGACGCTGATGTCGGCGGTGTACAACTGCTCGTCTTTGCATTCGCGGAGGGCGTCCCACAGGGCTTGTTTGGAGATGGGGCTGTCGCCAGCTTCACCGGGGCGGGCGAGGCGGGTGGTGGGCTTGGGCGGGGTGATGTTGCGGGGGATTTCGCCGGGGGAAAGGTGGAGCGGATTGGCGAGGCAATGGCGCAGGGCTTCGAGCTTCGCAGGGCCTTCGGCGGCGGTGAAGGGAATGGCAACATAGGCGTTCTTTTGGTGCAGCACGGCACCGGCGGGCACGACTTTCTGGGGCAAGGGATAGCGGCTCCAGACATGACCGTGCCAGCGGTAGAACATCTGCGGCGAGCCTGAGTGTTTGGGCTCGGGCATGCCTTGGGCAGTGTGCTCCAGATAGAGGGCGACGAATGAATCCTTGGTGTCTTTATTGGCAAAACCGACGGCCCACAGGTTGTCGCGCTGCTTTGGGTCGACGGGTCCGCTTTGCAGTTTGCCATCGGCGCCCATCCAGAGCATCTCGGTGAAGGACTGGCCGGAGAAGACCCACTCGTCATCGCGCAGGGCTGCGGCTTCGAATTCCTTGATCACGTGCATGCGGCCGATCTTATGGAACCAGGGGATGCCGGCGTAAAAGCGGTACTCGACTTCGATGTGCAGGCGGCTGGGGGAGAAGACGGGATGCACGGGCGAATAGGGAAAGCCCCAGCGGCGCACGATGGTGCAGAGCGGGCCGCGAATGACTTCATAATCGGGGCAGCGCTCCCACAAGGTGATGCGCAGCTTTTGGAAGTGAGCGGCGGCGGCGTAGTCGTGCGCCCAGTCAATGCCCGGCGGCTCGCCATGGCCTTCGCCGCCGGCGAAGAGCTCCAGGCCGTGCTCGCGCTTGAGGGTCATGCGTTCAAGCTGTCCCATCTGGTGGGAGAGGGAGGCTTTGTAGGCGTCGTTTTCGATGTCGAGGGCATAGCCTTCGCCGCGAGTTTCGAGGTCGGTCAGGTAGGCGGGGAGTTCGGCATCGGGGTTGCCATAGAAGAGGAGATAGGTCTGGCGCAGATGGGCAGCGCCTTCGGCCATGAAGAGCACCTGGGCCTGGCGCTCCTTGCCACGGCGCACCTCGCTGTGGGTCTGGCTGGGCACCTCGATGAGGCTGTGGTCGGGCTGGATGCGGGCGACACGGACTTCGCGGGTGAGTGAGACGGCCTGCTCTGCGGCGCAACTGAGCAGCACCTCCACGGGCTCGGGCGCGCGGTCCAGGCCGATGGTTTCATCGAGGGTCAGCACTTTGCAGAACTGCCATCCGGCAGCCCAGGTGCGCCATGCGGGCGGCAGGGATGACACGGCCACAAACTGAGCGGTGGGAACAAAGGGAGTGCCGTGGTCCTCACCTTCCGCCTGGGCCTGCAGGGTGGTGGTGCGCAGGGAATCGGTGAGCGAGCGCACGAGGCGGAAGTCCTTGTTTTTCCAGGCTTCCTCCAGCAGGCGGAGCTTCGTCTCAAAGCTGTCGGTCTTTTCCCAGTAGGTGTTTTCGGTCATGTTAGCTTGTGGTGGTAAGTGGTGGTAGATGCTATTGATTGGAAATCCGGGGAAGAGAACCGCTGCATGGGTTGTGTGCTGTTACTTGCTGACCGGCCCAAACAGCGGCTCCGCGCTGTTGAGGCGATAGCCGAACTTTGCCACGTGCAGCCGCCCCTCCTGGCCGGAGGCGTTGGGACCAAATGAGATGTTGACCCCGGTCTGATCACGCGTCTGAAGCTCGGCATAGGGCAGGCGTATGATCTCCTGGCCATCCACAGCCAATGCCACATACCCCGACGCGCCGCCGGTGTGTGCCATGCGGTACCAGTGGAAGCCGCCCGTGGTGTCCATGGGTGTGCTCTTGAGGACCTTGTGTTCTTTCCCGCCCGTGCTCAGCAGACCCACCTCCTTGTCGCTGAGATAGAGTGCGGCATTTTTCCCGCCGGGTGTGTTCATGAAGGTGGCGAGGCCGTAATTGGGCTCCGTGCCCTTGTCAGCCACGCGATACCAGGCCTCGATGCACCAATCCGTGGCGTCGTTCCAGGCGTCGTCCTTGACGAAGCTGGCATTGCTTTTTGCCGCCGCAGCGCTGTGCAGATCGAGGTAGGTGATGGAACCTTCGTGAGCCAATTGATAGCCGGAGGAAGCACCGCGCATCGTGAACCGCTGGGAGGGAGGAAGAGTGGAGTCGCCGGGCAGGAGGCCGCCGTTTTTGGCGGGATCATAGATGACGGTCTTTGCGGCAAGCGGATCACCCACCAGATAGGAGTAGAGGTTGGCGTCCTTGAGATGGAAGCGCAGCCGCTTTTCCACCGCCTGCTGCTGCGGAGTGAAGGCCCCGGTGCGCCAGCGCATGAGGTGGCGCACGTTGTCGCCCTGGAACGGAAGGCACTCGCTGCGGGAGAAGCCTGCGAGAGGTGTGCCCGTGGCATCGACGATCTCAGCAATGACCTGCCCGCCGGCTTGCGTGCGGGCATTGATGGTGACGGCCGGCGTTTCAAGAGCCTCTTCGCGAGTGGTGAGGCTGCCTTCTTCCTTGCCGGCCTGCATCGAGCAGAAGCCGTCCAACCGCAGCACGCCGAGCCCGATGGCGCCCTGATTCCTGGGCGGCCCCACTTTGTGTGAGTGCGTGAAGCCGCCGTAGTAGAAGTAGAGCTTGTCATCGACCACGACCGGTGCGCGCGCGGTAAAGACCATCGATTCATCGAAGGCCCCCTTCCCGCCCAGCGGTATGAAGTAGTCTCTTGCCGGAGTGCGGTTCCAGTGCAGGAGATCGCGGCTCCAGGCAAACTGCACATCTATCGTGCAGGGGCTGTTCTTCTCCGCCACCGGGAGCTCGGCGTCTATCGCGGGCCGGACCTTGGGCCAGCGTGCATGGTAGATCCACGGCAGGCCGAGGTAGTAGCCCTGATACGGAAACACGGGCATGCCATAGATCTGGGTCGCATCGGGATCGAGGTCGTCGGCAAACATGACCGCGCCCTTCACCGGTTTTGTCCAAGTGAGGCCGTCGGGAGAAGTGGCCACGCCCACAGCGCGCCCGCGGGATGTGGCCGACTTCCACGTCGCGACAAACTGCATATGATAGGGGTCATGGAAGAAATTGACCACGTCGCCGGATTCGAACAGGCCCTTCTTGTCAGTCAGGGGCTCGAAGGTCCATTTGAGGCCGTCAGGCGAGAAGGCCACGCGCGGCACATAGAATTCATAGGAGAAGCCATACAGCGCATAGCGCCGCTGCGGATCGGGGTGCCACGGCTGGTAGATGACACTGGGATTGTGGCACTGGCCGCGATCATGAGGCGGCTTTTCGCTGAGATTGAGCGAGCGCGTGGAGAAGAGGTTGTTTTCAGTGGAACCTTGGTACTCAATGAGACCGAGCGACGGCTTCGTCCAGGCAATGCCGTTGGCGGATTCCGCATAGCTGTTCCAGCAGCCCTGCGGCGTCTGGTGGTGATACCACATCCGCAGCCTGCCGCCGTCCTGCATGACCGTTCCATAGAGGTAAGGACCGCTGCCCTCCCAGGCTTTGTCTTTGACCAGCACCGGATTGGCCGGGTGCTTTTCGACGGCATGAAACACACGCTGCACGCCCTGCTGCTCTTCGACGACGGTGGCGTCCAGAAACAGCCGGCGCCAGGGTCCGCCACGGCTGCCCGCAATGAGGTCCTCATTCGCGAGACGCGCAGGCGGCGGGGCGGGATCTGCCGCATCCAACGCGGGAACCGCAGCGATGAGGAGGGCGGCCAGGAAGGTCAGTGCGGCAAGACCGATGCGGGAGGAAGAGGAGGGAGGGATCATGGCGGACGTTTCTAAAACGAAGTCATCCAAAGGATTTCAGGCAAATAGCGGTGCCGCCCCCCATTTTTCCAACTATCAGGAACCTGGAAATGAAACGGCGGGCATGGGTGGCGCTACGAAACCGACGACCGACGCCCCTGCCCGAGTGCCACCCACCCTGCATGCCCGGCCAACCATATGTATTTTACCTAGACGGTGAAGGCAGTGCATGCGTAATGCAGTTTCCTGAAATACGGCCGTTTTATGGGCGTTATGGGAGGGCTGCCTGGATTTGGTGCGAGCCCCCCAACCCTACATGGCATGAATCCTGCGTACATCACCTTTACTGTCGAGCCAACCACGCTATAGTCTCGCGCCTACATACCAACCCCTATGCATATGAAGTTATCCCTTGCCCTGTTGATCACCATGATTGGCTGCTGCCTGGCCGAGGATCAAAACAGCGCCAGCACGCCTCTGGAGGCGAAGGCGGAAAAAGACCACGTGAGCCTGAAAGTGGAGTTTCTTGAGAAGTATCCCGATGCGCAGTCATGCACGCTCAGCTACGTGATCAGCAACAAGAACGAGAAGAAGCATGTGAATCTCTTCAGCGGCTGCGCCTTTGATCCGGAAATCCAGGTACACTTGGTCGCGCCCAGTGGCAAGGTTTTGACCGCCTACAAGGACATGCCGGGTGCGCAGTTTCCAGCCATCCCGCAGCAGGCCTTGTTCAGCGAAGAACTGACCGCACGCGGCAACTTCCACTATCTGGACCTGCGGTATCTCTTTCCGATCGAAGAAAAGGGTGAGTACCACTGCAAGCTGACCAAGCGTGTCTTTCGCGAGGATGCAAACGGCAATGCCGCAGCGGCGGTGGACCTCGTCACCCCGGAATTCAAATTCAGCATTGAAAAGGTGGATGCCGAGGAGAGATCGCCCCTGGCCAAGCTGGTGCCTTCCTTGAACAATCCGCAGCCGCAGCCGTCCCTGGAAAAACTGACGTCCCAGCACCACGCGTCGCACGTTATGGAATCCAGCACCGCAGGCATCCACTAGGCTGGAAGCCGGAGGGGGATTGGGGAAACGAGCATCTGACCGCCTTCCGGCCCCACCTTGTTCACGTGGGGCAGACCGCTGTAGCTGCCGCCCCCGATGGCGAGCGCGGTGGGCAGGTAGAAGCCGCAGCCATTGGTGAACTGGAGCACCAAGGTCTGCTGCGCGGGGCTGCGGGCCTTCATCTGGATGCGCCTGGGGCCTCTGTCTGTCGCAGCGTCTTATTCTGAAAAATTCAGCAGCCGCTGCACCGGGCCGACACTCACGGAAATCTTCTCACTGCCGAATTCGGAGTTGAGATAAGGGCTTTGGTAGGTCGTGCCCGGATGCAAATTCACCGGTTGGCCGTTGATGAGCGGCAGGCTGAACTTGTCAGCAGCTTTGGGATCAAAGGCGGTCACTTCCAAGCGGGTGCGGGCCGGGCCAAACTCATACTCCACCTTGCGCGGGGTGACACGCAACTTGCTCTGGCTCGCGAGCACGGTGGCCTGGAATTCCTCAAACGATTTTGCCGTATTGATGTCACCAGCGATGAGCAGGATGCGCGTCTGATCCTGGGCGGGTCTGAAATTGGCCGACGTCGCTTCCTCGCCTTTCTCATCCCACTGATAAGAGTCATCCAGAAACTTCACGCCCACAAACGCCTGGCCGTTGCTGGCGAAAATCCAATCTTTCGTCTCGACCTTTTTCAACCCCTTTCCGGTGAAGCCGAAGCCGACCCTGCCGGTGCTGTAAGAACCCATGCGCGGGTTGGGGGCGATCCGCTGGAGGATCATGACATTCTCATGCTGGACACTCCAAAAAGGATGCTGCGGGCGGCTACCAGACTCAGTGACAGAGTACACGGAACAGATTCCAGGACCATCAAATAGCATCCCGCACATGCGGCCTTGCCGGGAAATTCCGGAATAATGTTCGGTTGGATCCTGGAGCGTGCTGCCTAGAAGATAATGCGGAGTGCGGTAGGCGTAGTTGATCAGGGGGGAGTCGGCCACATACCGCTCCCACCCTGCTGGGCGGGGATCCTTCTTGGGATTGCGCGGTGCTAGCTTGCCGGGCACCCGGTTGCGGATCACGAAAGGCTCGGCCGCCGGAAAAGCCCGGTAGCGCAGGTAAATCGCCTCGGGCGGCAGTTGGTAGCGGCTGGTCTCCATGACGCGGGAATGACTTGAACCGGCGGCCCTGCCTTTCTCAGCATAAAACAGGTTCTTGTGGGTCTCGAAGGGGTTGGCACCGGGGTGGGCGCGACTCATGCCACCGCCACGACGACCGTGAACGGAGATTTGTTCCTCCTCGACAAACGCCAGGTCGAGCAGCAAACCGAAGCGCTTCCGGATGACGAGATCCGGCGCAAGCTCGCACAGATTGAACAGAGCGGGCCAGGAATACTTTTGATACCCCGCGCCGATCTCGATCCACAATCCCACCCCGGCGCGGCTGCCCGCCCATGCGCGATAGAAGGCCGTGTAGGCAGCGGCGTGTTCCGCCACCGTGTGTTCGTCCCTCAGCTTGCGCTCGCGGAAAGCCGGATCGTCTTGCAGCAGGGTGTTGATCAGGTAGCAGCAGGAGCGCTCGATGAGATCCTGATTCTCGGTGCCCTGCACCAGCAAAAGATCATCCGTCCCAGTGAGCCCGACGCGGCTTTCGTGGTGCACCCAGCGGAACAGCGCCTCTTTCATGGCTGCCTCGGTTTCCGGTTTCAGGCGCCCCGGAAAATGCGGGCTTTTCGCGTGAAAAAGGCAGAGCGTCCGCACATAGTCAGGGATGGAAAAAAAGTCCCACGGCAGTTTGGCCGGTGTGGCCGGTGTGGCCGGTGTGGCCGGTGTGGCCGGTGTGGCCGGTGTGGCCGGTGCGGCAGGCTCCCTGGTGGTGAAGGCTTGCGCCCGCTTGAGCAGGCGCGCGTTCGCCTCTTCTGTTTTCTCGTTCAGATACAGCGCCGCCAGGCACCACAGATTATCGCCCCAGACGCCACCAGGAAAGACACCGTCACTCGCAATGGTCTTCCGCAGGGAGTGCTCGCGCAGCTTGAGCGAGGCGGCGTGAGTGTCCGCCACCAGCTTGTCGAGATCCGGTTTGTCGGAAGCCTCGTTCTGTGCAGCCGCTGGCAGCAAGGTGAAGGAGGCAAGCAGCGCATAGGTCAGGGATACAAGAACCGTTCTTTTCATGGGGTTGGGTTTCGGTTGGAAAACTGGGCCGTGGTATAGTTTCAACCGCCGCCCAAGAAAGCAATGGTTTCCTCCAGACTCCAGACGTGATCCCACACTCCGTCCTGCATCGCACGCAATGTTTAATCCCCCAGCATCTGCCCGCCTTCGGGCCACCTTATTCCGCTGGATGGATGCAACATTGAGCCGGGTGCCGGCTTATTGAATGCCCCGCCACCATGAAGACCACCGCCACAGCCAACCGCCGTTCGTTTCTGCAAACCACCGCTGCAGCGGCCTCCACGCTCATCCTGCCGTCCGGGCTGCTGCGCGGCCAGACGACGGGCAAGCTGAAGGTGGGCTTCATCGGCATGGGCGGGCAGATCCAGGGCCATGTGAGCAAGATCGTGCAGCTCGGGCACAACGTCGGCGCGCTGTGCGATGTGGATGCGGCACAAATCGAGAGCTCCAAAAAACGCCATGGCGCGGGTGTGGCAGACGCGGCGGTGTACAGTGACTACCGTGTGCTGCTTGAAAAGGAGAAGTCGCTGGATGCCATCGTCATCGCCACACCGGACCACTGGCATGCGCCCATCTGCCGTGCGGTGATGCAGGCGGGCAAGCATGTGTACTGCGAGAAGCCGCTGACGCACACCATCGCGGAAGCGCGCGAGCTGCGTGAGATGTCACGCACGGCGAAGGTGATCACGCAAACGGGCAATCAGGGCAGCGCATCGCCGAATCTGCGCCGCAGCATGGAGCTGATCGCCGCAGGGTTCTTTGGTGCCATCAGCGACATCCATGTCTGGCACCCCACGCATAGCTGGCCGAGCGGCGAGGAGCGCCCTGCGGGCAGCGATCCCATTCCCACCACGCTCGACTGGGACTTCTGGCTCGGCACGGCGCCTGAGCGTGGCTACAAGGCGGGCATCTACCATCCTGCCAAGTGGCGCGGCTGGTATGACTTTGGCAACGGCTCGCTCGGAGACTTCTGCTGCCACGGCTTCAACATGCCCGTGCGCGCTTTGAACCTCGATTACCCGACGCGCATCGAAGTCACCGGCACGGGAATGGGCAAGGAGAGCTTTGCCACGGCATGCACGGTGCATTTTCATTTCGCGGCGCGTAAGGGTCGCGGCCCGGTGCGGCTGCACTTTTACACCGGCGGTGATCTGCCGCCGGCCGATGTCACGGCTCCGCTCATCGGCACCTTTGGCAGTCTGCCGCGCACGGGCTGCCTGCTCATCGGCGATCAAGGCCAGCTGCAGAGCGGCCTGTGGAATTCCGACTGCTACGTGAAGCTGAACAGCGACGCGAAATTCACCGGCGCGGACAATCACCCCGCCGCCAAGCAGATCCCCGTGACGCTGCCACGCGTGAAGGGGCACATCGATGAATGGATCGACGCCATTCAGGGCGGGCCGAAGGTGTTTGCCGACTTTGATCTGGGCGGCCACCTCACGGAGATCGGCCTCTCCGGCATCGTGGCGCTGCGATTGCAAAAGAACATCGACTGGGACGGCCCGAACATGAAAGTCCCCGGCATGCCGGAGGCGGACAGGTACATCCGAACAGCGGAGCGTGCGAAGTATGGGCGGGTGTAGGCGAGGGCTCTTTTGACAGGCATGAATGGGGCTCGGTTAAGGGCATGAATCGTGGATTGGGGAAGGTTAGCCACTTCAGCAAGCCGGGCTTTTGGAGTGCGGTCGCGAAGATGCACGGCGCAAGCCTGCATCGGAGCTACCGCTTTCGCGGGGTGTTGAGTGCCCTCTGGACTTACCCTGCTATCCTGCCTGCGAAGGCGGCGTCGCGCCCAGGCTTGCCGCACGCACTCCAAGACGCTGTCGCGTTCGCGTGAGTACATGACCAAGAGCCACCAGCAGGCTGCGAAAATGTACGACACCACGCATTAACCGAGCGCCATTCATGACAGGCATTTTCCCTTGGTGGCTGCCGCTCATGCAAAGATGACTACGGGGAAACGGGTGCTGAGCGGCGGGTGAGCTGAGTGTGGGCATCCCGAATGTAATCGACGGGCAGCTCCTTCCCAGGGCACGAAATGACAGCCCAGCTGTGAAAAATGCATCTCCCTCAATTCCCTGGCGCAGCGACGACTTTCACCTCGGCGTAGACATTGCCCTTTTCGTCGGGTTCCTGGAAGTTGCTGACGATGACGTACTGCCCGGCGCGGATGATGGGGTCGTCTTTGGAGCGCTGGATTTTCTGGCCGTCGAACTTGCGCAGGATGAGGGGGAAATCGGCGCGGAGGAGATTGCCTTTGGCGGCGGTCTCGACGAGGAGCTTGGTGCCGAGGTTGTTGGCGTCGAGAGACACCTTGGGTGGCTGGACGAGGTAGAGGCTGGACCAGGTCAGTGCATCGGGGGCCAGGGTGACGCCGGGTTTCGGCACATTCAGGCGGCCGAAGAAAACCCAGCCCGTGGCATCGACGGGAGCCTTGAGCGGGAGGTCGGTCTTGACGGTGGTGGCCAGGATGGCCACGGAGAGGCCTTTGTCATTTTGAGCGACGGTGGGCGCGCCGACTTCCACGAGCGTGGTGCCAAATGCAGCCAGATCAAAGGGCAGCGTGGCGAGCTCTCCCACCTTGAGGCGGGCGGCTTTGGCATCATCTGGTATGTCCAACCAGTCAAAGCTTTGGTTTGCGGTGGCCTGGGTCTTCAGGCTCAGCTCGCTGGTTTTGTCTGCGAGAAACTCGACCGTGGCCATGAGCTTGCGGTCGTCGCCGGTGATCTCCAAAACTCTGGGGTCCTTTGCATGAGCAAAGCCGGCCAGCACCAGGATGAGGAAAGAGGAACGAATGAGGTGGTTCATGGCGGGGCGAGATCGGGATTGGCGGCGGCGTGCGTGTCAGCGGAGGGCGCGGTGGGAGGATTGCTGCTCATATCGAGCTTGGTCGCATTGACAACCTTCTGGATTTCTCCCTCCAGGTGCTGATTGGCGGCGTCGTGAATCTTCTTGGTTTGTGCTTCGAGCTCCTTCGCGCTGGTCACTTTCACGTTTTCGAGCCGTTTGTTGGCGGCGACATTGCCGACGCCGCTGAGGAACATGGAGAGGACGACGGTGGGTCCGGCCACGCCGTAGGTGAAGATGGTGCGCAGGCGGTTTTCGGCCCAGAAGAAGGCCACCGCACCGCCCACGAGCGCGGAGGAGAGCAGCACGCCCACGGCGGGGAGGATGGAGCTGCCTTCTTTGCCGGTGTCGAGCAGGCCGGATTGATCAGGTGTCAAAAACTGTGCGAGCGACATCAAGGAGAGGGCGGGCAGGAGTCCGGCCAGAGCGCCGAGCTTGAAGGCGGTGCTGTTGCGCACTTTTTCGGGATCGATGTCATCCAGCGAGGTCAAACTGAGCAAGCGGCAGACCTGGCCCCAGGGGGTGTGGTCCTGCACGGGTGAGGGTGAGAGCGGCGTGGTGCTTTCTGCCGGGAGACTTCCCGTGGGCGGTGGAGCATCAGCGCTTGTTTCTGCCAAGCCGCCACCGGGAGGGGGTGGCTGTACGGGGGTTCCTGAATCTGGAAGTGGATCGCTCATGGCCGGGTGGGTGGGTGTTCGAGGCGAAGATGCGCAGGGACCCTTTTGGGTGCAGCAGGCGGAATTGAGATAAGGCAGCGGGCTAAACTTCGTCAATGAATTCTTTAATGCTCCGCCGAGCGCTGCCTGCGCCATCTCTCCTAGTTTACCGGGAGCGGCGATTTGGATGGAGAGGCGCTTGGCGGAGGAGTTGAGCCGCCCTTTTTGGCACGGAGGTGATGCCCGACTTGCCAAGGGCTGATGGTGCGTGGCAAAATGAATTTGCAGGTGCCTGACTAACGAACCTCCCACCTAAATCGTTGTGATTCATGCTTGTTGATTTATTTCGGTGTGGCAAAAAGCACGATATTAAATTACATTAATAATTAATTTTTTAATTAATAACCATAAATGTAACAATCATTCATGAACTCTGGCGTTTTCGAATCAACGGGTAAAAGCCAGAGTAGACAGGAACTGCGGACCCTGAATGGCGTGCAGATGAATGGGATGCCGAGTGCGGAAAATGCGTACGCCATGATCCGCGCTGCGCAGGAAAAACAGTGGGAGAGCGAGGAGCGGTTCAGGGGGACCTTTGAGCAGGCGGCGGTGGGCATCGCGCATGTGTCGATGGAAGGGCGCTACCTGCGGGTGAATGACAAGCTGTGCGAGATCACCGGCTACTCACGCGAGGAACTGCTGGGGATGACGTTCATGGACCTGACGCTGCCGGACGAGCTGGCGGCGGGTGTGGAGAGAGCCCGTGCCCTGGCTGCGGGGGAGATCTCCAGTTATACGATCGAAAAGCGCTTTCGCAGGAAGACGGGCGAAATCGTGTGGATCAATCTGGCTTCCAATCTGGTGCGCACGGCAGCGGGTACGCCGCGGCATTTCAACTCCGTCACCGAGGACATCACGGCGCGCAAGCTGGCGGAGTTTCGACTGCACCGGCTGAACCGGCTGCACACGGTGCTGAGCAAGAGCGGCGACTCTGTGGTGCGTGCCAAAGACAAGCAGGAGCTGTACGAGACGGTGTGCCGCATCGTGGTGGACGACGGCCTGCTGCGCGCGGCTTTCATCGCCGAACGAGGTGAGAATGTGGAGAATGCGCAGCCGGTGGCGGCCTGGGGATCGGGACTGGAGTATCTGCGCGGCCGGAAATTTGTGACTGCAGAAGGTCCGCTGAGCCGGGGCACGCTGGGGACGGCGTTCCGCACCGGGATGTACAATGTGTGCAACGACATCGCGGGAGACCCGCGCATGGAGCCCTGGTGGGAAGCGGCACGGCAACTGGGCTTCTGCGCCGCAGCCTCCTTTCCCATCAAGCTGGGCGGGACGACTGTGGCGGCGCTGGTGCTGGGGGCGGCGGAGGTGGACTACTTTAAAGAAGATGAGATCCGCCTGATGACGGCGGTGGCGGCCCACGTTTCCTTCACGCTGCAGGCACTGCAGAAGGAGGAGCAGCGGCTGCAGGCGGAGAGTGCGCTGCGTGAGAGTGAGGAGAGATTTCGAGGGATGTTCATCGCGGCGGCGACGGGCATCGCCATTTCCACACCGCAGGGACGCTTTCTGAGTGCCAATGAGGCCTACTGCGAGATGCTGGGCTACACGGAGGAGGAGCTGCAGGCGCGGGATTTTGCCTCGCTGACGCATCCGGATGACCTGACCCTGAATCTGGAGATGCGGGACGATCTGCTGGCGGGGAGGCGGGAGAGCTTCGTCATCGAAAAACGCTACCTGCCCAAGAGCGGGGGCATCCTGTGGATCCGTGCGAGCATCTCTGCGACGCGCACGGCGAGCGGGGAGGTGACATCGATGATCGTGGTGTCTGAGGACATCACCCGAAAGAAGGTGGCCGACATCGCGCTGCGCCAGAGCGAGGAGAGGTCCCGGCAGATCTCGGTGCAACTGGCGAAGGTGCTGGACTCTTCGCTGGATGTGATCTGCACGTTTGATGCGGGCGGGAGCTTTCTCCAGGTGAGCGCGGCGTGCGAGAAGATCTGGGGCTACCGGCCTGCAGAGCTGATCGGCACGCCCTTCCTGGACCGGGTGCTGCCGGAGGACCGCGAGAAGACGGACGAGGCTGCCACTGAGGTGATGGCGGGGAAGCCGACGATCAACTTTGAAAACCGCTGCGTGCGCAAGGATGGGACGATCACCCACATCGAGTGGTCGGCGTGGTGGTCTGAGAGCGACCGGAGCATGTTTTGCGTGGCACGTGACAACACGGAGCGCCGGAAGCTGGAGGAGCAGTTTCTCCGGGCGCAGCGCATGGAGAGCATCGGTGCGCTGGCGGGGGGCATCGCGCATGATTTGAACAACGTGCTGGCGCCGATCATGATGTCGATTGATCTGCTGCGGATGCCGGGTGAGGCGGCGCGCACGCAGTCCATTCTGAACACGATCGAAACCAGCGCGCGACGCGGAGCGGACATGGTGCAGCAGATCCTGTCCTTTGCGCGGGGGGTGGAGGAGCAGCGGGCGGTGATCGAGGCCGGGCCGGTGATCCGTGACATCCAGAGCCTGGTGGTGGACACCTTTCCGAAGAACATCCGCTTTCAAGTGGAGCTGGCCCCCGGGCTGCCGCCCTTCATTGGCGACCCCACGCAGATGCACCAGGTGCTGCTGAACCTGTGCGTGAATGCGCGGGATGCGATGCCGACCGGCGGTGGCATCCGGCTCTCGGCCAGGGGCATATCGCTGGATGAGACGGAGGCGGCGGCCATTCCCGACGCGCGGCCCGGCCGCTACCTGCAGATCCAGGTGGAGGACACGGGCAGCGGCATCTCGCCTGAAGTGCTGGACAAGATCTTTGCGCCGTTCTTCACCACGAAGGAGCTGGGCAAGGGCACGGGACTGGGGCTTTCCACGGTGCTGGGCATCGTGAAAAACCATGGCGGATTTCTGCGCGTGCGGAGCGCGCTGGGCGAGGGCACGACCTTCACGCTGTGCCTGCCTGCGCACCATGCCTGCGGCGGTGCGGCGGCGGCCCAGGAGGAGCAGACGCACCCGCGCGGGAATGGGGAGGTGATCCTTTTGGTGGATGACGAGGCGGCCGTGCGCACCATCACGCAGGAGACGCTGGAGTCGTTCGGCTACCGCGTGCTGACCGCCGCCGATGGCATCGAGGCGGTGGCGCTTTACGTGGGGCACCAGACCGAGGTGGACGTCGTTTTGACGGACATGATGATGCCGGTGATGGGCGGCCCGGCGACGATCCAGGCGCTGATGCGGATCAATCCGGAGGTGAAGATCATCGCCGCGAGCGGACTCCATGCCGGAGGCGTGGCGGCGAAAGTGGCCGGGATGGGCGTGCAGCACTTTCTGCCGAAGCCGTACACGTCTGTGGCGCTGCTGACGATGCTGAAGAAGGCGCTGGAGCCTGCGGGGGTGTGAGGGGTTGGATCGCCCCTGATGGGGCGTGATTGAAGAGAATGGATGTGGCACCAGCCTGTCATCCATTCCCCCTCCCGTCCGCCCTGCTCACGCGGAATATGAACAGCCTCAAAGACTCATGATCTTCGCCCTGTCCTCATTCTCAAGCAGAGGCGAGGTATTGACGGCGGTGTCCAGGCCAGCCTTCAAAATCTGGCCAACAGCTGCGATAATGGTATGCAGGCAGTAGAAGAGCACCGTGCATAGCACGGCGCCGCCTATCGGCAGGATTAGATTTGTTTCTCCTTCCTTGGTAGCAAAAGGGAGCAAGGCGATCCCGGCACCGACTGAAGCCAATAAACCAACAATCATGACAATCCCAGAGATGCCTCCAATAGTGCGCGCGATTGTGTATGCGCTCTTATATCGTTGGAGTAGTTTCGCTTTGGCTGATGATGTGTCCATGGTGTTTGATCGTGTGGGTGGTTGATGGTGTCCTGTTGCCCGAACGACTTGATGAGAACAATGCAGCCGAGAGTGTCAACAGCATAATGTCTTAAGCTGCCGAAGTATTTTCCATCATAACTTAGCGTAGACACCGCCCATAATCCATGCATACTTTTTTGAAGCTCAGCCCAGTTCAGACGTTTGATTTTCACTGGGCATGGATGCCTGGCATTTGATCCCAGCTCAATCCTACGTTAACGCGTACCGCTGTAGCCGCGTGCTCATGAAAACGCCTTTGATCGTCTATTCCGCCGCGAACGCCCTTGCGATGCTGCTGCTTTATGGTGTCGTCATAAGCATCGTCCAGCAGGCCAGGATGGAGGAACGGGCGTACTACGATGCTGCTGACAGCGCCACCTTCATGGCCAGAGCGGCACCGATTCTCATCGTCGCGGTGTTGCTGAATTTTTGCTGGGGTGTTAAAGCCTTGAGCGATCTTTTTCGCCGTCGGGCTTACCGGGCATCGATTGCATGGGTGTCGGTGGGGGCGGCGTGGGCAGCGCTGTATTTGGTTTTGCGGCTCAAGGCGTGAATGCGAGGCCCAGGCATATAGGCTGCGGCTGTCGGCGAGGCGTGGACGTTGGGTGGATGAGCAGGAGTTAGGCCGCCCTTTCAGGGCTTCCATGTGAAGCGTGATGCGATGACCCAGGGCGGTGCCCTGGGCTGCGATAGGGCGCACCGTTGGTGCTGGAGAGGACTTCACATTTCTGAAGATCAGAATGTTATGAGTGGATTCTGCAACTGTATGACTGGCCACTATTGCTTGGGTGCATGCAGATCGGGGCCGTGCCGTCGCTGGTGATCTGGCATCCTTTTTCTGCCTGACTGAATGCAATTCATAAGGGGATCTTGGCAGATTGTTTCTTGCAGGCCGCTGAATGACCGGTCACTTGTTTCAAAGCCATGAAGACAATCACTCTCTTAAAAGCATGCATGTGTCTGTGCATCATGATTGTGCCGGGTCATGGCTTGGCCCAGGAGCCGCCGCACTTTGCGAACCTGAAACTGAAGGTGGCTGAGAAAGCCATCAATCATCAAGAAGCCTTGCAGACCACCGAATCCCTGAAGACTTTGGATGAGATGGCAAGAGCTGCGCTTGATTCCCGCCGCCTCGACTTGATTGGTCTCTGCTTCGAAAAGTATTCCACCTGCTGGCACCTTTATACAGCACTGCGAAAATCCAGTGACGAAGCATTCAAGGCTGAGGTGGTGCTGCTGATGCTCCGCAGCAAATCGTTCTTCTGGCCATCCGAAGTCTGGTCTCCGAAGCGCCCACTGGATGAGCCGATCAAAGGCGTCCTCAAGATTTATCTGCCCAAGGAGAAATTTGACGACAGCGCCACTGCCACTGAGGTCTCTCGCATGGCTGTAGCCGAGAAACTGGCCCAGGCTCTGGAGAAATCCACGAGTGCCATGCCGGGGAAAGGGCCGGTCCTGGGCTTTACTGCCCTGACTCTGAAACAGGCTGAAGTGGCGCTCAATCGTACGATGTCCTATTTGGATTTACAGCAGATGGCCAAAGATGCCGTACTCTCGCGCCGCCTCGACTTGATCGAACTATGCTTCGAAAATCACTACACGCGCGGGTTTCTTTATTATACCCTGCGGGACACGATCGACATTGCATTCAAGGCGCAGGTGGTATTGATGATGCTCCGCAGCCAGTCTGGCTTCTGGCCGTCCGAAGTCGATACTGGGGACTTTGTCCCGAGGCGCTATTTAGAAGAACCGATCAGAGGTGTCCTCAAGACCTATCTGCCCCAAGAGAGGTTTAATGACAGCACTGTCGCCACAGAGGCGGCTAGTCTGGCGGCAGCCAAGAAAATGGCACTGGCTTTGGAGAAGGACGTGCGCACTCAGGCTGGTAAAAGTCCGGTTGTGGGCTTTGCTTTCCTGACGCTGAAGCAGGCAGAGGCGGCCATCAACCATACCGATTCCAAGAGAGATTTGGAGGGAATGGCAAGAGTTGCGCTTGATTCCCGTCGTATTGACTTGATCAAGCTCTGCTTCGAAAAACAATACACCCGCCTCTATCTTTACGAAGCGCTGCGGGATACGACTAACTTACCATTCAAAGCCCAGGTGGTGATGCTGATGCTCCGCACCAAATCTTGCTTCTGGCAGCCGGAATATTATTCGACGGGCTTTTTCCCGCCACGTCCATTGGATGACCCGATCAAAGAAGTGCTCAAATCCTATCTTCCCGGGGAAACTTTTGGCGATGACGCCACCTTCACCCGTGTGTCTCGGCTGGCTCTGGCAGAGAAGCTGGCGCTGGCCAAATTGCTGGTAAGGTTCACAGGAAGCCAACCGAAGGATGGACAGGTGGCAGGCTTTGCGGACCTGACACTGGAGCAGGCGGAGGCCGTCATCCAAAATGCCGACTCCAGCAAGGTTTTAGAGGAAATGGCAAGAGCTGCGCTCGCTTCGCGCCGCATTGAGTTGATCGACATCTGCATCAAAAAACCATCCACCCGCTTCGGGATTTATAAAGCCTTGAATGAATTGAAGGACCTCCCATTCCAAGCTCACATGATCTTGAGAATGCTCCGGAGTGCCTCTGCATTTTATCCGCAAGGCTTCTATTATTATAGTGCTTTGGGAAATCGGACTTTCAGGGATGGAATTCAACGAATCCTCACGACATACCTGCCCGGGGAAACCATTGACGTGGAAGCCATCCTCAAAATCGAGTCACGGTTGGCTCTGGCGGAGAAACTGGCCGCAGCGCTAGAGAAGTCCACAATTGCCAAGCCGGGAGATGGGCAGGCAGTGCGTCCTTGATCAGAACAGGGGCAGGCTGGGGGCCCGCCGCCCTACCTGCGAATCGCTTCCGCGCCTACTCCGCGACCTCGCTGTCCTTCATGCCGCTCTTGTAGGCGATGGCTTTCACCTGAATGCCGGGCTGGACGGAGATGAGGCCGCAGTAGATGTAACCGCGGGTGCGGGTGGGGGTGGTGCCATCGAGGGTGTAGCGGAACCAGGTGCCTGCGGTGGCGGAGGTGAGGGTGATTTGTTTGCCGTTGTTGGTGATCTGGGGTTTGGCGCAGGGGGTGGTGCCTTCTTTATAGAGGCCGCAATCGGGGTAGTTTTGGATGACGTCCCAGGCGAGCTTTTGCAACGCGGTGGCCTGTGGGTGCGTGAGGGCGGTGGTGATGGGGAGGAGTTTGTTCTCGGGAGATTCGCGATAGAGGGCTCCGTACCACGTGAGGCCGACGAGGTAACATCCGGCGGGATTGACGTGGACTTGGTCTTCAAAGAGGGTGCCGTAGAAGCTGGACTCTCCGGGTGGGATGCCGGGGAGTTTGCCTTGATCGATCAGGGTGCGGGCCCAGCCCATGACGATGGCGGTGGGGATGATGCGGACGGGTTTGCCTTCGTGATACTGCGCGGTGATCTGGTGCTGCACTTCTTCGTTGTAGAGGAGCATGGCGCTCATGGATTCCTGCCAGGTGAGGGCGGGAAAGGTCTTCTTCATCTGGTAGCTGGACACGAGGCCTTTGTCGGTGGGGCGGGCGCGGGACATCTCGACCCACTCGGCGTAGAGCCAGGGCTGCACGTCGGGGGATTTTTCGCGGATGAGCTTGATGAAGCGGGTGGCGTGGTCGGCTTCGCGCGGGACATCGAAGTCGCGGGGCTGCAGGGTGAAGTAGTCGAGCGGATGGACGGCTTTGGCGTATTCGGTGTCCCAGCGTTTTTGATCGGCGCCGTGGGATTCGTTCCAGAGTTTGTTGGTGAGCGAGCCGCCGATGAGGTAGGCGGGAAAGTCATCGCGACCGCCGGCGGTGCGGATGAAGACGCGGAAGCGGCTGGCATTGCCAGTGAGGCTGTTGCCGACGTGGAAGGAGCTCATGGGCGCATGCGGCTGCTTGCCGATCCAGAGCGTGGAGAGTGCGGCAGGGCTGGGGGCGAGCGCGGGGCTGAAGGCCACGGCGGTGATCATGGCGTTCTTCTCGATGGTGAAGGGCTTTTCGTACAGGGTGCCGCCTTGGGCATCGGGCGTGGTGCCATCGAGCGTGTAGCGAATGGTGGCGCCGGGGGTGGCGCACTTGAGGGTGACGAGGCGCGGTGTGTCGGAATCTCCGCCGCCGGGATTGATGGAGGGGCGTGCGGTGGAGGCCTGATCTTCGAGATCTATGCCGGCGTACTGGCCATCTGCAGCGGGCGAGTTCATGAAGCTCTCGGGTTTGCCATCGAATGCGCCGCGATGGTAGCCACCGGCTGGGCCGAAGGGCTGGCCTTTGAGCTTCTTGTCGCCGACGTAGAATTCGATCTCGGCCACATTGCCATGCGAGCCTGCGGGGGCCTCATAGCGCAGCCAGCGGTAGGGCTGGGTGGTGGTGAGCTTGATGTCTGCCCACTCGCCGCTGGGCGGTGCGGCTTTGACTTCGCCGAGGGGCTGAAAGCCTGCGGTGGGTGACGTATTGGAGCCGGTGATCCTGCCGCCGACGAGGGCCTGTGCGCGGTCTTTGGCAGGAAGGAGGCGGACGTGGTCTGCGAGGGTGAGCTTTGCAATGGTGCCAGCCTGCAAAACGGCGGCAGGTGCGCTGGTGATGCCGACTTCAATCTGGGATGACGGAGCGCCGCCGCCCTGGCCGTAGGCGGCGGTGGCGGCTTTTTGAAACAGCGGCAGGATGGTCTTCCCCTCCCCTGCCCATCCGGCGTGCTGCACGAGGAAGACGGTGATGAGTTTCTGCTCGCGGTCGTAGCGTGAATTGGTGCCGTAAGCGCCGCCGTGGGTGAAGGATTTGCCATCGGTGGCGAGGCCGAAGCCGTAGTGTGAATTGGCCTCGCCGGACTGATCGCTGGTCATGGTCTGCACGGCTTTCTCGGAGAGGATGCGGGTGCCTTTGAGTGTGCCATTGTGTGCGAGCATCTGGTAGAAGAGGGAGAGATCCTTGGCGGTGGCGAAGAGGCCGCCGGCGGGCATGGGCTGGCGCTCGGGGCTTTCCAATGGGTAGAGGAGCTGGCCGATGGGGATCTCTTCGAGGTTGTCCTTCGCGGCGGTGGGCTTGTAGGATTTGGCGAGGCGTGACTGCTGCTCTTTGCTGGGCCAGAAGGTGGTGTCGCTCATGCCGAGGGGTTTGAAGAGGCGCTCCTCAAGAAACTTTTCATAGGGCATGCCGCTGACGACTTCGATGATGCGGCCTGCGGTGTTGATGCCGGCATTGGAGTACTTGGATTTGCTGCCGGGCTGGAAGAGCAAGGCCATCTTTGCGTAACTGCGCACGCGCTCGGCGAGAGGTTTCAGATCGAGCGTGGGGGTCTCCATCTCGGACTTGAAGTCGAGGCCGCTGGTGTGGCTGAGGACCTCGCGCACGAGGATGGGATGGCGCGGAGCGACGAGCTGGGGCTTCGCGGGATCGGTGCTGACATTGACCTGCTGGCCTTTGAACTCGGGGAGGTATTTTTCCACGGGATCGTCCACGTTGACCTTGCCTTCATCGACGAGGATCATGAGGCCTGCGGCAGTGATGGGCTTGGACTGTGAGGCGATCCAGAAGACGGAGTCGGTGCGCATGGACGTCTTGGCGGCGATGTCCATGGAGCCGACGGCTTCGACATCGAGGATCTTGTCCGGATTCGCGACGAGGACGACGGCACCGGCGAGCGTGTGGGAGTCCACGAAGGGTTGGAGGAGTGGCGCGAGTTTGGTGGCGGGTGCTTCGCCGTGGAGCGCGGTGGCGAGGAGGAGGAAGAGGGAGAAGAGAGGACGCATGGGGAAAGAGGGCGCGGGGTGGTCGGGCGCGGTGGTGGGAGTTAACGCGAGGAGGACTGAAAACTGACAACGGAAAACTGGGAATTGGAAATTTGCCGGAGGGGGCGTGCGGGCGCTTAGGGGGCCTTGGAAATTTGCTTGTCCTTGATCACACATCTGCCGCCCTGGATTTCCAGCTTCACGAGAACATTGTAGGTGAGCATGTTGTTATTGACGCTGGTGTTTTCAGCTAAGAACGTCGCGATGTATTTGACTTGGAACTGGCTTGGACTCAACCAGCGGACGAATTCGAGAGACTCGAGATCCATTCGCATGTCGGGGGCTGTGCGGTGGGCATGGTCCACCAGTTCTTGATAAAAATTGATCTCGGGAACTGGCACAGGCATCAACTGCGTCTCATTCAAGACCTTGTATAAATCCAGACTGAAATCTTTCCGGATCTCACGGCTCAGGACGATGAACCGGCCTGATGGGTCGGGATGGATCTGGTAGATAGGATAGGAAGCGCGGGGATCCCAATCATCAATGGGTGCGCCGGACATCGGCTGTCCCTTTTGATTGAACACGTCGAGCTTGGTTTCCCCGTGCTCTGAGTACTCCTGCAGTTTGAATGGTGGCGGCTTTTCACCCAACCCGCCGCTTGGTGTGTGTCCGCTGCGGATGGACGAACAACTGCAGAGGAGCAGGGCCAGAAAGCCTAGGTGTTTCATGTTCATATTTTTGGAGAGTCAGGGCAACCGGGCTTCGATAGGCGTGCAGCATGAATGACATGGACCCTGACTCCCAGAACGGCAGGTTGGCAGCGCGTGCTCAAGCTGCGGGGCGCGAGGCGCGGGAGGCGGTGGCACGGGCGGGGCGCAGGGGGACGAAGTGGATTTCGACGCGACGATGAAGCGCTGCGGCGATGCGATTGAGCATGGCGAGGGAGTGCCCTTCGTAGTCGGCATCTTCGAGGCGGCAGATGACGGAGGCGGTGGTGCCGACGAGCTTGGCAAAGGCGCGCTGGGAGAGGCCCGCCTGGGTGCGGAGGTCGTGGATTTTGCGGGCGACGGCGGCGTCGGCGCGGATCTGCTCAAGGGCTGCAACGCGCTCCGGCTTTCCAGCGACGAGGCGGCGGTGCAGAATGGCGACGGCGTCGGTGGTGGGTTTCTTTTTGGCTTTGCTCATGTTCATTTCTCCTCAAAAGTGTGTGCGCCGGGGTTAGACTCGAGATTCTTCCGGCGCTCGATGGCGCGAGCGATCTCCACCGGGGGTACGCGGTCTTCTTTAACGATGCCATGCGAGACGACGGCAGCGACGCTGCCGTGAAAGAAGTAGAGCATGCGATAGTGCACGCCTTGCAGGCTGGATCTCAGCTCATAGATTTTGTCTCTGAGCAGATCCGCCTCAGGCCTGCGGAGTTCGTGTCCCTCCTGCTTGAGGCGCTCAAGCCTTGCGAGGCATTTCAACTGCGCTTTGACCGGAATGCCTTCGAGCCATTCCAAGACTGGAACGGTGCCGTCTCCCTCCTGATAAAATACGACTTTGGTCTGGGGCACAAATTTTCTCCCGCGAGAGTGTTACCAAATTTGCGAACAATTGTCAATGGTGGCGATACGACTGCAGGTGGATTTTTCGGAGAGCTTGCCGAGTTCATCAAGCACCCCTCACGGCTTCAAATCCCCGAAAGCGAGACTGAAGAGTTCGGTGACTTTTTTCTGGCGGGCGACGATGATGGAGAAAGAGGGGGAGTGTGGCTCGCAGTTGTCGCCGACTTTGGCGAAGGTTGAGGACAATTCAATGACGCGAAGCGTCAGGCATTGACGCCGGGGGCAATGCTGCTAGCCGTGGCAGTTGTGAAAACATTTCCCTACCTTCCGCTGCTGGCTCTTGGATTTCTTGTGTGCCTGCTGCCGCCACGGGTGCAGGCGGAGGATACGGCGGAGGCGATCAACGCGATGCTGAAAGCGGGGAAGGAGGTGGGATGGATCGTCGGAGGTGGTGAGGGCAAGGAGGAAGATCTCGCGGTGCTCTTCACCTCACGCGCCAAAGGCAGCAAGCCGACCGACTTTCCCTACCTTGTGACGGGTGAGGTGCGACCTGCTGACACCGACGTCCTGGGTGGTGAGGATGGCACCAAGCCGGCGGTGGCGGACGAACGCACAGAGGAAAACATCGTCGTGTCTCTGAAGGAGAAGCGGGTGCTGGGTACTCTGAAAGCAGCGCCGACGGTGGATGATGACTCGGAGGTGTACTTTCCCGGGAAAAACCACCGCAGTCTGGATGCGCTGTGGGGGCCGGACGTCCAAGGCCGGCGCTTTGGCGTGGTGGATTTTGGCGGGAGATGGGACAGCCTGGATGTGCTGCTGATCGAGACTGACGGGAAGAGCCTGCGCCAGACGAGCCTCAAGACGCTGCTGGATGCGAAGGCGAAGGCCTTCATCACGACGGCGCTGAAAGGCAGCAAGGATGCGAACGCGGATGACTATGCCGTCTCCTACGACCTGCAAGGAGTGGTGGATCCGGGCAAGCCGTACGCCGCAGGCAGTCCCGTGACGGTGAAGATCGGCTTCAGCGGCGAGATTCCCAAGGGTGACTCCGGATTTGATGGCACGATGACGGTGCTGCTGGAAAGCAGCCAGGGGAAGATCAGCGCCAAGGTTTTGAAGGTGGAAGCGGCGAAGCCGTAGAGCGGGTGGTTTTTGCATCAGGGAGCAGCGCCAGAGCCGGTTAAAAACCGGCGCTCCCAGTGATGAATGCCGCCTCGGCGCGGCATGGCGGGGTGGCGACAAATCGTGTGTGATTCGCGACTTTCGCGTGAGCCATGAAAGGGCTGCGGGACTTGAGCGCTTTGTTTGTTCCTATGATTGGCCCCATGATTTTTCGCTCTGCTGTTTCCACGTGTCTTGCCGCGGTTGTCTGCGGGCTGCTATTGAGTCCGGGTGCTGTGCGGGCGCAGCTGCGGATGCCGGCGGTGTTCAGTGATCATGCGATGATCCAGGCGGACAAGCCGGTGGAGATCTGGGGCTGGGCGACGCCGGGCAAGGTGGTGGGGGTGACCTTTACGCCGAAGGAGGACAAGGGGTTCCAGATGTGGGTGAAGGCTGGTGCGGAGGGCCGGTGGCAGGCCCAACTGCCCAAGGTGAAGGCGGGCACGAGGGCGGAGCTGGAAGTGCACACGCACGATGAGACGCCGATCAAGATCGCTGATGTGCTGGCGGGCGAGGTGTGGCTGTGCAGCGGGCAGAGCAACATGAGCTACCTGCTGACGACGACGGGGCGGAAGCCGAATGAATCGACGGGGCCGGAGATCCTGGCGGAGGCGCAGAAGAATGCGACGGAGGCGCAGGGGGCGCTGCGATACTTTGCGGTGAGTGCGAAGCGTGCGGACGTGCCGCTGGAGGATGTGCCGGGGCGCTGGGTGGTGGCCAAACCGGAGAGCTGCGGCGGGTGCTTTGCGCTGTCGTGGAATTTTGCCGTGGCGCTGCACCAGCGGCTGCATGTGCCGGTGGGCGTGATCAACACGGCGATCGGCGGCACGGCCATCGAGCCGTGGACGCCGCGCCCGGAGCTGGAAGCGTGCGCCGTGGGTGCGGCGACGATAGCGCGGTATCAGGCGAAGCTGGACAGCGTGGGGCCGGAGGTGAAAGCGAAGTATGAGAGCGATCTGGCGGCGTGGACGCAGCGCTACGCGACGCCGGAGTTGCAGCAGCGGAACCTGAGCTCCAAGCCGATCCTGGCGGATGGCAACAGCAACATGCCCTCACGACTTTACAACGGCATGGTGCATGGTCTGGAGCCTTACACGCTGAAGGGTTTTCTGTGGTTTCAGGGCGATGGCAACTTCGGCAATCCGCAGGAGTATGGGGTGCTGGTGCAGACGCTGATCCGCGCGTGGCGCGGCCACTTCAAGGATGACACCCTGCCCTTCTACTACGTGGAGATGCAGAACTACCGCAAGCCGCAGGAGGCGCCGGTGGAGCCGAACCCGATGAGCCTGATCCGCGAGGCGCAGCAGGGTGCGCTGCTGCTGCCGCACACGGACGTGGCGGCATCGCTGGACCAGGGCATCGACAAGCCGGACTACGAGGCGCATTTCCCCAACAAGAAGGTGCTGGGCGAACGCATGGCGGGTCTGGCGCTGAACAATCTGTATGGTCAGCCCGGGCTCGTGCACAGCCCGGCTTTCAAAAGCTGGGCGGTGGAAGCGGGCGGCTAGGTGCGCGTCAAACTGGAGCACGCCGAGGGCCTGCGCATGCGCGGCACGGCGGGGCTGAGGGGCTTTGCCATCAAGTCTGCCGAGAGCGGCTGGCTGTGGGCGCAGGCAAGCATCGAGGGTGAAGAGCTGGTGCTGTGGCATGAGCAAGTCACGACGCCGGTGGCGGTGCGGTATGCGTGGGCGTTTAATCCGCTGCTGAGTGTGGAGAACAAGGCCGGGCTGCCGCTGCGGCCGTTCAGGACGGACATGGAGAGCAAGGAGTGAGGCGAGGATGGCATTGAATGGTAGAACGCACGGGGCTGCGTCTTTCGAGAGTCTCGTGGTGTGCGTGTGCTGGCCGGCCTGCGAATGACGGCTGCTTGGGACAAGCAGCCCTACCTGGCGCCGGGCCCGCTACTTTTCCTGCCGGGGGTGGCAGCGAGTGCAGACGCCCCAGTTCCAGCCGTAGGCGACCAATGGATTTTGCGTGGCGATCCGCTGGCCGCATTTGTCACACTTCAGGGTGAAACAGATGATGGTGCCAAGGACGGCCCAGGCAAAGAGCAGGTAGACCCCATAGGGGAACATCGTGGCTGCGATGAAGCAGGCCGGCAGGGTGAGGACGATGCCGAGATGTACTTTCTGAGCGGTGCTCATTGCCATGGTCTGGATGCTGGCAGAGCGGAGGCGTATGTCAACGCGACGGTGACGGGTGGGCTGCGGCCTGCGTCTATTGCGCGCCTCTCTTTTTTTTGAGTTGCCTTCGGAGCCGAGACTCAATTACGCTGCGCGCCTGACTTATGCCTGTCCTTGGACCTTTGATGATGGGATGAATTTTGGACGATGTGTGTGCCTACATCGGCAGCGTGGTGCTGTGGCTGTGGCGTGGCAGACGCTACGATCTGCCGGATGAATGGAGGAACCTCAAGCAACTGGACAGCTGGCGGTGGAAAGGTGGGAGGCTCTGACTGGTCTGGTGACGCTGGTGGTCGTGGGCGGACTGGTGTGGATGTACTGCCGGTGGCCGTGATCGCGAAGGGGACGTTCGGCTTTGCGGCGGAAGGTGGGCTCCAACTAATGAAGCGGCATCAAGAGCGATGCAGCGGCCCACTTTTTGGTGATGCCGTCCACCACGTCCACGTACTGTCCGCGCTGCTTTGGGGTGAAGGGGGGCAGATCGGCGAGGGATTTTTTGATGGCGGGGTCGGCACCGAGGTAGGCGAGGCCGAGGGTGCCGGTGGTCCAGTCGCAGCTGACGCGGAGCTCTTCATCGGCTTCGCTGCCTTCTTCATTTTTATAGCGGCGGCCGCTGAGATAGACATCGGTCTCGGCGGTGGGCTTGCCGGCTTCATCATGGCGCACGCGCTTGACGGCGGCTTTGTCGTGGGCGGCGTTGATGAGCCATTCGTCGCCTGCGGCGGGAGTGCTGCGAATGCAGATCCAGTCCGCGCCGACAGCGCGCATGCCGAGGAGGAGGCGTCTGGGGTTTTCAGCGAGACCGCGCTTATGCGGTGCCTCAAGATGAGTGAAGATTTGAGCGTCTGCGGTATTGGATGAAGGGCCGCAGGAGATGAGAAGGAGGCTCAGGAGGGCGGCTGCAAGATGCAGGCCGGACACGGCAGCCTGGGTGATGCGCCGCCGAAAGTGAATGAACAAGGCGGGTACGCGAAGGCGGTGCCTCGGGGAGAGTGCGGCGGTAGGCATGGAGTGAGGGGATGGCTCAGCGGTGCTGGCTGGAGCCGAGGAGTGCGATCACTCTTGCGCGGGTCTCGGGCGGGAAGCAGACGTGGAACGGATGAGTAGCATGGGAAGCATGCCTGTGCACGCCTTCATTTGGAAGGCTGAGGCAGCGGGCTGCACCGGGGTGGTGGGGAGTGCGGGGGCTGATTCCGAACCATGGATGAACTATTGAGCCTTGCTCAATCGACTGACAAGAAGAGCGTTCCTTGTGGAAGTGGACTCGGTGCGTGAATGAGGCGAACTTGCTGCAGGGCTCAGTGCAGACGCTGCTGGCAGGCTTGATGTGTGGCGGAGTGATGGGTTTGCTTCCCAGGCTGGCTGCCAGAACCCAGGGGAGCACTCGC
>CAILZI010000019.1 GCA_903838675.1 uncultured Verrucomicrobiota bacterium
AGGCCTAAATCGTCTTTCAAATCGGCCTGTAGAGCCGCTGCAGAGTTCTCCGTTGAGGTTGGGATTGCTCCAAAGTGGGGTATTTCACCTGTGGGACTGGGTTATTTCGATTTGCGGCTTACAGTGGCCGAAGGTGTTGCCGTCCAGAAAGATGTTATGCGCCACCGCACGCCCGTCCACCCGCCCGAAGACGTGGAAGCCAACCGGGAACCATGAGCGGTCCGCACCCAGTGCACCATCCACTGGCGTAGACGCCGCAGAAGAGGGGCCGATGGAGGGCGTGCCGTAGTCGTCGGGCAGATTGAACCCCGCACGGAATTCACCGCCCACATTCGCGTAGTCCTTCACATTGCCCGCCGTCGCGCCGGCATGCGGCAGAAACTCCCACTCCGCCCCGCTGCGCTTCACGATGTGGGGCCAGCGCCACACGCGCTCATATGCCAGCGTGATGCCCAGCTCGTTGTGCAGCTGGTTGGCCCAGCCGTTGGGGTGGTCAAAGCCGCGCAGATCATGCACGTAGCGCTGCGCCTCCTGGGCCAGCGAATACGAGCCCACCACGCCGATGTCCATCACCAGGATGTTGCGGACCTTGTCCGTCTTCCACACCACGCCGTTGGAGACGTACAGCCAGCCTGCATACGGGCGGTCCTTCGGCAGCGGCGCGGAGGTCTCCGTGTTGTCCGGCGTGAATATGTCCTGCCCGATGGAGTGGATGACGTTTTTCTGATAGTTCGAATCGTGGATGTAGGGCAGCAGCTCAAACAAAGGCAGCATCAGGCTCGCATGCGGCGTGCCGCTGAGCTTGGAGAGATCCGGCGAGGTCCAGCTCAGCTTCACCCCGCTGGTGTAGTAGCGGTCCGTGCCGGCAAAGGAGTCATTTTCGACGTAGATGCCCAGCGTGCCCGCCGTGGTGGGCGCCTCGGCCATGGCAGACGCAGGTGCAAGCACCGCCAGCAGCAGACCGGCGGAAAGCGTGGAGAAGATCAGTTTCATGAGTGAATGCGGAGTGTGTGTGTGTGTTGGGATTTTTTTGATGCAGCTGCGTTTCGCATGATCTTTCCCGGGAGACTCATCAGCCAGGATACCAGACACTGTCATTGGTTGTCATGGTCCACGCAGGCCTCCCCTTTTGATCGATCGCTTGACGCAACAAACCAAGCGCTGCTGAAAAGCCTTTGGGGGGCTTCATCAACAGCGCTTGGAAAGCTGGCGCGTTCGCTTAGCGGGAGGCGTGCTCAATGTGGCCACCCACATGCTCCACGTCCTGGCCAAAGCCACGTACCGTGCGGCAGCTGGTGCCAACGAGAGTCAGGCCTGCAGAGGCGAGAACGAGAAGTGCGATGCGTTTGATGGATGTTTTCATAGTATTGTTTTGATGTTGGCAGTTCTGGGTTTGGGAGAGGAGAGTGTTTAAAAAAGGAGCTGGCTCACGCAGTGGCGCGCGCCGGCGTGGGGCAGGTTACTTCTTCTCAGCATCCACCTTGGCCTTGGCGGCGGCAGCGTCGGCATCGGCCTTCTTCTTGTCGGCATCCAGCTGCGCCAGGTCGGAGGCCTGCTTGGCCTCGATGTTGGCCTTCGCGATCTTTGCATCGATTTCCGTCTGCGTGGCCGCCTCCTTGGCGAGGGCGTCCACGACATCCTTCTGGTGGTCGATCACCGTCTTGGTGGCGTCGTTCTGCGCGTCGATGGCTTGTTTCTGCTTGTTGCAGCTCACGGCCAGAATGGCAGTCACGGTGAGAAGGAGGAGGAGGAAAGGCTTCATGGTTTTCAGGGTTGTGTATTACGGAATCGTCAGCCGTGGGGCTGATGGACGTATGCACCTTCCACCACGCCGCACATTCCAACTATGGGGTAAAACCCTACCCTGCCCCGCCGCCCAGCATCGAACCAAGAACCAAGAACCAAGAACCAAGAACCAAGAACCAAGAACCAAGAACCAAGAACACCATAACCACAATCTACCATATAGTATCACTTTTAATCATAAACTTATTGCACTCTCAAATTCGGGCCAAAGACTTCCCTCATGGACCCCTCCAAACCCACCCGCAGCCTCTACTTCACCCCCCGTACTCCCTGGGGCAGATACCCCCAGAACCGCCCCGGCCAGATGGCTCCTGCCGCGCCAGTCCAACCACCTAAAGCACCTCCGGCTGCTCAGAGGACGCCGTATGCCCCAAGACCGGCCGCGTCTGACAGAGACATCCTTCGCCAGCCTGGAGACGCTGCTCCGACTGTGAAGGAACAACTGCAGAGGGACATCGATTGGAACCGCAAGCAAGGCTGCACCAGCGACAGGGATTTGACCCTGCAGCAGAAATACGAGCGTGACAATCTCATGCGAGACACCTTCCCATCTCAGCCCGAAGCGAATACGGCGGCCCCAAAGGAAAAACATTGGAGCGGTTCCATCGGGGGTGACGGAGTGCGCGGCCCCAAAGAGGGACCTGACGTCAGGCAAGTGACCATCCAGTACTCCTCACAACCAAAGGTGCAAAAAACAGACGCTCAGAAACAACAAAATTTTTCGCGGCCCATCACCAGTGATCCTGTGAAAATAGATGAGAAGGAATTCGATGAAGCAAGAAATCCTGAAGATGTCGAGGAAGAAGAAAAACAATAAGCCCTTCTCCGAAGAATTGGGTTTCCTTTCTACAGGCCGGTTTGTCTCATGCTGACAGCTCCCCCTTTAAGCC
>CAILZI010000020.1 GCA_903838675.1 uncultured Verrucomicrobiota bacterium
CTCCCGGCGCAAGCCGGGAGGTTTTTTATTGCCCTGGGACCGCAGCTCTCCGTAGCCGCCTCCGCTCCCCCGTTCCTTAAACCCGCTCTAAAAAATGTCCGGCTCCGGCACCGCAGGACCGTACTGCAGGAAGTCAAAGTCCGCCCCCAGATCCGCCTGCGTCACATGCTCCACATACAGCTTCGCATAACCGCGATGGTATCGCGCCGGCGCAGGTTTCCATGAAGCACGGCGCTGCTCCAGCTCCGCATCGCTGACATGCAGGTGCAGTTTCCGATTCGGCACATCCAGCTCGATCAAATCTCCCGTCTTCACCAGCGCCAGCGGTCCACCCACCGCGCTCTCCGGCGCGATGTGCAGCACGCACGCCCCGTAGCTCGTGCCGCTCATGCGGCTGTCGCTCAGTCGCACCATGTCACGAATGCCCTGCATGATCAGCTTCTTCGGAATCGGCAGCTGCCCCCACTCCGGCATCCCCGGCGCACCCACGGGCCCCGCATTGCGCAAAATCAAGACCGTGTCCTTCGTCACATCCAGCTCCATGTCGTCGATGTTCTTTTTGAGCTCGGCGTAGCTGTCAAACACCAGCGCAGGCCCGGTATGCGTGCACAGTTCCTTCGTGGCGGCCGCATGTTTGATGACCGCACCATCAGGGCAAAGATTACCACGCAGAATCGCCGTGCCTCCATCCGGCTGCAGCGCATTCGCCGGCGTGCGAATCACATCCTCATTGTGAATGATTGCGTCCTCAATGTCTTCACCCAGCGTCTTGCCCGTGATCGTCGGCACATCCGTGTGCAGCAGCTCGCGCATGCCATTCAGCAGCGCACGCAGACCACCCGCCAGGAAGAACTCCTCCATCAGGTACTTGCCCGCCGGCCGCATGTTCGCCAGCAGCGGCACTTTGCGGCTGATCTCGTCAAACTTCTCCAGCGGCAGCTTGATGCCCAGCCGCCCAGCCATCGCCACCAGATGCACAATCGCATTCGTGCTGCCCCCGAGCGCCATGTCCACCGCAATGGCGTTTTCAAACGAACGCTCGCTCACAATGCCCGACGGCTTGCGGTCCAGCCACACGTTCTCCACGACCTGCCTTCCAGCCGCCGCCGCGATGCGCGTGTGCGCACTGTCCACCGCCGGAATCGACGACGCACCCGGAATGCAAAGACCCAGCGTTTCCGCCAAAGCCGTGAGCGTCGAGGCCGTGCCCATCGTCATGCAATGCCCCGGACTGCGGGCGATGCCGTCCTCGATCTCGCACCACTGCTCCCAGCTCAGGTTGCCCGCACGCTTTTCATCCCAGTACTTCCACACATCGCTGCCGCTGCCCAGCGTGTCGCCGCGCCAGTTGCCCTTGATCATCGGCCCGCACGGCATGTAGATCACCGGGATGTCCATGCTGAACGCTCCCATGAGCAGACCCGGCGTGGATTTGTCACACCCACCCAGCAGCACCGCGCCATCGATCGGATTCGCCCGCAGCATCTCCTCCGTCTCCATCGCCAAAAAATTGCGGTGAAACATCGCCGTCGGCTTCGTCAGCATCTCCCCCGCAGACATCACCGGAACCTCCATCGGATGCCCGCCCGCCTGCAAAATCCCACGCTTCACCGCGTCCGCCGTCAGGCGCAGATGCATGTGGCAGGAGTTCAGATCGCTCCACGTGTTCAGAATCCCGATCACCGGCTTCCCCACAATATCCTCACTCCCCCACCCCGCCTGCTTCGCCCGTGAGCGATGCCCAAAGGATCTCAGTTCATCACGGCCATACCAGCGCCAGGATCGAAGTTGTTCAGGAGTTTTACGGGTGGGTGTGTTTTCAGAGGCCATTGGAACAGGATTAACAAGATTCACACGCATTAACAGGCCAGATTTCACCCGGTCAAATCGTCCTCGCAGTTTCCCGCAGCCCTCTTCACGTCACCTCCACTCTGGTTTCCGTGTATTCAGTGCATTCCGTGGTTAAAACTCTGCCCTCCACCCATTCGTCATTCTCCTCCCCCGTCCGATTCCACCCAAACCACGTCCGACATCGTTCTTGTCCTGTCCTCGTTTCTTCTGATACAACCATTCCCCACCATGCGCCTGCTGCTTTCCCTGTCTCTCTGCCTTCTCACCCTCAACCTCCTTGCCGCAGGCAAAGAGCTCGAAGGCGAACGCGCCGCCGCCTCTGCCGTTTGCCCCACACCCGAGGAGGCTCGCGCCAAAATGTCCGTGCCGGAGGGCTACGAAGTCCGCTGCTTCGCCCATGAACCCATGGTGCAAAATCCCGTCGCCATGACCTGGGACCATCGAGGCCGCCTCTGGATCGTCGAAGCCTACGAATATCCTCTCGGCACCCCACTCCCTGAAGACCAGCGCCCCTTCGGCGGCGAAGCCAAGGACGACAAGTACCACCCCATGCCCAAGCTGGGCGAAAAGATCCCCCGTGACCGCGTCATCATCCTCGAAGACACCAACAACGATGGCGAAGCCGACAAGCGCACCGTCTTCGTCGAAGGCCTGAATCTCGCCAGCGCCATCATTTGCGGAGACAACGGCATCTACGTCGGCCAGCAGCCTCACCTCATCCATTTCCGCGATGACGATGGCGATGACAAACCCGACGCATGGCGCGTCATCCTCACCGGTTTCGGCCGCGAAGACACCCACGAACTCGTCAACAGCTTCACCTGGGGCCCCGACGGCTGGCTCTACATGACCCACGGCGTCTTCACCAACAGCAAAGTCCGCCGCCCCGGCCAGCCCGAAAAAGAAGGCTTCAAATTCGACGCCGGCATCGGCCGCGCCCGCCCCACATCGCACGAAAAAGAAAGCTCCTGGGAATTCGAAGTCTTCGCCGACGGCACCAGCAACCCCTGGGGCTGCGACTACGACGCCGCCGGCAACTTCTTCGTCAGCGCCTGCGTCATCGACCACTTCTTCCACATGGCCCCCGGCGGCATCTACACACGCCAGGGCGGCGCACCCGAAAATCCCTACGCCTACGAGCTCCTCCCCAGCATCGTAAAGCACAAGCACTTCCGCGCCGCCTACGCCGGCATCCAGATCTACCAGGGCGGCCTCTACCCCGCAGACACCCACGGCCACGCCTTCATCGGCAACATCCACGACAACGCCATCCACGAAGAAGTCCTCACCCCCGTCGGCGCCACCTTCAAATGCGAACCCCGTCGCGACTTCCTCCGCGCAAACAACGGCTGGTTCCGCCCCGTCAGCACCCAGACCGGCCCCGACGGCTTCCTCTGGATCATGGACTGGTGCGACAGATACCCCTGCTACCAAAACGCCAAAGCCAACCCCGAAGGCGTCGACCGCGAACGCGGCCGCATCTGGCGCGTCCTTCACACTGGCACTGAGAAAAACAAGCCCGCGCCTGCACGCGAGAATCGTGAGATGGATTTGAGTCAGTTGTCCAAAGCTGAACTGCTGAAACTGTTCGAACATTCGAACAATTGGATGCGCCGGATGGCCCGGAGACAACTCATTGAACATCCCGAATTGGATGCGCGAGAATCCCTCGTCGAACTCGCCAAAAGTAACGCGACAGTTCCTGTGCGTCTAGAATCTATCTGGGCCTTGGCCGCAATCTCCAATCAAGATTATCGAGCCATCGAATGGCTCGCAAAGAACGACACTGAACCCCCATTGAAAGCGTGGGCAGCACGATTGTTCGGACAAGGTGGTCACGTCGGGCATTACTGGCTCGATGATCTTGCAGAAAATGCCGACCCAGCCGTGAGACTGGCAGTTTGCGCCGCGTTGCGCCAGAAACGCGAAGTGTTTCTCACGACAGACCGCAAGCTTCCGTCTCTCGACTCCATGCCGAGAATGAACTGGCCAACAGAGCTTGAGACAAGGCTGTTGATGACCAGTGCCAGCGCTGTAGACAAAGTGCTGCCATTTGCAATCTGGATGGCGATTGAGCCCGCGCTGGCAGGTGCGCCAGATCAATGGCTGAACTGGCTCGCTGAAGTAGCTCCCAAATCTCAGCCTCTCTCCCACAGCCTCTCCCACAAAGCCATGCGCCGCCTCTGCGACACCCGCAAGGGCGAGAACCTCAACCTCGCCGTCGAGTTCTGCGACAAAATCTCCGCCCACGACCTCCTCCTCGCCCACGCCCTCGACGGCCTCGTCAAAGGCCAGGAAAGCGGCGTCATCAAGCCCACGAAAGACGCCTCCGCCAGCCTCGCCAAATGGCGCGCGCATTCAAATGCAGACATCCGCAAGCACGGCCAGACCCTCGCCGTCCTCTGGGGCGATGAGGCGGCCCTGCAGGAAACCATCACCGCCCTGCGCGACACCACCAAGCCCGAAAAAGAGCGCGTCGCCTTGCTGCAGTCGATCTGCAAAGTGAAGTCGGAGACTGTCAAAAAGGCGCTGCTGCTCATGCTCACCCCGCAAAGCTCCCCGGCACTCGGTGTCGCCGCCATCCGCGCCGCCGCAGACTTTGGCAGCGATGACTTCATCGCTCCGCTGCTAGGCATGGCACAGGCCTCCGGCTCGCACTCAGATCCTCAAGCCCGCGGCCTCCTCTACAATGCCGCCGTTGAGGCACTCTGCAGCCGCACCCCATGGATGCATGCCCTGCTCGATGCCATTGGCGAAGGCAAAGTCAGCGCCACCGGCTTCCCGGCCCCCGTGCGTCGTGCCCTCGCCACCAGTCAGGACACCGCCACTCGCAATCATTCCTTCAAGGTCCTCGGTGCCTGGCAGGATTCCTCAGACGATGTCAAAGTCCTCATCGCAAAAAAGAAACAAGCCTGCCTCACCGGCGAACCCGATCTCGCCAACGGCAAACTCATCTTCACCGCCACCTGCATGGTCTGCCACGAGTTCCATGGCGGCGGCCAAAAAGTCGGTCCCGATCTCATCGGCAGCGGTCGCAGCAATCTCGACGCCATCCTCGCCAACGTGATCGATCCCAACCAGATCATCGGCAACGGCTACGAAAACTTCACCGTTTCCACCAAAGACGGCCGCACCCTCGCTGGACGTGTCGTGGAAGACACCCCCAGCCACGTCAAACTCCTCGGTGCCGGCGGAGCCGCGCAGATCGTCCCACGTGATCAAGTCGCCACCATCACCAACACCAAGCAGAGCCTCATGCCCATGGGCTTCGGCAATCTCCCAGATACCGCCTTCCGCGATCTCATCTGGTACGTCCTCGCCCCGCCGGAAGAAGGCCCGCTCACGAAAGAGAAAAAAGACGTCCTCATCAAAGGCGTCGAAGACACCGTCCCCTCCAAACCGAAAGGCAACAGCACCCGCGCCATCGACTGGGAAAGCGTCAGCCTCTGGAATCCGGACTGGAAAGTCAGCGCTCCCGAATTCGAACGCACGCCCATGAAACTCGGCGAGTACTACGGTCAGAAAAACGTGCTCCTCATCCACCCCTTCCCCGACAAAAAAACGCCCGCCAGTTTCGAGCGCAAACTCAAGGTCGAACCCGGCAAAACCAAACTCACCGCCGCCGTCGCCGCCGATGATCGCGGCGACTGGACCCTCAAGGCCGTCGTCAACGGCGCGGTCGTCAAAGAGATCACCGTGGACCACGAAAAACCCCGCTGGAAAACCATCGAGCTCGATCTCTCAAAATTCGCCGGCCAGGAAGTCACCCTTCGCCTCGAAGCCCACGCCAACGGCTGGAACATGGAGTTCGCCTACTGGGGCGGCATCACCCTGGAGTGATCCACCGCAGGGATTTTCTCCTGTCGCAAGCGCCCGAAATCATGCAGGATGCCACCATGCGTTGCGCCCCCGCACTCCTTTCCCTTCTGGCCGTCAGCGTGAGTCTTCACGCGGCCCCTCCCTCCCCTGCCCCGCCCACGGCTGTACCTGCGGCCGCTCCAGCCCCCAAGCCCGCGACAAAACCGGCCGAGGCAAAACCCGCCCCCAAGTCTGAGCCCAAGCCAGATCCAAAAGCACCGGCCGCCCCAGCCGCAAAGCCGCCGTCTGAGGACGCCTACACGCAGATGGAGATGCTCACACGAGCCATGGAAATGGTGCGCCAGAACTACGTCGATGAGTCAAAGATCACCTACGCCGAGCTCGTTGAGGGCGCGCTGGAAGGCATGCTCCACAAACTCGACCCCCATTGCGAATACATGGGCAAATCACTCTTCGAAGACATGCAGCGTGAGCAGAGCGACACCTCCGAAGGCATCGGCATCACCATCGCCCTGCGCCAGAGCATCCTCACCATCATCACCGTGCGCGAAGACGGCCCGGCTGCCGCCGCATGCGTGCTTTCAGGAGATCAACTGGTTCGCATCAATGAAGTCCTGACCGATTCCGTGGGCATCGCGGAGGCCATGCAGCTTCTCAAAGGCAAGGCCGGAGATGAAGTGCGCCTCACGGTGCGCCGTCCCGGCACCAAGCAGTTCCTGGAATTCAAGGTGAAGCACGAAACACTGGCCGAGACTTCCGTGCATGACCCCATGCTGCTCTCCACAAAGATGGCGGGCGCTTACAAGATCGGCTACGCCCGCATCTCACAGTACAATCAGCCCACGGCACGCGAGCTGAGCAATGCGCTGGATGACCTCGAAAAGGAAGGCCTGCAGGCCTTTGTCCTCGATCTGCGCAACAATCCCGGCGGCCTCGTGGACAGCTCCGTGGCGGTCTGCGGCGAGTTCCTCCCTGAAGGCACGGTGGTGGTCACCACCGAGGGCCGTGTAGCCTCGCAAAACCCGCCCCCCTTCCGCACCCCTTCTCGCAACGGCAAAGAGCCACGCAAGTATCCCATCGCAGTCCTGATCAATCAGGGTAGCGCCAGCGCCTCCGAGATCACCGCAGGCGCCCTGCAGGATTTGAAACGCGCCATCATCGTCGGCACCACGAGTTTCGGCAAAGGCAGCGTGCAGACCATCCTCCCCATGAAAAACGGCGCCGCCATGCGCCTGACCACCGCGAAGTATTACACGCCCAGCCATCGCACCATCCACGAGGCCGGCATCGAGCCCAACATCGTCTCCGCCCTCACCTCCGAAGAAGAGCTCCGCATCGCCAAATGGCGCGCCTCCCACGGCACCGGCGAAGCCGCCGCTCTTGAACTCGCCAACCTCGGCGACAAACAACTCGAACGCGCCGTGGACTCCCTCAAAGGCGTCCTCGTCTTCGATGCCTTCGTCGCCCCCGCCCTCGCCCCCGCCGCCAAGCCCCTGGAAAGCCGTTAAAGTATTATTAAATAATAGTGTCTCCGATCAATCCAGGGCAGCCAAAGCGGTTCTCCCTCTCACCGCCCCTGACCTGACACACGACGACAACAAATGTTAACTTCGGGAAGAGGGTAGCGGTGAGGGGATGACCTCACCCCCATGTGATACGCCGCAAGCTCGCTCCGGCATTCGATCTTATTTCGTCATTCGGGCTTACTCATTCGTCATTTCACAAGCACGAATCTCCATTCCTCAGCGCTTCCCTAAACCCGCTGCCACCGCCACTGGATATCAATATCCATCCATCCAGCCTACTCCAGCAATCCCCTCGCAATGATCGCATCCACCGGATTGTGATCATCCGTAAAAACATAGCTCGAGCGCGGCACCGTCCCAGCCGGCACATGCGTCCGCAGCAGCAGCTCCTGCCATGAGCCTTGCTTGGCATAACGGTCCACGATCAGCGGCTTCAAATCTTCGCGTGAAGCCATCAAAATGACATTCTGCGTTTCATCACGCCGATACCCCACCGCAAACACCTCCACATACGGAAATGCTTTCCGCACCGTGGCCAGCATGCCGGCCGTCAGCTCGGCCTTCGGGCCAGTCACCGAAGCGATCAGATTCATGATGAAAACCCCCTTCGGTTCCAGGTGATCCGCGATCTGCTGGTAAAACTCCTGCGTCGCTAGATGCGGCGGGATCTGCCGTATGCCGTTGTACGCATCCCCAAAAATAAGATCCCACTTCTTGCCGCCATTCTGCAGCAGGTACCTCCGTGCATCACCCGCATGGGCCGTCACACGCGGGTGCTCGTCCAGTTTGAAAAACTTGCGACCCACCTCGATCACCTGCGGATCAATCTCCACGACATCCACCGTCGCTTCAGGAAAATCACGCGACACATTCTCCGGCATGCCGAATGCGCCGGCGCCGATGAACAGCGCACTGCCCACCTTCGCCGGCTCGCGCAGCAGGGCCAGCTTCCAGTACTGCTGATACGGCAGGATCAGATCACCCGTGGTCGCGTCCATGCCACCCTCCATCGTCGAATCCAGCTGCAGCACACGCCGCGTGACGTTGCCCTCGCGCTGCTCGCTCACTTCGATGTGATGATAAAAAGATTCGTGCTCAAAGATCACGCCCTGCTTGGGTTTGGGCGCGGTCATCCAGCTCATGCCAAAAGCAAAGATCCCGCTCAAAATCACCGGGGCCTGCTGCTTCAGGGAGTTTTTGGCCAGCGTAAATGCGGCAATCGCCAGCACCAGCAGCAGCGCCGCCGTTCCGAAAAAGATGCTCCTCACCCCAAAGGTGGACAGCAGGAAAAAGCCGGAGAGAAAAGTGCCCACAAAACTGCCCAGAGATCCCAGCATGCTGATCGTGCCCGCCGCCGCGCCCACGTGCGTGTCCTTGAGCGTGAGACTGTAAAAGCGCACCGCCGCCGGTGAGACCGCCCCCAGCAGGATTCCAGGAATCGCAAACAGCAGCAACGAAATCATCACCGGTCCGGCAATGAGACCATGAGCGCTCAGCCCCACGGCAAAGACCGTGTGCAGCGCCGGGATGAAAAAGGTCAGTACTGCGGATCCTGACAGCAGCCAGCCCAGGAGATCCAGCGCCATCTTCCGATCCGCAAGATGCCCCCCAAGATACCCCCCTGCACTGAACGCGATCAGGATCACCCCGATCAGCGCCGTCCACGTATACACGCTGTTGCCAAAAAACGGCGCCAGCAGCCGGTAGGCGCAGATTTCGATGACCATCATCGCTGCTCCGGCGAGGAAGCAGGAAAGCCCCAGAAAGATGCGCGTGCCACGTGTGGCTGCGGCATTCTCTGCCAGGGGTGCGGGAGATTTGGAGGGTGTGCGGGACATGCGGGTTCGCGGTCAGTCGTTGTAGAAAACAAGGCTCATGATCTTCCATCCGGTGGATGTTTTGATGAGCGTGAAACAATCGGTGCCGAGCGTGATGTCGGCCCCCTTGGTGAGCTTCCAGCGCACGCTGGCCTGCGCGGTGCGTTCGTCGCTGAGAATTTTCATGTCCGTGGGCACTTCGGTCATCGGCACGGTGGTCGTGGCATGGCTGAGTTTCTGGCCATGCAGAAAGTCCGTCAGCCCCTGGCTCTGCGGCACGCCCTGATGCACGAAGACGATGCGCGCCTGCTCATGAAAGCAGGCTCCGTAGCCGTCCATGTCCTTCGCAGACCAGGTCGAAAAATAGTGCGTGAGAAACTCTCTCACATCGGCGGCGTCCGTCTTTGACTCGGCCTGGCAGCCCTGCAGCGAGAGGGCTAATACAAGAATTGCCAGATGACGTAGGACGAATGCCATCGGCTTCAAACGCATGCTTGTTTCGTCATTCGTCATTCGGATTTCATCATTGGCGCGCTGCGCCCGTTATTCCTCCGCAAAGGCCTCTTCTTTGACTCCGATCACACTCAGGATGCGGTTCAAATCTTCCACGCCGTAGTAGTCGATCTCAATGCGGCCCTTCTTCTCGGCGTGATGAATGCTGACGTTCGTGGTCAGATGCTGAATCAGCTTCTGCTCCACGGCCTCGATGGCACGGATCAGGTCCGTCTCCGTGGGCTTCGGCTTGGGCGGCGGCGGCGGATGCAGGATCGCATCGATCGCCTTTTCCGTGGCTCGCACCGTGAGGCTCTTCGCCACGATCTGCTGCGCCAGACGCTCCTGCGCGTCGTGCTGCTTCAGCATCAGCAGCACCTTCGCATGGCCGGTTGAAATTTTCGTCGCGATCAGCATGTCGCGGATGCTCTCCGGCAGTTCCAGCAGGCGCATCGTGTTGGCCACCGTGGCGCGGTTCTTGCCCACACGCTGCGCGATGTCCTCCTGGCGCATCTGGAAATCCTTCGCCAGTCGCGAGTAGGCCTGCGCCTCCTCAATGGGGTTCAACCCTTCGCGCTGCAGGTTTTCAATCAGCGCCATCTCCAGCACGTCCTTGTCGCTGGCTTCGCGGACGATGACAGGAACTTCCTTGAGCCCAAGCTCGCGTGAGGCACGGAAGCGCCGCTCACCGGCGATGAGTTCCAGCTTGCCGTTCACCCGGCGCACAATCAGCGGCTGGATGATCCCGTGCTCGCGGATGGACTCCATCAGCTCCGTGAGCATCTCGGGCTGGAATTCCTTGCGCGGCTGCAGCGGGCTGGGGACGATCTGGTCCAGCGTCACACGATTCACCACGTCTCCCGGCGCAGGCTGTGCGAGCGCAGGCAGGCGCGACACTCCCGACACCGATGAGGATGCCGAAATGAGTGCACCGAGTCCTTTGCCGAGAGCCGCTTTTGCCATATGGGTGGGCGAAACTAGGGAGCACCCGGGACGATGCAAATCGGAATCGCTACGAATGTACGGCCGCCCCATTCCAAGACTTTACCAAAGTCAAATTTCGTTCCATCTGATGGCTATGAAAAGCATGACAGGATTTGGCCGGGGCGAAGCACAGCGCTCAGGCGTGACGTGGAGCGTGGAATGCAGTTCCGTGAACCGCAAGCAGCTCGAAGTGGCGGTCAATCTGCCCCGTGAACTCTCAGAGCTGGAAAACGTGGTCCGCACCAAAGTTTCCACCTCGGTCTCACGCGGACGCGTCAATGTGGCCGTGCGCAAGGAATCCGCGGCGGGCGGCACCGATGCGGTGCGCATCGATCAGGAGCTGGCTGCGCATTATTACCACAGCATGCATGCGCTGGCTCTGAAGCTGGACATTCCACCGGAGATTTCACTGACCGACATCACCCGCATGCCCGGTGTGATCACCCAGGCGCAAACAGAAACCGCCACCGAAGACGCCTGGCCATCCATTCAGGAGGCTCTGGCTGGCGCGCTGAAGCAAATGAACACCATGCGCATTGCTGAAGGCGCGAGCCTTCGTAGCGACATCGAAGCGCGCCTCGCGACGATCGAATCCCTCCTGGAATCCATTCGCGCCAAAGCCGCCACCGTGCCTGAGCATCAGCGCAAGGTGCTGCGTCAGCGGCTCGAAGATGCCGGCCTGCCCCTCCCCCTGGATGACGAGCGCCTGGTCAAAGAAATCGCCCTCTTCGCAGACCGCACCGACATCTCCGAAGAGCTCACCCGCGCCGCCAGCCATGTTCAGCAGTTCCGCTCCTACCTTGCCAGCGACACCCCTGCAGGACGCAGCCTCGATTTCCTCCTCCAGGAGTTCTTTCGCGAGTTCAACACCATGGGCTCAAAATGCAACAACGCCGAAATCGCCCACCACGTCGTCACCGCCAAGACCGAACTCGAAAAAATCCGCGAGCAGGTGCAGAACGCCGAGTAAATATCCAAGCTTACGCACGGACATCTGAGTGCCCTCCATCCGCTCCATGCCAGCTAGACCGTCGCATCCTTCGATCCCCGGAGGGGATCACAGCAGGTAGCCAGGGGTAAGCGAGGAACGAGCGCACCCCTGGACCACGCCACCACCCGCTCAGCTCAAGGGCGCATGGCGGAGCCATGCCAGCACTCCTCGCAAACGCTTACCACCACCAAACCGCCCCCAGAATAAAACTCCTTATTGCCAGCAAAACCTCACGAAGCCCCCGGCTTCGGCAGCCCCTTCGGCACCGATTTCGGCGCCTCATGCTTCGCCTTCCCATCCTCCGGCAGCCAGCCCTCAGGCGCTCCAGCTTTGACCATGACCTCACGCAGAGTGACCCTGCCCCCATCGCGGTGCTTGCTCTCCTCGGCCGCAGCCATGAACGCATAAATCTCCAGCGTCTGCTTCGGTGAGATGGGCGGCTGCTTGGTCTGGAAAAATTTGACGATCTCGCGCAGCATCGGCGTATAATCGCCCTCGGACTTCTGCTCGGTGATCTGCTTGTCACCGAAACGGATCAGCTTGTAGCTCATCGCACCCTCATGAATCGCCTGCAGCGTGCCGGTACGGCCCTCTGCCCAAAGTCCCGTGACAATGGATTCAGACGGCGTGGTGGTCCGGATGACGGAAAGGCAGCCGGAGCCCATCACGGTGAACAGCGCCTCCGTGGGATGGATGCCGTAGAAAAACAGGTCAGGATGATGCGGCAGCACGTGCGCAGGGCCGTACGAAATAACACTGCGCGCCGGCGTCGGCTCCGCATTCGCCACTTCCAGCACACCGGGATACCAGCGCACGGCGGAGGCGCTGAACACGGGCACCTGGGCGGCTCCGGCCAGCTTGTAGATCTCCACCACATCTTTGAGAGAGGCCGCCACCGGCTTGTCCATGAAGATCGGTTTCCCCGCGGCAATGATCTGCTTCATCTGCTCCAGGCGCGGGCGGCCTTCGAGGCTGAGCAGCAGAATGGCATCCACGTCTTTGCAGGCTTCCGCCACACTGCCCACGATGCGCACGCCAAACTTGTCGCGCACGGTCGCGGTGAAGCCGTCGATGCGCGTCTTGCTCTCTTCAATGTCGGGACTGCCTCCCGGAAAAGCCACCACGACTCGCGCTCCTGGAATATGGTTGGGGTTCGCAGGATCATTCAGCCGCAGCGTGAACTGTTCTGAATGCGAAGTGTCGAGGCCGATGATGCCAATGCGAAGATCGTCTGCCACGAGGGTGGTGCTGAGCAGCGCCGCCACGCATCCCATGACTGGGATGAACAGGTCTCTGAGACGGCGGGTTGGGCGCATGCCTGCAAAATGCAGGCAGGGGGATGAAAGCGCAACTGTTGAGTCGCTTGACCGTCCCTTCCGCCCCGCTAGTCTCGCGCCATGGAAACCGTCAGAATTGGCATCGTTGGGCTTGGAAACATGGGCAAGGCACACCTTGCAAACATTCGTGCAGGCAAAGTTCCCGGACTGCGCGTCACCGCGCTGTGTGAGAGTGTCGGCACCGTGCCGAACCTCATCGAAGGCGAAAAAGCCTTCACCGACGTGAATCTGATGATCCACAGCGGCCTCATTGATGCCATCCTCATCTGCACCCCGCACTTCAGCCACACCACCATTGGCATCGAAGCCCTCCAGGCCGGACTCCACGTCCTGGTCGAAAAACCCATCTCCGTCCATAAGGCCGACTGCGAGCGCCTCATCGCCGCGCATACCGACAAGACTAAAATCTTCGCCGCCATGTTCAACATGCGCACCAACGCCTGCTTCAAGAAGGTCAAAGACCTCATCGACAGCGGCGAACTCGGCGCCGTGCGCCGCGTCCACTGGGAGGTCACCAACTGGTTCCGCACCAACTACTACTACGCCACCGGCGGCTGGCGCGGCACCTGGAAAGGCGAAGGCGGCGGCGTCCTCATGAACCAGTGCCCTCACAATCTGGACCTCTTCCAGTGGCTCTTCGGCATGCCGCAAAAAATCCGTGGCTTCTGCCAGTTCGGCCGCTTCCACGAGATCGAAGTCGAGGACAATGTCACCGCCTTCATGCAATACGACAACGGCACCACCGCCACCTTCATCACCAGCACCGGTGAAGCCCCAGGCATCAACAAGCTCGAAATCTCCGCCGAGCAGGGCCGCCTCACCGTCACCGACGGCACCAAGATTCACTTCCAGCGCAACCGCCAGCAGATGAGCAAGTTCTGCATGGAGGCCGAAGCCGCCTTCGCCATGCCCGAAAGCTGGCACATGGACATTACCATTGATCAAGCCGGTGGCCAGCATGTCGAGATCATGCAAAACTTCACCAACGCCATCTTGAAGGGTGAGCCACTTCTCTCCCCCGCCGAAGAAGGACTTCGCAGCGTCGAACTCGCCAACGCCATCCTCCTCTCCACTTGGCAGGACAAAACCATCGAGCTCCCCATGTCCTCCGCCGACTACGAACGCATCCTCATCGAAAAAGGCGAGCAATCCACCTTCCAAAAAACCAAAGTCGTCGCCAAAGCCACCTCCGACGACTTCGCCAAAAGCTTCCGCTAAAAGCTCAGGCAACAGCCACAAAACAAAACGCCGCCCGGGAAACCGCGCGGCGTTTTTCTGCCCCTTGGGACCGCGGCATTCCAATGCCGCTCCTCTCCCCACATCACCCAGTCATCCCACCACGATCATAGGCACTATTCGCCGTATTGGGCCTATTCCGGCGGTTTGTCCTTTTATTGATCACGCTTCAAGCTTCCACTCAAATTCCCCCACAGCCCCGCACACCGATTGCTTGAAACGATTGAATAGATCCTAACGTACTAACATCTGACCGTGTACATGCTCACCCGCATCACATCCCTGATCCTCACCCTCTGCATCGGTTTGCCGATGTGCTGGTGCTGCATCTCGGCACCCGAGCGGGAAGAAGTGGCCAGCTGCTGCGCCATGAAAAAGCATGCAGCGTCAGAGCAGGCTCCCGCTCATTCCCAAGAACCAAACTGCCCCTGCGCCAAACACGAAAACAAGCGCGAAGTCGCCGCCACCTTCGTCCAGGCCCCGGCACCCGCTTTGAAGCTGCTGGCTGAACTGGCTTGGGCCGCTTCATCGCCTGTCAGCCTCACCCCATCGCTTTTTGCAATCCACGAGCCCCGTCACGACCACGGGCCGCCCTTGCACTCACCGCCGCTCTATGCGCGGCATTGTGCCCTGTTGATTTGAAGCCGCGCGCCATGCGTCTCGAAGCCAGACGCTCCGGGCAATGACTCGATTTCGCGCGGCCCTGTCTAAGGCCTCCCCAGACCCATCCTGCCCGGTCGTCTGGCCTCACCGCCAGTTTAACTGCCACTCCATGGCAAACCCGGCATGCGCACGCCTGCGCTGCACGCCGGAATCTTCAAAGCAGGCACTTCACAACACACCACATCCAATACCATGAAAACCATCCTCACCCTCATCGCCGTCGCCTCCGTCGCCGCATTCTCCGTCACCGCCCAAGCCGCTGAAAAGTGCGCAAACTGCGGCGCATGCTGCAAAGCCGCGACCAAGACCTGCACCAAGGATTGCTGCAAGGGCAAGTAATCCCCTGGCCAAATACCACGCCGCCGCCCGGAAACGGGTGGCGGCTTTTTTATAAGTGATGCAGGCACTCCTGCCTGCACCTCGCAAGCATCCGCTCACTGACCCTGCAAAACAAACGTGTTTCGACAACCGCTCGTCCACCCGCCTTGCCCCCTGTGGAAGCGCTAAGATTTTCAGAATCAATCTCTGCGGCGTTCTGATCTCTGCGGTGTGTATCTTCCCTTCCGGTTCAGACTCTGCTTTCTCCAAGTCTCTGCGGTGTTTAATCAGTGTTTCCCTTATCTCTCAGCCGCCTGCTTCAGCGCCTTCATCGACGGTGCACCACTCAGCTTCGCCAGCTCCGCCGCCACAATCTCCGCACGCCGCGCCGCCTCCAGCCGGTCCCGGGCCTTGGCCTGCACCGCAGCATTCTGTGCCTTCCGCAGTTTTTCAGCCGTCGGTGAGGATGGATTTTTAGCTGCCCCCGTGGCCGTCCAGTCTTCCGCAAACGAACTCACCATCCTGGCCAGTTCCGCATCATTCTGCTCAAGCTTTTGCATCACCTGCTGGATTTCCTCCGGCGTCGCCTCGACGCTCGCTGACGAACTGCGATTCGCGCTCTTCGACGATGGCCAGAAGAGCAGCGCCAGAAATCCGACGACCACCACAGCAACCACCCCAATCACCAGCATGAGCTGCTGCTGCTGGGTCATTTGAACCGCAGGCTTTTTGGGAGGATGTGCAGGTTTCCGCTTCTCGGCCACCGCCGGCGCACCCGCCTCCGCAGCCTGCTTCATCGCCGCGTTGATATACGCGCGAAACTCACCCGCGTCCTGATACCGCTTCGCCGGATCGGGATTCGTGGCTTTCGCAATGATCTCATCCCACCGCGTCGAGACTTTCGCAAACTCCGTGACCGAGCGCCGCGGCACCTGCGGCACCGTTCCAGTGAGCATCTCATAAAGCACCACACCAGCGGCGTAAATATCCACCCGGTGGTCCACCACGCTGCCACCGCGAATCTCCGGCGCAGCGTAATCTGGCGTTCCAAACGGATTCTCTTCCTCCGCTTCTCCCGTGTCGGGTCGCGCCAGCCCAAAGTCCGCCACCTTCACATGGTCGGCGTCATTGACCATGATGTTGCCAGGCTTCACGTCACGATGAATGATCTGGTGCTCATGCGCAAAGCTCAGCGCCTCACACAGCTGCATGGCCAGATTCGTCGCCTTCCGCAGAGAAAGACTCCCCTTGTGAATCAGATCGTGCAGCGACTGCCCTTCGATCCATTCCATCACCAGATACAAATGCCCTCCCGCCGTGATGCCAAAGTCATACACACCCACAATGTTCGTGTGATTTAGCTTCGCCATCGCACGCGCTTCGACCTTGAACCGGTCGGTAAATTCTTTTTGGGTTCCAAACTCCGGCGGCAAAATCTTGACCGCCACCCGGCGGTCGAGGCTTTCCTGATAGGCTTTGTACACCGCTCCCATCCCTCCGCATGCCGCCAGTTTTTCAAACTTAAACTGCGGCAGGTAGGCGTTCATCGCCTCAAGGCTCGGGACATCAAACGAAGGCTGTTCACTGGGGGGGGCTTCTTCGGGCATGAAGGATTAATACCCTCCGGCACCGCATGCTGCGAGGGAAATATCTTAGCAGCTCCATCCAATAATGACAGCTCAGCGAACAGGCTCTCCGCCCACGCCAGCCACATTTTGTTTCAAGGCGCTCAGCGAAGGCGCCGTCTTGAGTTTCGCCAGTTCCGCCGCCACGACTTCAGCTCGTTTCGCGGCCTCCGCCTTGCCTGCCGCACTACGTTCACGAGCCTTCTGCAAAACAGCCTCGCACTGCGCTGAACGCATTTTCTGCGCCGCCACGGCCACACGGCCTTGGATCGCATCGCGCTGGGCCTCATAGGCTTTGCGCAGTGTTTTCAGCACTTCGGGCCAGAGCAGATCGGGCTCGCCCAGCGCCTCACGATTCGCAATGTGGGAGATTTCGCTGAGAACAAAATCACGCTGCTGCAGCACCACGCTGCTCAGACTCCGTTGCAACGCCGGGATGTATTTGTCAGCCAGTGCCTGCATTTCAGTCACCGCGTTGATCTCCGTATTGGCCGACCATTCAGCGCCGAAATCAGCGACCATCTTCACCAGTTCAGGATCACGTTCCTCAAGCCGCAGCACCACCTCCTCCGGCGTTTCCGGCAACGGCGCTTTCACCGGTGCAGCAGGTGCCATCGCCGCCGGTTCGGTCCGTGGAGGCGGAGCAGGCGCGGGCACCGCAACGATCTTTTTTTCGACCGGTGGTGCAGGCTCCGGCTTTTTCTTTTCCGGTTCAACAACGGGCACCACCACAGGATCCGCCTTCTTGGCTGGCTCCACCACTTTCTTCCCCTCAGGTCTATCTGTTCCGTTGGGGGATGTTGCAGTCGCCTCTGTTTTTGACACCTCCGGAGCAGGCTCGCCTTTGAACATCATGCCCAGCACGATGCAGATGACTATCACCGCAGCCCCGATCAACACGAAATGCAGCGGTTTGAGTGCAGCTTTCGCCTTGGGCTCATCCTTCACTTCCGCCACCACACTCACGGGCTGTGACGCCTGGTTGATCAGCATCGCAATATGCGCGCGGAATTCGCCCACATCCTGAAAGCGCTTTGCCGGATCAGCATGCGTGGCCTTGTCGATCAGTTCATCCCAGCGCGGAGACAGTGGCGCAAACTCCCGCACCGAACGCCGTGGCTGCTGCGGCACACGTCCCGTAAGCATTTCGTACAACACCACACCGGCGGCAAAGATGTCCGCACGCTGGTCCACCGCACCCTTGCCCAGGATTTCCGGTGCCGCGTAGTCCGGCGTACCAAACGGATTTTCCTCCGCTTCTCCCGTGATCGGCCGCGCAAGTCCGAAGTCCGCCACCTTCACCTGATCATCTTCACTGATCATGATGTTCCCCGGCTTGATGTCCCGGTGCAGGATTTTATGATGATGCGCGAAGGCCAGTGCGTCACACAGCTGCATCGCCAGGTTGGCGGCCTTGCGCACAGGGATGCTGCCTTTTTGAATGAGCGTGTGCAGTGTCTGCCCTTCCACCCATTCCATCACCAGGTACAGATGCCCCTCCTTCGTGATGCCAAAGTCATACACCCCCACGATGTGCGTGTGGTTGAGCTTCGCCATGGCTCGCGCCTCGGATTTGAATCGATCAGCGAAGTCTTCCTGCCTGCCAAATTCCGGAGGCAATATTTTGATCGCCACCGGCCGGTCCAGGCTCACCTGCCGCCCCCGGTACACCGCCCCCATGCCACCGAATGCCGCGAGCTTTTCAAACGCATACTGCGGCAGCAATGCAGCCATCTCCTCGACGCTTGGGACGTCAAACGGCGGTTGATGCTGGGCTGAGGTTTCCTGAGACATAAAAAGCGGCGGACTGTTACAGATACACGCTCGAACAGCGAGCAAAATCACCAGCACCCACCATTCAGGCCTGTCAGCACAAAGCTGGCCGCGCAGCCGTTTAGATGCCCTCTCTGTCCCTTCACCTCGCACAAAAAGAGACATCGCATGAAAAGCGACGGCCCAATGTGCCGCTGTCTGATACTTTTATCCTTTGAGCAGCCTCCAGCCCATTTGTTGGCGCAGATATTGCATAAGAGCCTCTTGAGCAAAGTCCCCCGGTTCCTGTCTTTCACACGTACCGTTACATTCCGCAGTTTCACCTTTCTATTTTATGCCACACTCCCCAGTCTCTGAAGAAAAACTTGTAGGCTTTCCTGCCCGTTGTCAGTCGCTGCGTCAAAAGCTGCGCGTCTCCAAGCCCGAGCTCGCTCACTGGCTCGGCGTCGGTCGCAGTTATGTCTCTGTCATGGAGAAAGGTCGCCAGGCTCCCTCCAGGCCCGTATTCCAGTTGATCGAAAAACTCGAAGCTGCCGCCAATCTCAAACAGCTCGCCATGCACATGCCACAGCCTGACACTACTGCCTTACCCTCCGAAATGGCAGGACTTCCGCCCTCTGCCATCGAAGCTCTTGATCGCTTGGTGCAGCAGGAGGAAAAACCCGCACCTCCTGCCCAGCTCATCGAAAGGCCCGTCATCCGCGAAAAAAATGCCTTCGCACTGCGTGTCGCGGCCCTCCGCGAAAAAATGGGCGTCACCCGTCCGAAACTTGCCCAGCGCCTCGGTGTTTCCCGGCAATACGTGACCAAAATCGAAAACGGCGCCCACGCCTCGCTCCCCGTCATCAAGCTCATTGAGAAACTCGAAGCCGAGATTCAAAACGGTTCAGCCAGCACCATCGCTGCCACAGTTCATGACACCCCACCGGCCTCCAGCACCGCACCACTTCCCGCTCCCGCACCAGCTGTTGCAGACTCCGCAAGCTCGGCTCCGGTGTTTTCCATTCCAGTGACTCCAGTGCCAGGAACACCGCGCATCACCGCCTTGCCCGTGCTCACCATCACTGCCGCGCGCGAACTCACCGTGCCTGCTCAGGCAGCCTTCGCCGCCACCGAACACTTCGCCTTCAGCGTGAATGATCCCGATGCTTTCGCCATGCGTCTCTCTGGCGATGCCATGCTTCCGCAGCACCACGATGGCGAACTGGCCATCCTCTACCCCAACAACGTTCCCCACACCGGCAACCGCGTCATCGCACGCCTTAGCGACAGCTTGGGCGGCGACGTCCTCTTCCGTGTCTACAGCACCGCAGATCACGGCCACTCCGTCGTTCTCTCCAGTCTGAACCCCCTCTATCCACCGGTCACCTTGAGCCCTGACGAAATCGTCTGGATCTATCCCGTGGCCACCACGGTGCGCCAGATGCTGCAGTAAACTGGCAATTCCTCGCAGTGCGCCGCCACTTGTATGCGGTTCACAGATGGGGCATAAAGTGGAGCACCCTCCGCCTCACTGTCACATGTTGCTCAGACTCCTCGCTCTTTCCCTCTCCGCGGCCTCGCTCTCATTCGCCGCAGACATCCAGCTCTCCCCCACCGGCCCCATCTCGACCCCACAAGCCGCGCGTGACGCCGCCCGCGCCGCCCCCAAGCCCGCACGCATCGTCGTAGCTCCGGGCACCTATCCCATCACCGAGACCATCACCCTCGGCAAAGACGACTCCCAAGTCACCTGGACCGGCACCAGCGCCACCTTCACCGCCGGCAAACCCATCACCGGCTGGCAAAAATCCGCAGGCGGCCTGTGGAAAGCCCCCCTGCCAGACAAAGCCTGGAAGTTCGAGCAGCTCTGGATCAATGGCCGCCGCGCCACCCTCGCCCGCTCGCCCAACAAAGGCTTCTACCACATCACCGAAGCCGTCGGCGCAGGCGTGTTCCCGGATCTCAAGGAGAACATGAATTTCAATGCCTTCTCCATCGCGCAGGAGCAGTACTCCGTTCTCAAAAGCATCCCGCTCGCCGAGCGCGACAACGTCCTCCTCACCGTCACCCACGCCTGGGCCGTCGCCCAGTGCCGCATCAAGGACATGAACGACGAAGTCCTCGCCATCCGCATCAAGGGCCGCTCCCGCTATCCCTTCGTCGAATTCGAACCCGATCAACGCTGGTGGGTCGAAAACTTCCGCGCCGCCCTCGATGCCCCCGGCGAATGGTTCCTCGATCAAGCCAAAGGCGAAGTCCTCTACCTCCCGCTCCCCGGCGAAGACATGACCAAGGCCGAAGTCATCGCCCCCGTGGTGGACAAATTCCTCGTCATCAAAGACGCGCACGATGTCCGCTTCGAAGGCATCTCGTTCCAATACAGCAATCACCTCTACCCTGCCGAAGGCCTGCACGACACCCAGGCCGCCACCACCACTCAGGGCACCATCGTAATCGAAGACTCCAGCAACATCCACTTCACCCATTGCGAAATCGCCCACACCGGCCTCCACGCCCTCTGGTTCAAAAACGGCTGCTCTGATTCCTCCATCACCCACTGCCATATGCACGACCTCGGCGGCGGCGGTGTTTACGTCGGCGAAATCGCCCGCCCCGCCGACGAGCGCGTGAATCATCACATCACCATCGACGACTCCATCATCCAGCACGGCGGCCGCCTCCACCCCAGCGCCTGCGGCGTCGTCTTCACCCACACCCAGCACTGCTCCGTCACTCAGTGCGACATCGCAGACCTCTACTACACCGGCGTCAGCGCCGGATGGAACTGGGGCTATGGCGACACCGCCTCCCGCGAGACCATCGTGGAAAACAATCACATCCACCACCTCGGCTGGGCCTACCTCAGCGACATGGGCGGCTACTACGGCCTCGGCACCTCCCCCGGCACCATCGTCCGTGGCAATCACGTCCACCACGTCACCAGCCATCGCTACGGCGGCTGGGGTCTCTACAATGACGAAGGCAGCGCCGACACCCTCATGGAAAACAACCTCGTGCACGACACCTGGAACGCCGGCTTCCACCAGCACTACGGTTACTTCAACACCGTGCGGAACAACATCTTCGCCTTCGGCCACACCGCCCAGATCCAGGCCTCCCGCAACGAAGCCCGCCTCCGCTTCCGCTACATGAACAACATCGTCGTCTGGGCCCCCGCATCCCCCCTCCTCGATGGCGGCGAATGGAACTGGAAGTTCTTCGACAAACCCGAGCGTGGCGATCCCAAAGACAGCCTCGTCTTCCGCAAAAACCTCTACTGGCCCACCGACGGCAAAGTCCCCGCCACCCTCACCAAAACCCACTTCACCTGGGACGAATGGCGCAAGATGGGCCGCGACAAAGACAGCCTCTTTGCCGATCCCCTCTTCGAAGACATTGCCAAACGCGACTTCCGCCTCAAGCCCAGCTCCCCCGCCGAAAAAATCGGTTTCAAGCCCTGGGACCTCACCCTCGCCGGCGTGCGCAAAACCGACCCCGCATGGCGCACCCTCGCCGCCCAAGGCCACGACTACCCCACCTGGGACACCGACGCCAAACCCTGGCCCGCCCCTGAGTACAAAATCAATCAAGACTTCGAGCACGCCGCCCTCGGCACCCTCGGCATTCGCGGCGTCAAATACACCCACGAAAACAAAGGCGAATCCATCGCCGTCACCGACGAAACCTCCTCCCCCTTCCCCCTAGCCTCTGGCTCCCCCTCCGGTTCCGACAAAACAACTGCAAACAACCGCAAACCACTGCCAACAACCGCAAACTCCCCCTCAGGCCGCTCCCTCAAGGTGCAAGACGCCCCCGGCCTGAGCAAAAACTACAATCCCGTCCTCGACATCTACCCCACCACCTGGGACGCCGGCACCTTCCACGTCGAGTTCGATGTCATGGCCCAGCCCGGTGCCGACTGGTTCTTCGAGATCCGTGGCAAAAACAGCGACTTCGGCAACGGCCCCTACCTCCGCTGGCAGAAAGGCCAGCTCTCCGCCAGCACCGACGGCAAAGTCCAGCTAACCAC
>CAILZI010000021.1 GCA_903838675.1 uncultured Verrucomicrobiota bacterium
ACCGACACGTAAGACACGCTTCTCCCGCCGAGTCCCTGATCATGTCACTGACGAGCTAGTCAATGTTCTCTCAAAGCCGGAGACCTATGAATTCAACACCCTGTTTGGATTGGTATATGACAATCTGAAGCTGAAAAACGCGGTGAGCGGCGGCGAAGAAATGCTGCGCCTGCGCTCCTATGAGAAACTACAGAATCTCGTGAGCCGTGGCCTGTGCGCCAAGGTTGGCAAGACCTACCGCGGCCTCGACGGCCTGCGTGCCGCCCACAACGCCGCCATCGCCGCCCGCAGCGCTGCCGTAGTGGCCCGTACGACGGCTGCTGCCGCTGCCCGCAGCTGATCTTTGATCTATTTTGGGCCGCTCTGCCTCCGTGCAGGGCGGCCCTTTTTGTTTCCGGGTTTGACGCTGCCCCGCCTCTCGCTAACCATTCCGCATCATTCACCCCCATGTTTGAGAATTACATTCCAGTTCTGCTCCAAATTGTCATCGCCGGTGGTTTTGCCGTGGTGACCCTGATCGCTTCTGCGCTGCTCGGCAAATCAGCAAAGCGCAACACGATCAAAGACTCCGCCTACGAGTGCGGCATGCTTCCGGTGGGCGACAGCCAACCGCGTTTCAGCGTGAAGTTCTACATCGTGGCGATGCTCTTCGTGCTGTTCGACATTGAAGTCGTGTTTCTCTATCCCTGGGCCATCATTTACAAGGACTACCTTGCCGCCTTCGGACCCTCGATTCTCGCTGTTGCGACGGGCTTTGTGTCCATCCTGCTCGTGGCTTTCGTGTATGCCTGGAAGAAGGGCGTTCTCGACTGGAAGTCTTAGTCTGCTGAAACTGCGGACATTCTTTTTGCCTTCATGATCGCCTACCTCAGCCTGTTTCAGCTCAAGCCCCAGGTCACGGAGGAGAAACTGGAGCAGATGATGTCCCAGACCCGAGTGATGTTGCTGCGGGTGCCCGAGGTGCTGACCGTCAAGACGGGCAAGCGCGTCAATCCGTCCGAGCCCTACCCGTGGTTTGTGTATCTGGAAGTCGAGAGCATGGACAAGCTGGCCATCTGCCAGGATGACCCGCACTACTTCAAGTTTCGCGAGGAAGTGCTGAAGCCGAACATCTCCGAGCAGGAGAGCACGGCGTTTGAGATGGAGCCGCGCAAGGACGTGAAGTATTCGTAGGGAGTGCTGAGGACATTCGCTTTGCAGGCAGGCACCGAAGCGCAGCGGAGATAGCCAGCCGTAGGCTGCCCGAAGGGCGAGCGAAGCGAGGCAATGCCCGCATCACTTCACGGCTTTCGGTGTCAGGTGACCTGCGAGATCGCCAGCATAGCCTGCCAACTCCAGAAAGGCCCGGCCGGTGATCTGTCCGTGTGAATCGATGACATCGCAGGAGCCTTCCCAGTAGGGCAGACGTGTGATGCCGCCGTCCTGCTCCTGATCTGAGGCCAGGGGTTTTAGTTCCACGGATTCGTTTTCAAAGCAGAGCCGGACATGATTTGGATACATTGCGCCGCTGCGCGGGCTTTTCCATGTGCCGAGGACTTCCCATGTGAAGGCGGTGCTAGCGAGATGGCGGACGTTTCCGTTTTTTTCCACGACCGCGAGGGTGGAGGCTGCATCTAGCGTGCCGTCCTTCCTACGCATGCGATAGACCATGATTTCACGGCCGTCTTTGAGCTGCACGGCGGCCCAATCCCAGCCGACCTGGCCTTCTTCCAACTGGCTGCTGCTGAACTCGTGATCCATCCATGCCTCGCCGGTCACGGTGTACTCCGCTGGACCCAGTTTGACGGTGCCCGTGGTCTTCAAACGTGGCCATGTGAGGTAATGGCTCGCTGCTGTTTCTGAAGCGCCTTTGCGTGAGACGCCGTCTGTGCCGAAGATGACCAGCGGTTTTATGACTTCGAGTTCCAGCTGGAGCAGGGCCTCGTTTTTCACCGTCGCGGCTATGTGCAGGCGTTGGGTAGATTCATCGAGCCTGAGGGACCAGTTGCCGTTGTGCACAGCGAGGGTTGTTTCGAATGATGCGGCGTCCCAGCCTGCGCGGTTCAAGCGCTCTTCGTGGAAGAAGCGCCCAGTTTGAGCATCCAGCAGAGCGGCATGGGCGAGATGCAGGTGCAGAGTTTTGCCATCCTCACGGCGGGCCTGACGGAAGAAGGTGACCTGAAAGCCGAAGCGGTGGCCGTCTTTAGCATCGAGGTGGCCGGTGACATACCACCACTCGGTGCGGAATTCGGGGTGGCTCCCGTGATCGCGCGGGAAGACGAAGACTTTTCCGGGCTGAGGCAGTGCGAAGCCGTCAACCGTGGTCTGTGCGTACAGAGATGGGATCAGAAGAAAGAGGAGTAAAAAGGTGTGCTTCATGTCATTCCTCCTGGTGTTCTGGTGGCAGCAGTGCGGCCCAGCGTCCGACCAGGGCGGCGACCAGCATACCGGTGGCTACCACTGCCGCGCCGAGAACGGCGAGATGCCACCAGACGGCGTGAAACTGCAGGGTCCAGCCGAAGCACTGTTTGTTGATTCGATAGACGAGCAGCCAGCCGAGCCACAGGCCTGCGGCGATGCCGGTGAATGCGCCAGCGCATGCAACGCCGAGGCCTTCCAGAGCGGCCGACTTTGAGATCTCTCTGCGCGTCATGCCCAGAGAATGCAAGGTGGTCAGGACGGATCTGCGTTCGAGCAAAAGGCTTGTGAGGGCAAGGCCCAGGCCCACCACGGCGACGATCACGCCGATGACCTCCAGGGCATGCGTCACGGAGAAGGTCTGGCGGAAGATGCGCAGGGCTTCGCGACGGAGATGGGCATTGGTGAAGACACTGAGTCCCGGCTGACTGGCCTCGATGTGGCTGCGCACGGTTTCTGGATCCACGCCGGGTTTCAGCATGAGGGCCACGCGCCAGGCTTCATCGGTGTCAAACCATTCGCGGAACACTGAGGAGGGAAGTGTGAGCGAACCACGCTCGTTGCCGTACTCCGCGTTCATGGCAACGACGCGCACCTTGTGACCTGCGAGGTCGATCACATCGCCGACACGGGTGGCGAAGCGTTCGCTCCAGCTTTCGCTCATGATCGCGGGCGTGATGCCGTCTTCCGGCTGCCACCACTCCTCGTGCTGCGGTGCCTGCACCCACGCATAGAGTTGGTGTTTGTGCGCAAAGACGGGATTGGTGCCGAGGATCAAGACTTCACCGCCGTGCCAGAGAAGCGTCCTGGCTTGAACGAAAGCGAGTTCTTCGACACCCGGCTCCTGCCCAAGCTCTGCCACTGTCTTTTGTGTGATGGCGTGAGTGGAGGATGCGCTCTGCGCCCCGGCACTGCTGACGTAGATGTCTGCCTTCATGGTGCGATCGATCCAGCCGCGCATGGTGTGATCAAAACTCGCGACCATGACCGCCATGCCTGTGGTCATCGCCACTGCGCTGGCCAAGGCGGCGACTGCGAAGCGGTGCCGCACGGTGGGACGACGAAGATGAGAGAGCGCGATGCGCCAGACGGCGGACCGTGCTTTCTTCTGTGCGACGAGGCGCAAAATGGTGCTGGCAGCCAAACCGGCACCCATGAGCCAGAGCAACGCGGCGGTGTAGCCTGCCAGCGGGAGGCGTGCGCCGTTTTCAAAGCGGAGGACGGGGAGTTGTGCGAGCAAAACGGCTGCCAGCATCATTGCCCAGCCGATCCATTCGACGCGCCATACGGTGCCGCCTTCAAAGGGCGTTGCGTGATGTCCGAGCATGTGTGCCGGAGGGGTGCGCGCGGCCATGCGGGCGGGCCACCAGGCGGCGATGAGACTTGCGAGGATGGAGATCGACAGGGCGAGTGATGCCTCAGACACGCTCAGCGAGGCCTGCTGCTCGCTGGTAGCACCGTAGAGCGCGTTCATGGTCTTGGTGACACCGCCCACCGCAGCCTGTGCACCGAGCCAGCCGAGCAGCACACCGAAACTGCCCCCGCAGAGCCCGAGCAAACCTGCTTCGAGGAGAAAGGCGATTTGAATGGCGCGATCGGTGACGCCGAGAGATTTCAAAATACCGATCTCATTGCGCCTCCGGAGCACGACGCCATCGAGTGCCTGGAAGATAAGATAACCGCCGACGAGCAGGGCGAGCAGTGAGAGGATGGTGAGGTTTAGACGGAAGGCCTGAGTCATCGTACCGGCAAGTTGACGGCGGTCTGATCCGCCACGCACCTGCCAGTGCGACTTGAGCAGGGCTCCGGTTTCCTCGCGTAATTGGGGAAAGGTGGGGCTGTTTTGTGAGAGGACCTCGACGCGGTCGATACGATCCATGCGCTGCAAGATTGTTTGCGCCTCGGGCAGATCCATCAGAAGCAGATGGGCGGGAAGGCTGGGGACTCCGGGCACCTCTGGCACGACCCCGGCGACCTTCAGAGTGATCACGCGATCATCGACGATGAGGCGCAGTTCTTCGCCTGCTTTCGTGCCGAGCTTGGGACTGACGTAAACTCCCGCATGCACCGACTGCAAGTTTGATGCGCCGAGGCCTGCGGGGGCTTCGCCACGGAGATTGAGAAGGGCGACAAAGTCCACGCCGAGAAGACGCCAGGTGGCGCGGGAGCCGATCTCGCCGTTTCCTTTGTCCAGAGCTGGGGTCACTGTTTCTTCCACCACGGGGAGGAGGCTCACGGGACGTGGGCCTAGCAATTCACGCATGCTGCGCAGATCCGCTTCATGGAGCGAGCCTGCGAGTGCTTGAACCGTCCAGTCTGGCTGGCGGGTGACGCCATCGGTGAAGGTTTCGAAGCCGGAGAGAGCGGCATTGCTAGCGAGGCGCACGGCGAGATAGACGCTGGAACCGAGCGCGAGGATGAGCATGAGGGCCAGCTGCTGTTTGAAAGCCAAACGCCAGTGGCGCAAGGCACAGCGCCGCAGGATGAGAAGCACCGTGCTCATGCGCCTTCGACGATCTGGCCGTCCTGCATGCGGAGCACGCGCTGGCAGTGTTTCACGGCCTCGGGACTGTGAGTGACGAGCAGCAGCGCGGCCTGCGTTTCTTGTACGATTTCCGCCAGAAGATCGAGCACCTGTGCCCCTGTGGCGGTGTCGAGACTGCCGGTGGGTTCATCGGCCAAAATCAGGGTGGGGCGATGCACCACTGCGCGTGCAATGGCCACACGCTGCATCTCGCCGCCGGACAACTGGCCCGGGAGTGCTGCGGCACGATGCGCGATGCCAACGCGCTCCAGCAACTGCCGCACGCGTGTTTCGCGCTCGCTGGTTGCCACACCGAGGAGTTGCAGGGGGAGCTCGATGTTTTCCGCTGCGCTCATTGTGGGCAGCAGATGATAAAACTGAAAGACGGTGCCGATGTGGCTGCGGCGCAGTTGCGCGAGGCCATCTGCGTTTAGATCACTGAGAGCATGATTTGCAATGGTAACGCTGCCGTGGTCCGCACGATCCACGCCGCCGACACAGTTTAGCACAGTGGTTTTGCCGCTGCCTGAGGGACCGAGCAGCGCCACGCGCTCGCCTTGATTGAGCTGGAAGGACACGCCACGCAAAATGGGACGTTCCGCGTAGTTTTTGGTCAGTGAGTGGACTTCGAGGACCGGCATCGGAATGGTAACGGCCTGTCTAGACTCGTGGATGCTCACTTCATGGCGCGCATGAGCTCACGCACGTATTTGCCGAGCATGTCGAACTCCACATTGAGGCGATCGCCGGGCTTTTTGGTGTGGAGATTGGTGAGCTGAAAGGTGTGGGGAATGATCCAGCACACGACGGTGTTTTCGGTGACCTCTGCGGCCGTCAGGGAAATGCCGTCGAGGCAAATGGAGCCTTTCGGGATGATGAGGCCGAGGTGCTCTGGTGGAACCTCCACTTCCAGGCGGTGGTCCTGGCCGTGCTCGCTCCAATCGAGGACCTTCACGGTGGCATCCACATGGCCTTGCACGAAGTGACCGCCAAAGCGTGCGCCGATGGACATGGCGCGCTCGAGATTGACGAGGGAGCCGGTCTGCAGATCGCCGAGGCTGGTGACCTTAAGGGTTTGCATGAGGAGATCGAAGCACGCGGTTTGTGCCGAGGCGTCCTTGGTGGTGACAGTGAGGCAGCAGCCGTTGACGGCCACGCTATCGCCGTCCGTCAGCCCGGATGCCATGGCACCGACGTTCAAGGTCAGCCGCGCGCTTTCGCCGCGAGGTTCCAAGGAGATGACTTTGCCGGTGGTTTCAACGAGGCCTGTGAACATGTGCCGAAATAAACGGGCAAAGCGCGGCTGTCGATGGCGTTGTTCCATGACGAAGCGAATGGAAGGAGATCTGTGTCTGGGGACGTAGTAAGAGCTTCATGCTTCGTTTCCTTGTCCAGCTTGGTGTACTGATGGTCTCCGCCAGCGTGTTCGCTGCGGAGCATTGGGCATTTCAACCGCTGCGACCTGCGACAAGCGGGAGCATTGATGAGTTTGTGCGGAGCAAGCTGGCGGAGCAGGGGCTGAAGCCTTCACCACGGGCGGATGAGCGCACGCTGGCCCGCCGGGCCAGCTTTGACCTCACGGGGCTGCCGCCAGATGGAGTGCAAGGCGGGACGTTTGAGCAACTCGTGGACAGGCTGCTGGCCTCGCCGCAGTACGGGGAGCAGTGGGCCCGGCACTGGCTGGATGTGGCGAGGTATTCCGACATGAAGGGGTATGTGTATGCGCGTGAGGAAAAGCGCTGGGTGCATGCCACGGCGTATCGGGACTGGGTGGTGCAGGCGCTGAACGAGGACATGCCGTATGACCGCTTTCTGCTGCTGCAGATGGCGGCGGATCAGGTGGTTCAAGCCAAGTCACCAGATCTTGCAGCGATGGGATTCCTCACGCTGGGGCGGCGCTTTCTGGGAGTGTCGCATGACATCATTGATGACCGCATTGATGTGGTGACGCGCGGCACGCTGGGCCTGACTGTGGCGTGCGCGCGCTGCCATGACCACAAGTTTGATCCCATTCCCACGCGTGACTACTATGCACTGTATGGCGTGTTTCAAAGCTGCGCGGAGGCGGTGGTGCCGTGTGCGACGGGAGAAGATCCGAAACTGGCGGAGCTGGTGAAGAAGAACCATGATCTCATGACGAAGCGACGTGAGGAGCAGATGGCGCGCACACGGACGAGGGCGGCAGACTATCAGAAGGCGCTGTCAGAACTGGACAAGTATCCGGAGCAGGGCTTCGACCAGATTATTGATGAGAAGGACCTCAATCCCTTCATCGTGCACCGCTGGAAAGCGTGGGTGGAAACGCATCCGGGAATCGAACTGACGGACGAAGCGCTAAAGAAGCCCGATTCACCTGCTTTCGTGCCTGACGAGCACATCACAAACAATGAGATGTATTTTCCCACGGGAGTCATCACCGAGCTGTGGAAGGCGCAAGGCGAGGTGGATCGTTATCTTCTCAGTAACAAAACTGCACCGGAGCAGGCGACCGTGCTGGTGGACCGCAAGCTGCCGAGCACACCACGTGTGCTGCTGCGCGGGAATCCGCTGACAAAGGGCGATGCGGTGCCGAGGCAGTTTTTGAGTTTGTTCGGCAAGCAGCAGCCATTCAAGCAAGGCAGCGGGAGGCTTGAGCTTGCGAAGGCCATCATTGATCCGCGCAATCCGCTGACGGCGCGAGTGATGGTGAACCGCATCTGGCAGCACCACTTTGGACGGGGGCTGGTGAGCACGCCGAGTGACTTTGGCAAACAAGGCACTGCGCCCAGCCATCCTGAACTGCTGGACTGGCTCGCGCAGCGTTTCATTGACTCGGGGTGGAGCATCAAGGCGATGCACCGGCTCATCATGATGTCGGAGACGTATCAGCAGAGCAGCGGCGGCAGTGCGGTGAGTTCCGCGCATGCGGATCCGGACAACCGGCTGCTGTGGCGCATGAACCCGCACCGACTCAGCTTTGAGGAGGCGCGTGATGCGTGGCTGATGGCCGCAGGGCATCTGAACCTGGAGGTGGGTGGCGCTCCCCTGCCCTTGTTTGCGGCGGGCAATCAACGCCGCACGCTCTACACGCTGGTGGACCGTGAAAACGTGCCTGCCGTGATGCGCACTTTTGACTTCGCCAATCCGGATCTTTCCATCCCGCAGCGCACGGAGACCACTGTGCCGCAGCAGGCGCTGTTTGGCATGAACCATCCGTTTGTGGTGCAGCAGGCGAAGGCACTGCTGGGCCGTGCGGATGTCAAAGCGGTGAATGCGGCGGGGCGGGTGAGGCGCATTTATGGGCATCTGTTTCAACGAGCGCCGACGGCGGATGAAATGGAGCAAGCGCTGCGCTTTGTGCAGGCGGATGAGCCACAGGTCGTTGCGCAGGTGGATCACTCGAAGTCGTGGCAGTATGGCGTCGGAGAGTGGGACGAGAGCACGGGCAGGGTGAAGGACTTCAAGCCGCTGCCGCATTTCACCGGCAGTGCGTGGCAGGGAGATGAGGCATGGCCGAATGCGAAGCTGGGCTGGGCGCAGCTTACGGCAACGGGCGGGCATCCGGGGAATGACCGGAAGCATGCCGTGGTAAGACGATGGATCGCGCCAGCAGATGGCACGTATGCCGTGAAGTCCACGCTGCTGCATGAGCCAGCTCCCGGTGATGGCATTCGCTCCTTCATCAGCCACAGCCAGCAGGGACGGCTGCATGCGGGGAGGCTGCATCAGGGCAGTGCTGATTTGAACTTTGACACGCTGGCCTTCAAAGCGGGCGAGACGCTCGACTTCGTGGTGGACATTGGCGAGGTGCTGAACAGCGACCAGTTTTTGTGGTCGATGCGGATTCATCAGACCGGCAACGTCGGCGCGGGTGGTGATGATGTTCCCGCGCAGATCTGGGATGCCGAAAAGGATTTTTCCGCCCAGCCGCGATCACTGCTAAATGGCTGGGAGCAGTTCGTGCAGGTGCTGATGCTGGCCAACGAGTTTATGTTTGTGGATTGACGCTTATGACACCCATTCTTAGCCGCCGAGATTTTCTACGCCGCTCCGGCATGGGGATGGGCATACTGGGGCTGGCGGACCTGCATGCGGCCGCCAGTGCCAAAAGCGGTGCGCACTTTGCACCGAAGGCGAAGCGGGTGATCCATTTCTTTCTCAATGGGGGGCCGTCGCATGTGGATACGTTTGATTATAAGCCGGCGCTGGCGCGGTATGAGGGCAAGGCGGTGCCAAGCCACAGGCTCACGGAACGGAAGACGGGCGCGGCGTTTCCTTCGCCGTTCAAGTTTCAACGTTATGGGCAGAGCGGCATTGAGGTGAGCGAGCTGTTTGCGAAGACAGCGGCGCACATTGATGACATTGCGGTGATTCGATCCATGCAGGCGCAGGTGCCGAACCATGAGCCGTCGCTGATGCTCATGAACTGCGGGGACTCGGTGCAGCCACGGCCGAGCCTGGGCTCGTGGCTGACGTATGGGCTGGGCAGTGCGAATGAGAACCTGCCGGGCTTCATCGCGATGTGCCCGGGAGGCATGCCCATCAAGGGAGCGGAGAACTGGCAGTCGGCGTTTTTGCCGGGGGCGTTTCAGGGCACGTATGTGGACTCGAAGCACCAGGAGGTGGATCGTTTGATTGAAAACATCCGCAGTCCGCATGCGGACGCGCGGGTGCAGCTGCGCCAACTGGAATTGATGCGGAGGATCAATGAGGCGCACCGGCAGGATCGTGGTGACCCACGGTTGGAGGCGCGCATCCAGAGCTTTGAGCTGGCGTTTCGCATGCAGATGGAAGCGGCGGATGCGTTTGATGTGACGCAGGAGCCAGCGCACATCCGTGCAATGTATGGCGAAGGCGTGCATGGGCGGCAGACGCTCATTGCCCGGCGACTGCTGGAGCGTGGGGTGCGCATGGTGCAGCTCTGGCATGGAGCGGGCCAGCCGTGGGACAACCATGACAACATCGAGACGAACCACCGCAGGCTCGCGGGAGAGATCGACCAGCCCATCGCGGCGCTGCTGCATGACCTGAAGCAGCGCGGCATGCTGGAGGACACGCTGGTCATTTGGGGCGGGGAGTTTGGCCGCACGCCGACGGTGGAACTGAGCGGGGGGAAGTCGAAGCTGGGACGCGATCACAATCACTATGGCTTCAGCGTGTGGATGGCGGGGGGAGGCATCAAAGGAGGCACTGTGCATGGCAGCACCGACGAGCTTGGTTTTGCGGCGGAGCAGGACCCTGTGAGCGTGCATGACCTGCATGCGACCATTCTGCATCTGCTGGGCGTGAACCACGAGGAGCTGACGTACCGCTATGCGGGACGGGATTTTCGCCTCACGGATGTGCATGGAGAGGTGGTGAACAGGATTCTGGCTTGATTTGTCAGACGGCCCGCGAATGCTCGGCGGCATGCGCTTCTTGCTTACTCTTCTGATGGTTTTTCCAATCGGGCTGCTGACCAGCCATGGCCAGGAAGCTACCAAATCCACCGCGCGTGAAGAGGTCACTGTGGGTGGACGCACCCTCAAACTACCTGCGCCGGTGGGTTTTGATCGCATCGATGGACTGAACCCGGAGGTGGACCGCATGGTGGAGGGGATGCTCCCCGCCACGAACCGCTATCTAGCACGCTTTAATCCACCCAAGAACACGACGTCCTCCGAGGGCCGCAGTTTCAATGTGCAGGTGCTGCGTTCCGTTGAGAACCGGGAGATTGGCGACCGCACCTTCAGTGGAATGAAACAGGAGACCAAAGCAGAGCTCGACAAGGCGCAGGAAAGCATCCGGCAGGAGATCGCCAAACTCAGCGGCAAGGCGGAAAAAGTTTTTCAAGATGCGACCGACGCGGACGCAGCACTCAGCCTGAGCGATGTCGTGGTACTGGGCAGCTTTGACGACTCTCCCAACAGCCTGGGTTTTACGATAGCGCTGAATATGGCGGCCAAGGCCGGAGACAAGACCATCAAAAGCAAAGGGGTCGTTGCGAGCATGCTGGTGCCAGTGAACGGACGTCTGATCAACCTCTACGCCAATGCCGAATTCAATTCGGCAGCGGACCGTGCGTGGGCTGAACAGGCGGTGACTGCGTGGCGGGATGCCGTCGTGGCTGCCAATCCACGGGTGGAAGGTCCGGCGGCAGGCGGGTTCGATTTTACAAGGGTCGGTCGATCAGGATTGATTGGCGGCATCGTGGGCGGTGTGGTGGCCGTGATTGCGTTGCTGTTTAAGAAGAAGAAACAGGCGTGAGGCTGCGTGGCAAGTCCGGCACAAGGATTGTCGTGAATGACATTCCGTTAAAGAGCGTCAGGCGAGTGGTTGGAGGGTGTGGGGATTGAAAACTGGGAACTGAAAATTGGGAATTTAAAATTGGCCGGAAAACCGCGGCAGGCGGCTTGTGCCGATGGCGAAGTTGCCACGTTGCGGGTCGCAAACAGTATGGACCGCGGATGTTGCGATGCTGATGAGTTGTGCAAAACCCAGTGCGTGGGCGGAATGCTGCGGACTGGGAGTCCGCGCTCCTGAGCTCTTTCTGTTCTGAGCGCGCAAATCCATGACGCATGTCTTTTACTGAGTGCCATTCATGAATGGCACTCAGTTAAGGGTGATGATCGTGGATTTTGGAGGACTCAGCGCGATGGGTTCGCAGCGGAGTTCCATGCAGACGCTGCTGGCAGGCATGGGGTGTGGCGAAGTCTTGGATTTGCTTCCCAGCGTTGCTGGCGGTAACCCAGGGCGGCCTCGCCAAGGCTCGGCGGCCCTGGGCTACATTATGCCGCCCCTTCAGGGCTCAAGAAGACTGAGAAAGGAAGGCCGCAAACTCACGAAACCACGTCTTAACTGAGTGCCAGTCATGCATCAATCAGACCAACGTTGGAAGGTTTTTGAGTCATGGAAGTTGCCATTCACTCACGGAGGGGCGGGCTGTCGCCACACCCATCCCACGACCGAGCATGCGCCGCCAGACGTGGAACACGTTTATTCGGAAACAATACTACTGTTTCAAGTAAGCGATCAAATCCGCCATCTGCTGAGGGGTGATGGCGGCTTCGAGGCCTTCGGGCATGAGGGAGATGCCGGGGCTGGTGAGGGACTTGATTTCGCTGCGGAGGACGGTGTCGGTGCCGCCGTCGGCGCGTTTGAGGGTGAGGTTGCCAGCGGTCTCG
>CAILZI010000022.1 GCA_903838675.1 uncultured Verrucomicrobiota bacterium
CGCTGCGAACGAAATGTTTCGACTGCACCGCAGCCGATGGCAGGTGAACCAAGCCGGTCAGTTCGTCCAGATTTAACAACATGCCACAACGACGCGACTGACGCAGCAGCACATCTGCCGCATGATCCGACCCATCGTAGTCGTCATTTCGCAGAGGAATGAGTTCATTGCCACCTGGGCGCGTAAAATTTCGCAAGGCGGGTGCCATGCCTCTCACGATCTGCCATGACCGCTCATGGGATTCAGATGCTGCCGCAAGCCTGACCACCACACCAAACAGCGGCCCTTCGGTCTTTTGCTGGGCTCCTTTCAACAACGCCGCTCCGTCATCAAAGAACGGCTTTCCGTCCGCCTTCGTCACCGCCGCAATCGCCTCGCTTGACCACGGTTCAGACAGCGGCGCGAAAATCACCTGATACACCCCAGCCTCTTCTTCTGCCAATGCGGTCAACGCCCCGATCAAGGCCACGAAGGGATCATTTTTCACTGCTGCCAGCGGTAGCATGAACGGTTCGCCAAGACCAAACTCAACGGCAACGATTTCAGCAGCCTCGTTGTCCGGCCAGACTTGCGCCAGCCCGTCCGTTAAAGCCGAGAGCTTCACCTGCGGGAAGTGCGCCTGCATCTGCCGCTGCAAATCTGCCGCGTCCGTCGCATCCACAACCCACTGCACCCATGTGCCAGCAGAGGTGCCAATGATCTCGAAGACCACCGGATGCTCTGACAAGGAAATGCTGGTGAGCAGCGGCACCATCGCTTCGCGCGTCATCTGCAAGCCTTCCGGCAGCAGCATCTTCAACTCCACCCAAGCAGCTTCATCCTCGCACCAGTGCGGCTCAATCGTGTCGTTGCTTGAGTCCTCCTCAGCATTGGCTCGGAGCGCGAGCTGTTGTTCTGCCTCGCCACGCACCAAAGAACCCAATCGCGCGAGGAAACCACTCACCTTGGTATGGCGCACACTGTCAACACCTGTGCTGAGGCCCGGCACGCGATGGCCGGGAAACGGCGCGAACGGCGGGCGTGGCGACACCGGCTCTGGAAATGTCAGCACTCCACGCCCGCGAATTTCCCAGCGCCCGAAGTTCTCGCACAGCAGTTCATGGACGGACTTCATCGCATCAGATTTTTGATGCCTTCGCGATATGTTCCACCGCCTGGCCCGCTTTTTCAGCAGCCTTCTCCACCACCATGTCGGCAAAGCTTGTCATGCGGTCGGTGAAGGTGGTGATCTGCTGGATGTCGGAGACTTGATGGAACTGCACATCGTTGACCCCAGCAGCAGCGGCAAATTCCCGCACCTTCTCCCGCACCAGATAGTCCACCACCGAGACATACATACGCCGGGTGTCGTCACGGTAGTAGCTCTCGGCTCGAAACACGGCCTCGTACAACGCACCGATCACCGGCAGGCGAAGCAGCAGATCGTCGAGGCCGTTCCATGAGCGCGCGGCGACCATCACGGTCAGCAGCATGAGCAGGGTGCTGGCAAGTGCGACGCCGCCGATCACCGGGCCGAAGGTGTAAATGTAGCTGGC
>CAILZI010000023.1 GCA_903838675.1 uncultured Verrucomicrobiota bacterium
CCGTCACCAATGCGGGGTGATCATCCTGCACCACACCAACAAGCCGCCAAGCGGGGCGGAGAAACCCAAATGGAACGGCAGTGAGTTTGCCTACCTGGGCAGCGGCAGCGCGGAATGGGCCAACTGGCCGCGCGCGGTGCTAGGCCTGCGCTCCATTGGCGGACACGACATCTTCGAACTCCATGCGGGCAAGCGCGGCAGCCGCCTCAAGTGGGAGGACGAGGAGGGACAACACTCCTACATCAAGGTTATCGGCCACAGCACCTCCCGGCAATACTGGCGCGAGGTGCCCCAGAGCGAACTGGATGCCGCCCGGGAGAAGCCCGATGCCGAGGCACGCTTCGGGCGTCACAAGCCCTGCAGCCGCTGCAGGCCCGCCGACCACTGCGACCAGCATGCAGGCTTGGAATCGGTGGCATAGGCCTCCAGCAGCATGAGCAGCAGCAGCGCTATCCAAGGCACCCAGGAAGCCCCTTGCACCGTCAGCGAGACACTGGATATGACTGCCCACACCACAACTGCCAGGCTTAGGACTTTGATGCAAAGAGAGGCGGATGGATTCATGGAATCGGATGCGTTTTTGGGCAGACCTTTTATTGCCAAAGCTGGAGGCTCCTTGCAACTGAATCCTACATCAGCAGCCCGCCTGTCTATTCGACATCGGTATCCACCTGCCGAGCACTGCCTGCTTACCAAGTCGGAATCCCTGCGGCTTGCATTCCGGCCGGCTTGCGGCGAAGGAATGTGCGACATAGCCGAACAAGTCGCGTGTCTAACCCTGTTCGTGTGCCGGAGGTTGGTGAAAGATCCTGCAAGCCTCCCTGGACGGTTGCTGGGGACGAGCACTGGATGGTTGGAGGGGCCGTGTGCTGTAACGTTCGGAGGGTAAGGATGCATGCTCACCTGGGCCTCTGCTCCGAGGAGCTTGTTTGTGCGCTTTCATTTTTTTGTTCAGTTGGCACTGGCATGGTGTCCGCTGTGGGTTGTCCTATGTGGCATCAAGAACGCTCTGGTCGGACAAATCAGAGCCATGAGCAACTTCAAAATCATCCCGCTGACGAACGGTGAGCCACGTGATGTAGAACTTGATTTCATCACGCCGCTGATGGGGGTCAAAAATCCTCAAAGCAGCGAGAAGGCACTCAGTGCTGACTCCCAAAGGCACCACGTATGACGCGAATCTTGATCGTGGATGACCACGAGATCCTGCGGCGCGGCCTGAGGGAAATCTTCGCTGATACGTTTCCGAAAATGGTCATAGGTGAGGCCGACAACTCACGGGAAGCCGTGGACCTGACCCTGACGCAGGATTGGTGCATCATCCTTCTGGACATCAACATTCCTAGCCACAGCGGCCTGGCGGTGCTGGAGGAAATGAAACGGCTGCGTCCTCATACTCCGGTGCTGGTCTTGACCGCCTATTCGGAGGAGGAGTTCGCCATTCGTTCGCTCAAGCTGGGTGCTTCGGGTTTTCTCAACAAAAGCCAGACTTCGGTGGAGGTGGTGGCGGCGGTCAAGAAGGTCTTGGCCGGCGGAAAGTACGTGAGCGCATCACTCGCGGAAAGACTGGCCTCCTCCCTCAGCAGCGACGTCCTGCGTGCACCGCACGAGGAGCTCTCCAGCCGTGAGCTCCAGGTATTGCAAATGATTGCCAGGGGAGAAGCAATCAAGCAAATTGCCGCAAAGCTGGCGCTGAGTGATAAAACGGTGAGCACCTACCGCAATCGCATCTCAAAGAAGATGGGCCTGTCCACCAACGTGGCACTGACCCGCTATGCGCTGAAGCACCGGCTGGTGGATTAACTGGCCGTGCCATGCAACAAATCAGTGGCACGTCAGCAGCTGTTTGCGGCCAGTTGTCAGCCAAACACCTGACAAGCCTCAAACCTATTGCTGACACCAATTTAAGGCTCTGACCGACTGGTCAAACATTGCAGTACGCAGTATTATCTTGGGTTAATCCAAGATTATTAATATGATCTATGCAGATCGAACCCCAATGTAAATCATTACTTAAGAAATTAAATGTGCTTAGGACAGGGCACGGAGGTCACTCCATGGCCGCCGCTTCGCAAATCGGTGGCATGTGAGTGCATGCCACCCCATGCGAAACTGCAGGTATAGCCGCCGCAGCGCGAAGCTGCAGGAGAATATCAACCCCATGACAGCACCTCCCTCTGACGGGCAGAACAACTCTACGGAAAGTAATCTGCAGGGCCATAACAGTCCCAACCGGATGCATTTCGGCTGGAGAACTTTAAAACCCTGGGAGGCCTATGTTTTCGCGCTGGTGGTGACAGCCATCACTCTCGTCTTGCGACTGGAGTTTGATGACGTCCTGGGCGGGCACCCGACCTTGGTGATCTTTACCATCCCGGTCATGCTGAGCGCCTATGCAGGCGGATTGCGTGCCGGATTGCTGGCCACGGCCACCTCATGTCTTGCTTCAGGCTACTACCTGCTGCCGCCGCTCCACTCCTTCGCGGTTGCATTGCCCGGGGATCACTGGCTGCAATTCTCTTTCGCATTGGCCGGCGTGCTGATCTCTGTGATGAATGAAGCGCTGCATCGAGCACGGCGGCTGGCTGACCAAATCAGCAAACAGCATGTGCAGGCCCAAAAAGACCTGGCCAAGGTGGAAACTTTGCAATCTGCCATTTTCCACAGCGCCCACTTTTGGATCATCGCCACGGACGAAAAAGGTGTGATTCAAATCTTCAATCCCGTGGCAGAAAGAAAGTTGGGCTACGCGGCAGCCGAAGTGGTGAACAAGACCACGCCAGCCATTCTCCATGAACGGCAAGAGGTGATTGAACGCGCGGCTGCGCTGAGCCTGGAGTACGGAGTGGCGGTCTCAGCGGATTTCGAAGCGCTGGCCTTCAGGGCTGCGCGAGGCATCGAGGACATGTACGAAGTGACCAAGGTCCGCAAAGACGTGGGCTCGTTCCCTGCATTGCTCTCAATCACGGCACTGCGCGATGAGCGCCAAAGCATCATCGGCTATTTGCTGATAGGCATTGATGATACTGCGCGCAAGCAGGCGGAAGCACAACTGCAACAGGCCAACGCCAAACTGAAGGCATGGGCTCAAGCCCTGAATTCGTTTGCGATCGTGGAAGAAACCGACCCGCAGGGCCGCATCACCTACGCCAACGATCCGTTTTGCAGCATCTCCAAATACAGCCGGGAGGAGGTCATTGGCAGAGATCATCGCGATATCTTGATCTCCAGGACTCACCCAAGGGAGTTCTGGAAGAAAATGTGGGTCACCATCAGCCACGGCGAAATCTGGCGTGGCGAGATCAAAAACCATGCAAAGGATGGAACGGTCTATTGGGTGGACACCGTCATCGTTCCGCTGCTGGGCCGGGATGAAAAGCCAGAAACCTACCTCGCCATCGGCTTTGCCATCACGGAGCGCAAACTGGCCGAAGAGGAGTGGAAAAGGGCGGAGAAAGAAATTCAATTTTTGAACACGGCTCTGGAGCAGCGTGTGCTTGAACGAACCAAGCAGCTCAAAGCCGCCAATGGTGAACTGGAGGCCTTCAGCTACTCCGTCTCCCATGACCTGCGTGCTCCGCTGCGCCATGTGTCCGGTTTTGTGGAACTGCTGCAGAGAGAGGCCGGGGCATCACTCTCAGAGAAAAGTCTGCGGTATCTGAGCACCATTTCGCAGTCAGCCCACCGCATGGGAGAATTAATCGATGACCTGCTGACCTTCTCACGCATCGGCAAATCGGACCTGCAAAAAACAGAGGTGAGTCTCGCTGCTCTGGTGCAGGACGTGATGGGTGATTTTCAATCTGCCACCAAGGAGCGCAACATCATCTGGGACATCCACCCGCTGCCACACGTGCGTGCAGACCCTGCCTTGATGCGACAGGTGATGGTTAATTTGATGTCCAATGCGGTGAAGTTTACCAGCGCCCGTGCCAATGCCAAAATTGAAATCGGCAGCTCTTCCAGCCCCGCTGGAGACACGGTGATCTTCATTCGCGACAACGGCGCAGGTTTTGATCCCCTCTATGCCGGCAAACTCTTCGGCGTGTTTCAGCGCCTGCACAGCCGCGAGGAATTTGAGGGCACCGGAATCGGCCTGGCCAACATTCAGCGCATCATCCACCGGCACGGCGGCCGCGTCTGGGCGGAGGGCGTCGTGGACGGCGGCGCCACCTTTAGCTTTTCAATTCCCAATCAACCCACGGAGACCTGAATGAACACGGCAAACATGGAAGTCACACACATCAAAAACATCCTCCTCGTTGAAGATGACCATCGGGATGTGGAGCTCACCCTCGCGGCGCTGGAGGAGCAGAATCTCGCCAATCAGGTTTTCGTCCTCCACGACGGTGCTCAGGCCCTGGATTATTTGTATCACCGTGGAAAATTCACCGACCGGTCAGGCAGCAATCCCGTGCTCATTCTCCTGGATCTGAAAATGCCCAAGGTCGATGGACTGGAGGTGCTGAAAATCGTCAAGGCTGACGAGCAGCTCAAAACCATTCCCGTCGTCATGCTGACCTCCTCACGTGAAACACCGGACCTCACCGAATGTTACAAGCATGGCGTGAACGCCTATGTGGTGAAGCCGGTGGATTTCTCGAACTTCATGAAAGCCGTCAGCCAGCTCGGCATTTTTTGGGCGGCGATCAACAACCCTCCGCTGCCTGCAGCAAAGGAGAAACCTTAGGCTCTCAACAGCGAGATCATTAACTTCAGAAAATATATCCAAAGATGAACACTCCGCTTAGAATCCTGCATCTTGAAGACGATCCCAACGATGCTGCTCTCATCCAGTCCATGCTGGAAGACGGTGACATTGGCTGTGAAACCACCTGCGTGAACAACCGTGCCGATTTTCGCAATCAGATCGGAAGCGGCTCCTATGATCTGGTTCTTTCGGACTACTCGCTGCCTACCTTCGACGGACAGTCCGCTGTCGCCATCGTGCGTGCCCAATGGCCCGATCTGCCTTTCATTCTGGTGTCCGGGACTGTGGGCGAGGAGGTCGCCATTGAGTCGCTCAAAAACGGTGCGACAGATTACGTTCTCAAGACGCGGCTGAAGCGTCTCGTGCCTGCTGTGCGCCGCGCCATGCAAGAAGTGACGGAACGGACGGAGCACAGGAGGCTGGAGGCGCAATTTATCGAATCGCAAAAAATGGAGGTCATCGGCCAGCTCGCCGCCGGTGTGGCGCATGACTTCAACAACATCCTCGGCGTGATCATGGGCTACAGCGACATGCTGCTGATCAAGGTCCCCCGTGTTCACCCGCTACGAAATTATGTCGAAGAAATCCGGCGTGCCTCAGAGCGTGCCGCTGGTCTGACACTCCAGCTCCTCGTCTTTGGCCGCAAACAAACCGTGCAGCCCGTCGTCATGGATCTCAATGTCGTGCTGGGGGATCTGGAAAAAATGCTGGAGCGGCTCATCGATGAGAACATCACCCTCACGCTCGACCCCGGCAATCACGCTGGCAACATCCTCGCGGACCCCGGCTACATCGGTCAGGTGCTGATGAATATGGCCGTCAATGCCCGCGATGCCATGCCTGACTGCGGCAGCCTTACCATCGCCACCAGCAGAGTCACACTTGATGAAAATTCCACGCATGCGTATCCCGGCTCTCTTCCCGGAGACTACATCTTGCTCAGCGTCAGTGACACCGGCACCGGCATGAGTGAGGAAGTCAAAGCACGCATCTTCGAGGCTTTTTTCACCACGAAACCCGTGGGAAAGGGCACAGGTCTGGGGCTGGCCACTTGCAAGACCATCATTCAACAATCTGGCGGCTGCATGAGCGTCACCAGCGAGCTGGGCAAAGGCACGACCTTTCAAATAATCTTCCCCTGCGTCGAGCAGCCGCTTGAGGTCACGGCACCTTCAGCCCCCAGCGGACTGCTGCCGCGCGGCACTGAAACCGTGATGGTGGTGGAGGATGATCCCGCCTTGCGCCAGCTCGCGGTGGAAATCCTGCAAACACAAGGCTACACAGTGCTGCCCGCCTTCAACGGCAAGGATGGCCTCAACATGGCACGCGCTCACCAAGGTCAGCCCATCCACCTCGTTGTTACCGATGTCATTATGCCGCTGATGGGAGGAAAGGTGATGGCAGAGTGGCTGAAGGTGATCTATCCCGAAATCAAAGTCCTCTTCACTTCCGGATACACCGATGATGCCATCTCACACCACGGCGTGCTGGATGCCGGCGTGGATTTTCTTCCCAAGCCCTACACCCCGGCCACCCTGACCCGCAAAGTGCGCGAGATGCTGGACGCCTGAGACCTTCATGCAAACGCCACCGCCCTCTGCTGACGATGCGCTGCTTCGTTGTGCAGCCCTTGAAACAGACCTGCGCGAGACCGCAGCCCGGCTCCGCCATGTGCAGGAGGAGCTGAGCTGGAAATCCGCCTTCATGGATGCCTTGGCGAACTCCGCCATGGATGGCATCATGGTGGTGGCCCCTCAGGGCCGGAAGATCCTGCAAAACCAGCGAGCCGCCGACATCTTCCAGATCCCCAGGCACATCACAGATGATCCTTATGACACCTTTCAAGTCAAGTGGGTCATGGAGATGACCCGCCATCCGGACCGGTTCATTGATCAAGTGATCCATCTCTATTCCCACCGGGATGAAGTCAGCCGCGATGAAATCGAGCTCACCGACGGCACCGTGCTGGACCGCTACTCCTCCCCCGTGCTCGGCAAAGACGGAACCCACTGCGGCAGAATCTGGACTTTCCACGACATCACCGATCGCAAAAGGACCTAGGATGCACTGCGGGAGAGCAAGGAGCGCTTCGCCGGCGCGTTTAACCATGCTCCCATCGGCGTGGCACTGGCCTCCCCCACCGGCCGCTGGCTCAAGGTCAACCGCGCGCGCTGCAAGCTGGTCGGCTACACCGAGGCCGAACTGCTTGAGCTAAGCTTTCAAGACATCACATACCCTGGAGATCTTGCCGGCAGTCTTGAACGCGAGCGGCAGTTGATGGCTGGTGAAATCAGTTCCTACCAGATAGAGAAACGTTACAACCACGCTGACGGACACCTTGTCACCGTTTTGCTTGATGTGTCGCTCGCACGCGACTCTAAGCATCAGCCGCGCTGCTTGATCGCCCAGATCCATGACATCAGCGAGCGCAAGCTCACGGAGCAGTCTCTGCGCCCGCTCAGTTCCGCCGTGAAACAGTCAAATGAATCCATCATGATCACCGAGGCGGATCTCGATCCGCCAAGACGCCAAATTCCGCACCCTCCCCATCCTCGCCCTCACCGCCAAAGCAATGAAAGGCGACCGCGCAAAATGCCTCGATGCAGGCGCGAGCGACTACATCGCCAAGCCTGTGAATACAGACCAAAGGCTGTCGCTGATGCGCGTGTGGCTGTTCCGCTGAAAACTTCACCCAATCGACAAAATTCATGATCAACACGACTCTATCCACATCCGCCCCAACCATCCTAAAGCGCCTGCGCAGCGAAACGAGTGAGCGTCATGCCGCTCTGGAGCATCAACTGCCACTGGTGGACCCGCGCCTTTCGCGGGATGGCTATCGCACGATTCTTGAGGGTTTTTTTGGCTATTACGCACCTCTTGAGGTGCAGCTGAGCGGGGCATCTGTGTGGGCTGAATTGGAGTTCGATTTTGCCGAACGCCAGAAGGTGCCTGAGTTGGAAAAAGATCTCGTGGTGCTGGGGAGCACAGCAGAGGAACTGACGCGACTGCCGCAGTGCGCGGAGTTGCCAGAGCTGGAGACGATTCCGCAGATACTTGGCTGTCTTTACGTCATCGAAGGCTCAACGCTGGGCGGACAGGTCATCACCCGGCATTTGCAGGCGAATCTCGGCATCACGCCGGAGACGGGCGGAGCGTTCTTTGCGGGCTATGGCGCGAAGACTGGTTCGCGGTGGCAGGCCTTTGGAGCCATGATCACGGCGGCGGCGCGGTTTGGCGGGGAGGATGAAATCGTCGCGAGCGCAAATCGCACCTTCGAGACATTGGAACTCTGGCTCTTTCCACATACGTCTCGCTAATCAGACACTTTCCAATTTTATGCCCCCTACTCCCAATACTCCTCCACTCCCCTGGGCCGACGGTGCTTACAGCATCAAGCGCCACGGCGTTTCACTCACGAACTGCGACAGCGAGCCGGTGCAGATGCCGGGGTGCAGCCAGGCACATGGCGTCGTGTTGGTTTTACGAGTGACCGATCTCAGCATTTTACAGGTGAGCGAAAATGCGGCCACGCATCTCGGACTGAGGCCGGAGGAGCTGCTGGGAAAATCCATCTCGACCGTGGTGGCGGAGGAAGGCGAGCGGCGCCTGCGCGAGTGCCTGGAGAAGGAGCCCATTGAGCGGAATCCGCTCTACGTTTACACGCTGCCTGCGCGGGGCAGTGCAGCGGCGCTGGATCTTTCGCTGCACACCATCGACGGGCTCGCCGTGCTGGAGTGCGAGCCGACGGCGCGTGAGGCGGCAGCGCTGCCGGACTATTATGCGCTGGTAAAAAAATCCGTCGCACGGATGCACGCCGCGCAGACTCTCCCTGACTTTTGCCAAATCGTGGCGGACGAAGTCCGCGCACTCACGGGGCTGGATCGCGTGATGATTTATCGCTTTCACGCGGACTTCCATGGGGAGGTCGTCGGTGAGAGCAAACGCGAGGATCTCGATCCCTGGCTCGGCTTTCATTATCCGGCGGAAGACATCCCACGACCCGCATGCGAGATCTTCAAAAAAATCTGGGTGCGCCCGCTGCCCGATGCCGCTGCGCCAGTGATGGAACTCGTCCCGCTCATCAATCCCGACACGCGCCGGCCGCTCACCATGACGCACTGTGCGCTGCGTGGCGCGTCCATCATGTATAGCGAGTATTTGCAAAACATGGGCGTCGCCGCGTCACTCACGCTCTCACTGCTCGTCGATGGTGAACTGTGGGGCCTCATCGCCTGCCATCACCTCACACCCACGCAGTTCCCGTATCAGGTGCGTGCGGCGTGCGAGTTCGTGGCGCAGGTGGCGTCGCTGCAATTGCGCACGGTCGAGCAGCGCGAGTCACTGGACTACCGGCTGCGGCTGGAGGAAACGCACAACCGGCTCGTCGGCCAAGCGGCGCAGGATGCCGGGCTTGCACCATTGACCGTGAGCAAACCCGATCTGCTCGATGCCATGGACGCGACCGGTGCCACCATCTTCCACAGCGACCGCTGGTGGTCCGTGGGTGACACGCCATCAGATGCGCAGCTTGATGATTTAAAGATCTGGCTAGACGCGCGGCCGGAATTTCAATCGGCAAAGCGGCCCGTTTTCGCCACGGATTCACTGGTGCGTGACTATCCCGGCGGCGCGGCTTTTTCTCGCATCGCGAGCGGCGTGCTAGCGCTCCCACTGGCGAGGAAAATGGGCAGCGTGATCATGTGGTTCCGCCCCGAGACGATCCAGGCGGTAAAGTGGGGCGGTAATCCGCACGCGAAGCCGATGGTCACCGGGCCGCACGGCCCACGGCTCACGCCACGGAAGTCGTTCGAGCTTTTTACCGAGTCCGTGAAAGAGCGCGCACTGCCTTGGAAAAGCGTGGAGATCGAGGCCGCACTGCGGCTGCGCGTGCTCATCATGGAAGTAGTCGTGAGCCGCGCGGACCAGCTCGCGGAACTGAATGTCAATCTCACGCGCCGCAACGAAGAACTCGACGCCTTTGCCTACGTGGCCGGCCACGATCTGAAGGAGCCTCTGCGTGGCATCTCCAAATACACGCACCAGCTTTTGGAAAGCGCCGCCAGCACGGATGGCGAATCGCGCCAGCGCCTCGAAGGTCTCACACGACTCACCGCGCGCATGGATTCGTTGCTCGATTCGCTGCTGCACTTTTCCCGCGTGGGCCGGGCGACGCTGCGATTCCAGCCGGTCGATCTGAATGAAGTACTGGAAGAAGCGCTGGAGATGGTGGCCGCACGGCGTCAGGAGGTGCCGACTACCATTTCCATCCCGCACCCGCTGCCGACGGTGAAATGCGACCGGATGCGGGCGCGGGAAATCTTCGTGAACCTGCTCGCCAATGCCATGAAGTATAATGACAAGCAGGAGCGCGAAATAGAGATCGGCTGGCGCACGGACGACACACGCGGGCCGGTGTTTTTTGTGCGTGACAATGGCATCGGCATCGAGCCACGGCACTTCGATATCGTCTTCAAGATGTTCACGCGCCTGCATGGTCGCGACGCCTTCGGCGGCGGCTCGGGCGCGGGTCTCACCATCGTGCAAAAACTCGTGGAGCAGCATCGCGGCAGCGTCTGGCTGGAATCGACGCCCGGCACGGGGAGCACGTTTCACTTCACCCTCAGCGAGCCCCTTCAGCCATGAACATCGCCCCGCTGCCCGGCTACCTTCTTGTGGTGGAAGACTCCGACGAAGACTTCGACACCGTGCTCGAAGCCGCCCGCGCCTCAGGCCTGCGGCATGAGATACGCCGCACCACTTCTGGTGAAGAATGCCTGCGTCTGCTCAGCGAAAATAAGCAGGAACTCTGTGCGAATCCGAGCCTCATCCTGCTGGATCTCAATACACCGCGTGACGACGGACGCGACGCGCTGTGCAGCATCCGCAAAAACGAAAACCTGCGTGCCCTGCCGGTCGTCGTGCTGAGCACTTCGAGCAATCCGCGTGACCTGGAGTTTTGCTACGCCATGGGCGCAAACGCCTACCACATCAAGCCAGTGAGCTATCCCGCGCACTTGCAGACACTGCGACATATTTTCGACTACTGGCTGACCAGAGTCACGCTGCCCGCTTCAACTTAAACCCGTCATGGAAATCACCGCCCCATTCCACGTTCTGCTCATCGACGATTCCCCCGATGACCGCGCAGACATCCGGCAGATGCTGCTGCGCGGCTCGTCGCAGCGTTACAAATTTACCGAGGCCGAAACGGGGTCGGCGGCTCTGCGCGCGCTGCGCGAAATGGCGAATCCGCCCGGTTGCATCCTGCTCGATTTCAATCTGCCCGATATGAACGCGCTCGAGATGCTCGCGGAATGGCATGCCGGCACACCGTTGCTGGGGTGTCCCGTGGTGGTGCTCACTGGCATGGCGGAATGCGGCCAACGCGTCATCGGTGCTGGTGCGCAAGACTTCCTCGGCAAAAGTTGGGCGTCCCCCGAGAGCCTGACGCGGGCAATCGAAAACGCCGTGGAACGGTATGCCCTGACCCGCGAGCGTCAGAGAGCTTATGAGGCGCTGTGCAGGAGTGAGCAGCGGCTGGATCTCGGCCTGCGCGTGGCCGGCGTGGCGCTGGCGGAGGTGGATTACACGACGGGGTTGCATCACCTCTCGGCGGAGTCGGCCCAGCAGTTTGGCCTGGGCGCAAGCGCGGTCGCCCTCACCCGCGAGCAGGTCCATGCCACGTTCCACTCGGATGATCGTGCGGAGCTGGCGACGCGCATCGCCGAATCGCTGGACCCGGCCGGGGTGGGCTGGTTTGCGATGGATCACCGTGTCGTCTGGCCCTCGGGCGAAGTCCGCTGGCTGCGGGTGCGCCAGCATGTGACCTTCGCTGGCGAAGGCCGCGCCCGCAGCCCGTTGCGCGCCATGCTCGCGACCTTCGACCTCACCACCGAGAAGCGCGCTGAGGAGCGGCTGCGGCTCTTTGAGCAAGCGGTCACCGGGATTCGTGACGTGGTCATGATCACCGAGGCCGAACCCATCGACGATCCAGGACCGCGTATCGTGTATGTGAATCCTGCCTTCACTGAGTTGACCGGCTACACGGCAGCGGATGTCCTGGGCATGACCCCGCGCCTGCTGCAAGGCCCGCGCACAGACCGGGCTGTTCTCAACCGGCTGAGGTACAATCTCGAGCAAGGAGAGGCCTTTTCCAGCGAAACAATCAATTACCGCAAAGACGGCACCGAATTGGTTATGGAATGGCAGATTTCCCCCCTACTCAATGCCAGCAGCACCATCACGCACTTCGTGGCCATCCAGCGTGACATCACCGGGCGGAAGCGGCTTGAGGCCCAGTTGATTCAATCGCAAAAATTGGAGACCGTCGGCACACTAGCGGGTGGCGTGGCGCATGAATTCAACAGCATCCTGACGACCATCATGGGCCAGAGCGATCTGCTGCTCGCTGATCTCCCGGAAGGAAGTCCGCTGATCAATAAAGTGACTGAAATCAATCAGGCAGCCGGCCGGGCCGCCATCCTGACACGGCAGCTCCTCGCCTACGGCAGGAAACAAACCCTGCAGCCCGAGGTGCTGAATCTGAACGCAGTCCTCGAAAGCATGGCAGGCACAATGCGTCATCTGGTTGGTCCAAACATCGACATTCGCAGTGTTCCCGCCGCCGGACTTCGGGCGGTGAAGGCGGATGCCGGACAGATCTCCCAAGTCATCACGAACATGGTCATCAATGCCCATGATGTCATGCCCGCCGGCGGCAAGCTCACCCTAGAAACCGCCAACTTCTCCTTGGATCAGTCCAGTGCGCAGCGTTATCCGGAACTGAAACCCGGCGACTATGTGATGCTGGCCATCAGCGACACCGGAACCGGCATGAGCGCTGGCGTACAGGCCCGCTTGTTTGAGCCCTTTTTCTCCACCAAAGGCATCGGCGAAGGCACCGGCTTGGGCCTTGCCACCTGCTATGGCATCATCAAACAAAGCGGCGGGCACATCGCAGTCTGCAGCGAACCGGGAGTCGGCACCACATTCAAAATTTACCTGCCCCAGGTGGCCACCATCACCGCCCAAGCTCCTCAGCGCGTCGCCGCTCCCGGCATGCCCCGTGGCACGGAAACCATCCTTCTCGTGGAAGATGATCCCGCCTTGCGGGAAATGGCCGTGGCCTTGCTTCAGAGCCTGGGCTACACGGTGCTGATAGCTGCGAATGGCATCGAGGCCCTGAGCCTGCGGGATACACACTACCCGGGTCACATCGACCTGCTCTTCACCGACCTGGTCATGCCGCAAATGAGCGGGAAGGAACTCGCCGAACGAATCCGCATCCTCAGTCCGCAAACCCACATTCTGTTCAACTCTGGCTACACGGAGAATGCCATCGTCCATCAAGGTCTCCTGAACCAGGGCGTGGCGATGCTGCAAAAGCCCTTCACCCCCGCCGCGCTGGCGCAGAAGCTGCGGGAAGTGCTGGATCAACCCGCGACGGCAGGGCCTCAAACCGACTCCGGTACTCACGAAAGCAGCATGCTCTCTTAATTCTGCCTTGTTAAGCGTCTGGGGCGAGGCGGAGCATTCCTTGCTCCACAGGAACAAGGCTACTTTGCTTCGCTGAGACGGCAGCCGAAAGCAGCTTGCCTGACGACCATGACGATCAAGTCTCACAATCTAGAACTAACAGCCTGCTGATGGGGTAAACACCCCGTAACAGGGTCGTCGTGGAGCGGATGAACTCGCTGGCGTTTCGTTTCCTGGGCATATTTAATCATGTTTGCATGAAGGGTGGGACATTTATGGGGGCACCCCGAAGAATTAGACTATGATTCGTGATTCCCGAGGCGGATTCTATGAGAGCGGCCACATCGCATGCGCAAGCTGGGATCGATCACGGTTGTCGCAGATCAAGACACACCACATCCCCGGCTTTGCTGCGGCACAGCAGGCGGTGCCGTGAGAGCACGGGCAGCACCCAGCATTTGTTTTCGAGCACCGGTGCCCGCGCCAGCACCTTGATGCCGGTGTCCGAGGGTTGGCAGAGTTGCAGTTCGCCGGTGGTGCTAAGCACGATGAGAAGGCCGTCGCTGGAGATGGCGGTGCCCTTGGCCACCTCAGCGGATTGCCACAAGGCCTTCCCGGTGGTCAGGTCGAGGCAGCGCAGGTCATTCACACCGCGCTTTATAAAACGCGGGCGAGATGAAGTGCTCGTCGATTGCGATGGGATGCCGATCCGCGTCGCGCCCTATGAGTGGCGGTTTGATGCACGCGACAAACACAGCGCCACCTTTGTGCAGATCCCGCTGCGGCTTGCCTGGTCCCTCACGATCCATAAAGCGCAGGGACTCACCCTCGACTCGGCTTACATCGACGTGAGAGCCGCCCGCGAACCCGGCCAGGCCTACGTGGCACTCTCGCGTGTGCGCACACTCGCCGGACTCAACCTCAAGGCCTGGTTCAACGGCGTGTTCGTCAGCCGTGCCGCTTTGGAATTTTACGAATCTCTCAGGCCAACCACTGCATGACCTTTTCCATTCCTGAAAACATCAACGAACTCGACCGCCTGCAAGCAGCGCAGTTCTACCATGACCAGCTTGGCTGGGCCGTGCATCCGCTCATGCCTCCTGACCGTGGCGATGAGCAGGAGCGCGGCAAGAAGCCCACCCTCAAAGGCTGGCGCAATCATCGTGCCGAAGAGGTGACGCAGGATTTTTTGAAGCGCCACTTCAACGGCACCAGTCACACCAACGTGGGCTGCGTGGTGCGCCCGCCGTTCATCCATGTGGATCTCGACAGCAAGCCCGACGCGGGCGAGTCCGTGCGTGCATGGCTGGCAACGAAACCCGAACTCGATCATGCGCCCCGCGAGCGCACGGGTGGTGGTGCCCACCTGTCGTTCATCTGTCGCGATCTGCCTGAGTCGGTGCTCAAGGCCAAGAAAGCCATCACCTGTCAGATCAATGACAAGGTGAGTGCTGAGTTGTACTTCGATGGCCTCAACATCGTGCTGAGCCCATCCGTCCACAAAAGCGGCCACCGCTACACCTGGGAAATCACCGGTCCAATCCCTGAGGTAAGCTGGCAGCAGTTGCGCCACTGGTTCGGTTTTGAAACTCCCGAAGCAGCCAAGCGCGGTCGACCGAAAAAGGAATCCGCTTGGTGGTCAGCCTTCAACGGCGATCTCGCCACACTGGACATCGTGGCCCTGTTCCGCCGCGCAGGTCGCTTGGGAGACTGCATCGACCCAGAAGACAACAAGTGGGCGGTGCGCTGTCCGTGGGATCATGATCATTCTAAACAGTGCGATGGCATCGGCACTGACACGGCCATCTTTGCCTCCGAACCACCTGGTTTCAAATGCCTGCACGCGCACTGCGCCGAGCGCACGGTGAAGGAGGTGGTGGAATGGTTTGAAGCGCAGCAGTCCGGCATCGTCGATGAGTATTGCCGCGAACAGCGAGTGTGGAAAGACGGCCAGAAGGATCGTGAAGGTCGCCCGCGCATTCCACTACCTGCAATGGATCGCGAGGACAGCGAGTTTGCCAGCGAGGTTGCGGAAGTCATCTCACCCAAGGAGGTTTGGTTCAACAAAGCCGACCGCGTCGTCGCAGTGCGACTGCTGCGCTTCTCCGAGCAAGCCCAGTCGCTCGGCTTTCAGATGGTCGAACCCATCGAAGCACGCACGTCCATCGAGGATCATGTGCAGACGGGCATCGTACAACTGGACCGTGACAGCGGACAGCCGGTGTTTTCAGCCCGCACCATGAGTCGAGAATGCGCTGCCGGTCTGCTGGCCGCTCCGCAGCTCCGCCGCAAGCTCCCCGAGATCATCCGCATCCTCGATTTTCCGCTCCCGATCCGGCTACCCGGCGGCGAGATCGCTCATCCAAAGCCGGGCTATGACGCACGCTTCCGCATATACACCGATCCGGCGGCCCCGGAACTCCGACGCATGTCGCGGGAAGAAGCCTTTGACTGGATTAAGCAGGCTCACCTCGGCTTCGGATTTCGCGACCAGCAAAGTCTCGTGCATGCCATCGCCCGCCTGATCACGCCTTATTGCCGTGGACTCATGGGCTGGGACGGACGCTTTCCGCTTTGGCACTTCTCCGGCAACCGCCCCCGCGCGGGCAAGGACTACCTCGCGGGCGTGACGCAGATCGTCTATGAAGGCCGCAGCATCGAGGACGCGCCGCTGGAACGCGAGTCGGAGGAAACCCGCAAGCGCATCACCGCCGCGCTCATGAGCGGCCGACGCATGCTGCATTTCGCCAACTGCCAAGGTCACATTCAGGATGCGGCCTTCATCGGCGCGATCACCAGCAAGACCTTCGGCGCACGCAACCTCGGCAGCACTGACGCACGCTCCGACCTCACCCTGCCCAACGAGATCGAGTTCTCAATCTCCGCCAACATCGGCCTCACCTTCCGTCCCGATGTGGAGCCTCGCACACGCCGCATCACGCTGGAGTTCCCCGAGGACAACTCCAATGGGCGCGAGTTCCCCAACCCGGAACTGCACGACTGGGTACGCCAACACCGCCAGGACATCCTTTCGGCAATCCACTCGCTGGTGGCCCTGTGGGTGGAGGCGGGTTGTCCCGCCGGCAAACGCCCGTTCAATAGTTTTCCTGAATGGGCCACCGTGCTCGGCGGTGTGCTCGGCTTTCATCATCTGGGCGATCCCTGCGAACCGCACGCCGACGACGGAGGACTGCCCGCCGACCGCCAGACCGAAGCCATGCGCATGCTCTTCGTCATTGGCTACGCCGCCCACCCCGACAAGTGGATCGGCAAGGCGCAAATTTATGAGATCATCGAGAGCAATGCCGAGACCGAGGCCTTTTCGTGGTTCGGCGACCTGGCCGAGAAAGGAACCAAGCACCGGCTCGGCAAAGACCTGCGCCAGTTCAAGGACCGTGAGCTCGACGGCATCCTGCTGCTGATTGACGATCACGCCGACAAGAGCCAGCAGCACCGCTTCCAGTTCACCAAGCGGAACAGCGCACGCTCCAACGTGCTCGGCGATTTCTTTGCCGCCTTTGGACCCACTCAAACCCCGCCTTCAACCACCTTGGATGGGCATATGGGGCATTTCAGGCATTTCGTAGCTCTGCCAGACACAGGAGAAAATAAATACCCTCATAAAAAGGAAAATAGAGATAATAAAAAAGAGTACAGTACAGCCGGAGAGGAGGGAATGCCCGGAATGGCCGATATGCCCATCGGTCGGGTCATCACCTCCGCGTCCGATCTGCCAGCACTCGCAGAAGCGATCCGTTCCTCTGGCTCCGTGGCGCTCGATCTGGAAACCTATGGGCCGCGCAAGGGCGATGGGCTCGACCCTTGGGCGGGTGACATTCGTCTGCTGTCGCTGTGCGTGGAAGGGCAAGACCCGTGGATTCTGGACCTGCGTGCCATCGGCTACGATCTCGGTAAGCTGAAGACCTCGCTCGAAGCCGTCGAAATCATCGCCCACAACGCGAAGTTCGATCTGCTCTGGCTGCGCGTGAAATGTGGGCTGCGTGCCAGCAAGGTGTTCTGCACGCTGGTGGGCGCTCGCCTGCTCAGTGCCGGCACCAAGCCTGGCAACGACCTGGACCGCTGCCTGGAGCGTTACCTCAACATCGCTCCCGCCCCTGATCACAGTCGCTCCGACTGGGGTTCGATGTTCCTCACGGAAGACCAGCTCGCTTATGCCGCGCGTGATGTGCTGCATCTGCACGCCTTGACCAACAAGCTCTGGGGCGAACTGGATCATGACGGTCTCGAAGCCGTAACCAAGCTGGAGATGCAGCTCGTGCCGGTCATCGTGGAGATGGAGCACGCTGGCATTGCGGTGGATCAGGACAAGCTGCGCGAGATCGAAGCGAAAGCACGATCCTCGGCCGCTGAACACGCCGGTCTGCTGCGTCAGAAGCTCAACCTGCCGAAGCTCAACCCCGGCAGTCCACAGCAACTGCTTGAAGCGCTCAAGGCGTCCGGCATCGAATTGGAAAACACCAACGAGGAAACGCTCAAGGCTGCGGACGACGGCGAGATCATCCCGCTGATCCTTGAATTTCGTGGTGCGGAAAAGCTCGCCCAGCAGGCGGCATCGTTGCTGGAGTGTGTGAAGCAGGACGGGCGCATCCATGGGCGCTTCGATCCAACCGGCACTGCCACGGGTCGGTTCTCATCCAAGGATCCCAACCTGCAAAACATCGGCCGCGGTGAGCTGCGCTCCTGCTTCATCCCCTGCCCCGGCCACCGCCTCATTGTCGCTGACTACTCGCAGATCGAACTGCGTGCGGCTGCGGTGATCGCTGGCGAAACGAGGATGATTGAGGCCTACAAGAACGGAGTGGACCTGCACAAGCAGACCGCTTCCGAGGTCTTGAACAAGCCTCTGGATGAAGTCACCAAACAGGACCGGCAGATTTCCAAATCGGCGAATTTCGGTTTGCTCTATGGTCAGAGTGCTCCGGGCCTCTTGCGCTACGCCGCATCGAGCTACGGCGTGCAACTGGAGCTGGAGCAAGCTGAGCAGATCCGCCGGCAGTTCTTCCGCACCTACGGCCATCTGCGCCAGTGGCACGGTGAGAGCCGCAACAAGGCTGACGCGGGTGCCCGTGAAGTGAGAACCGTGATGGGCAGGCGCAGACTCATGCCGGAAACCGCTTCGGAATGGGAGAGCTTCACCGCACTAGTGAACACTCCCGTTCAAGGCGGTTGCGGCGATGGCATGAAGCAGGCGCTGGTGCTCATTGCACAGCAGTTGCCCGCTGAAGCCCAGCTCATCTCCACCGTGCATGACGAAGTGCTCGTGGAAGCTCCCGAGGCATTGGCAAACGAAGTCCGCGATCTGGTCCAAGCGATCATGGTCGAGGCGATGGCCGCCCTGTTCCCGCAGGTGCCCATCGAGGTCGAGGCGGGGTCATGCTCCCACTGGGGCGAGAAATGAAAGCAGCCATCACGATGCACAACGACGATGATGACCTTTCGATCAGCTCCTCCTACGCAGCGAGGCAGCGGGAACGCGACGACAAATACCGCCACGAATACACGGAGTGGATTAGTTCTCTGCCGCCCAAAGAACGCCGCAGGGTCAAGGAGATGGGATTGGACAAAGCCTATCTCCCTTGCGGCTCCGGCGGTGCCGCCAAGGACGCCGCCGAATCCTCCCGTGCCCGCTGCGAGGATCACCTCGAAGAACCTTCCAGCGATGACCTCGCTATCCAGGAATACCCTTCCGCCCAGCCATGTTCCGGCAGTCCGCAAGTTGCGGATGTAGAAGGGCTTCACGACCTGCTTCGCCGCCTGGTGGGCGAGATGGTTAGCCAGAGCAATGCCCGTCTCTCGCTCGACTGCCTCGCCCTTGTCACTGGTCTCGCCTACGACGGCGATTCGATGACTGAGATCGCCAAACGCCACGACGTCACCCGCGCGGCCGTCTCCAAGCGCTGCGTGGAGTTGACGCAGTCCCTCAATCTGAAGCCCAGTCGCGCCATGCGCTCGCTGCTCGCCCGTCAAAGCTACCGCAAGGCCCGCATGAACCATCTCCAGACTCACCCATGAAACCCGCCCGCACCGATTCGAAAATCACCCTTACCCGCACCGGCCTGCACATCTCCGCCGAGCTGAGCTTTGAGGAATGGCAGGACATGGCCGCCCGCTTCGGTGCTGCGATGTCCAGCGCCGCCTTCGTCATCGGCGACTGGCTCGTGTATGGTGAGGACCACTTCCGTGGCCAGCAACGTCTCCCCGGCTTTGAAAACGAATCCATCGGCCCTCGCCGCGTCTCCGCCGAAATCTACAACGAGGCATTGCGGCTCACCGGCCTGGACCGCAGCACCCTCATCACCTACGCCTACGTGGCCCGGCGCGTGCCTTCCTCGTTGCGCAACGAGCAACTCTCCTGGGAACACCACAAGGCGGTGGCCAAACTCGACGGGGAGGAACAGAAACGCTGGCTGCAGATTGCCCTTGATGAAGCCGATGCGGAACTCGCTGCGGTGCCCACGCGCCGCCTGCGCAAGAGCATCACCGCCGGCAGACTGCTCACCCAAGAGGAGATGACGCTCGATCCGGCTGACCGTGGCCGCCTCAATCACATCCCCTTCCTCAACCGCCTCAATGCCTGGTGGTCGCAGATGAAGGAAAACGGCTGGCTCAAACGCGCCACCCGCGAGCAGAAGGAAACGCTCGTGCGCGACCTCAGCATGGTCACCCGCATCATTCAGGAACTCGAAAACTAAACACCCCACACACCACCATGGAAACCGATCAACCCCTCCAAAACCAAGCCCTCGACCACGTCCGCGAACTCCTCGCCACGCACTGGCGCGAGGCAAAAGACTCCGCTGACGATGACGGCAAGTTCGCCATTGGTCTGCGCATCAGCGTGCAGAACGGCGCTCCCGCCAAGCTCAAGGTGAAGTGCTCGATCAGCAAAACGATCACTGACGAAATCGAGAGCCAGGTCGATGATCCCGACCAGATGAAGCTGCTGTAACTCAATCAAACCCAAACCAAAACCCGAATCCCCTTATGACACCCGCAGACATCATCGCCTGGGCGCTTGCCCTCGGCATCGCATGGATCGTTCTCGCCTTGTGCATCCCCATCGAGCGCTGGGTGGGCGACTACTTCGCCACCAGGAATGCCGTGCTCAAGAGCCTGGAGGCACGCATGCTCGCGTTGGAGCAGAAATCTGCGGATGAAGAGATGCGTCTGCTCATTCGCCAGCCCACTCCTTGACCGTCTTCTTTTTGGGGCTGCAAGAAATGACGGACGTGACCTCAACTGAATCATTGCCCTTCAAGGCCTTGTCGCCCTTCGCTTTAGAAATCGTGTTCACGCTCTTGATACCCGCGAGCGTCTTGGAACCTTCCAGCACGGCAAGGTCATCGCGGTAGAAATCAAACCATGGCAGTCCTGCCCTTTGGTATTCCCGCGCTGTGACGGGTGTCTGCGGCGGATTCTCGCCGGTGATTTCACGCCACAGCAGAGCGTCACACAGATGCACAAAGCACCGACTGGTCTGCTCCATGTCCCAGTCCTCTGGAGCATAAGGATCTTCGAAGATCTCCTGCCTCATCCGACCGCCGGCACCGAGACCCATGTCCGCACTCTCGCAACACATTGAGTAAACTCCCTGTCGTTCCTGCCTCCAGGCGGGAATCAGTTCACCCAAGATGTCGGCTAGGTGCTTGGGCAGCATCGGGCGCAGCTCGGATTCAAAATACTTGCGCGCTTTCATTGGGGTCGCCTGAAACTGCACGCCGCCAAACTCAGCTTTACCGGAAAGCTGCTCTTCCACAGAGTACCCTGCTCCCAGCGGCATCGCCACAAACTGCCGAATCACTCCCTTCTCCACGGCAAACCCATCCAGCCAGGGCTGTTCGGGTGTCACAACGTAATCCTGCGGTTCGCGGTTGAGCCCCTCCTTCCAGGATTCACCGCTCACCGCGTTCATCTTCCCCGCTGCGATCTTGATCGCAAAAGGATACTCGCCCCTGAAATTCAACCAAAGCGCCTCGGCTTGATACATCGGCATCATCACTCCTCCGCGCTTCAGCCATTCCGATGGGACCCTGTCAGCAAAGTCATCCACATGCCGCAGAGGGAACCGGCCAAGGCCAGGTGGAAGATGATACGTCTGTCCGTCGTCGGGAATGCGCAAGGTGCGCTGAAAATCAATCTCCACGCGACCCGGCTTGTTGTAGCCGTAGGATTCCGTCTCGCGCCGCACATGCTTGCGCAATGCTCTTTCAATGTCCTCATTGCTGAGTCCCAGAACAACGTTGCGAACATTCTCCTGATAATCGGGTGAACTGCCGAGAGCACGGTTGGTGACAAGGACCTGCTCGATCACCTTCTCGCGGTCTTCCGCGATGAAGGAGGGCAGAACGGTTGCCACGTGAGCATCGAGCAGAGTCTCGATTTCGGCAGCGATGGCGGGGAACGAAAAACGAAGCACGTCTTGGTGGATTTCAATCATGATGTTTGGTTGGGTTGGAATGTTTACCAGCTTCCATCCCGCACCTCGCGCACGAGGCGGAGGACGGCATGGTCTGGCATGCTCTTGAGTTGTCTGATCAGGTCGGCAAAAAGGCGCGGGCGGGAGCGGATGGTCGCCAGTAGATCGGAGGAAACCTTCCCCGCCAGGGCCAGCAAGACATCGGGGTCCTCGGAGAGTTCGACGGCCAGTTGCCGGATCACCGCCTCACCTGGCGGCGGCTGTTCATCGCGCTCGATCTTGCTGAGGTAGGATGGTTCAATGCCTACCCGCTCGGCAACCTTGCGCAGTGAGAACCCCCGGTCGGTGGCGACCTTGGACTCGCGAGACTCGCGGAGGAACTGACCAAATGTGAGCGGCTTCGGCATGTGTGTAGTAGTTACTACACACTCACCACAAGTCAATCCACTTTCATCTCATGTCGAATTGACTCGCCACGCAGGCCATGACTCGCCTGCGCTACCGTGCTCCAAAATCTCCCTCTCGACTCGAAGAACGCTTCCTGATGCTCTGGGAACACGTCAAGGGGCCGGACTTGGAGAGAGAATACCGCTTCCATCACGAGCGGCGTTGGAGGGCCGATTTTGCGCAAATGGAAGCCCGTGTGCTGATTGAGATCGAGGGCGGCATCTGGGTCAACGGCCGCCACAACAGAGCGGCTGGGTTCAATGCCGATCTGGAAAAATACATGGAGGCCGGGTTGGCCGGCTGGCGCGTGTTTCGATTCGGTCCCGATCAGATCACCATGGAAAACGTGGAGCGACTGGCGGCGCTTGTGGTTGCAGCGATTCGTGCGAGCCACCCACCAACTTTACACCACGCGGAAACTCCAAAGCATTGATTTTGAATCATTTCACCAACGAGCACGGTGAAAAAAGTGGAAAGCACAAATTCGCGTTTGCATGGAATTTGCTTGGTGGGGCGCCTACCCAAGGTCACAGACGCGCACGGAAAGAGATTCCCTTGCACGGAGCGGAACACATCGGCACGCGACTGCAATCACTCGGATCGGGCATGTCAGCTCCATACTCGGCGGAGGCCGGTGATTGGATTCAATAAGTCGTTTCAGTTTATAGTGGGGTTGGCTGGAGAGAGGAGAACCCTCACCTCGATTTCAGTGCCACTGCGGCGTAAGGATTTGATGGTGAGGGTGCCGCCCACATAGGCGGCCCGCTCGCGCATGCCGAGTAAACCCAGGCGGTGGCTGCCTTTGCCTTTTGACGGTTGACGCTCCGAGTTGAAGCCGACGCCGTCGTCTTTGATCAACAGTTGCGCGGTGTTGCCCTGCTGAGCCAGATGCACGCTCACCTGCCGGGCGCGGGCGTGTTTCTCAACGTTTTTCAGCGCCTCTTGAAAAATGCGGTACAACGCCAGCTCGGTGTCAGCGGGCAGCCGTGCGGTCAATGCCACACCTGTCAGTGTGATGACCACGCCGGTTCGCGCCGTAAACTCGGCGCTGGTGGTACGCAGAACGGCGTCTAATCCCAGGAGTTCCAAGACCCCAGGCCGCAGATTGCGCGTGATGCACTCCACTTCTTCGGCGGTATGGCCGAGCAGAGCGCGAAGTTTCAGCGCCTCTTGCTGCGCCGGTCCGTCGTGCGTGGAGAGCTGGTCCGCCAGTGTCTGGCTGCGCACAAGGATGGCGCAGAGAAGCTGGGTGATGTTGTCGTGCAGTTCCAGCGCCACCTGGCCGCGCTCGGCCTCTTGCACCTTCACGACGTGGTGAGTCAAGGCACGCAGCATTTCCTCTGTACGCCGTAACTCGGTCAGGTCCGTTACCACCATGCCGATGATCACTTTTTTGGCACCTTTTTTGGCCAGCGAGCGAATGGAAATTTGAACCGGCATTTTGGAGCCGTCACACGCATGCAGCAGCAGTTGGATTTTAACGCCAGATCGCGTGGCCTGTTTTAAATGAACACGGAGAGCGTCCGCATCGGCAGCGGACAGAAAGCGGTGAAAGGAGCCGCCCGCCACCTGCTCCAGCCGACATTTGACCATGCGGGCGAAGCATTGATTGGCGTATAGAATAATAATATCCGTCGTCAGCGTCAGCGCGCCTTCATGCATGGCTTCAATCAGCATCCGGTAGGCGTGCTCGGCACCTGCCAGCGTGAAAACCTGCCCCCCCTTTTTTCCGGTTCCCATCACTGCATCCACTTCGCCATCACGGATGGCTCGCAGTGTTTCCTCCGCCTCATTCAGACGCAGGCGTATTGCGGCGAGCTCTTCGGTGAGGATTTTAGTGATGGCAGCTTTCATAAGGCGATTTTAACCTTGGTGCTCAAGTTCAATCCGACGACGAGGCCGGTAATGTTGGTTAGATTGCCGATAAAACGGCGCGCTGGTTTGGGCAGTTCGATGATGAGCGTCGGCGTGGCGACGATCTGGTTGGTGCGCGCCAGCGCAGGCTGCTGATAAATATCAATCACCTCCAGTGTGCAGTTGTCTTTCAGTTCCGCTTCACACAGTTCACGGACGCGCAAGACAGCCTTTTGCGCGCGTGCAGTGGCCCCTGCTACAAACAATCGCAGGATGTACGGACCCGCAGGCAGGGGAGCAGGGGGCCTTTTTGGCGGACGGCTTGGCGCGGCTGATTTTTTGGTCGTCACAGGTTTAGGAGAGGGTTTCATCCGTTTTTCTTGCCTGCCTTGGGTTTGCTCTGCGGACTGACAACCACCTTGGCATCCGCCTGGCGCAGGATGCCGGAGGCCGTGCGCTCCGTAGTGAGCATGAGCGTACGTGTGCCCACCTGTTCAGCAATGCGCCGCAGTTCCAGCGCTTCGCCTTCATAATCGGAACGCAGATCGCTGATCTGGCGTTCAAGCGCTTTGCGTTTGCGTTCAACTTCGCGCTTGAGCTGCGCGGCCTCCTGCTGGCCCTCCAGCACGGCGGCTTTTTCCAGCGCGTTTTGCGCCGCGCGGGCCGAACCGGTCAACACACCACTGGCACCGATGTAGGCGTCCACGACATCAATGCCCCGGTCCGAAATCAGGAACTCGCGGATCTGGTTCGAATGCTTCATGCCTCGCGCCTTCAGCACGTAGAGCACGCGATTGCGCTCACCGTTGCCCTCATAGTCCTGCAACAAGACCCAGGAGTCCATGAGCGAGGACATGGCGGCCTCGCTTTGCGCCAGCGCATGTCCGCCCTGTGTCAGGCTGGTGAACAAGGAGGTGACTTGCCCGGCCTTTAGATAATCAATCAGCCGCGTCACCATCGCCTTGCCCTCGGAGTCGGAACCGGAGTCCATCAGGCTGGTGATGGGGTCAATGATGACAACATGTGGTTTGAACGCGGCGATCTCCTTGAACATCGTGGCCAGATGCATTTCGAGGCCGTAGAGCGAGGGCCGCGCCGAATGAAATCGCAGCAGGCCTTTCTGCACCAGCGGTTCCAGTCGTAGACCGATGGAGTGCATGTTGCGCATGATCTGATCGGGTGATTCCTCGAATGAGAAGTAGAGCACGCGCTCGCCGCGCCGTGCGGCTGCCTGCGCAAAGTTGCAGGAGATGATGGTCTTGCCGGTGCCGGGCGTGCCGGTGATCAGAATGCTGCTGCCACGAAAAAAACCCTTCCCACCCAGCATCGCATCGAGCCGTGGAATGCCGGTGGCGATGCGCTCGCTCGACGCCTTGTGGTTCAACGACAGCGAGGTGATGGGCAGCACGCCGATGCCATCGTCTCCGATGAGAAAGGGAAACTCGTTGGTGCCGTGCATGGCCCCACGATATTTCACCACGCGCAGATGCCGCGTGGCGATCTGATCATTCACCCGATGATCCAGTACGATGACGCAGTCGGACACATACTCCTCCAGGCCGTGGCGCGTTAGTTGTTCGCGCCCGCGCTCAGCGGTGATGACGGCGGTCACGCCCTTGTCCTTGAGCCAGCGAAACAGCCGGCGCAGTTCGCTGCGCAGGACGGCCTCGTTGGGCAGGCTAGCGAACAGCACCTCCAGCGTGTCCAGCACGACACGTTTGGCCCCAATTGAATCAATGGCGTGAGCGAGGCGGACAAAAATCCCCTCCAAATCATACTCGCCGCTCTCCTGAAATTCACTGCGTTCGATGTGGACGTAATCCACCACGACTTTGCCACGGCGGACCAGCCCCTCCAGATCAAAGCCGAGTGAAGCAACATTGGCCTTCAGCTCCTTTTCCGTTTCCTCGAATGCCATGAGCACGCCTGGCTCATCGAACTCCACCGCACCGCGCACGAGAAATTCGGCGGCCAGCAGTGTCTTGCCGCAGCCCGCGCCGCCGCAGACCAGTGTGGGCCTTCCTCGCGGCAGGCCGCCGCCGGTGATTTCATCCAGACCCTGGATGCCGGTGGGGCACTTGGGCAACTGAGTGGCAACGGCTGCTCGTTTGTAGCCGTTGTGTCTGGCGCTAGTTTTTTTCATGGAATTTGCACGGTGGTGTGTTGGATGGGCTTGATGAAATCGTGGCCTTGGTGAACCTCGGTGGGCGCGTCCGGCAGCCCAAGCGTGTCGGTTTGTTTGATGAGGTAACCCGACGCGCCAAAGGCCATGGCCTGCTCAATGTAAACGTCATCACAATGTGAGGTAAATATCTGCGGCGAGGGCTAAAACCTGATGTGTTTATGATTCTGTACCGTTCAGGCTAAGCAGTTTGCGCAGGCCATTGGGCACAGTCAGATCTTTAGCCGACGATTTAGGTGATGCGTTCATGAGCATTTCAGGGAGGTTGTATCAACAGCCACCGCTGGCCTATGGGCTTCAAGTATGGAGACGTGGACGGTGATGCAATGGGGTATATACCTACCAAACCATTCTCGGAGTCAGGCCATGGCCAACGGCTTGCGTAAGTTCCTGCGATTGGCCAAAGGCAAAAACCGCCCCCACGGCGGCGAATTTTGTTAACATAAGCGCGATAACGACCTCCGCGATGATGGCAGCTAGGTCAGAATGCCTGATCTTCGATTTCAGGATTTTTTGAGATGGTGTAAAGCGCCCATGCCAGTCCAGTCAAAAAGGCTCTGCCAGCAAATAGGTCCAAGAGAGCACTGTCTCGATGGGGTGTGCACCTATCCCTCCGCTTCAGCGAAGACGGCAGGCATTTTTGGCTGTAGCGAGTTTCCTGAATCAACGCCAACGGACCAGTAGGAGGCGCCCAGGGGGCCGTGCACGCACGGCGGAATGGTCCGGCTGCCATAAAAATTTCCGAGACCGATGCGCAGCCCATAAGAGATGGGTGAGTTTTCTCCGGACACGGCGATGAGATTGCATACGCACTCGACACCGTTGCGAAATGTGCATTTCATTGGGCAATTGGTGTTGGGATGGCGGATGTTCATGGTGTTCCCTTCAGGATACGGTGAAGTTGCCAGCGTACTGAACGGAGCCAGGCAGCCCCTCGATGAGCAATGCAAGCGATGTTCCGCAATCCAAAATGGCTTCTCTGCTGCTGCAAAGATTGGAGCGTTTTCCAATTAAAGCAGCCTGTATAACTTCGACCATCCAAGCTGCCTTCTCCGCTGCAAATGCATTGTTCTTGACACTGCACATCAAGCTTGCGCATGCACTTTGAAGTTCAGCGAATTCACCATTGCACAATTCCTTGCGATCAGTGCTGTAAATCACCGAATCAATCACATGAAGTGCTCTCAATGCTGATTGCTTGTCCATGGCCGGTTGGTTTCCATTGACGTGAATTTCCGTGAAGCGCCTGAGAACTAAAGTAATGGCCCGTCATATGAGAGACATCAAGCTTGAACAAGATTCGTTCATGCACGAACAAGATCCACTCATGCGCGTACAAGTTGCTGCTCAGCGATCAGTTCTGCTTCAGCGCGCAGCCAGTCATCCGTATGATAGCCGTCTTCAGATCCACGCTTCTGATAATTCAAGTAGGCTCTGGCACGAATCGCGTCCGCCAAGTGTGTCACAGGCTGCGTTGCATCGTCCTGAGGTGCAACGGTTCCCGGCAGCAAAGCGTTGGGGTTCTGCACACCATTGGTCCGGGGCTTCGCCTTGGGGCCTGGAGAGTTTTTGACACTTGGGGATGTCTTGACTCTCTGTGAGACTTTGGCCTTTTGGGGAACTTTTGCGCTTGTCCGACTGTTGGCGGGCTGGGTGCTTTTGTTCGTTTTCATAGGAGAGAATGCATTTTCCAAAATCAGCATGCCTATTGCAATGGGGTATTCACCCCAAAGTGGCTGATAGCCTGACCTATTCATGAAAGTCGTCGCATGATGGTGCGAAAGCCCGCAGTAGCAAGGCGGGCGCATTTTTGAAAGACGGACTGTTTGGGGGCATACTCGAGGTCTTTCAAAACAAGCCAAAAGCAAGCAATATGGGCTTGCGGCACGTCGCAGTAGATTTTCAAAAATTGATCAGGCTAAATTACGTGAGGGGAAAAGAGTCAGGGGCCATTCAGCGCACTCCATCAGTGGTGCCCCATCTGCCGTTTCTGGAACTCGTTCCGCATCCAACTGCCCAGCGGCTGCAGCTCAGCATCAATGCCCTTCAGCCAAGAAGGGCGGGACGTAAACGAGAAGGAACTTTCCAGCGCCACCTCCCCCACGCTCACACCCTTGGTTTCACGCAGCGTGTGAAAAACGCCCTCGGCAAACTGGCGAAATTCTTCGGCACCGGGCGCGTCCGGCTTCTGGTAGCTCTCGGTCATCATGCGCGTGGCCTCAGCGCGCCGTGCGCGTAGGCGCTTGTTATGCCAGACAATCAAGCCCACGAGTTTCACCACCATCCCGATGATGAACAGCGCTAACAAGCTCGGCAAGAGTTCCGCGTGGTAATAGACCGCCACGCCGCCAGCCAAAAGCTCCAAACCCGTCAGCCCAACAAGGGCCCGCACTGCGAGACCATCGCGCAGTGCTTCGTTCGCTTGGTGAAGGAGACAGAAGTTACTGCTGACCTCCAAGAGCGGTTTGGTAAATAAATCATCAAACCATAGGCTCATGCTGCCTTTGATCCGCACCTCCTCGCTGATTTTTCGCTCGAAATGAATCTGGTAGCCCTCGCCGTGGCCTACTAGGCGAACCTGAGGCTCCACACCCGCACCCGCGGCCTGCGCCAGCGCGGTGAAAAGCTCCAGCACCTCCTCGTCCGCCATCAATTCCTGCGCCGACTGCCATGATCCAACTGCCTCATGACGGCGCAGAGTGAACGGCACGCGCAGCATGGCGATGACCTGATCCTGGCCAGGCGTTTTGCCGCCAGCTCTCAGCGGCTTACTTGCCGGACTCTCCTTCATCCAGTGTCCTGTCACGAGCCTGTTGTCGTTGGTTGTAGCGGTGTCTTCTTTGGCCCTAGCCATCAAGACCACCACCACCCCCACCACGACGCTGATGACCTGCATCGTCATCAGTACCGTGACAATGGCCAGACTCATAAAGTCCCTGCTGATGCTGATGCCGGCGAAGAGAGCGCCGATGGCATTGATCAGCACCAGGGTAATCGTCCACCCCCACCACGCGCCCGTGGGGCTGGGCCAGAAGGCGCGCCCTGGGCGATTTCCAGACAGTGCGCCCATGGCCGCGAGCCGCGCACGGCGTTCTCTGACGATCATGAACAACCACCAGATACTATGAAATAAGAACACGATGGACAAGCCCGCGACGGACACAAAACGATACCGCCCCAGCGCCAGCGAGGTATCGCCCCGGTAGGCCGTCACTTCGCGGAAGACCCATTCCTCCCCCGTCTTCTGAGTGCGCTCACTGTAAAAGTGCGCGTTGACTCGCTGGACGTCCGCAAATGGGGGAAACTCAATGTGGATGGCTCCCGTCTCGCCATCGGCAGCCTCTGCTGGGACTTCCCAGTCCACTTGCGCGACCAAGCTCGCGCCCGGTGCTGTGGCAGGGGATCTACCGGAACCCACGCTGACCCGCTTCGGGTTGAGCTTGAAGGTGGCAGAGCGGACTCTCACAGCGCCCGTACCGACAAACCTCAGGCCCTTTTCCAGGTAGTCTTTCAGCTTGCCATCAATCAGGTAATAGCCCTTCTGCGTAGCCGTAGGCAGCGTGAAGTCCGCCGTCCAAGTTTCCTCAAACGCGGTTCCCGCAGTCACCTGCGAGTTGGTAGCAAAGGGCAGCCTGACGAGGAAGCTGCAAACAATGCCGAGGCTCAGGAGCAACGAAATGAGGTATCGAGCGAGCATGGGGTAAGTGGGTAGCTGACAAGATGAAGAGAGAAGCCGCCTGCGCAACGAACATTGAGTTCCCCGTATCGCCAACCAAGTGTCAATATAAGATGGGTGTGGCGATAGCCCACGCCGCAGGGGCAAATTTCTGCGGATGGCACCGGAGCAGTCAGACCCCTCACACCCCGTCCCCGCGCTACGTCCAGGGCCAACCCGACCCAGCCCCCTCAAAAGCAATTTCTCCGCCGATCACCCCGGCTGAAACCCAATCCTCCTGCGGCTATTTCCCTTCTCGCCCGAGTGCTCCGCCTTCGCCTTCTTCACCTTGGCAATCTCCCGCTCCAACATCCCCTGCGTGATCTCCCACTTCGCCGGATTCGCATCTACACTCCCCGCATGGATCGCGTTCACGCACACATTCAGGATGTCCCCGCCGCTGAGACCGCGTGAAAGGGCGGCGAGATCCGCGTAATCCGCCTGCACCCGATCAGGGTTGGGGAGATGAAGGGCGAACAACTCCCGGCGCATGGAGGCGTCGGGATTGCGA
>CAILZI010000024.1 GCA_903838675.1 uncultured Verrucomicrobiota bacterium
CAGGTGTGCCAGCACTACAGCCGCATCGCCATGGATCGACGCTACGATTTGCCGAACGAGATGAAGCACCTCGCGTGGCTCAACTTTGAGGAGGAAGCCGGTCAGGAATACTGGGCGGCCATGAACCTCATGGGCCGCTACGCAGCGGCGAACCATGCTCTTATCCACAAGCACATCGCGAAGAAGGTGGGTGCTCATGTCATGCTCGACATCGAGAACCACCACAACTTCGCATGGAAGGAAACGCATGTGGTGAACGGCGAATCCCGCGAAGTCATCGTACACCGCAAAGGTGCGACGCCTGCCGGTGCAGGCGTGCTGGGTGTGATCCCTGGCTCGATGGCGACGCCTGGCTTTGTGGTGCGTGGCAAGGGGAACCCTGAGTCACTCCACAGCGCATCGCACGGCGCAGGTCGTGTGATGAGCCGCAGCAAGGCGCTGCAGAGCTTCGCCTGGGGCAACGTGAAGAGAGAGCTCGCCGCCGCCGGTGTCGAGCTTCTCAGCGCCGGTCTTGATGAAGTGCCGGGTGTTTACAAAGACATCCACAGCGTCATGGCCGCGCAGCAGGATCTTGTCGAAGTCCTCGGCAAGTTTGAGCCACGCATCGTCAAGATGTGTCCAGCTGGAGAGAAAGCAGAAGATTGAAAAATGAACTTCAAAAAAGGTATGAATGACCTCCTCACCAAATCCACCGTCCTGGTGCTCAACCGCAACTGGCAGGCCATCGCCGTGAAAACGCCGTTGGAGGCCTTCAGCATGATCGCCACCGGCGCGGCTACAGCGCTCGACATCGAAGCGGACGGAAACATTCGTCCGGTGACATGGAAGGAATGGCTGGGCCTCCCGGTGCGTGAAGGCGACAACGCCATCGGCACCGTCAACGGTCCGGTGCGGGTGCCGTCCGTGCTGGTGCTGGCCCGTTATGACAGAGTGCCGAAGAAACGGCCCAAGTTTGGCGTGCGCGGCATCTGGGAGCGTGACGGCGGCCTGTGCCAGTACACCGGACGCAAGCTGCGTCCGCACGAAGGGAACATCGACCACGTCGTGCCGCTCTCCCGTGGCGGGCCCACGTCCTGGGACAACTGCGTCCTCGCGGACAAGCGGGTCAACAGCCGCAAAGGCAACATGCTGCCTGAAGAGGCCGGTTTGAAGCTGCTGCGAAAGCCCGCTGTGCCACGCGAACTGCCCGTAACCCACCTGATCCGCAACACGCATCAGGTGCGGGACTGGGAGATGTTTTTGGCCAAATGACCTGTGCCGCCGGGGCAACCCGGCGGCATTTTGGGCTGTTTGAGGGGGGGGAACGATCTTGGCACTTGGCAAATGGCCAAGACTCGCCAGCATAGCCGTCCAACATCAAGGAACGATCACCCCGAGTGTGAGTTCCTTCGTGCCGAAATTCCAACTTAGGAGCTGTGCATGAATGAAACGTTGACCAAAACGACCGTACTGGTGCTGAATCGGCACTGGCAGGCCATCGACTCTAAAACGCCCATGGAGTCCTTTAGCATGATGGCGGCGGGCAATGCGACCGCACTCGACATCCACGAAGCCGGAGACATGCGACCTGTGACATGGGAGGACTGGCTGAAGCTTGAGGTGCGCGAAGGTGACAACAGCATTGGGACCGTTCACGGCCGGGTGCGCGTGCCATCGGTGCTCGTCCTTGCCCGCTTTGACAAGGTGCCGAAGCGCCGTCCCAAATTCTGCGCCAAGGCAATCTGGGAACGCGATGGCGGCATGTGCCAGTACACGGGCCGCAAACTGCGTCCGCATGAGGGCAACATCGACCACATCGTTCCGGTCTCCCGCGGTGGTGCCAGCAATTGGGAAAACTGCGTGCTGGCAGATCGCAAAGTCAACAGCCGCAAAGGCAACAAACTGCCGGAGGAGGCGGGACTGAAGCTCCTGCGCCGCCCTGCAGTGCCGCGTGAGGTTCCCGTGACGCATCTCATCAAGAACCACCACCGCGTGCGCGACTGGGAGATGTTTCTCGCTGGCGGAACGGGCGTGTTTGAGGTGTAAGCGCTGAACAGCCAAAAGGGCAGGTACAGCTTTTAAAGCGACACCTGCCCCTTGGCGAATTCTTGATTGGAACAGCTCTAGCTCAGCTTGGCGCCCACTTTTGTCAGGAGCGCTTCCAGCATGCGGCCGTATTTGATGTAGCTGTCGTACTGCTCTTTCGCCTTTTGCTCGGGAGAGAGATCATCTGCAGCACCTGCGCCGTGGAAGACGACGGCAACGTGCGGCTCGATGCTGATGTAGCCGTTGTAGCCGGTATCAACGAGATCCTTCATGATGCGCTCGGTCTGGCCTTCGCCTTCGCCGGGGAAGGTGTAGACGGCGTCGTTCTTTGTCTTGTCCCAGATGCCGTCTTTAACGTGAACATGTGCCATGAAGGGCTTCACGGCCTGGTACATTTCCCAGGCGTCCTGCTTGTGGCCGGGTTTGTCGCGGTCGTCGATGAAGACGGGGTTGCCGGTGTCAAAGACCCACTTCATACCGGGAACAGCTTCGGCCATGCGCTGCACATAGGTGGGGCTCATGCCGCCCCAGTTCATGCAATTTTCATGGACGACGGTGAGGCCTGCATCGGCGAAGCGTTTGTTCACTTCATTCATGCGCTTGATGCGCTCGGGGGCAAACTGCTCTTCCAGATCTTTGCCGCCTTCGTCTTTGCAGACGGCGTAGCTCATGACGCGGATCAATTTGGCGCCAAGGCGCTGCATGCGCGGGATGGCACGACCAATCTCAGCTTCGGTGATGCTGAAGTCGTCGGTGATTTTTTTGGCCCAGTTGCCGATGAGGGAGCCGAAGCCGCTGACCTTCATGTTTTTCTCGGCCAAGCGTGCCACCACCTTGTCGAAGACGACGTCCGGAATTTCATGCAGATTTCCCTTCACGCCGTCAAACTCGACGACGCGTGACTCGATGCTGTCCCAGCCGAGCTCTTGGTGGGCCTGAATTTGCACATCCAAGGATGCGCCTGCTTCGTCTGCGATGCCGGTGAGTTTGATCATGGTCAGGGGAGGGGAATTGGGTGGGTAGGATTGATGGATGCAGAGGGCTGCAGCGCAAGGAACAGTTCAGCCTTGGGTGGATGGTTCTTTCTAAAAAGATGCTTCTGAAAGAGAGGACTGTGGTTCAGGCCGTGGAATGGCTTGGGTACTCTTAGGAGATGCTCATATCTCGTAAGCAGGGGGAAGTGGGAGAGACGGCTTGGAACTGCAATGAGTATTAAATATCACAAATTTGATAAAATTATAAAATCCAATATTCAACGGTTGTGTATAACATTAAACTTACTTGTTCATGATAAGTCTATGTTCAAAATGTTATTTATAATCATGATCAAAATTATCAATTCTGAGCCGTCAAAGATTCTTGTTTGTCTCGGCACATGTTCTGAACTGATCAAGTTTGCACCTGTGATCAAGGAGTTGGGGAATAGGGAAATTGACCTTGTTGTCGTCAATTTAGGACGGCATGACGGCTTACAGCGGACGCTCTTTGAGCAGCTCGACATCCACGTTCATCA
>CAILZI010000025.1 GCA_903838675.1 uncultured Verrucomicrobiota bacterium
GGCTGAGTGGCTGGTGTGTGTTTTGTTTTAGACATCGCACTCCAAATCAAGCCGCTTCCCGCCCTCAGTCAGCACACTTCACTTCAAAACTTCAACCGTCCATGGGATGCCTGTGAATCATTTTCAAAATTGACCGGATTGCTAATGATCACGTTATTGGCTCCGCCCTGATACCACGCCACATCGCCATAGACCCCCCGGGAGAAAAACACCGGTACACGATCAAAGCTGCCGATAGTACCCCATTTTATTGCACCATCTTTGCAGATAGAGAGTTGTGTAGCTCCATCTTTCTGTAGGTCTAGAAACATGCTGCCGACATTGCTCGCAGTATCCGTGATATTCAGCTGTATCCCTGTCGGTGTCCCCGTGGTGTTCCAGGTCGCGGCTAGATTGATCATCGTTGTTGCATCGTTCCCCGTCAGCGAAAACCCGCTTGCCGTGATCATGGAAGTGTTGGCGGTGCTCGGTGTAAGTTGCAGATGATTAGCGGTGAAGTCCACGGCCGTGCGGTTGGTAAAAAACTCCGCCAGCGTGATCTTGCTGCCTTTGTTCCCAGCTGTGGCGGACACGTCCAAAACAGGCAGCAGATCATCTGCAGCGAGGGTGGTACCCGTCAAAGACGCGGCGGAGGCGATGGATAAGTCAGGCATAAGTCAGTTTGGTGTGAATTCAGTCCAGTTGAACGCAAAGTCCCGCTTCCCATTGCATGCCGATCCCGTCCTCCCACTCCCACACGTTTGTGGCTCCGCCCGGTGTGTTGTCACGCGGTGGTTGCATCAAGGGAAGTGCAAGTCCAAGTGCGATCATACAATTAAAGAGCGATGAGGTTGGTTGCTGTGGTTCCCGTGGCATTGACTCGGGGTGTCACGATGGGCAGCACGGCGCCTGCGGGCACGGCGGTGAAGATCACGGCCACGCCGTTTTCATTGAGGGCGGCCACATCGCCCGTGCCGCCCACATAGAGCGCGCGCGCCGGGCCCCCTTTGATGGGGTAGGTGTCCGACGGCGTGACGGCGCGAAAGGATGAGTTCGGCACCATCTCCTGGAGGGCTCCAGGGATGGACATGGGATCGAGGGGCGTGCGGCGTTGTGAGGCAGGCATGGTGTGCGATGGGGTGAGGGTGAATATTGGAATGAATGCAGGATGATGCGTGGCACGCCCGGCTCACATGGCCGTCGTGCGGCTCACCTCATTGAAGGCGGTGCCGTCGAAGATGAAGTTGATGACGAACTTCTTCGCGCTCGTCGTGCCGGTGGCCAGCGTGCCTGTGGTCTTGAAGTTGGCGCTGAAGGTCAGCGTGCGGCTCGTCGTCCCGCTGGTGGTGATCACCAGGTAGTAAGTCCGGCCCGAGACCGCCCCCGTCGTCACCGCATTGATCGTCTCGTTTTCACCGGGTGTCAGGGTGTAGCAGGAGATGCTGGAAGCGGGTGCAAAGCTCACCGTGCTGCCCGCAGTCAGCGCCGCCGTGTGGTGCAGGGCCACCGTGCCGCTGCCATCCGGGAAGGTCACCGTGCGGCTCGCGCTCGGGTTGGTGATGGCAAAGGTCGTCAGCTTGCTGTCGTAGGTGCTGCCCTGAAACTCCAGGCCGCCGTGGTAGGCATTCACCACCACGCTGTTGTCCTTGCCCACCAGCGCATGGCTTGTGAGTGAAAGCGGCGGCGCCACCGGCGGGGAGTCCTTGCCGAAAATCTTGCGCAGCATCACATCCACGCTGTCCACCCCGAGGGCGGTCGTGGCGATGGCGGCTGCAATGGCAAACAATGGTAGAACGAGCTACTTCATGGTATTCAGGTGTGTTGTTTTGATGGAAATAGAAAAGGGGTAGGTGAAAAGTGAAAAGGGTTCGTCCTAAGCGCCCGGCGTCGGCGCTCCTGGTGCAGGCGGTCCCGGCGCAGCACCCGGTGCCTGCGCTCCCGGCTGAGGTTGCTGCTGTTGCTCCGCCTGCTGCTGCTGCTGCAGTGCCATCAGGCCCTTCAGCTTTTGCGCCTCCTCGGGCGGCAGCAGGGGCAGGCAGCTTTCAATGGTCACCACCGGCTTGCGCACCATCTCCTCCGCATTGGCAAATTCCAGCGCCTTCAGCGCCTGCACCACACCCACGCGTGCGCCCACCTTGTCTGTCTCCGGCAGGCCCGAGTAGCCTTGCAGCTGCTGCATCATCACCTGCGCGCTCTGCAGCTTCTCCTGGTTCTGCTCCTGCGTCAGCAGCATCACCACATCAATGTCCAGATCACGCACATGCTCCGGGGTGATCGTCACCAGCTCCTTGTTGTGGCCCTCGCCCCACACAAAAGCCTCCGCGCGGTCAAAGTTCGAATAGAACAGCTTCACCGCATAGCTAAAGCCTCGGCCCTTCGATCTCCGCAGCCTCCGCACCGGCTTTTTCAGCAGCACCGCCGCACGGCTGATCAAAGACTTGATCCCCGTCGCCGTGTTCGATTCCGGCACCGCAGACAAATCCCCCTGGCTCGCGTTCGTGATCCCGCTGCGCAACTGCGCCAGCTGCATCCCCGTCTGAAACAGCTCCATGCTCCGCGTGTCCGCATCTGGCAACTGCGCAAATTCGATGCATTCCCCCAGCGTCTTGCCCGCCTTCGGGCGTATCGTCTTCCCGGGGCCGATCACCACCGCACCCCCGTCCTCATCCACCTGCATGTTCTCCTCGTGGATCGCCGTCAGCGGATTGGCATGCATCTCATTGCGGAAGCTCACCTGATTCCACAGGTTGTCCGTGCCCGTCTGCAAGTAGGAGTACTTCGAGAAAAAGCCCCGGCCATAAAGCTTGTGCGGCACCGGCTCCCACACATCGCACTTGATCGGCAGCTCAGCCTTCGGCGAAATGTTCGCCAGGTAGTCCGCCCAGATGATCCAGTCCTCATGGTAGGGCGGGAAGACCATGCACATGCGCGCCTCCTTGCCCGTGCCCGTCACATCCGCACGGATGTAGGCTTCGATGAGTCTCACCCGCGTGTTCAGCAGCTTGTCCGCCTCCGCCTCGCCCAGCGGTTCATCCACCGGGGGCGTCGTCACCGTCGCATCCGCCGTGCGCTCGCGCTGCAGCTCCTCCTCGGTGCAGATCCGCGTCTCCGCGCAGCGCGCCAGGCGTATCGCATCCTCCTTGGAAAGGTGAAAGCGCCGCATCGCCTCAAAGGTGCTCATCTCCACGCTCACATACACATTCGTATGCCGCAGATCCAGCTCCGGCGCATCCTCACGAAACGAGATGTCATTGAAGTGGATCGGCAGCGCCTCCACCCCCTGGCGGATGATCACCTGGCGCGTCTCATACGCATCCTTCCATTCCAACCTGCCCTTCAGGCGGCGGCGCAGCGTCTTCACCTGCGCATCGCTCGTCACATACTCGCCCAGCGCATCCTGCACCGGCTTGCCATCCGCATGCAGGCAGGGCGTCGTCGCCTCATACTCGTCCACATCCGTCACATACAGCGTCTTGATAAAGCACTCCCCCAGCGTCACCGCCTGGTCGATCCCCAGACACTGCGCATCCACGAATCGGCCATCGCGAAACGTCCACTGCAGGTGGTGCTGGATGTCATCCGCCAGCTTCTGGTCCGCCAGGCCCACCGGATTCGCCGCGAACCACGGCTCCCCGCCATAGATGTCCTGCTCCGCCTGCGCCGCGGCAAATTCCGCCAGCGCCGCCACGATGTTCACCGAATCATTCGCCATGTCAAAGATGCTCAGCGCATCCTCCACCTCCAGCTTCTCACGGCGTGCGCGGGCCCGGTGGTCAAAGATGTCCTGCGCCTCCTGGCTCCAGCGCAGCCGGTTTGCGCGCCACTGCACCAGCCCCGCATCATAGCCCGCCTTTTGCGTGCGCGCCCACTGCACCAGCCGCACAGCCCGCGTGCCACCATCCGCAGCCAGCGCATCTTCCAGCGGCGTCTTCTTCTTTTTGCGCACCAGCGCCGCCTTCGCGCGCAGGGCCGCCACACTCGCCGCCGCAGTCGCCTGGGCAGGCGAAGCGGCATCAGCAGCAGACGAAGAAGAAACAGGTGCAGGTACGAGAGGCATGCGAAAAAGGAAGATCGAGGTTCAAACTGAAATTGAATTCCCCCTCCGAGTTCTGCACTCCGTCAGGCTGTCTGCTCATACTCCTTGGGCGCGAAAATAGAATGGCAAGCGAAAATGTTTTTTGCCTGCGTAAAAAAAGTAATCGGGGCATTTTTGCCCCCTCCTGTTCTTCAAAAAACAGGGCAGGGGAACCTCACCACCTTCCCCCACATCCCCCGCGCAAATCCTTGCCATCAGATTCATCTCCGGCTTTCATCAGCAAAATCCTGCATGAGATCCGATCAACGGATGCACGCAAACCATCACCACTTTTCACCCCTCACCGCAGCCTCCCATGACCTTCCGCAAATTCCTTGAAAACTGGGACATGAACGAGCTGCAGCTCGACCTCAAGTTTCTCAAACTGAAATGGGAGCCGCAAACGGCGGATCAAAACGCCGCGTGGGAGCTCTACGTGGAGCTCCTCACCCGCATCTCCACCCAGGCGCTGCCTTCCGGGCATGGCGATGAAAAGACCGCGCTCACCAGTGTGTACTCGCTCTTCCCGACGGTCCGCGAAATCATCAAGAAGCACGGCAAAGAGTGCATCCAGTTCGCCAAGATCGCCATTCCCGTGCTCAATCAGATCGTCCGTCCCTTCACCGCCCAGTGGCACAAGGCCAGCCTGGAGGGCGCCTTCGACAAGCCCGCCCAATGTCAGCAGTTCCGCCGCGAACTCGCCGAGCTGCAGACCAAGCTCAACAAATTCACCCGCCTCCTCGCCGGCATCGCCAAGGTGGAAGACATCACCTTCCTCGAAGCGCAGCAGCTGTGAGGGTACCGCCATTTGAAGGGGGGCGCGGACACTCTTGTTCGCCTCATTGAAATGGAGGAACCGCGAATAGACGAAGCGGAGAAGCTGTGTCGCCGCGAAGCGAATTTCCGCGCTCCTCTCCACCGTTTTCGCAATCGGCTGCTCAATGATTTGAAATGCTCTAGGCATTCCCTCACGCTCTCTTGACACCCCCTCCGTCTTTTTCGTAATCTCGCTGGAATAATACCACCGGAATCTTCGTTTACGCACCACCATGAAAACTCCTGACCACCTGCAGCTTCGCCCCATCGCCCTCGCGCTCGGCCTCCTCCTCACCGGCGGTCTGCACGCAGCGGACCTCGGGCTGAAGAACGGGGACTTCCTTACGGGCAAGCAGTTCTGGCATGGCGATGGCAAGATCGTCACGCTGCCGGATGGCAACAAAGTCCTCGAGCTCACCTCCAACACACGCGACACTGACGAAGCGCATCAGGAGCTCAAGCTCGGCGCGCTGCCTGAGGTCGAGGTGAAATTCCGTGCGCGCTTTCTCGGTGGCCGGGGCCAGATGCGCGCGCGCCTCGTGCGCACCACCGGCCGCAGCACCTTCTTCACCTTTGAGCTCCCGCCCGATGGCGTGTGGCGCGACATCTCCTTCAAATACATCCGCGAGAGCCTCAAAGACGAGCGCACCTTCTCCGTGGAGACGCTGCCCTATGAAGGCAAGCTGCAGATCGATGACGTGTGGGCCGGAGAGCCCGGCACGCATGTCTCCGTGCGGCCCTTGGCCACCACCACGACCACCACGCCTGTGCCTGCCAAGCCCGGCATGCCTGCCGTCGCCTGGTGCCCGCGCCAGCGCCTGCGGTGGTGCCAGGAAAAGCACCCGCCATGCCTGTGCCCGCGCCGGCCGTCGTGCCTCCCGCACAGCGTCAAAGCGGCGAGCTCGACCTCCTGCTGGATGCCCTGCCCGAGGCCCTGCGCACGCAGCTCAATGACAGCGCCCTCACCCCGGAGACCATCGCGGAGATCAATGCCTGGTTTGCCAAAGAGAAGCTCCACAAGCCCGTGAAGATGACCATGGTCATCCACACCAGCGAGCTCACGCCCAATGACCCCAACCGCTACCGCATCCGTGCCGAAGTCGGACTGCTCAGCGGCAAGTACGCCGTAGTGCCGCACCAGCAGCTCTTCGCCTACTTGCCTTCTGCAGATGCCACCGAGATCGCCAAGGAGCCCATCGGCGCCAGCGTCACCCTCTCCGGCCGCATCGGCCGCTGCGACCTCAAGCAATTCCCCGCAGGCGTGCGCATCAACGTGGACATTTTCGACACCGTGTGGATCAAAGACGCCCCCGCGAAGTAGTTGCGAAAAGACGCTGCGCCCGCCTCACTCTCCCCGCTGGTGCATCTCCAGCACCCGCTCACGCACAGACAGCGCGATGTCCTCCGGGGTCGCGTAGGGCAGGGGGGCGAAGTCGGCGCTGCGGATTTCGAGAGTGAGGTCATAGAGCTTGGCGATCTGATCCAGCGCCTTCAAGCGTACGGAGAGCATGGGCGGAGAGGAAGGCCCAGGCGGGTCGGCATCTTCTCCCTCCTCCGCATCCTGCATCACGTCTGGGAACGTCGCCTCCACGGTCTGCCACAGCGCCGCGCTGATGTGCTCGCGCAGCGCTGCGAAGTCCGACTCCGACTGCGGAGCCAGCGCTGCGCGTGCGGCGCGGATTTGCAGCCAGTGCTCACGCACCTCCTCCAGGCCCAGCTCCAGCACCCGCGCCACATCCAGCAGTGGCACGCCCCGGCGCACATGCAGCTCAAACACCAGCTGCGGCGCCGTCAGCCCCAGCGAGCGCGCCCGTGCCAGCCACAGGCGCAAGGCGGGCGGGCAGCGGTTTGCGGAAGTCTCAGAGGATTTCGGCGGCGCGTCCGCACCCGGGAGATCGGCAGCATTCGCGGGATCTTCAGAATAGGTCGTAGAGGTCCTATGGGGCCTATTCTCCGGCCCCGCCGCACCCGCGCTGCCCTCCGCAGCCCCACCGCCTTCGGCATCAGGCCTGTCCTCCGGCTCCGCAGCACCCACGCTCTCCGGCATCACCTTGCTGCGCCGCAGCGTCCTGGCCCCGCCTGCGCGGGCTGTTAGGGAAGAAGTACGAGCCATGTTCTTGAGTGGTTAGTGGTGGTAGAAACTGGTAGCCAAAAGCACAGGCCCAGGCATCCATATTCGATTGGGTCCGATTTCGTAAAAGCAACTGGTTTGTTTGAAGAAGCTGCATTCGCGAAGGCAAAGAAGGGAGCGCGGTCACTCTTGACCGCATCAATTAAAAAGGCAGCGCAGCTGCGAAATGAAGAGGCGGGCAGGAGTGCCCGTGCTCCTCTCAAGCAGAGCCCCCTCGCCGCAGCCGCCTCATTTGGAGTGCGGTCGCGAAGCTGCCGCTTTCCGCAGGCCGGCGGGCCGACGAAATGCACCAGGCTCTTCGACGGCTCCCGCTCCCCCGGCACGCGCAGGCCGGTCACATTCCCGCACTCCACGAGACGCTCGAAAGCGGTGGCTCCGATGCAGGCTTGCGCCGTGCATCTGCGCGACCGCATTGATTCGCTCTGCTCACCCTTCGGGCAGCCTGCGGCAGTCTACCTCCGCTGCGCTTCGGTTCCAAAAAAATCCATGAGCCCACGCTCCGATAGGGAGTGAGCTCGCGCAGCTACCGCCTTCCGCAGTCCGTTAGGCTTCGGTGTTGTCACGAGACGTTCAGCACCTCCCCGCCTCACGCGGCGCGCTAGGGACAGCGCGCCCTACCTCCTGCGCCGATCCCGCACTGGCCATTCGAGAGCCCGGCGCGTGGTAGGGCTGCTTGTCCCAAGCAGCCGTCGTTCGCTGGCCGGTCAGCACGCGCCTGCCATTCGTTGATTGGTTCAGATCCTGAATCTTGAATGCCGAATACAAAGAATCAAGAGCCTGATCAGGTTCCGTGTATTCCGTGTTTTCCGTGGTTAAATCTCTGCTCCACCTCACCAGCCCCAAGCCTCTGCAGTCTGCGGCGCGCTTCGCTCACGCAGCCACGCTCCAAACAAAAGCACGCCCCGCTTGAAGGCCGTTTTGCCACCCCGGCATGGCCCATGGGCTGCTGGTGGAGGCATTTAAGATTGTATTGCAGCCTTGTAATGCACCCTCTCCTCACTAAAGAGCGCCACGCTTCATGAACCTCATCTTCTGCCTCGTCAGTCTCCTCGGTGCCTTCCTGCTCTTTCAGGTGCAGCCCGTCATCAGCAAGTTCATCCTGCCGTGGTTTGGGGGCAGTCCGGGGGTGTGGACGACGTGCATGCTCTTCTTCCAGGTGCTGCTCTTTGGCGGCTACGGCTACGCGCATTTCCTCGCCTCGCGCAGGCCGCGCACGCAGATGCTCGTGCACCTCGGCGCGCTGCTGCTCGCGGTGCTCTGCCTGCCCATCGAGCCGAATCCCGCGCTGCAGCCCGTGGGCAGCGAGGAGCCCATCGGCCGCATCCTGCTGCTGCTGCTGCGCACCGTGGGTCTGCCCTACCTCGTGCTCTCCGCCACCAGCCCGCTGCTGCAGGTGTGGTTCACGCACAAGTTCCCCAGCCGCAGCCCGTGGCGCCTGTACTCGCTTTCAAACATCGGCTCGCTCACCGCGCTGCTTTCCTACCCCGTGCTCATCGAGACACGCTGGTCTGACGTGGAGCAGACGCGTATCTGGTCCTGGACCTTCGTCGCCTTCGCCCTGCTCATGGGCTTCTGCGCGTGGACGAACCGCGTGCGCCCGGACGTCATCACCCCGGAGGGAGATCCGCACCCGCAGGCCGCCACGCATGCCGTGCCGCCCACCTGGGGCCGCCGCCTGCTCTGGCTGCTGCTGCCCGCCTTTGCCTCGGTGATGCTGCTGGCCACCACGAATCACCTCTGCCAGGACGTCGCCGTCATTCCTTTCTTGTGGATCGCCCCGCTCAGCCTCTACCTCGTCTCCTTCATCATCTGCTTTGACCACCCGCGCTGGTACCACCGCGCCGGATGGGCCGTGCCCACGCTGCTGCTGCTCTTTGGCACCTCCGCCATCTTCAATGCAGACTTCATCAATGTGGGCTTCGTCACGCAGCTCGTCGTGCTGCTCGGCGCCATGTTTGGCATCTGCATGGTGTGCCATGGCGAGCTCGCACGGCTGAAGCCCGACACGCGGCACCTCACCTCCTACTACCTGCACATGTCCGCCGGTGGCGCGCTCGGCGGTCTGGCCGTCAGCCTCGTGGCCCCGCTCATCTTCAAGACCTTCTTTGAGTGGACGTTGTCTCTGCTGCTCGGCGTCCTCCTCGTCGGCTGGGTGAGCATGCACGCGCTGAATCTGCGCGGCCTCGCACGCACGGCCTGGGTGGTCTTCTGCCTCGCGCTCTGGGGCGGCATCGCCCGCTGGGAGCTGGAGTACGGCGACCGCCTCGTGCGCCACCGCGACTTCTACGGCCTGCTCTCCGTCGCTGAGAAGGAAGACCCGGACACGCACGAGATCATTCGCTCCTACATCAGCGGCACCATCCGCCACGGCCGGCAGGACATGCGGCCCGATCACCGCCGCGATCAGCACTCCTACTACGGCCCCGAGGCCGGTGCGGGCAAAGCCATCCTGCATTTCAAAGACAAAGCGGATGCCCGCATCGGCGTCATCGGCATGGGCGCAGGCAGCGTGGCAGGCTATGGCGAGAAAGGCCAGACCTACCGCTTTTACGAGCTCAATCCCGCCGGTGAAAAACTCGCCCTCAAGTGGTTCACCTTCGTGCCCGATCTCATCGCACGCGGCGGCAAGTACGAGATCGCCCTGGGCGATGCCCGCCTCTCCCTGAAGCATGAAGACCCGCAAAACTTCGATGTCCTCATCCTCGATGCCTTCAGCGGCGACTCCGTGCCCATGCACCTCCTCACCGTGGAAGCCTTCCGTTTGTACCTCACGCACCTCAAGCCCGGTGGCGTCATCGCAGCCAACGTCACCAACCGCGCCCTCAATCTCGCCCCCGTGCTCGGCCGCATCGCCGATGAGCTCGGCCTCCACCACGTGCGCATCGCCCACATCCCCTCGGAAGAAGCCTACGTCTATCCCACCGACTACGTCCTCTTCTCGCGCGATGAAGCCTTCATCAAAGCGCAAACACCCTCCGCGCCGCCGTGGGCCGTCACCATCGCCAATCCCCCCCTCTGGACCGACCACCACCACAACCTCTTCGAGATCCTCATCACGCGGAACGACTGAGGGCAGGGGAGGGAACCTCATTGCTGGGGACTCATTGCTGGGAGCGCCGATGTCCACATCGGCTCCGGTCGAGCGGCCCTGCAAAGGCGCAATGGTCTGACACTGGGTGCAGTGCGGTCCCCATATGGAGTGCGGTCGCGCAGCGAGGCACGAGCGCAGCTACCGCTTTCCGCAGGCCGTGTGAGCTTACGCATACCACGAGACATTCGAAAGCGGCAGCTATCGCAGCCACACCACCCACAGCAGCACGATGCCTGCGCAGACCGCCACAGCAGTCCAGGAGTTGCTGCCCGGCCGGTTCAGCGCCAGCCACGTCCAGAAGACCCCAGCACCAGCCACGGGCATGCCAGCACCCAAAAGCCTCCCGCCGATGCCCGTGCTTCAAAAGCACGCGCCTCACCGCCCGCTGGATTGGAAATGGAAGATGGCATGCTCGTGAGCTTCACTGATACCACAGCCTGATAGGTTGCAAAAGGCGTGCGGGGCGTTTGCAGGGAAATTTCTTTTTTCAACCCGAAGTCAGACCTTCACTGCAAACGTCCTCATTCGTCCTCGGCCCCCAGCAGCTCCCTCATACGCGCCTGATCCGTGGGTTTGAAATGCTCCAGCGGAATGAAAATGGCGTTGGTCCTGCTCAGCCTCGCCTCCAGGGTCAGCTGCTGCTGGCTGAAGAGCGCTCCCGCACGCCTAACCGTCATCCACCGGACAGCGCACTGCTCAATGTCCGACAGCAAGCAGCGCTGTGTCAGGTACAGAACGTTTCGATACTCCAGCACGCCCTCCGTGATGCGCACCCGGATACCCCGTAGCGACACCACAAGCAGCACCGCCATCCCCGCGCAGATCCCCGCACCTTTCCAGTCGCCGCTGCCGGGTCGGTTCAGCGCCAGCCATACCGACAGCAGCCCCAGCAGCACAAACATACCCACCAATGCCACCACTGCGCCATTCACGGCAGCCCGCGCTTCAAACGCCTCCGTCTCACCGTCCTTTGGGTTGGAAATGAAACATTGCATGCTTGTGTGCTTCACAGGTACCACAGCCTGAATAGTAGCAAAAGGAATGAGGGGTGTATGCAGGGAACTTTCTTCTTTCAACCCGCAGTCTGAGCTCGTGCGTGCATCATTCCGGCAGCACAAACACCGCGTACATCCGCCGCCACGCGTCGGGATACACGTCACAGGTCAGGTAGAAATGCATCGGGTAGGTCCGCCCATGGATCGTGATCTCGCCAAACAAGTGCTCTGCGTATCCGCCGAGGTCTTTCTTCCGCACCGCGCGGTCAAACCGCACCGTGTGGCCCGCAGGCACCACCGCCACCCGGTTCACCGGGCCGCTCATCACATTTGTCAGATCATACACATGGCGCATGTCCTCCGGGCGTCGGTTGTCTGGCGCATACAGCCGCATCTCCACCTTAGTGCGAATTTCACGCCCCAGCACCTGCGCAAAGCGTGCATCCTTTGAGATGTCCTTGTTTCCCATCGTCAGCAGCATCATCACGCAGCCCGGCAGCAGCAGGCAGGCCGCAGCCGCAAGCAGCGGGCGGGATAAGGTGAAGAAACAGCACTTCATGGGGTTCAGTGTCTCGGCAGCAAAGGGTGGAACAACGGCGACTGAAACACCGGGCCCAGCCTTTTCGCCTGCCCGTCCGGTTTCGAGTGCGGACTTAGGTTCCGATCCTCGCTGAACACCAGCGGCGCTGCAAGTACAGAACCTGCAATGCGCAGCGGATTGAGTGTGTTCATTCCCACGATGTTGTGCACCGGGTCCAGCGCATGCCCTGTAAACTCATTCACATGCGCGCCGATCCGGTGCGCCAGCGCCCGTGACAACAGTGAATTCGCCGCCGCACCGTGGTAGTTCATCTGCAGGCCCCGCATGTCCTTGCCCTCTTTTCGCAGATCCCCCAGCGCGCTGTTTGCGATCATTGTTCCCTGGCTGTGAGACGTCAGATTGGCCGAGGGCAGGTCAAAGTGGCGCAGCAGATCCCGCGTGGAATTGGCCACCTGGGTCCGAAAGCCCATCTTCTGCACCATGGACTCCCCGAGGTCATCTGCGCCGTGCGTCGGATTATGGATCATGTAAAAGTCAGGCTTCCCCGTGTGGAAGAGCCCCAACTGCGCCGCATGCTCCGGATCATTGGCCATGCCGTTGATCCAGATCGTGGCATTCTTCGCCTTGATGTTTCTGGGATCCACAAGATCAAATTTTGCGGGCACCCCGGTTTTCGGATCGCCCGTCACCCGGTACAGCTTCGCATTCGGATCAAACGGCTGCCGGGGTGTGGTGGCGCCGCTCTGGGGCTGTGGCTGGCGCGGAAGCGGGGTGGCTTTTGCAGGTCCCAGCCCCAGGCTCCGCCTCCCGCTGGCGGAAAGTCGGAGACCAATGGGCGTCGGGCGGGGAGTCATGAATAAACTTTGAGGAGGCATTCAGTACTTCTTGGGTCATTTTTTTAAAACGCAATATAATGTATTTAAAAGTGGTATTAGATAATATAAAGACGCCGATTGATCTGCGGGTTTTGGATGAGGCCCGCCGTCATCAAAGAAAGCACACCGCCAGCACGCCACTGGCCCAAGCTCTGTTCGTGCGCGCCCTTGGCGAAACGCACGGATTTAAACCGCTAATAAGACGCTGATATGACGCTAATAATGAATCCAGAATCAATCTCAGAATCGTGAGCCGAGCGGAGCGAGACAACCGGAGCGTAGCGGAGATAGCCGAAGGCAAACGCCACCGGGAGCCCGAAGGGGAGCGAAGCGAATCAATCCGAATTTTCTGGCTGCTTTTATCAGCGTCTCATTAGCGTCACATCAGCGGTTAAAAACTCTTCTCTTTGCATGCCAGCCCTCGATGAAAAGCTCCGATTCTAACCACTCATGAGACGCTGACATGACACTCATAGAGAATCCACCGCCCACCCACTCGCCTCCGCTTCCCCCCTCCGATCCAAAAATCAAACAACAAACTTTAAACTTGACCCTCCCCACGGTTCATCGTTACCCATAGGGAAATGACCCTGAGCCATCCCCTCGCGCGCACGCTTCATCTGGCGGTGCTTCTCCTCGGCAGCCTTCTCATTCTCCGGCCTGCCAGCGCCCGGGCCGAGTCTCCCCGGTTCGCCCACGGCTTCGTCATCTACAAAACAGCCCCCAGCGACCAGCCCGCCCACTACCAGGGCACCCTCTACCTCAGCGGAGACACCAGCGCCCCCATCTGGCTGCAGTTCGATATCGGCGAGCCCAAGCCCTTCTTTATCGCGCGGGATCTCTTCGTCTCCGAAATCAAATTTGGCGCCCTCTTTGAGGCCGACTTCACCAGCCAGCAGCACGTCGACTTCTGCAAAGGCATCCAGGCCCAGCTCGCCGCCGCCGCAAAGAAGTCCCCCCTCATCGCCTCCGCCGCCACGGCCGCCACCAAGGCCATCCAGGGCGAGATCGACCAGTACGACAAAGGCCGCGTCCGCCTCAACGGCACCTGGACCGACCGCGCCAAGTACGACGAAATGCTCGCCGAAAAAGAGAAAGTGCGCAAAGCCGACATGGACCGCAGCGCAAAGGCCGCCGCCGCGCTGGCCCTGCAGAAAGAGACCGACCGCCGCGCCCGCGAAGCCATGGCCGAAGACGACAAAATGCGCCTGGCCAATCTCAACCGCACCTACGCCTCCATCCCCGCGCAAAACCTCATCACCACCCTGGGGGCCACCGTCAAAACCTCCGGCACCTTGTTTGATAAAAAGATCACCCTCCCCGCCCGGCCTCCCGCGCGCAAGACCCTCGACACCTACATCGCTCTCCCATTCCTGAGCGAAGAGCAGCGCATCGACACACGCCTCCAGATCCTCGGCGATGCCGATACAGAGACCGCGCCCGCGCTCCTCACCACCCACAACGTCGATGCCACCCACACCTTCATGGCCCAGGCCGCCGTTTACTTTGAATCCCCCGGCCCCGGCAAGCCCTTCATCCCCCGCAGCCAGAAGGAATACGCCGCCTTCCGTCAGGCCGTGGATCAATTCCGCCCCTCCATCTGCGACTCCATCCCCGACCTCATCGCTTCAAACACCATCCTCCACCACCTCAAAGACGCCGTGCCCAGCGATCTCTCCACCCCTTACCTCCGCGAAAACATCGCCGGGTACATCGTCCGCTACGACGTTTACAACACCGATCTCGTCGAAGACCGCAACCTCCGCCTCATCATCATCACCTTGTTTCCAGCGGACTAGCGCCGTGCGTCAGCAGCTAAGTCAGAAAGTAACTCAGTTATAAAGTCAGTTATAAGTCAGCAGTCAGTGAAAAGTAACTTGGGAGCCCATGCAGAAAGCCAGAGCCCGCATACGCAAAGCCACAGACATACCCCTTCCGCACCGCACCGCCTGCCTCAAACTTTAAACCTTAAACTTCAAACGTTAATGCCTCGCCTCGCCACCCTCCTCGCGCTGCTCCTCATCGCCCTGCCGCAGGCACCCCTCCGCGCCCAGAGCACCCTGGCCGAGCTGCCCAGCACCAAGAGCACCGCACCCGCCGTCGATACCCAGGGTGAATGGTACGCCGTCGGCCACTGCATGGGGCAGGACGCCCTGCCCACCTACCAGCAGTTCGGGCTCAAAACTGCCGACATCAGCCCCCGCCTTGCCGAAGTCCTCGCCAGCCTCGGCGTCCAGCCCAGCACCCTCAAGGCCAGCCAGTTTCAGCTCCTTCAGCAAGGCTGGGATGATGCCACCAGCGGCCGCGCCGCCGCCTACACCTACCCGCCAGATCAGCCCAAAAGCCTCGTCCCCGTCTCGCTGCGCGGCTACCACAAATTCAAAGCCGCCCCCGGCACCAGCCCTGCAGGCACCCCCGCAGCCCCCGGCGCCACCCTCGCAGACAAGGCCGCCGTCTGGAAAAAAGCCGTCGTCAAAGTCATCGAGATCGGCAAGGACAACAAGGTCCGCGGCCATGGCAGCGGCTGCTTCATCGGCCCCGGCCTCGTCCTCACCAATGACCACGTCGTCCGTAGCGCCACCTCCGTCGCCATCCAGCTCGAAGCCGACGCCACCTTCCACCCCGCCGTCGTCATTGCCCATCAGAAGATCCCGGACATCGCCCTCCTCCGCGTGGACCTCAGCGACCACGAGATCCTCCCCATCGGCAGCAGCTCCGAGTGCCGCGAGCTCGAAGAAGTCATCATGATCGGCTACCCCCTTCACATCGAGCGCAGCGCCACCTACGTCAAAGGAGCCATCAGCGCCCTCAATCGCACCTCCAACGGCTGTGAAGTCCTCCAGCTCGACATCCGTGCAAATCCCGGCAACAGCGGCGGCCCCGTCATCAACACCGACGGCCGCATCGTCGGCGTCCTCACCAGCGGTGATGATTTCGTCGAGTTCACCCAGTTCATCTACGCCCAGAAGACCGACTTCATCCGCCCTTTCCTCGAAAAATACGCCCGCGGCCAGTACGAGGTCCAGGAGTAAAAGCACATCGCAGCACAAGCCTGCATCCAGAATTTCCGGCTGCCTTTGGTCAGCATCCTGCCAGCGGTGAAGAACCTGAACGCTGGCCCACGGAACACACAGAATTTGAACCTGACGCTGACTCCGGTGTCCGTGTCTTCGGTGCATTCCGCAGACCAACCCATCTGGCCGAGGGGAATGGCCACCCCCATTTCGGCCAATTCTCAGTTTTCAATTTTCAGCTTTCAGTTTTCAGTCTCCCCACACGCCAGGCACTCTTGCTAAACCGGGTGCCCCTTCGTCTCAGCCCCCACCAACCCCATGCACTCGCCGAGCCCCCCCGCCCAGGGCCACATCCCGCTCTGCCGGTCAGACCTCCTGCAGGACGTCACCATCGCCCTCGGCCGGAGCATGAAGTCCGTGCGCCACAGCCACCAGGAGATCACCTTCACCGTCTCTCACGATGCCCGGGCCGATGGCATGGAGCGGCTCGACATCGAGGCCCACGAGTTCCCCGGCATACGCAAAAAGATCATCCTCTGGGAGGACGCCCTCGCGTGGATCTGGCACAGCGCCACACCCAGGGAGCCCGCCTTTGAATGCCAGGCCAGCTTTGAGCGGCTACCACCCGATGGTATCGCCCACATCCTCCGCGCCAGCCTCACGGACTTCACCGCCGCACGGGAGCAGTGGCTGCAGCATCCCCGGCCCGCCGATGGAGAAACTTGAGGCTGGCGACGCACGGGGTTTTGTTGTTTCATGCACGCATTCCTACCAGGTGCCGCATCACCCCCACCAGCCACCCCATGAAAAAACGCACCTTCCTTTTCATCCTGCTGATCCTGCTCGTCCCCGCCGCGCTCGTTTATCTCGCGGCCATGGTCAATGCCAACCGCAAGCTGAAGCTGCACGAAGAAGGACTGCGCTTGGACCGTCAGGCCGCCATCGAGTTCGTCGCCCACATGAACGAGCTGCGCGTGCCCAGGGAGCGCACCTCCCTGGACACCCTGCAGGCCCTCGTGTACCCGCCACTGCCGCCCGGCTACACGCTGCGCGCCGTCACGGCCGCCGACCGTGAAAAATTCCCCGTGCTCAAGGACTCCGACTTCCTCGTCCAGCAAAACGGCCCGCCCCACCTCCTCATCCCTAGCAAAGGTGCGCCGGTGAACCTCGATCTCAATGCCTCCGAGGCACCGCCAGCAGCCGGACCGGCGAAGTGAATGAGCACGTGAGCTGACCCCGGGTGCCGCAGTGGGCGAAGCAAGTAGTCCAGTTGCGCCGCAACTGGATCTCGAGAGCCTGCCCGGTATGGTGCCAAGGGGGCAATCTTCCTACTACCACTCAATACCACAACCTATGAGGCAGCGCACGATGAGCAAGCACCCCGTGGCATGAGTCTCCGGCCTGTGTCTGCGCCTTGCCGCAAGCGGGACGCTCGCACGACAACGCAGCGCCCCACCGCCAGCCTACTTCGTCAGCTTCTTAAACCGCAGGTTCTTCCCGCCCAGGTTCACATTGATCCACAGGTCGATCTTCGCCTTCTCGCACTGCTTCGCCAGCTCCTCGATGGTTTTCTTGCGCCCCGCCACCCAGTCCGGCTTGCCCAGGAGCTCCTGCTGGTAGTCGGACAGGGTTTCCTTGGCCGTTTCCAAGTCATCCAAAAACGTGATCTCACTCAGGATGAAAATGCCCCGCGCAGAGCGCGCCGCCGGCACGCTGCGAAAGTGGGCGATCAGCTCCTCCGGCGTATCACACACGGCCCCTTTGAATTTTTCACCGGCCTTGATGCCCGGCTCAGGCACCATCCATTGGATCACGCCGGGCACCGCACTCCAGCCAGGCATCGCCGCAAAGCCATCCATCACGTCATGGATGTCCTTCGCATGGTACTTCTTGCCCACCAGTTTCAGGCCGTCCGGTGCCGCCATCACGCTCTGAGCTGCAAAACCCAGCGCCAGCGCCTGCGCGCACAGCAGTGCGAGCATGCGGCGCATGAGGGAAGGACAAGCGACAGTACGGGTGGTTGGGCGTGGGCTCATTCGGCACCGTGGCACGGCCTGCGCGTTTTTCATCTTGGAGTCGTGCGGGCACCCACTCCCACCACCCCTGGCTAAGTGCTTCGCCTACCAGAGCTCTTGCACCGCCCACCGTGAGTTTTCATCTGGACACCCCATGCCGCTCTGTTAAAAATAGCCGCCACTCCGCCCTAGGCACAAACACCGGTCTGGCTGCATTCTTCGTCCCCGCCTTCCATCCACTCCGCCTGCGCTAATCATGAAACATCTCGTCACCGCACTTGGCCTCTTCCTGGCGCTCACCGTCACCTCTCACGCCCGCATTGGCGAGACCCTGGCCGAGCTCAAAGCCCGCTACGGGGAGGGGAAGTCCGTCTCCCCGCGCCTGCCGCAGACCGTGCAGCACGAGTGGGAAGTGGACGGCTACAAGATCCAGTCCAGCCTGCACAACGGTGTGTGCGTCCTCGAATTCTTCCACCGCATCGACACCCTGATGACCGATGAAGACATCAAGGCCCTGCTGAAGGTTTACCGCAAAGACGTCCGCTTTTCATGGTCCTCCCGCGACAACTGCTTCAAGAGCAGCGACAAAAAAATGATGGCCGGCCGCGAGCCCGGGCACGACGACTGGATCTACGTCAAAGACATCGCCGCCACCGAAGCTGTCAGCGGCAAAGACAAAGCGAAGAACCTCTGAGCTCCCTGCGCGGAGCATCGCTACCACTCCACTCCACGCCATGACATGGCACCCGCCGAAAGACCGCTTATCCAAAGGACCCTCAAGATATGAAACACCTGCTCCCGTTAGCCCTCGCCCTCATCACCCTCTCCGCACACGCGCAGGTGGCCGGTGAGTGGAAAACCATCCTGTCCACGGAGCAGGAGCTCAAAGACTTACCGCCCGGGCAGGCCACTCTGGAGGATGGGCTGCTGCATGTGCGCGCAAGCTATGGCATTTGGGTCCCACAGCCATACCCGGATGGCTCCATCCGCGCACTCTTTCATTTCCGAAAGGACACCGGCTTCCCCCAGCTCCGCATCCGCCGCTCTGCCGATGCCAGGCCCCAGGACAGCTCGTACTACGAGATCATCCTCAACATGAAGATGGGCGAGACCTCCATCAACGATGTCTGCCTTAACTTCTCCTCAAAGGGCAAGATCAAGCGGCTGGCCGTTGTGCCCCTGCCAAAGCCCTTTGTCCTGGGGGAGTATATCGACCTTGAGCTCTCCGCCGTCGGCGAGCATCTGAAGGTGCTCATCAATGGCAAAGTGGCCCATGAAACCGATGACAAGTCCCTTGCCACCGGCGGGCACTGGGGTGTCGCCTCAGCTCAGGCCTGGTTCTCCAAAATCCAGGTGCGCTCTTTCCTGCCGAAGTCCAATGACCCGCGCCTCGTTCAACTGGAGGAGTCCTATGCCGCCGCCATCGAGCGCGAGGCCCCGCTCCCACCCCATCTCGAAGCCGTCCAAGCCCTCGATGAAAAGTATGCCGCAGCCTTGGACCGTGCGCTGGAGGCCGCCACGAAGGCAGGCAATCTCGATGCCGCGCTGGCCCTCCGCGCCGAGAAAAAACGAGTGCAGGATGAAGCCCCGCTGCCACCCGATGACAAAGCCGCGAACGAGACTCTCAAGCCCCTGCGCACCACCTACCGCAGCAGCCTGAGCCAGCTCACCACCCAGCGCGAGCAGCGCCTGCAAACCCTGCGCGAGAAATTCCTCCAGGCCCTGGATGCCTACCAGGACGAACTCACCCGCGCCAAAAACCTCGATGCCGCCCTCGCCGTGCGCAAACGCCGCGAACTTGAAGCTGCCAGCGCCAAGAGCCCGTAGCGTTTTCAGAGACTCAGTTCCGGCATGCGCATGCGGAGACGCCCGACGGCGACTTGAGTACAAGCCGCCCTGCCTTCCCGCATGCCCAGCGCAGGTAGGGCTGGCTGTCCCCAGCCAGCCACAGTCGAAGCCCATGCCTTTCTCGTCAGAGACAGCCCGTCCAAAGAAAAGATGCTTTGCGAATTGCCGCAAGCCATGAGCCACAAAAAGGGGGCAGGATGCAAAAAATTGACAAAAAACAGCAGCCGAATCCGAGTCGTTCATGAGCAGGCCTCTGGCTTGCCGCTACTTCAGTCCATTGATCACCAGCCCCGAGTTTCCAGGGCTTGATAACTGCAAGTCCAGACGCACCTGAGATGGGAAGGTTGGGCCGGATGTCTTCAAAGTGATGGAGCTGGGGACATCGACGTGAATCTCCTTTTGGCCCGCCGCTTCGATGCCGTGACCGAGAGAGGTCAGTCCTTGGGAGAGCAGGTGCGCGGAAGCCACGAGTGCCGCGGCAAGAATGAGGGTTTGTGGTTTTCATGAGAGTCGTTTTTGACGAATGAGATCTGCTTTCCATTCAGTGGGCTCCTTCGGCTGCTGCTTCATGGCATGGGGGAGGCTGAACGTTCCATTCAGGATGCGCGACTATGTGCCTGGGTCTGAAGGGTGCCAGTCAGGAAAAGGATGCCCGCCACAAAGGCGTCTTCTTCGCCCCAAAACGGATGTTTGATCTTTCTCATGGTGGGCCGGTGCCGTCTGACGGTGGTGCTGGAGCTGATGGTTGTTCATCACCCTCTTGTCCGTGAGATGTGTCCACAGGTTGCATGGCTCTCCGGATTTTTTTGTATTGGAGATATGAAGAAGCCACCGACAGAGCAAGGGCAAGCACGAAGCCGGCAACCAGCACAAGAGTCCTGGCCTGTGCGACTTGTGGATCGCCCAGGTAGCTGTGAAACGTGGGCCACCGGCTCGTGATGCGCTGGCCATCAAGCAGGCCGGGGCAGGACTGATAAATGATCCAGCTTTGCGCGATGTTTCCACCTTGATACATCAGCGACATCCAGATGATGATGCCGGAGTAGCCCGGCCACCATCTCCAGGTGGCTGCTGCAATTCCAAGGCTCAACAACAAGACGCCCAGGGAACAGATCCCTTGCGCAAAATCTCGTGTGATGAAATACCACGGCGGAGCATCTCCGGGGCCGCCGCCATGCAGCCCATAGTGCTGCATCACGGGCTCCTGCAAACGATACGCCAGGTACTGGCCCCCGAGCACGACGATGAAGAAAATGAGCATGCCCGGAAATTCAGACTTCCGCACGAACGAAGGAAGGGGCTCGGGTAGTGGCTGGCTCATAGTGGGGTGGGGAGGGGAGTTGTTGGTAGCGCAAACGATTGCCGCAGCACTTCGCCGCAGCACAGGGTCAGGCCCCGAATTCATCGATCATTTGCTGCAGCGCTTTGGCGCCTTCGGCGTCCGTAAAGGTAGTGCGGTGCGACTCCAGCTTCTTGCGGAATTCGGCTTTGTAATCTGCGGAAAACCCCTTCTTCACCACGGGCAGAGTCTCGGCCATTGTTGACACCAGCAGGGTGAGATCAGAGGGCGAAAAAAAGCGCGTGTCAGACAGCGAAGCCTCCGCCCCGCCATACATCGTCATCAGGCCGCCGTAGGCCCGCTTCATGCCCGCCATGCGAGTTTCATACTTGTCATCTTTCGGGATGGTCGGCAGGTACTCGTCCATGAGCTGCACACCCATCGCGGCCATCCGCATGCCGAACGCAAGCTGCTGCGCAAATTCACGATGAACATCGAGTTTTTTGTCGGCAGCCGCCAGATACTCCTTCAAGATGGCCGTGGCTCCTGTCAGCAGATTGAAATAATCCGGCAGCCGCTTTTCAAGCGGCAGGGTGCTGTCGCGATAACGTGAAAAATTGTCCGTGGTGGTCAGCCGTTGCAGAAACAGCCGCCCCTGCTCATCGGTCAGCCGTGGCAGCGGCACCTTGCCTTCAGCCAGCACCTTGGCAGCCTGGAGGTAGTCGGCCCCCGACCACTCGCGGCCCAGCGCCGGGATACCAGCCTCTACCAGCGAGCTGTCTGCTGCAGCAGCGCTGGTTTGTGAAAAGGAAATGCCCGCGTGGAAGACAACGAAAAGAAAAAGAAGAGAGCGCATGGTTTGAGTGGCTGGCTGACGAAGGCTGAAGTTATATCGCGGTGGCCGTGGAGTGTCCAGAGCGAAGCCAATCAGGAGGCTTGCCTGCAGTGCGTGGGTTCATCGTGTCATTCGCCTGATCAGCCGCTTCAGCCATGAGGGGCGTTCTGTTGCAGCGGTCTGCGTGTGGTAATGCTCCACCTGAAGCACGGCCTGCAGACGCGTGGCAGAGCACCATGGTCTAAATCGCATTACCCGCCCGGCTGGCAGGGCTGCATTTTCCACAAAGGAAGGATCATCGAGATCGCACAGGTAATGCGCCGGATCTTCGGCCACTGCCGAAAACAGGATGAGCTGACCTGCTGGCAGGGTGCCCGGCTCGGAGTCGTAGTAGTCATCGAGGATCGCAGCCGTGTCGTAGGCCCACACGAATATCACCGGCAGGTCGGAGGAAACACGCCGCCACTCGCGGGTGACCGCAGGACTCGCACTGTCACTCGCTCGATTCATAAAGATGCTGTTGAAACCCAATTGAACCGGCAGCCACGTTTCATCGTTCCTCCCCACAGGTGCAGGTGATCTTGGGCTCATCGGCAATCCTCACCCCCTTCGCCGCACAGTCGCGTTCAAACTTGAAGTACAACTCCTCGTGCACAGGATAGAAGTCGAAGAACCTTGGCATCTGGCAGCGGTCGTAAATCGTCACCACACTCCTGGGCGGCAGCTCTCCCAGAGCTATCACAAAGTCCGCATAGCTGCCAAACTCACGCACGGACTTCTGCGCCCTGTCGCCCAGCACAAACAGCGCCCCACGGTCCCGGCTCCGGTGCATCACCACGCCGTAGTCAGTCGTCAGATGGGCCACATTGGGATTTTTCGCGCCCTGGCTGAACACATGGAGCACCAGATTTCCCGAATCATCCGCTGTGCCGACGACAGGTTCCGTCACCTTCTTCACTTCAGCGTACCACGTCAAACCTGCTGCGAGAAGCACAAGCACCGCCACGGGGCCAAGGATCAGTTTTTTGTTCTTCATCAGAGAGCGCTTGGTCAGATGGCCGCCGCCTCAGCACGCCTCGCGGTGCGGCATTGGGTGCAGATGTAGGTGCGAATGGACATGGGGCTTCTTATTAGTTTGCTCTTCTTGTTTTCAAGATCATATCGACGGTGGCGCGAGTATGTGGCGCGTAGTTCCCCGCTCAAGTGAAGAGTGCTTTCCTTCTCGCAGGCTGGCCCACGCTGGCAGCCCATCAGCAGCGCACGGCCAATCTCCGCCTGTGCAAATAACCGCCATGCTGCGGCTTTGCAAAACTGGCACTTGAAACTCAATCGCGCAGCGCCTCACGCCTTGACGTTGGTCTTCGTCAGGTCATCGACGAGTTCCTGAGATGTCTTGGTCGTGGGGTGGTCCTTGCCCAGCACCTTCAGGCGGCCTGCCAGGGCACGCCGGGCATAGGGCAGGGCCTCGGCGTTTTTCTCCTGCTTCCACAGGCACATCGCCAGATTGTAGCAGATGCGCAGCGTTTCCAGATCCTCGGCCCCGAGCACCCGTGTGTGAATGGGGATCAAACGGCGATACTGCGTTTCTGCTTCTGCGTCTTTGCCTTGGTCAGCCATGACCCCGGCCAGATTGGTCTCGCAGGAAAGGGTGTCCGCATGTTCAGGTCCCTCCAGCCGTGTGTAGATGGCCAGCAGCTCACGATACTCTGCTGCGGCTTCATCCAGCTTCTCCAGCTTCCACAAGACACTGGCCAGACGTTTGCGTGAGCTCAGAGTCATCGTATTCTCGGGGCCGAGCACGCGTGTTTCCACGGGGATCAATCGGCGGCTCATCGCTGCTGCCTCAGTGTCTTTGTCCTGAAGATCCAGGGTCTCAATGAGGTAGGTCTGGCTGAGCAGGGTGTCAGGGCGTTCGGCCCCGAAGACGCGCTCACGAATGGCCAGCACCTGGCGGAGTTCCACTTCAGCTTCCGCTGGTTTTTCCAGCTTGATCAGGGCGGCGGCCAGACGCCTGCGTGAACTCAGCGTTTCTGGATCCTCGGCTCCCAGCACCCGGGTTTCCACGGGGATCAGTTTGCGAAACTGCTCTGCTGCCTCTGTGGCCTGGCCTTCGGTCGTCATGGCGGAGAAGAGCCGGGACTGACAGATCAGCGTTTCACGCTTCTCCGCGCCGAAGACCTGCGTCACCCTGGGCAGCAGCTGCTGCAGTCGGTCCCTGGCTTCAGCATTTCTCTGCCCTTGAATCACCTCCGCCAGCAGGAGCTCGGCGCGCAGCGTTTTCTTGTCTTCTGCACCGTGGGCTTTGGTGCGCTCCGTCACCAGCGCCTGCGCGGCCTTTTCCGCCTCCGGGAACTTGCCTGCATTGCGCAGCGCGTACACCGCATCAAAAGCCTTCTTGCGGGTGTCCTCCTGCGCATTTGCCGCACCAGGGCACAGGGTGGAAAGGAGCAGGAGGCAGACGAGCAGCGGCTTCATGGTGGGGGGGGCTAGGCAGATGAAGTAAAGGAAGAACTCGCCGGGATGGCAAGCACCAATGCATCATTTCCTAGTCACCATCATCCAAGTCTGGCTCTTGTTCTTCGCCTGTCGAGTGTCTGCCCGTCACCTGCTGGCCCACACCTCAGCGGCAGATCACGCGGTCACGATCAATCTCCGCCTGTGCAAATAACGTGAAACATAAAACGCAGCCGAGACTGGTATCACCGAGCACAAAGTAATGAGCGCCGCGTCGGCTGTAGAGATGAAAATCCTGATGCGGCCTTCAGTGATGTAGTCCACCCAATGCCCCGACTCCAGGCGGAAACCCACCACAGGAAGGGGGAAGCCGATCAATTTCACGGTCGGACTGAACTGATACTCCAGGTAAAAACCCGCCCAGATGCCCGTGGCGATGCCCGCCAAAAGCAGCGCCCAAAAAACAACCCACCACGCCGTGCCTGTGTGACTCCGGCCAAACGCCCGCAGGGTGTGAAACACCACCGAACCGAGCGCATAAAACAAGGCGATGAAAATGAGAATGGCCATGGCTCCTATTGACTCGCAGAGAAACAATTTTGTCGAGTGCAAACGCGAGGGCGGATGGACCAGAGCTGTTCCGCCTGAAGGAAGGACGGCGCGAGAGAGTTGACTGGCTCATCAGAGTCCTGGGCACTCAGAGGGTTTATTGAGGCCCCATGACAAGGTCACACTTTGCAGGGTTGAATAGGCTCTCCCATTCACCTGGGGGGTGCATTTGCTCCCGGATGCGTTTGTTGGCTTTTCATCAGCGGCAGGTATTGGTCAATCGGGGGCGGTATACGCGGCGTTGGTGGCTGCGGTCTGACAGGCATTTGAACCCGACCTGCCTTGCTGATCATGTGAGGGCCAAGCGGCTGAAAGAGAATCTGACGATGAAGGAACTGGCTTGCCAACTGGGTGTTTCAGAGGCCACCCTCAAATATTGGGAAATGCATAAGAACCCTCCATCTGAACAGAATCGGCAGCTGTTGTTGGCGTATTTGGGATATGACCCTGAGGTCAGCAAGTAGAATCCCAACGTCTGGCGTTTTCGTGATCCTTGTGTTGGGTA
>CAILZI010000026.1 GCA_903838675.1 uncultured Verrucomicrobiota bacterium
ACCGGGCCAGCCCCACTCACCCGCGCCATGTTCGGCAGGCAATCACACACCGGTCCCCAACCAACCACTTGGTTGTTGCCGTCCACGCTCAAGTTCAAATCCGAGCGCTGCCACGCCACCAGCCCGTCCGTCACCGGCACCGGATCAGACGGCTGCTCGCAACTGCATGACGACGAGGACGATTCCTCGCTCGAACTCGGCGACTCGCTGCTCCACTCCGAAGACCAACTCGACTGCTCCGAACTCCATTCACTGCTCTGCTCCGACGACCACGAACTCTGCTCGCTGCTCCACTCCGAAGACCAACTCGACTGCTCCGAACTCCATTCACTGCTCTGCTCCGGCGACCACGAACTCCACTCTGAGGACGACGAAGACGACTCCTCGCTGGATGAACTGCTCGACGACGGACCGCAGGCATACTTCGCCTGCACATACTGCTCCACCATCTGCCGCTCCCAGTCGCTCAGCGCACGGTTGTAGATCAGCACCTCCGCAATGTCCCCCACAAACCCACCAGCGGCATCTCCCGTGCCGCCGATCCCGTGCGGCGCATCTACCGATGGCGACGGGTTGTTCCCATTGCTGATCACATTGCTACCCGTCAGCCACACATTGAGCGACTTGTTTTCGTAGCGCACCACCAGCGGGCAGAAGCACGCCGCATCTGCCCCGACCTCTGCACGCGGGTAATCACTGACGCCAAACTCATAAATACCCACTCCGTTCCAGCCCACAGATACCGCCGACTGCGTTAGCGCCGCCGAGCCGTCTTGGTAAAACAGCATCTTCTGCCCTGAGAGTCCGGGGCCACCCACAGGGCGCGGATCAAAGCTGCGGCCAATCGCCACCAGCGTAAAACTGTCCTGCGCGATGAATCCCGTCTCCAGAAAGAGCCCCTGTGCCCCTGCAAAGCGCAGCACCGGATAGCCATTGATCTGCCCAGATAACCACTGCGGTCGCGTCGAACCAATTGCCGCCGCACGAAGCGCCGACCCGTTCGCCGCCCCCCATGAAACCACCGTGCCGTCAGGCCGGGTGTCCACATTGGTGTCAGAACAGAGCCACACGCTCAGACCATCGGTAATGGGGGGATTAGTTGGCATCGAAGACGAAGGGTGGCGGGTGAGTGCGTTGAATTATTTTCCAAGTAATACAGCTTTTCTATCCTTATAAATAAATGGAATTTTGAAGCGTTCGGTCAGAAGTTTAACTGTTTCTGGAGAGATGGTCTCTGGAGCGGCACGGTCAATCAATTGTCGCCTATCAGCATCAGGCAGGCTTTCGAGACTGGAAATAATGTCCGAGCGAAAACTTGTGTCCAAAGACGCAAGTATCCCAGCTATTTCTGCATGTTTCATATCCACCTCGCGAGCGCTGAGATACTCAACATACCGTTGGCGGTATTGCGGATCAGGTATCGCTTCAGGTTTTGTCGTTCCGGGAGTAATGAATGGCTGGTCCTTGCGGAGTCGCATTTCGTTTCCAAACTCTATAAGTGTCTTCGCGACAGGCTGTCGCTCGGCAGCTAGGAGCCGTTGCCTTTTTCCGATGGCTGCTAAAACTTGCAAGTCAAATTCGGCATCTTTCTCAATTAGTTCAGTTCTAGAGCCGCTCCTTTTTATTGCATTAGAATCATCCCCTGGCTCTAAGCCATGTGTTGTTCTCCATAACTTTGTAAGCAGTTGCACATCACCTGATTCTTTGAAATCCTCCAATAACTTCACACTGCTTTTTTGCATCTGGGCATTTTGTGCAGAACAAAGCCCTGACAAAAAACCCACACATAAGACCTGGGTTAGGGATACAAAAAACATTCTCATAAAAACAAATTATTGAAGATCTGCCTTATCAAATGTCTTTTCATACTCAGCGTCACCTTTCGAGATAGTTGCTTCGACTGTGTCGGAACCGACTATGATCTCTAGTTTCATTGTAATCGTGTCTAGCGGCTGAGGCGAACCAACAATCTGGCCATCGCGGAATACTTCGTATTTCCAATCACATGTCCATTCGATCTTGCCGTCGCTGAACGGTGGCAAGTTTGTGGAAGCCTGGAACATATCGAAATCGTTCGTTGCATGACCGTTGCCCCTATTCCCATACTGATTGTCATATTTCACCATTGCATGCGGACCATTCGCCTCATGATTAGGGTAGTTACCCGAGGTCAGAAAATACCCTGTTTTGACAGCCGTCGCAGCCCCCTCATAAGTTCTCAAGTTCTCGAAATTTACTGTGTCTGGCAATAAGTAGAAAGCGGGGTTAAGAACCATTCCAATTTCTTTATGTTGATAGATGTCACCGCTTTCACGTCCTTCCGTTAAAAATTTTAGTCCTGATGGAGCGATTACATTCAATATAACTTGGGCTGATCTACCATCATCCAACGTTACCTTAATTGTGGCTGTAGTTGGTGCTGCAGGAGCCAAATATATTTTTTTCTGCGGGTCTGAACCGGAAGCAGCAAGCTGACCACCAGTCGAAGACGGCGTTAATGACCAAGAATAGCCACCCGTATAAGCCCCCAGATTGGCAAGAGATAAATTTACTTTTTCACCTACGCCAATCGTTTTACGCTCTTTATTTGGAGGCTGTTCAGCTTGTGTTTCGGTAATTATTACAAGCTGTGGCGCTTCACTCGATTTGCTGCTGGCGCTCTCTTTGCTGCCCTGGCTCTGGTGGGAGGATTTGCTGGACTTGCTGGACTTGCTGGATTGTGAGGACTCGCTGCTGTCGCTTTCCTCGCTGCTGCTCTCCTCACTGCTGACTTCGCTGCTCGACTCCTCGCTGGAGGAACTGCTGGAGATCAGGCAGCCGTAGCGGTCCTGCAAATACGTCTCCACCTGCTGACGATCATAGTCTCCAAGCGCACGATTGTAGAACAACACTTCTGCCACCCGCCCCGCAAAGCCACCGCTGCCCGTGCCGCCAATGAGCTTGGGCAGCCACACCGTGTAGGGCGGCGTGCTGCCGTCCTGCGTCACCAGACTGCCCTGCCAGTACAGCCGCGCCTGCTTGTTCTCGTAGATCACCGTGAGCGGACACAGGCAGCCTTGCGTTGCTGCGGAATGCCGCGTGGCTCCACTGCCGCCCGGTTCCGCCACCGTCACTTGTTGGATGTCCGCGCTCACTGCCGCCACCGCGCCGGTCTGGCTGTTGGCCGGAGCAAACAAGCTGCCGAGACTCCACAACGCATCCGAGCAAGCGGCCACCACCATGGTGAAGCTGTCACTGCCCAGTTCCCCGCCAGACTCC
>CAILZI010000027.1 GCA_903838675.1 uncultured Verrucomicrobiota bacterium
AGCCAAGAACCCCAGCGTTTTCAGCAATGCGTTCAATTTCATAGTCTGATTGGTTTGGTATTAGGTTGGTTGGTTTGAGGTCGGACACTCGCATGAGATGGATCAAAACAGAAGTTTTGACCAAAGTACGTGAGCCGTTCAACCCGTAAACTAGCAGGGGCCGTAACTACTGGAAAGACTTTTTTTTATTCTCTGAGTATTTTTTTGCGTCCATAGTAATGTCACTTTTTTGACTATCGTCAGGGCTGATCAAGCTTTCTCTATGAAATCTCACAAAACATTCTGAATGAATGATCTATGTAAGTGAAATAATCCGTGTTGTGGCTCGTTTATTGATTTATATTTTGCTTGTGGTGTGGGCGCTGCCAGTACACTCAGATGAGTCGTTTTCCCCGCTTATTTTGAGAGTCCGGGTGCACTTGGTGCGGTCCATTGCGAATCCAAGATTACAAACAACACTTAAGGGAACGGAAATTCACGATATTTTTGATGAGGTGAATACCATCTGGTCGCAGGCGGGTATCCGATTCGAACTGGAGAAGATTGACAGTGTGCAAGCTCTAAATGTAGCCCCCAAAAAGTGGTACATGAGAGACCGCGACTGGGTCAAAGCAGCGATCCCAACGAATCAATTCTGTCCCACCACCATCGATGTCTGTTTTGTAAAGGACATGGGCCCCAATGGCTTTTTTTATGGCGAGCCGGTGGTGGTTTGCGAAAAACCAGAGTTTCACAAGGTTTCCGGTGGTTCAGACAACCCCGTGGCCCGAGTGACGGCCCACGAACTTGGTCACGTTTTGTTCCTGCAGCATCGTCAGGACCGCACGAATCTGATGGCTTCGGGGAAGAACGGCGTTTCTTTGAACCAGCAGGAGATCAAGGACGCGAGAAAACGGGCTTTGGAGATTTTGGGGCAGACGCCTCAGCCTTGAGGCTCAAGTGTTTCCCGTAGAGTGATGCCCAAGGCATGGATTTGCGCAGCAGAGTGCAATGCGCTGACGGTGATCCGCAGTCTGGCGCTGCCGCGGGCGACGGTCGGGTAGCGGATGCAGGGAATGAGGAAACCTGCGTCGCGCAGACGGGTGCTGATTGCCAGAGCGTGTGATGGTTCACCCAATATGACCGGCAGGATGGCCGCCGGGCCGGGTTGAGAGGAGGTGCCGATTTCTGCCAGCAGGCTTTGAGTTTGCCGGGCCAGGCTGAGAACTTTTGCCCTCAAGGCATCGCCTCTTTCACTGCGGATCAGATTCAACATCGAACCCAGCGCATGGGCCAGATGAACGGGGGGTGCGGTGGAATAAATAAAACTGCGTGCTCGGTTGATCAGCAGGTCAATGACCTGACGTGAGGCTGCAAGATAGCCACCACTGAGGCCGAAGGCCTTGCTCAGAGTGCCGAGGTGGAGATCCACCTGCTGATCCACGCCGAGTTCTGCAGCGAGTCCGCGCCCCTGAGGGCCTAATACCCCCACGGCATGGGCTTCGTCGACCAGCAGCCAGGCACCGTACATGGCCTTGAGCTCTGCAATCTCTCGCAGCGGGGCGGCATCGCCATCCATGCTGAAAATCGATTCCGTGACGACGAGCACGCGCCCTTTGGCCGTTTGCAGAAGGCGCTCGAGCTTTTCGAGGTGATTGTGGGGAAACACACGGATCGTCGCCCCGCTCAAACGTGCGGCATCCACGAGGCTGGCATGGCAGAGTTTGTCGAGGATGATCGTGTCGCCGGCGCCGAGAAGTGCGGGGATCGTCCCCAGTGCCACGGCAAAGCCGCTGCTGAAGGTCAGGGCGGCCTCCGTCCCCTTGAAATCCGCCAGGGCATCCTCCAACTCGGCATGCACGCGATGGGTGCCGCAGACCAGACGTGAGGCACCTGAGCCGCCGCCGTATTTGGAGATGCCTTCGGCGAGTGCATGCTTCATCTCAGCGGAATGCGCCAGGCCCAGGTAGTCGTTGGAAGAAAAATTGATCCACTCGCGGCCATCGGCGCGCACGGTGACGCCGTTCAGTTCATCCAGCGGCCGCAGTTCGCGCCATAACCCCTGGGAGCGCAGTCCATCCAGCTGTGCGTTGATGTCCCATGGTTCCGTGCGTTCCTGCATGCGTTACTCCTTCAGGCGGCGTTCCACCACGTCGTCCTTGGCCACCCCGAGCGTCAGTGCCTTCTCGTAGTGCCTGCGTGCGAGTTCGATGGCAGGCGGGCGGCGTTCCAGGAGCATCAGCGCCATGTTGAAGTGGGCGATGCCGTAATCCGGCTTGAGTTCGATGGCGCGCTGGAGTTCTGCTTCGGCTGCATCCGTCCATCCCAGACCTTTGGCGGCGATGGCCAGGTAATTATGGGCGCGGGCATCCTCAGGCTCTTCGTGAATGGCGCGGGTGAAGCAGGAAATGGCCCGGTAGGTGTCACCCTGTTTTTGCAGGAGCAGCCCCAGGGCCGTCCATGTTTGTGCGAGCTGCGGGTTGATCTGCACGGATTTCTCAAAGCATACGATGGCTTGCTTGGTGTCTCCCGCCTGCTGCTCCACGGCGCCGAGGTTTGCCCAGATGAGGGCGTTGCCGTCGTCGAGCTCGAGCATTTCCAAGTAGGCCTTGCGGGCTGCGGGCCAGTCCTGCTTGCCGAAGGCTGCCGCCGCACGTTCGCCGAGCACCTTGGTGAAAGGCGGCAGCATGCCGGTTTTATCCATCTTGGCCGGGTTTATCGGCGCGGCCTCCTGCGCATGGCAGACTGCTGCCAGCAGCAGAAGTGCGAAGATTTTCAGATGATTGGAAAACAGCATATGGCGACTATGCGCCGAAATGGGCGCAGGAAAACATCTTGCGTAACGAGGATGAGAGGGAATGTTCGCCCGAACAGCCTTTTATTATCATGTTCACCGACACTGATTCCCGCCTAACGGCCCGCCAGCAGGAACTCCTTGAGTACTTGCGCAGTTACCAACGTACGAATGGTGTCATGCCTTCAACGCGTGACATTCAGCGCCACTTCGGCTTCTCCAGCCAGACGGCCGCCATGAGCCATCTGCGTGCACTGGAAAAAAAAGGTGTGATCCAGCGCCATGCGCACAAGGCACGTGCCGTGGTCTTTCCTGAGGATCTGGATCGTGCGGAAATCATCGACATTCCGGTCTTCGGGCAGATTCCCGCCGGTATGGCCGCGGCAGACATGGTGCAGCATGCCGACCGATGCATCTCTGTGGATGTGAACACTCTTGGCATTCCACGCTCGGCGAAAAGCTTTGCCCTGAAAGTACGTGGTGAATCCATGATTGGCGCCCTCATCGGCGATGGCGACCTCGTGATTCTCGAGATCCGTGAACCGCGTCCGAAAGACATCGTCGCAGCGCTCATTGACGGTGAGAGCACCTTGAAACGCTATGTTGTCAAAGATTCCCAGCCCTACCTGCAGGCTGAGAACCCCGATTTCCCCGATCTTCTGCCCGCACGTGAACTGCTCATTCAGGGCGTCATGATCGGGCTCATCCGGCATGTGCGTTAGAGCTGACCGGCTCAGCTGACGTAGCGCTCGCGCAGGTGCTTGATGTGCCACCTGGCATCCGTCGGTTTGCCTGTGGCCTGTGTGATGATCTCCTGAGGCAGGAGAGCGGCACCCTTGCTGTGCACGTTTTCACGCAGCCATTGCAGCAGCGGCGCGTAGTCGCATTTCTCCAACGCCGTAGCGATCTTGCGCTGCTTCTTCGCCGTGGCGAATAGCTGGGCGGCATTGAGGTTTCCCAGCGTGTAGGTCGCGAAGTAACCCAGGCCGCCCATGCTCCAGTGAATGTCCTGCAGGCAGCCGCGGCGGTCGTCTGGCGGCGACATGCCAAAGAGCTCGCGATACTCCTCGTTCCAGACTTTTGGCACGTCCTGCACGGCGAGCTCGCCTTTTACGAGACGGCGCTCGATGCCAAAGCGGAGCAGGATGTGCAGATCGTAGGTCGCTTCGTCGGCCTCCACACGGATGAAGCTGAATTCACTGCGCAGCATCTCTTTCATGAACGCATCCAGCGTCACCTTCCGCAGGTGCGGGAAGAGTTCCTGAGCGCGGGGCAGCCATTTTGCCCAGAAGGTGCGGCTGCGGCCCACGTGGTTCTCCCACAAGCGGCTCTGCGATTCGTGGATGCCCAAGGAAGCCGCACTGCCGCTTGGCAGGCCGTAATCCAGCCCTGGCAGCCGCTGCTCATACAAGCCGTGACCTGCTTCGTGCATGACACCGAAGAGCGAAGAGAGGAAGTCACTTTCATCGTAGCGTGTGGTCAGGCGCACATCGCCGGGGCCGAGGGTGGTGCAGAAGGGATGCGCTGTGGTGTCGATGCGGCCTGCTTCGAAATCAAACCCCAGGCTCTGCGCGATTTCGCGATTCAAAATCTGCTGCTTTTCGATCGGGTAGCGGCCTTTGAGGGTGCCCGGCTTCACCTTCGCGGACTTCGCCACAGCCTCGCGGGCGATTTCGGCCAGCTGCGGGCGCAGCTTGGCAAACAGCGCGGCCACTTCGCGTGTTTTTGCGCCGCGTTCGTAGAGATCCAGCAGAGCGTCGTAGGGCTCGTCTTCGAAGCCAAACAGACCTGCTTTTTTGCGAGCGATACCGAGCACTTTCTCAAGATGCGGGGCAAACATTGCAAAGTCTGATTTACCCCGCGCCTCTGCCCAAGCTGCCTTGGCATGAGCGCAAACTTCACTTTCTTCCTCCACGAGCTTTTGCGGCAGCTTTGTGGCGCGGTCGATGTCGCGGCGCAAACCGCGCACGTTGGCCGCGTGGGTCGAGTTTTCAGGCATTTCCTTCTCGGCGCGCTCGAGCAGCTTCAGCGTTTTCTTCGAGGTCAGCAACCCATGCGCCTTTCCCGTCAGATAGGACAACTGCCGCGCCCGATGCTCCAAAGCATGCGCTGGCATGTAGGTCTCCTGGTCCCAGCCCAGCACCGCTTCGGTGGAGGTGAGGAGGGCGATTTCAGAAACAACTTCGCAGAGAGATTGGTAGGCGGTCATGGAACGGCCAATCTGACGCGCAAGAACCGGAGAGCAACTTTAAGCACCCACTGGATGCCAGGTGGTCTTGAACTCGATGAGCGTTCGGATTTCCTCCACGCCCTGCCTCTTGTCGGCGAACCAGTCGATGGGCTCTTCGGCCTTCAGCAGGTGCACGCGTTTCACGCTTTCCGCCGCGCCGAGTTTCAGGGTCTTGCGGTCTGCGGCGTTTACCGCGCCGCTCAGTGCGCGGAGGTGCTCATGCGTGGCAAAGGTGGGCAGCATCTCGCTGCGCAGGCCGGTAAGAAGATTCACCACGCCGCCGGGGAGATCGCTGGTGGTCAGCATTTCACCCAGCAGGATGCTTGGATAAGGCTGGGGGCTGCTTGCCAGTGCCACGACGCAATTGCCGCTGGTGATGGCGGGCAGGATCAAGGAGATCAGCGCGAGCAGCGGTGAATCATCGGGAGCGATGACGCCGATGATGCCCATCGGTTCTGTCACGGTGAAATTGAAGTGAGCAGACGCGACGGGGTTCACGCTGCCGAGGATCTGCTCGTATTTGTCGGTCCAGCCGGCGTAGTGCACCACTCGCTCAATGCTGGCTGCGACTTCACGCGAGGCATCTGCTTTTGAAGCGCCATTTAACGTCAACGCCTCGGCCAGTTCAGCAGCGCGTGCTTCCATCATCTCTGCGAGACGGTATAAAATTTGTCCGCGGTTGAAGGCCGAGCGTTTTGCCCAACCGGGACCCGCTTTGGTTGCAGCTTCCACGGCATTGCGGAGGTCTTTGCGCGTGCACTGCGGGATGTTGGCGAAGAATGTACCGGAGGCATCATGCAGTGCAGTCACTCGCCCACTTTCGCTGCGGATGAAGGCACCGCCGACGTAGCATTTGGGGGTTTTAGTGATGGAGAGACGGTGAGACATAAGCAGCGAATTGGAACAGGATTAACAGAATTTCAGGGTGTCACAGGATTGGTAGGGGATGATTTGGACGGATTCGGTTGAAGCGTGGTTGCCTGGAGAAATCCTGAAATTCAGTAATCTTGTGAATCCTGTCAAAACAAGGCATCGCATCAATCCACGCGTAGATAATCCAGCAGTCCCTGCTTCCCACCTTCACGACCAAACCCGCTCTCCTTGAAGCCGCCGAATGGGCTGGTGGGATCAAATTTGTTGTAGGTATTGGCCCAGACGACGCCGGCTTTGAGCAGCGTGCTCATCTTGAGGATGCGGCTGCCTTTGTCGGTCCAGACTCCCGCGCTGAGGCCATAGGACGTGTTGTTGGCTTTCTCGACGGCTTCATCAGGCGTGCGGAAGGTGAGGATGCTCAGCACGGGCCCAAAAATCTCCTCGCGGGCGATTCGGTGGCTCATGCTGACGTTGGTAAAAATCGTCGGGCGGAAGAAGAAGCCTTTGGCGGGAAGCTTGCAGCCATTGTCGTGCTTCTCCGCACCTTCGGTGACACCGCTTTGGACGAGGTCGGTGATTTTCGTGAGTTGCTCGCGGCTGTTGATCGCGCCGAGGTCGGTGTTCTTGTCCATGGGATCTCCCACCCGCAGCACGGCGATGCGGCGCTTCAGTTTGGCCAGCACGGCATCAGCGATGCTTTCCTGAACGAGGAGGCGGGAGCCGGCGCAGCAGACGTGCCCTTGATTGAAAAAGATGCCGTTCACGATGCCCTCCACCGCTTGATCCAGCGGCGCGTCATCGAAGACGATGTTGGCGGCCTTGCCGCCGAGTTCCAGTGTCAGCTTTTTCTCCGTGCCTGCGAGGCTGCGCATGATGCTCTTCCCGATTTCGGTACTGCCAGTGAAGGCCACCTTCGTTGTCAGCGGATGCTGGATCACCGCAGCGCCGGTTTCAGCCGCACCACTGACGATATTCACCACGCCATTCGGCAGGCCAGCTTCCTGGCAGATCTCGCCAAACTTCAGCGCGGTGATGCTGGTGGTCTCGGCGGGTTTCAATACAACGCAATTTCCCGCTGCGAGTGCCGGAGCGATTTTCCACGCGAGCATGAGGAGTGGGAAATTCCACGGGATGACCTGTCCGACCACGCCATGCGGCGTGACCTGCCTGCCGGGGGCGAGATGCTCCAGTTTGTCCGCCCAGCCGGCATGATAAAAGAAATGAGCGGCGGCCATCGGAATGTCGAAATCGCGCGATTCCTTGATCGGCTTCCCGCCGTCCAGTGTCTCTGCGATGGCAAACTCACGCGCATGATCCTGCAGCAGTCGCGCGATGCGATAGAGGTATTTGCCGCGTTCTTTGCCCGGCATTTTTCCCCAGACATGGGTGAACGCCTTCTGCGCAGATTTGCAGGCCGAATCGACATCCGAGGCATCCGCAAGCGCGATGTCGGCGATCTTTGTTTCCTGCGCCGGATTGATGGTGCCGAAGTATTTTCCGGCGCGCGGCGGTACGTAAGAGCCATTGATGAACAGATCATACCGAGGCTTCAATTTCGGGTCCGCCGTCTCTGGCGCAGGGTCGTATTCCCACAGATCGCCGAAGACGAGTTCACGGGCGGGATTGGTTTTGGAAGAAGTCTTGGGCATACAAGGAGGTTAATAACCTTCGGTGGCTTCGCTGAAATTCCACGGGGCCTGATAAGCACCGGTGCGTTCTTTTTCGAGCTGGCGCACGAGGTCGTTGAGCAAGGCGGAGGCGCCGAAGCGGTAGCGGCGGTTGTTGAGCCATTCGTCGCCGAGGGTTTCTTTGACGGCGATGAGGAAGTGCAGGGCCTGCTTGGCGGTGCGGATGCCGCCTGCGGGTTTCATGGAGATGGGGATGCCTGTGGCGAGGAAGTGATCGCGAATGGCCTCCAGCATGACCTGATTGTTGCCGAGTGTGGCGTTCGACGAGGTTTTGCCGGTGCTGGTCTTGATGAAGTCGCCGGGGCGGATCACGCGCATGGCGAGGAAGCTGGCGGCGCGGATGTTGTCGTAGGTTTCGAGTTCACTGACTTCGAGAATGACCTTGAGCGTGGCTGTGCCACAGGCTTCGACCACGGCGGCGATTTCATCCTGCATGCGACCGAATTCGCCGCTGAGAAAGGCACCGCGATTGATCACCATGTCGATTTCATCGGCCCCGTCATTCACGGCGGCGTGGACTTCAGCAAGGCGGGTTTTGAGCGGTGCCTGACCGCTGGGGAAGGCGGTGGCGACGGAGGCGATCTTGACCTGGGTGCCACCGACGTGCTTGCGGGCGTGCTTCACCATGGCGGGATAAACGCAGACGGCTGCGGTGGGAGGGATGTCGCCCACGTCATGCGGGCGCAGCGCCTTCTGGCAGAGGGATGCCACTTTGCCGGGGGTGTCTTTGCCTTCGAGCGTGGTCAGATCAACCATCGAGACGGCGAGGCGCAGGCCGAAGACCTTTGATTTTTTCTTGAGGCTGCGTGTGGTGAATTTCGCCACACGTTCCTCGATGCCGATTTGATCGACAGTGCCGATCTCATCGAAAAGACGGCGGAGGCTGGTGGGCGCTTTGGCGGCGGGCATGGCGGTCATTTACATGTGAGACAGCGTTGCTGACAATGACAGAATCTGTACTCGCAGATTCTCCGGCCCGCGTATTTTCCTGTACCATGAGCAATATGATTCCCCAAGTGTATGATACGCCGATTTTCCGCATGGCCTGCCAGCAGTTCGATTTGGTGGCCGACTTTTTGGAGATTCCCGAAAGTTCCCGTGACCGTCTGAAGATGCCCAAGCGCGCTGTGACCGTGGCGATGCCCGTGCGACGGGATGACGGCACTACCACCGTATTCATGGGCTACCGCGTGCAGCATCACCTCACACTTGGGCCCACGAAGGGCGGTGTGCGCTTTCATCCGGATGTGACGCTTGGTGAAGTGGGTGCTCTTGCCATGTGGATGAGCTGGAAGTGCGCACTCACCGGTCTGCCGTATGGAGGTGCCAAAGGCGGCGTGACCTGTGATCCGCGGGCGCTTTCGCTCAATGAACTGGAGCGCGTGACGCGGCGCTACACGCAGGAGCTGATTCCGTTCATCGGCCCGCAGATCGACATCCCTGCGCCCGACATGGGCACCAATGAGCAGACCATGGCCTGGATGATGGACACCTACTCGCTGCAAAGCGGCCACTGCGTGCCGGCGGTGGTGACGGGCAAACCTGTAAGTCTCGGCGGATCGCTTGGTCGCCGTGAGTCGACCGGTCGAGGCGTGGCTTATTTGATTTCACGTGCCATGGACACCGTGGGCATCACGGCACAGGGCGCAACAGCGGTGGTGCAGGGCTACGGCAACGTGGGTGCTGTGGCGGCAGCGTCGCTGTCCCGCATGGGGCTCAAGGTGATCGCTGTGAGTGATGCGTTTGGCGGTTTGTACAACGCCAACGGCATTGATCTGGTTAAGCTGGACGAGCACGTGGCCAAAACAAGGAGCATCGTCGGGTTTGATGGTGCAGACGCGATCACCAACGAGCAGCTGCTGGTCACCCCCTGCGATGTGCTGGTTCCCGCTGCGATGGAGCGTCAGATTACGGGCGACAATGCGGCGAAAATCCAGTGCCGCATCCTCGCCGAAGGTGCGAACGGGCCGACCACGCCTGAGGCGGATGCGATCATCGCCCAGAGGCCTGAGATTTTTGTGATCCCCGACATCCTTTGCAACGCAGGCGGCGTCATCGTTTCCTACTTCGAATGGGTTCAGGATTTGCAAAGCTTCTTCTGGGATGAGGGCGAAGTGATGAGCAAGCTCTACCGCATTCTTGAGCAGGCCTTTGTACAGGCCCTCACTTTCAGCCGCAAACGCAATGTGAGCATGCGCTTTGCCGCCCTGAGCCTGGGCATCCAGAGGGTGCATGAAGCGAAGCTGATGCGCGGGCTGTTCCCGTGATAGGCGGCAGGCTGCCAGCCTGCGGTTCCGGAAGTCTGAACGGGCTGGCAGCCCGTCTCACGTTTTACTGCATGATCTCTGTCGGGCATTCCGGCAGGGATGACAGGAAGGCGCGGCCGTAGGGTTTGGTGAGGATGCGGTTGTCGAGGATGGCGCAGATGCCTTTGTCGGTGGCGGTGCGGATGAGACGGCCGACGCCCTGGCGGAGTTTGAGGATGGCCTCGGGCACGCTGTATTCGGTGAAGGCGTTGAGGCCCTGCTCTTCGAGATGCTCGATACGTGAGGCGGTGAGTGGATGATCGGGCACCGCAAAGGGGAGGCGGGTGATGATGACGTTGCTCAAGGCTTCGCCGGGCACATCGACGCCGGTCCAGAAGCTGTCGGTGCCGCAGAGCACGCTGTGGGTGTCGTTCTTGAACTCGGCGAGCATCTGATGGCGTGGCATGCCGCGCCCCTGCACGAGCAGCCGCCAGCCGCGCCTTTCGCAGTGGGCTTCGAGGTTGTCGGCCAGCGAGGTCATCTGGCTGTAGCTGGTGAAGAGGATGAAGGCGCGGCCGCTGCTGAGGTCGATGAAATGGGTGATCCAGTGCTCCAACCGGTCGAGGTAGCCCGGTTCCGAGGGCTGCGGCATCTTTTTGAGCAGATAGAGCTTCATCTGCTTTTTGAAATCGAAGGGGCTTTCGATGCAGGCTGCACGAGCATCTTCGGCACCGACGCGATTGCGGAAATAGTTCAGCTCCGTGTCGTCGCCGATGCCGAGCGTGGCGCTGGTGAAGACGCAGGCTTTGTGGCTGGCGAAAAAGATCTGACGCAGACGCGGCGCGACATCGACGGGCGCGGTGTGGAAGGAGACGATGCGGTTGTCGGTGTTGGTGCGCTCGATCCAATGGACGTGATCTTCGTTTTCCTGATCGAGGAAGGCTTTGATGCCGACACGAATGGCGGTGAGGCGTTTGGAAAGATCGAGAAGTTCGAGCTTGGTGCCCTCGCGATCGACGGCATCGCCGGCTTTTTGAGCGCGGAGAGAGAGACGCTGCAGAGGCAGGCTGAGGGTGTCTTCAATGAGGCCCGCTTCACGCACGCGGAACTCGCGGCCCATGGCGTTGAATTTGCACGCGGCCTCGGCGGCGCGGAAAAAGGTGTCCACGCTTTCGAGTGTCTGCAGGACCTCGCGCACGCCGTCTTTGTCGCCCACGAGCTGGAAGAAGCCTTTGCGGCTCTTCGGGTTGTGCAGGCGGCCGAGTTCGAATTTGATGTTCGATTCACTGATGTGGAGGCCGAAGGCGCGTGCGGCCACGTTCTCGATGGTGTGGGCCTCATCAAGGATGACGAAGTCACGCGGGAAGAGAAAGTTGCAGTCTTCGGTGCTGGTTTCATCGGCGGAGGCCAGCAGTGTGAAGAAAAGCGTGTGATTGAGCACCACGACGTCCGCCTGCTCCATGCGGCGGCGCACATCCTGATACCAGCAGCGGCTGCCGGGCGGGCAGCGGCGCGGTGTGCAGGCATGCGGCTCGCTGCACACCAGCGACCACACGCGTGCGCTGGGCGTGAAGTCGAGATCGCTCAGCGTGCCGTCCTCGGTTTCGGCCACCCAGTCGAGCAGGAGCTTCAACTCGGAGGCTTCGGAGGTGGAGAAGAGATCGCCAGACTCATTGAGGGCGCGCTTGAGGCGAGTGGGGCAGATGTAGTTGCCACGGCCTTTGAGAATCTCCGCATGGAAATCGCCGATGAGCTGTTTGACGATGGGAATGTCCTTCGTGATGAGCTGCTCCTGCAAATTGATCGTGTGGGTGCAGATGATGGCCTTGCGCTTCTGCTCCAGCGCAAAGGTGACGGCGGGAACGAGGTAGGCGAGAGACTTGCCGACGCCCGTCGCGGCTTCGCAGACGAGGGCCTGGTTGCCGTCCAGCGCCGCACCGACCAGCTCCGCCATGCGCTGCTGCTGCGGGCGGTATTCGAACTGGGGCGACTCGGCCATCTTGCCCTCGTTGGAGAAGGCGTAATGCATGCGCGGCGCCAGAGGCGGCCGCGAGATGCGGCCTGTCATTCCTTCTTCGTGATCTTCGGCGACGTGAAACATGCGGGGGTGGTGATAGCAGAGAGCGGAGCCTTCAGGGCAACGTGGTTTTTGAGCAAGGGGTCATTTTTCGCGCTCGAACCACACGACGCGAAGGCCGAGTTTCTCTGCCAGCCGACGACCTGCGTCAGGGCCCAGGATTAGAAGGGCTGTGTCGAAGCCATCGGCCTGAGCTGCGCTGGAGTGAATGACGCTGACGGAGGCGAGAGCGTGCTCGATGGGGCGGCCGGAGCGCGGGTCGAGGACATGAGCGTATTCTTTGCCTGCCACGGAGAAGTGCTGGCGATAGACGCCGCTGGTGGTGATGGCTTGATCTTTGATCAGCAGTGTCTGCGCAGACTCTCCCGGAGGTGCCGCAGGGGTCTGGATGCCGACACGCCATTCGCCACGGGTGAGAACTTCGCCGCCGATTTCGAGGAGAAAATGGGTGAGGCCGCTTGATTCCAGATGTTGCGCGAGGTGATCCAAAGCCCAGCCTTCGGCGACGGCGCTGACATTGATGCGCAGGCCGGGGAGAGGTTTGCGGAGGGCAGGGGGATCGTGGCGTGTTTGAAGATGCTGCCAGCCGCATAGGGCTTTGGCGTCGGCGATCTCGGCATCGGTGGGCGTCGTATCGCGCCTGCCCGTGGCCCCGAAACCCCAGAGATCGATCAGCGGAGCGATGGTGATGTCGAGCGCATGATCGGTGTCAGCGCCGATTTGCTGAGCGAGGCCAACGACTTCGACGAGTTCAGCCGGGACGGCGATCCAGTCCGTGCTGGTGGAGGCATTGAACCGTGAAATGGCGGAGTCGGGCCGCCAGTGACTGAGGATGGCTTCCCAGGCATCGAGCTGCTGCTGGAGGTCGTTTTGATGGATCGATCTGGCTTGAGCATCCATGCGCAGGCTCCAGGTGGTGCCCATGGTTCGGCCGCCGAGAATGACCGGCTGGTCATCACGAGAGCAGCTACTGAGAAGCAGGAGCAAAAGGGCAAAACGCATGGCTGAGAGAAAGTGGCGAGGCCTGCCGTTTCAGCCAGCACGATGAATTCTGCTCCCCTCTCCCGCCGCCGTGCCATTCAAACGCTTTTTTGTTCTTCGGCTGCTCTAGCTTTGAATGTACGGCCGGACCGGGCTGCTGCTGAGATTGCCAAGGAGGGGCTGCACCTGCTCATGATTGGTGACTTTGGGACTGGCGGGGTGGACCAGATCAAGGTGGCGGGAGCCATGCAGAAGTTCGTGACAGAAAGTGGCGTGAAGCCAGACGGGCTGCTGATGCTGGGAGATAATTTTTACGGTGGCGTGCCAGAAGGATTCAAGGTGGAATCTCCGCGCTGGCAGAAGGACATCGAGATGATGTATCCGGCGAGCATCTTTCCGGGGCCCATGTGGAGTGTGCTGGGAAATCACGACTACCATGACAATGCGGGCGGTGAGAAGGTGCAGATGGAGTACTCGGCTCAGCCTGGAGTGCGCTGGAAGATGCCTGCGAAATGGTATCGTTTTGATCTGGGACCCACGGGCAAGCCGCTGGCGACCTTCATCTGCCTGGACACCAATTTCCCGGCCGTTTCGGGCGGAGTGGACAAGCTGACGAAGAAGCCGAAAAATTCCATGACCGCAGCGGAGGAGAAGGAGCAGCTCGCCTGGCTCAAGGCGGAACTGGCGAAGCCACGTGCACCGTTCACCATCGTGGTCGGCCACCACCCGCTTTACTCCAACGGCGATCATGGCGACACGAAGCAACTGATCGCGCAGTGGGAGCCGCTGTTTCAGCAGCACCACGTTCATGCGTATCTTTGCGGTCACGACCATGATCTCCAACATCTGGAGATGAAGGGGCTTTTCACGACGCATTTGCTGTCAGGCGGCGGCGGCGCAAGGACGCGCAAACTCGATGGCAAGCACGAGGTGCCGTTTGGCAGAGACGTGAATGGCTTCACACATCTGCAGATCACAGCGGAGGCGCTGACTTTCACGCATCACTCGGCGGATGGTGGAGCCCTGCACACTGTGACGAAGCTGCCGGACGGGAGCTTCAAAATCGGCTGATCACTTGTAGCCGGTGACCATCGCGCAGGGCACTGTCTTGAGCTTGCCTTTCTCCGTCTGGTGAATGGCGACCATGTACATGCCGGTTTTCTTGGGCTTGTAGAAGAGCACAAAGCCCCAACCGTCGAGCACAGGCAGGATGTCACCGGAAGGTTTGCCTTCGAGGTCGAGCACAGCACCGGTGATGTGGACTCCGGACTGTTTCGGCACCGCGATGCAGAAACAGTATTCGTTGCCCTTGAAAAGTTGCATGCGGGTGGCTTTGCCGAGCTTTGATTCAAGCGAGTAGGTCCTGACTTCGGCGCGGATGTTGTAACCCTCCGCCTCCTGATCATAGGCCAGGGCGCTGGCTGCTTTCTCGGCGTCTTCATTATCACCCGCATGGAGCCAGGCCACAGGGGCCAGCAGCATCAGGATGCAAAGTGCAAGGAAAGCGAAGGGGGATGGGGCGGCTGGGGTGCGCATGACACAAAAGGCTGAGAAATTCACTCTCACATGCGAACATAGCCGTTGCATCAGGAAAATCCCAAGTTTCTGTTCCGCCGTTCGTGCCTTTTCTGGTTTTACGAATATTTACCCCCCTTTAATCCCCCACTTATTCATGGCCTCTGTAGTCTTTTACATGGAGGACGGCACTACGCTCGTTCACAAGCTGGAAAGTGATGTTGCCACCATTGGCAGGCATCCTGACAACAATGTACTGCTTACCTGTCCATCTTCATCCGGGCGGCATGCGATCATCAAAGTGACAGACAAGGGGGTTTATGTTCAGGATCTTGGTTCCAGCAATGGTACCCGAGTGAATGGCGCTGAGATCGAGGAGGCCCTTCTCAAAGATGGGGACCGCGTGGGTTTTGGGGATGTTCAAGCCGTGTTCTATGCTGGTGATGCTCCTTCGGTGCTGGAGGAAAAGCCACAAGGTGCGCCCCGCCTTTCCAAGTCGCTGCCGCCACCGGCTCCCAACAATGTTAGTCCATCGACTCCTGCTGCTGGGGCCAAGCCTGCGCCAGCCGGACGTGCGCTCAGTCCGGTGCGGCGTGCTTATGCCAAGCCTGCCGCAGGCAGCTATCCGGATACGACGGAAAGCGGCTGCATGACCGGGATCATTGTCACGGGCATGTTTGTCATCGCTTTTGTCGTGGGTCTGGCCATGCGCCACTCGAAGGAGATGGATGGCAACATGTTTGAAGATTTGAAGGACAAGGTTTTTGGCTCCATGCCCAAAATCAAAATCGAGCGCAAAGAGTAACCGGTCTCTTTAAAGAGACCGCTTGTAGCTGTCACAGCGGTTGTGCCAGCCGGACAACCAGCGTTGTTCGTGACGCTCCGCCGGAGCGTTCGCCACCCGGCGGCTGAGCACACGTTTGGCGGCTTCGGCGAACTCACCGGGCTGTTGCCAGACTGTTTTTGACTTTGGCATGTCTTCCAACACCTGCAGCAGCCCCCAACCCTCGCCGCGGTAACGTTCCTTTGAACTGGTCCCCTCACCTTTGAAGTTTACGTAGTCGATCAGGCAGAAGCTGCCTTCCGGAGTTTGTTTCAGTCCTTCGAATGCCGATTGCACACCGGCAGGATTCTTTGATTGTGCCAGCATCTTAGGCAGTGCAGCTTCCATACGGGCCATAATGAATTCCGTCTGCTGTCTGACGGTGCGGCTGAGCAGCGCCCGCAGTTCCTGCTGCCGATCTCCGTTCCGGTCTGCCTCAAAGGCGGCCTTGGTTGGCCATGGGCAGGCACGCTGTGCCCAAGCAGGCGTGGCAATGCCATGCGTCGTCAGAAAAGCGAGCAGAGGTGGGAAGCTTTCTTCAAACGGACCGCTACGTCCCTGTGGGTACCAGATAAAATGCCCGATGCCCAGGGAAGCGAAATCCTCCCCCCCATTCCAACTCGTCAGCCCCGCCACGGTGCCGCCGCACTCGTTTTGCCAGATCCTCTTGCCGACACGGTCCATTTGAGCCGAGGATAAGCTCGTTCCGGCACTGCCGGTCGCTGTTGGAACCTCGGCACAACTCTCCAAACTGCTCAAAACCAGAGCCAGAAGGCCGAAAAATTTGAATAATCGCCAAGCTTTCATATTTTAGAAATCTTAAATGATGCTGTGCAATCGAAGTGGTTTTTGTAACAATAGCTTCTTCCCCCATCTTCACTATCGACTGATTTCATTAAGTTTGATTCACTGATTTTCCACCCTTATTCTTTTGACCCTTTAGTCTTTTCTGCGCGTCCGGCATGCCATATCTGGCCTACAACCTTAATGATGGAAATGAGTTCGTCTTCGACATCCTCGAGGAACGGCTGTCCATAGGACGTGAAGCCAGCAATGACATCGTCATCGACAACACCTTCATTTCCAGCTTTCACGCGGAGTTTATCCGCCAGCCGGACGGGAGTTACGAAATCGTTGACCTAAAGTCCTCCAACGGCACCTTTGTCAACGGCCGACGGGTCGAGCGCTTTCGCGTCGAAGGGGGGGACCGCATCATGTTCGGCCAGCTGGAAAGCCGGTTTCGAGAGCGGGCACCTAAGGGGCTGGCCTCGGATGGAGGTTCTAAATCCGTTTCCGTCGCCAAGGGACAGCCAAGCCGCGAAGATGGCAAAAAAGGCGACACTGAAAGCATCCCGGCCAGGGACAAGGATGAACTGCCCAAATCCACCCCTGAAACCGGCAAAATCGAGGTCACCAAGCCGGTCGTGCATAGATCGCCTGCCGATACTCCGAGGCCGCCCGGGGGCAGCACACCGCCCGTTTCGTTGATTCCCAAGCCATCGGCGGTCTCACCTCCTGCACCGGATCTTGCGGCTTTCAAACAGTCGGCCGAACTGCGCGACGCGAACGATAAAATTCGTCTGAAGAGCGATTCCCTGCGGGCTGATAATGCCGTGGAGCAAAAGCAGCGTGATGAGCTCCGCTCGTTGGAGGCAACGCTTGAGGTCCGTCGCAAAGAACTCACTCAGGCGCAGGCCGAGATCACCGGATTCAAGAGCGAACTCGAAAAATTGCGCGGGCAGGTGCAGAACGCCCGTGCCGAATTGGAGAATGCCAAGACGGACGCCGGCAAGCTCGACGTCAAAAGACGGGAACTAAGCAACACGGAGAGCAAGCTCGAATCCACCCTCACCCTCGTCGCCAAGGCCGAAGAGGACCTGAGCACCGCGCAGAAGAGCCTGCAGACCCTGCACGCGGAGGCCGACAAGCAGCACAAAGATCGTGAAGCTGCGACGGCCAAACTCGTGGCCGAGGAAGCTGCTGCGAAGGAGAAGGTGGCCGCCATCAGCCTGCTCCTTGCCACGGCGCAAAAATCTGAAGAGGATCTGAAATCGCAGCGCAGTGGTGAACTGCAGGCGCTCGACACCCAGCTGGCGGCTAAAACGACCGAGCTGGCCAAAGCCGAGGCAAACCTCACCCAAGTCCTGGGCAATCTCACGGCGCAGCAGTCTGCTCTGGGAAAAACCGCGGAAGAAGCCAAATCTCGTGAGAGCGCTGTGGCCAAACTGGCAGCCGACGAAGCTGCGATTTCACAGAAGCTGGCAGCCTTGCAGCAGCAGGCGGCAGCTGCGGATGCTGAAGTGAAGCGTCTCACTGCGCTGCAGACGGATGCGGAGAAATCCGAAGCCGAGCAGAACACGAAACGCAGTGCCGAGCTTCAAGGCCTCGAGAGCCAGCTGGCAAGCCGGCGTGCCGACCTGGAGAAGACCCAGACGGAACTGGCGAAGGTTCAGGGGGATCTTGCCAGCCGGAGTGATACGCTGCAAAAGACCGCGGCGGAGGTGTCTGCGCGTGAAGCCGCCGTTGCCACCCTCGTCACTGAAGAGGTGGCCAAAGCGAAGAAACTCGGTGAACTTCAGGAGCAGGTCAGCAGTGCCGAGGCGGTGGTGCACCGCCTGAATTCGTTGCAGGCCGATGCGCAGAAGTCCGAAGCCGAGCAGCGTGCCAAGCGCAGTGGGGAACTGCAAAAGCTCGATCAGCAGTTCGAGGCGCAGACCGCCGAACTGAAGAAGACACAGGCTGATCTGTCGAAAGCACAAAGTGAACTTGCCGAGCAGCAGAACGCGCTCAAGCAGACCACTGAAGAGGCGAAAGCACGTGAATCTGTCGTCGCCAAGCTTGCTGCGGACGAAACCACCGCCTCACAGAAGCTGGCCGGGTTGCAAAAGCAGATCAATGATGCAGATGCGGAAGTGAAACGTCTCACCGCATTGCAGGCCGATGCGCAGAAATCCGAGGCCGAACAGCGCACGAAACGCAGTGCCGAGCTGCAAGAACTCGACAATCAGCTCAGCTCACGGCGTGCCGACCTGAGCAAAACGCAGGCGGATCTGGCAAAGGCGCAGGGCGAATTCACCTCCCAGAGTGATTTGCTGAAGAAGGCCTCAGAGGAAGCGAAAACCCGTGAGGCCGCCGTCGCCAGGCTGACAGCCGACGAAACGACGACCGCGCAGAAACTGGCCGGACTGCAAAAGCAGATCAGCGATGCCGATGCGGAAGTGAAGCGTCTCACCGCATTGCAGGCAGATGCGCAAAAGTCTGAAGCCGAACAGCGCACGAAACGCAGTGCGGATTTGCAGGACCTCGACAAGCAGCTCGACGTTCGCCGCGCCGATCTGGCGAAACTCGACACACAGCACGAAACCAAGCAGAACGAAATCGAGGCCGTCAATGCGTCGCTGGCGAAAGCCCAGGAGCAGGTGCAGCACGCACAGACTCAGATCGCGCAGCTGGGTGGCGAGGAAAAGGCCATCGCAGCGCGTGTGGAAGAACTGAGGGGCAACGAAGACCGGCTCAATGCCCTGACCCAGACACTGGGTCAGATGGAAAATCAGCGTGGTGTGCTTGATGCCGCCATTGGCGCCCTGCTTGGCAGGCAGCAGACCCATGAGGCGGATACGAGCAGCGCGGAACAGCGCATGAAGGCCATTCGTGCCCAGATGGCCGAACTGGAGCAGCAGCACCTCGCCGCAGAGCATCAGATTGCGACGCTGAACACTCAGAAGTCGGAAGCTGAAGCCGCTTTTGCCACCCAGGAAAAGGAAGCACTGGCGAAGCTGGCAGACATTGACCGGCAGGCCAAGGACACTCGGAAGCTGGACGAGGCGGAGCGGCTGGAGGCCGAGAGGCGCCAGGCGGACCTCGACGCACAGATCGCCCTGCGTGGGTCCCGTCTTGCTGAATTGCAGGCAGAGGTCAAGGCACTCGAAGACAAGGCTGCTGATCTCACCAACAAGCTGGATGACCTTTCCTCGACTGATTCGAAACTCAAAGACGCCACCGACGCACTGAAGGCCGTCGAATCGCACAAAGCCGAGATTTTGGCTGCTGTCGCCGCGCTGGTGAAAGATCGCGATGAACGCACTCGCGAACTGCTCGCCGCCACCGAACATGGCCGGGCGCAAACCCTGCTGACACAAACGCTCACCCAGCGCCGTGAGTCGTTGGAAAAAGAGGTGCGCCTCATTGAAGAGCAGCAGACCGAACTTTCACAAGCCATGGGCAAGCTGCGTGAGCAGGTGCGGGTGGCCGAAACAGAGCTCAAGGAGCGCGAGTCCAAAATCACCGCAGGGGAGCAGCGCACCAAAAACCTCGAAGAACTTGCCGCCACCGCTGATCAGCAGTTCAAAAGCCTGCAGACCGAGCACAAGAAAGTCACCGAGCAGCTGGCAGTGGCCAAAACGGATCTGGAACAGTCGATTGCCGCTGCGATCGAAAAGAAAAAAGAAGCCGCCACCGCCGCCGCCGCCGCCGAGAAAAGCTCACAGCAGCAGATCATGCTGGTGGAAAAAATCAGCGGGTTGGAAGCTGTCATCTCCACACTGACGACGACACATGCAAGCACGCAGCAAAAACTGTCCGCTGCGGAGTCGGATCACCAGAATTTGCAAGATCGCCTGGCAGGGAGGCAGAAGGAAATTGCCGGGGCCGAAGCCCGTGTGGCCGAACTGACGCAGCAGACCATTGGTCTTGATGACCGATTGAAAGAGCTGGCTGCCGCAAACAAGCTGAACGCAGAGCTAAACGGAGCCATCACGACTGCCACGCAGGAGCGTGACAAGCTGCTGGCCGAAACGCAGCGTCTGGCCAAAGAGCGCGCCGAGCTTGAATCCGTGCTGCCTGACCTGCGTGGTAATGTGACGCAAACCCGTGCCGAATCAGACAATTTGAAGGCCGAGCTGGCGGGGCTGATCAAGGACCGTGATGCTGCTGCGGCAACGCTGAAAGAGTCGCTGGCTCAGCGCATGGCTTCCGAGACCGCCGTCGAAGCTCTTCGTGTCGAATCGGTCAATCTCGACAAGATTTTGGGTGACAAGCGAGTCAACCTCGAAGCCGAAACAAAGGCAAAACTCGCGGAGGCGAACGCCGCCGAAACGAGGCTCAAGGGAGTGCAGGAGCGCATCGCCGTTGCTGAGAAGAGGCTGGCTGAACTGGCGGAAGTGGATGCGCGCATTGCCACGGCCACGAAGACACTTAAAGACACGGAAACGCAGCGGCAGACTGAAGACAAGGCGCTGGCGGAACTGTCCCGCAACCAGGACAAGCTGAAGAAGGATTGCGCCGCGCTCGATGCGTCATTGAAGACAGAAAATGCGAAGCTGGTGGAGCTGACCAAGGCCGTCAAAACCAACGAAGCCAGGGCGGTGGATGCTGAAAAACGTGCCGAGAAGGCCACAGCAGCGATGCTGGCGGCCGAACAAAAGCGTACCGAGGCGGATGCCGCCGCCGAGAAGGCGCGGGCGGAAGAAAAGAACCTGCGGAAACAGATTCCAACGCTGACCACCGAGCTGGCGGGCATTCAGGCCCTGCTGGTCAGTGTGACCAAGGAACGCGAGGAGGCTTCGCAGTTTGTCACACGCCTGAACGTCAGCACCGACGGCCAGAACAAGAAGCTGGCCGAGCTGCAGCAGCAGATCTCCCAGCTGGAAGCAGCGCACAAACTGAGGGAAGAACGTGTGATGAAAGTACAGGCCGATGTCGACAAGGAATCTGCACGCCTGAAGGCGGCGCAGGAGCAGTCCCGTGCGGCCGAGGTGCAGCTGGGTGAACTGGAAAAAGAGGTCAAAGACGCCAAACTGAAGGCTGATGCAGCGAGGAAAGATACCGCCGCGATCGAAGGCGAGCTGCGGCAGCGGCTTGACCGCGTGCAGAATCTCAAAGCTGACGAGGAAAGGCTGCTCAAGGTCATCGAGACACAGAAGCTGGAACTGGCGGAAGTGGACATGTCCCACAAAGAACTGCACACCAAGATCGAGGCGCGAAAGACTGAACTGAGCGACTACATCAACGTTGGCGGTAAAATTCTCGGCCTTGGCCAGACGCTGGCCGGGCTGGAATCACGCCAGACGGAGATCAACAAATCTCTGCGCAAGGCCGCGGAGGAAGATCTGGCGATCCAGGTGAAGCTGAACGCGGCGCAGGAGGCGCTGAACCGCGAAGCCGCACGTGCCGAGCAGGCACGCAAGGACCGCGAGGCTGCCGACGCCGAATTTAAGAAATTCAGCACTGAAATTCAAAAGCAGGCGGCTGTTCTGCAAAATTACGAACTCGAGCAGAAGAAGCGCATCACCGAACTTGAAAAACGCATCACCGATCTGGGCGCAACGCAGCAGCGAGCCGTGGGTCAGATTGACGAAACCAAGGCAGAACTTGTCCGGCTGGAAGGCAAAAAGCAGGAGTTTGCCCAGGCTGAGGCCCAGCTCAAGCACTGGCAGGACATCGAAAAACGTCTGCGCGGCCAGCTGGTCGAGCTGGAAGAGAAACACGAGATCATGCGCCGCGGCCTGCCCACCGAGGAGAGTACGGTGGTCATGTTTGCAAACGACATCATCAAACGCATCGACCTCATTGATGCCCTGGTGGCCCGCTATGCCGGGACCAATGGCAGCGACGTACCGCAGCAACTCGTCACTCTGCGCGCCTCATTTGAAGATATTTTGCATCAGCATGGGGTGACCGAATTTGACGTGCCGACGGGCACCGAAGTCGATATCGAGCTGCGCAAGCGCATTGCCGTCGTGGATTCCCTGCCCGGGAAGTCAAAACCACGTGTCACCGAAAGCTGCCGCTCTGGTTTTATCTTCTCGCGTGGCGAGGGACACGAGATTATCCTGAGGAAAGTGGAGGTCCGGACCTCCAGCCAGTAGAACCGACCCCGGAACCTTTTTTACACACATTGTTATGGCTGAATACGTTGGAATCGACCTTGGCACCACCCTTTCCGGGCTGGCTTATCTGAAACCTGATGGCAACCCAGAAATCGTGCCCAACGCTGACGGTGAGCGCCTGACGCATTCCGTGGTCTTCTTCGATTCGCATGAGGACGTAAAACTCGTCGGCAGCGCCGCCCGTGATGGCGGTGAGCCCGACCGTACCATCTTTCAGATCAAGCGGTTCATGGACGACCCGGAGCATCTGGTGGAGATCGACGGCAAGAAATGGACGCCGGCGGAAATTTCCGCGCTGATCTTGTCGAAGCTGAAGCGCGATTGTTCCAAGATCTGCGGTGACATCACCGAGGTGGTCATCACCGTGCCGGCCAACTTCAACGAACTGGCCCGCAAGAGCACCATCGCCGCCGCTGAAATGGCAGGCATGAAGGTGAAGCGTCTGGTGAATGAGCCGACGGCTGCGGCGGTTTACTACACCCATTCACAGGGCGTGAAGGGCCGCATTCTGGTATTCGACCTGGGGGGTGGTACGCTGGACACGACGATCCTTGAGGTCGAAGGCGACAACATCAAGATCCTCACCTCCGAAGGCGCACGGCATCTTGGTGGCAGCAACTTTGACGACATTCTGCTCGAAGCCTATGCCGAGCAGTACAAGAAGCAGACCGGTGCGGCGCTTTACAGTGACGAACGCCACCGCCGCCGCGTGCTGCAGGCCACGGAGGACGCAAAAAAGATGCTCTCAAAGCTTCAGCGCGTGAACGACACCGTGGCCAACGACCAGAACAGCGGCATCGCCCGCATTGACCTGAGCCGTGAACATTTCGAAAAACTGATCCGTGGCATGCTCACCCGCACGGTTTTCCTCGTGGAGCAGGCGCTGGATTCCGCGAAGCTGAAGACCTCCGACATCGACCACGTCGTGCTGGTGGGTGGATCGACGCGCATTCCCAAGGTGAAGTCCATGCTGGAAAAGATGTTCGGCAAAGTGCCGAAATCCTGCGGCAATGTGGACGAGTGCGTGGCGCTTGGCGCGGCCTTGTTCGCGAAGAAGTCAGCGCGCATTCAGGAAGTCTGCAATGCGAGCTACGGCACGCTGGCGATGGTTTACAACGCGAAGACGAAGGAGGAGAAGCTGATGAACTCCATCGTGATCCCCAAGAACACGCCGATCCCCTGCTCACGCACCCAGGTTTATCAAACCTCCGAGGACAACGAGCGCGTCATCGAGGTGGACATCACCCAGGGCGAGGATGAAGACGCGAAGTTTGTCGATGTCATCGGTCGACTGACCTTGGATGTGCCGCCGAACCGGCCAAAGGGCTGTGAAGTGGCCGTGACCTTTAGCTACGATGAAAACCAGCGTGTGCGCGCCCTGGTGGTGGACAAGCAGTCCGGCCGCAGCAAGGAAGTCGCCGTGACCTACAAGGGCGCAGGGGTGCTTTCGGATGAAGAGTTGAAGCGCCGCAGCCATCATCTTCGCGCCATGCGCATCGAGTAAAACGCCAGTCTCACAGAAGGAACCAACCGTATGTTCAAGATCCTCAAGTCTCTCTCCAAATCCCTCGGGGGTGGCAAGGCTGCCGAAGCCCCCCCACCCTCCAAGGCCAAAGCGGGCAGCTTGCTCGACAAGGTCAACAAAGGGGCTCCCGCTGCCGCCCAGGTGGAACCGCCCAAGAGTGCGGAAGAACTCTGCGGCATCACGCCGAAGATGCCCAAGGACGAGATCAAGGCGCAGCTGAAGCTGCTGTTCCGCCGCTACAATCGCAGCGCCTCCAGTCTGGATGCCAAACTGCGCGGCGAGGCGGACCAGATGCTGGATGCCATCGTGGAGATGCGTGAAAAACACTTCGGGGAGATTTGATCCGGCTGTTTCCGACTTGGTTGGAGTGACGGCATGAAACTGGACCGACTCATCGCCGGTTATAAGGCCATGGGTCGTCAGGCGGCGCATCTCGCCATCGCCGCACGGCGTGTAAGGGTGAATGAAGTGTGTGTGACTGACGGCCACCATCCGGTGGACCGCTTCACTTTGGTGGAGCTGGATGACGTGGTGATCCGGCCGCCAGAACGAGCGCTCCATCTCATGCTGCACAAACCGGTGGGCATTCTCAGCGCCACCAAGGACGATCAGCATCCCACCGTGCTCGATTTGATCGACGATCCCGACAAGCACACGCTGCACATTGCGGGACGGCTGGATCGCAGCACCTCGGGCCTGGTCCTGCTGACGAACGATGGCCGCTGGTCCAAACGGCTGATGGCGGCGGAGGAAAAGGTGCCGAAGGTTTATCTTGTCGAGACTCTTGATCCCATTGCCCCGGATGCTGTGGTAGCGTTTGCCCGCGGCTTTTACTTCCATACGGAGGACATCACCACACTGCCGGCGGAACTGGTCATTCTTGACGAGCATCGTGCGCGGCTGACGCTGCATGAAGGCCGCTATCATCAGGTGAAGCGCATGTTTCATCGCATCGGCAATCGAGTTACCCAACTCCATCGTCAGAGCATCGGTGCGCTGTCACTGCCCGCCGATCTGCCACCGGGAGCTTGGCGTATGCTCACCGCGCATGAGGTTTTGGCAGCGGCTGGAGGTAATTAAGTATGCTCCACCCGGCAAATTTCTGGTGGTTGTTTATTTTTCAGAAAATCCAGCTTTCGCAGATGAATTTCACCCCTTAATCTCATCGCCTTGTGATCCCCCCACGCATGTACCTTAACATTTGGTTTGGCATCATGTTGGCAGCCCAGTCCGGCTGTTCAACTCAGAAGGCTCCCAAGCCTGACAAACTCGCCGTTGAAGAGGCTCGTAAAGCGACGCCAATCGTCGAACAGAAGGAAAACCCGCTGGTGAAGCGGCTGAACACTCCTTCCACCATGCCTGTGGTGCCGCCTGCGGGGGTGCGCCTCTCTTATTCTTCTGCCAAGATCACGCAGAAAACGCTCGCGATGACCTTTGACGATGGGCCTCATCCTAGCCTGACGCCGAAACTGCTCGATCTGCTCAAGGAGCGGAACATCAAGTGTACGTTCTTCCTGATCGGCCAGCAGGTGAAGATGTACCCCGCCATCGTGCGCCGCATCATCGAGGAAGGTCATGAGATCGGCAATCATACCTGGACGCATTGCAGCCTTACCAGCCGTTCGGATGAGCAGATCCGCAGTGAACTGAAAAAGTCCGAAGATGCTGTCTTCGAAGTGGCTGGGGTGCGTCCGCATCTGGTGCGCCCGCCTTATGGCGCCATCAACACCCGCATCAAAAACCTGATGTTCACTGAGTTTGGCTACTCCACCATCATGTGGTCGGTCGATCCGCAGGACTGGCGGCGTCCAGGTGTGGCTGCTGTAACCAGCCGCCTCGTCAATGGGGCGCATCCAGGAGCCATCATGCTCTCGCATGACATTCATCCGCCCACGATCGTCGCCATGCCGGCCATGTTCGACCAGTTGCTGGCCAAGGGTTATCAATTCGTGACTGTGAGCCAGCTCTTGAACATGGAGAAGGCCTCGATGCCTGTGGGAGTGATCGTCCGCCCCGCCGAGCTTGATGGTGCCAAAGATCCCAAGCCGTTGCCTGAGAAGAAGCCAAGTGCTTGATGTGCGAAACAAGGCAGCCAGCCTTTCGCTCTGAAAAAAGAAAGCGCCCCGGGCGGAGCCGGGACGCTTTCAAACCCGCCTGTGCCGTCCGAATACAAAGGGCTCACGTATCCCATGAGACCAGGTGGGAACCCGCGTGATGAAGCTCTGTCTTCCAGTGAAGGCATGACATGTCACTTCAGCGCGTAGCCCCCGCAGTTGATGAATCGGGCCGGGCCACAAAGCTCGAAAACGAACACCGCAGGAAATTTTTCAAAGAGCAGGCCGCAGCAAAACGCCGGACCAGAATGGGCAAAAGGTATCCTGTGATGAATGCATGATCAAGGACAGTGTCGCCTGTCTTCTTTGGAGAAATTCAAGCATGGCACGCGTTTGCATACCTTTGCTTTCATGACGCGGTTTCTCCTTTTTCTGCTGCTCTGTTCCGCCTCTGAAGCGGCCACCATCCAGCGCCTCTGGCTGAGCTTTCAGCGCACAGAGCCGACGCACCTCTCGGTGAACTGGGAAACCGCTCAGCCGGGGGATTCGGAGGTGTTCTTTGGAACCAGCGCCGCTCTGGGTATCAAGGCTTCCAAGACGGAGCAGGTCACCTTGCATCACGTCGAGATTCCGATTTCTGACAAAGACGTGACGTATCATTATCAGGTGCGCTCAGGGGAAGAAACCTCCGCTGTTCACACCTTCAAAGGCATGCCTTCCAAAGAACTGCGCATCGCTATCGTGGGCGACTGGGGTTTTACCAAGCCAGACCTCGCCGCATTGATCAAGGATGACGTGCATGTGCTCATGACAGCGGGCGACAATGTCGGCAGCCTGCACCAAAAAGGCCGCGAGGGAACAAAGGCTTTCAGCTCGTTGATCGATTCCCAACCCGAACTGTTTCGCAGCACGCCCTTCATGCCGGTGCTGGGCAATCATGATCGCGAAATCCGGTCGCGTGGCCCGAAGCCGCCGCCCGAGGCGGTTTATGACGTGGAGGCTTCTGCATATCGTGAATTCTTCGCGCTGCCCGGCAATGAATGGAACTGGGTGCTCGCGTTTCCTGAGTTCGAGGCGCGCTTCGTTGCGCTCGATCTTGAACACACCAGTGACATGGGAACGACGTGGCAGACGGGGCATCCCTTTGACGCTACATCCGCACAGCTTGCCTGGTATCGGCAGCAGATGGAACCTCCGCGTGCTGGTCACACGATCACGATCCAAAATGAACGTAACGCCACGATGCGCGGCCAGCTGAAGGGTGAATGGGGCAGGCTGTTTCAGCAGGGTTCGGCCGTCATCACGGGCTTCGGATATTTCGCCGAAAGAGCCATGGTGGACGGTTTCCCGTATTACAACACGGCGCTCAAAGGTGATGGGGATCGCTACCCAGACCCCAAGTCCGCCTTCTTCGCCAGCGAGCACAGCTACGTGCTCCTCACCTTCAAGCCGAAGTCGCCGATGAAGATCGAAATCAAGCGTCTTGCAGGGCAGGTGCTCGATCAGCAGAGCTATCCGGCGAAGTAAAGCATTGTTAGGCGGAAGGTGTTAACATAACACACGGATTTGTCCCTCTGGGCCGTGAAGGTGGTGACCGGCGGCGTTCACTTTCCACATCCAACCATGAAACACACGCTTCTGCTTCTCTTTCTGTTTGCTGCGCAAGCTGTTGCTCAGGACAAGGCCCTGCTTGATCTCGCACTTGAACCGCCGGTCATCAACACGCAGCCGGGGCCTGAGTATGACGCCGAAAAGCGGCCGGGGAACATGATCATTGGCATCGACCGCACGCCGAAAGGCCGCCTGTGGGCCGCATGGGTTGGCAATGGTGATTCGCCAAACGGCTTCTTCATGCTCGCCTCAAGTGAAGACGATGGCAAAACGTGGTCCAAACCACGTGTCGTGATTGATCCGCAGGATGGTGAACTCAACGGCGTGAAATACGAGCGCCGGGCATTGGTGGGTAATCTGTGGGCTGATCCACTCGGGCGCCTGTGGTGCTTCTTTGATCAAGGCCTCGGCTACTTCGATGGCCGTTGTGGTGACTGGTACATTCGCTGTGATGATCCCGATGCCGCAGAGCCGAAATGGACTGCACCCGTGCGCTTTGCTGATGGTTGCACGCTGAACAAACCCACCATCCTGAGCAATGGGGACTGGCTGCTACCGGTCTCGCTGTGGACTCGTGACCGCATGCATGGTCCCGGAGTGGACAAGGAAGCCTTCAAGGAACTCGATGGGATCCGCATGGCGAATGTGTATGCCAGCAGCGATCAGGGCAAAACCTGGACACGGCGTGGTGGCGTGGCCTTCCCACGTACGGACTTTGATGAGCACATGCTCGTCGAGCGCAAGGACGGCAGCCTGTGGATGCTTGCCCGCACCAAGGATGGCATCAGCGAGAGCACCTCCGCTGACAAAGGCGTGACGTGGAGCGAGCCGCAGGCATCTTCGATTCAGAATCCCAGCGCGCGCTTTTTCATCCGCCGTCTCGCATCGGGCAAACTCATCTTGGTGAAAAACGGCCCCATCAATACGCGCCTGCCACGCCGCTCCAATTTGAAGGCCTTCCTTTCCAATGACGACGGCAAGACCTGGGGCAAGGGCTTCCTCATTGATGATCGTGCTGAAGTCTCCTACCCCGATGGCTTTCAGGCACCGAATGGCGACATCCACATCCTCTATGACTGGAACCGGCACACCGATGCGGAGATCCTGCATGTTAAGTTCACCGAGGAGGACATCACCAAGCAGGCTGAGATCGGCAAACTCACCATGGACCCCGAGGAGATCAAACGCCGGGCCACGGTAGGCAAGAACCTGGTCAATAAAGCGCTCGCGCCCAAGCTGCCGAAATCCATCACACCCGATCCCACCTGGACGGCACAAGCACTTGAGGATGCCAAGCAGGACTTCAAGAGCATCCCGTATGACGGCATCACGCCCAACAAAATGGTGTGCGACACCACACTGCGTGAACTGCCGGATGGCTCCTGGATTCTCTTCATCCTTGCTGGTGGCGATACCGAACCCAGCCCCCTCAACTACACCGGCGTGACCCGCAGCACCGACCTGGGCAAGACCTGGACCCCGCTGGAGCCGTTTGATGTTGGCTTCCCACGCGAAGGAAAAACCATCGGCCAGGGCCCCACGGAACTCATGATCCTCGGTCAGCGCAGCACGCTGTTCTTTTCCACGCATTCGAAGCATTGGGCCAATGACTGGCGCTCCTGGTATCTCACCAGTGATGACTCCTTCAAGACCTGGAGCAAGCCCATCGAGGTGCCTGGTCGTCTCAAAGAGCGCACGTTCATCCGCAAGCACATCGTCTGCAAAGATGGCCGCATCATGCTCCCTTTCCAACATTACATCGGCCCTGATGACGAGCAGGACAAAGCGCCGCTGGACCGTGCCTTCACCAATCCGCGCAACGGTGTGCTCATCAGCAGCGACGGCGGCAAAACCTGGAGCGAGCACGGCAACATCCGCCTCACGCCGAACAGCCGCTACTTCGGCTGGGCGGAGAACGATCTCTTTGAACATCCGGATGGCCGCATCACCATGGTCATCCGTGGCGACGGCCTTGGTGGCATGCTCTACAAAGCTGAAAGCAAAGATGGCGGGAAGACCTGGCCCGAGTTTGCCAGCATCACGCAGATCCCCAATCCCGGCAGCAAAACCACGCTGTACAATCTTGGAGGAGATCGGGTGGCCATCCTGCATAATCCCAACAGCAAGCACCGCAGCCCCATGGCGTTGTGGCTCAGCTTTGACGGCATGAAGACCTGGCCCTACCAGCGCGTGCTCCAGCAGGAATCCGTCGATGGCCCCAAAGGCCGCATGAACTACCCCGACGGCTTTGTCAGCAAGGACGGCCAGTGGCTCCACTTCGCCTTTGATGACAACCGTCACCGCGCCGTGCACTACAGCGCGATGCTGCCACCGCTGGCAGGTGCAGTGAAGCAGTAATAAGTAACCCAGACTGAAGCATGAACCTCCGACTCTTTTTTGCCTGCATCCTCGCCTGCGGCAGCATCTCTGCGGCAGACTGGGGAAAGCAGGTTGCCGAGGATGCCAGGCAGGACCTCAAGAGCATTGTTTTTGACGGTCAAACCCCGAACAAGCTCGTCTGCGACGCCACTTTGCGCGAGGTGCCCGACCACTCCTGGGTGATGGTGATGCTGGGAGGTGGAGACACCGAGCCCCATCCTGAAAACGGCATCTTCATCACCCGCAGCACGGATCGCGGTCAAACGTGGTCGCCCATGGAGCGGCTGGACTTTGGCTTCAAGCATGAAGGCGATACGATGGCCCAAGTGCCCAGCGAGCTGATGGTGCACGGACAGGGCTGCACGCTGTTTTTCTCCACGCATGATGGCATCTTTGGCGGCTGGAAATCGTGGATGGTGCGCAGCGATGACTCATGCCGCACCTGGGGCAAGGCCGAACCCGTGCCGGGGCGGCTGCAAGATCGCACGTTCATCCGTAATCACATCGTCACGCGGGATGGGCGCATCCTGCTGCCCTTCCAGCACTATGAGGGCCTGCCCACAGGTGCCCCGTTGCCCGAGGACAAATGGAAGCGCCTTTCCTTCCACATCAGCAACCCGCGCAACGGCGTGCTCATCAGCAGCGACGGCGGCAAAACGTGGAGCGAGCACGGCGACATCCGCCTCGCGAATGACGATGCTTACTGGGGTTGGGCTGAGAACAACATCGTGGAACTGGAGGACGGGCGCATCGCCATGATCATTCGTGGCGACCGTCTCGGCGGCGTGCTCTTCTATGCTGAATCGACGGATGGCGGACGCACCTGGCCGGCCACGGCGCACAAAACAGACATTCCCAATCCTGGTTCGAAGGCCACGCTGTATTCTCTGGGTGGCAACGCTGTGGCGATGCTGCACAATCCGAATCCGGCTCATCGCAGCCCGCTCGCGCTGTGGGTGAGCTTTGACGGCATGAAAACGTGGCCCTATCAGCGCGTGCTCGTCGCCGAGTCGGTGGACGGACCGAAAGGGCGGCTCAATTATCCCGACGGCTTTGTGAGCCCGGACAAGCAATGGCTCCATTTTGCCTTTGATGACAACCGCCATCGGGCGGTGCATTACAGCGCGAAACTGCCGCCGTTGAAATAATCATTTCATCACCATCGGCTGTCCTGTGCATTCGAGCACGCTGTGCCAGAGCTCCTGGGTGGGATCCACCTTGCGGCGGCCATGGATGACGAGTTCCAGCGGCAGATGCACGAAGGAATTATGCCAGCGGCCCACCAGCATGTTGGTCTTGCCAGCCATCGCTGCATGCACGGCGTTTTGGGCGAGGCGTGAGCAGTACACATTGTCCTGTGCGTTGGCCGGGACGCTGCGCACGATGTAGCTCGGGTCGATGTACTTGAGGTTCACCTCGGTCTTCCGCTCTTTGAAGAAGGCATTGATGCGGTCCTTCAAGAAGGGGCCGATGTCGCCGTAGCGTTTGTTGCCGCTGGCATCGGTGTCGTCGCCGGTTTGCATAAGGTGCTGCCCAGCCCCCTCCGCCACCACGATCACAGCGCTGCCACGTTTGATCAGCCGTTGCCTCAGAAATTCCAGGAAGCCGGCGTCGCCGTTCAGTTCAAAATGAACTTCAGGAATCAGCACAAAATCGACGTTGCTGCCCGCCAGTGCGGCATAGCAGGCGATGAAGCCGGAATCACGCCCCATGAGCTTGACCAAGCCGACGCCGTTCACCGCGCCGGTGGCTTCGACATACGCGCATTTTACGGCCTGAACGGCGGCATCAAAAGCAGTCTCGAAACCGAAGCTCTTGTCGAGGTAGCGGATGTCGTTGTCGATGGTCTTGGGAATGCCGACGACCGCCTTTTTTAATCCACGCCGGTCGATTTCCTTCACGATCTCCGCCGCACCACGCAGGGTGCCGTCACCCCCGATGACGAAGAGAATATCCACCTTCATGTCCTCCAGCGTGTCCACCATCTCGCCGATGTCCTGCTTGCCGCGCGAGCTGCCCAGCAGGGTGCCGCCAAAGTGGTGTGCCTGCTCCACGGACGAGGGCTTCAGCAGCAGCGGTGTATGGCCGAAGCGCTGCACCAGCCCCTCGTAGCCATAGCGGAAGCCATACACGCGTGCGACGCCATATTGCTGATGGCAGCGGTTCACGATGCCACGAATGATGTCGTTCAGACCCGGGCAAAGGCCGCCGCAGGTCACGATGCCGACCGTGGTCTTGGCCGGGTCAAAATAGATCATCTCCCGCGGGCCCGCCTCTTCATAGCTCGGCTTTGACACATCGCGCCCGTCTTCGAGCAGATGGCTGTGGTAGAGGATGCGATCTACTGCGTCCGATTTGTAGGGTGCTTCCACGCCGCCAATTCGGTGCAGTGGCGAATGAATCAAACAAGGGCCGAGCGTGGGGATGCTCGTGTCAGAAGGGGCTGGGGTCATGGCTGGTGGGAATTCTTTAGAGCAGGAGAAGTGCCATTCTCCCGATCCTCGCAGCACCTGACGGATACAAATGGCTTTCCGCGAACCGTACAAGCAGGTTGCAAATGCACCCATCCCCTCCTGCTTCCAGCCATGAACAGCGCCTTTCCCGACAGCCTTCGCCTGCAACTCCGCCAGACCGGCGTGATTGCCGTTTTGATGATCGACCGTGTTGAGGATGCCGTGCCGCTGGCGCGGGCCCTGCTCGCGGGCGGGGTGAATGGCATCGAGCTGACCTTGCGCACCGATGCGGCGCTCGAGTCGTTGCGGCGCATCCGGGCCGAAGTGCCGGAAATGACCGTAGGCGTGGGCACCATTCTCACGCCGCGGCAGGTGAACGATGCCAAAGAGGCTGGCGCGAGCTTTGGTGTGGCTCCGGGCATGAATCCACGAGTCGTTTCTGAGGCGATTTTAATCGGCCTGCCCTTCGCGCCCGGAGTGTGTACGCCGACGGACATTGAGATCGCCCTTGAGGCCGGCTGCCGGGTGCTGAAGTTTTTCCCTTCAGAACCAAGAGGTGGTCTGATCTACATGCGCAGCATCATGGCGCCGTTCATGCATCTTGGTGTGCAGTTCATCCCCCTGGGTGGCGTGGGCGCTGGAAACGCTGCGCACTACCTGCGTGAGCCGGCCGTGCTCGCCCTGGGCGGTTCCTGGCTGGCGCCGAAGGAAATTGTGGCCCGGGGCGGGTGGGATGTGATCACCGCGCTGGCACGTGAGGCCACAGACATCGTCAAGCAAGTCCGTCCATGAGCCGCGTCGTCACCTTGGGCGAAGTCATGCTTCGTCTTTCCACGCCGGGCCATGCACGTTTTCAGCAGGCCATGCCGGGCAGCCTGAATGCCTGCTTTGCCGGGGCGGAGGCCAGCATCGCGGTCTCGCTGGCCTACCTCGGCATTGATGCGGCCTTCGTCACCGCCTTGCCCATGAATGCCATCGCGGATGCCTGCATCGCCGATCTGCGCAGTCTGGGTGTCGAGACGAAACACATCCTGCGCACGAACGAAGGTCGCGTAGGCACCTTCTTTCTCGAACACGGCGTGAATCAACGTGGTGGCAATGTCATCTATGACCGCGATGGCTCCGCTGTGGCCATTACGCCTCCACCCGCTTATGACTGGGACTCCATCTTCACCGGCTGCGAGTGGTTCGTGATCTCCGGCATCACTCCTGCGATCTCGCGGAATGCCACCGAGGTGGCCCTTGCCGCCGTAGAGGAAGCTGCGAGTCGTAAGATCCCGGTCGTGTGTGACATGAACTACCGCACCAAGCTCTGGCAGTGGGACCCGCCGCTCTCCGCCCGCGAACTGGCCACACGCACGATGAAAGAGCTTCTGCCATTCGTGCGGGTATTTGTCGGCGGCATCAGTGATGCGACTGCGATGCTCGGCATCGAGCACAGCGGCGATCTGCATTCTTTGGCGAAGCAGATCATCGCGCAGTTTCCTAACCTCACTCACGCCGCCTTCACCCTGCGGGATGGCAGTACCTCTGCCGCTCAATGTTTCAGCGGCGCGCTATACGAAGCCGCGACTGACACGCTTCACACTGCGACCCGCTACTCGATCACCCAGATCATCGACCGCCTCGGCGCCGGGGATGCCTTCACCGCCGGTCTCTTGTTTTCGTTCCTCCAAAAGTCTGACGCGCAAACAGCCATCGACTTTGCCACCGCTGCGGGTTGTCTTGCCCACTCCATTGAGGGCGACTACAACTACAGCACCCGCACCGAAATCGAAACCCTCATGCAAGGCGACGGCGGAGGCCGCGTCAGCCGTTAAATTTTATGTCCAACTCTGCTACTCCTACTGCCCCCGACCGCTGGTCTCTCGAATCCTGGTTTTCTGGTTTCGGCAAATCCGATTACACCGAATTCAAAACCGTGCTTGTGCACGATGTCGAGGTGCTCAAGACGCAGGCGGCTGCACTCGGTGGTGAAACCACGGAGATCGCCCGCGTGATCAATGCGCTGGAGTCATTGAGTGATCGTCTCGGCCATCTTGCGGCCTATCTCGGCTGCTTGTCCGCAGATGATGCGAATGACGAGGCCGTGAAAGCCGATGAGGCGTGGCTTTCAACGCTCGAAGCTGAAAGCACCAAACTCATGGCCTCGCTGCGTGCGGCGCTTGCGGCATTGAGCGATACGGCGTTCGCCACGCTGCTCGCCGAGCCCTCCTTGAAAAATGCCGAGCATTCGGTGAAGCGAATGCGCCATGAAGGCCAGCACCAGATGAAGTCCGAGATGGAGGCTCTGGCGGCGGATCTCAATGTGAACGGCCTGCATGCCTGGGGACGGCTCTATGACACGCTGACGGGCAAGATGGAGTTTGAGATGACTTTTCCAGAAGGTCACAAGGAAATCGTGCCGATGTCGCGCCGCCGTGCGTTGATGTCGGAGCCCGACCGCAAACTGCGAGAGGCGGCCTTCAACGACGGGCAGAAGCCGTGGAATGATCATGCGGTGACGCTGGCCGCCGGATTGAACGGCATTGCCGGCACGCGCCTCAGCCTCTATGGCCGCCGCGGTCTGCCGCACTTTCTCGACACACCACTTTTTGATGGTGCAATGAGCCGGAAGTCACTTGATGCGATGCTCGAGGCGATCCACTCGCACATCGATCTGCCGCGCCGTGCGTTGCGCAAGGCTGCGAAACTGCAGGGCACCTCCGCGTTGCATTACTTCGACCTCGAAGCACCGCAGATTGCCGCACCGGATGAAAAGGAGCTCACTTGGGACGAGGCCTGTGCCACGGTCGATCATGCCTTTAGCTCCGCGTATCCAAAGCTTGGCGACTATTTCCGCGAGATGCTTGCGCAGCGTTGGATCGAGGCGCAGCCTCGTGCTGGAAAGCGTCCGGGGGCGTTCTGCACCGGCTCGCAGCTCAAGCACGAGGAGCGCGTGTACATGACCTTCCACCGCACGGTGCATGACATGGTCACGCTCGCACATGAAGTCGGTCATGCTTGGCATTCATGCGTGCTGCGCCCGGCACGTTCCTTTGCGGCGAACTATCCGATGACGCTGGCTGAGACGGCGTCGAATTTTGGCGAGATGATCCTGCTCGACGGCCTGATGTCCAACCCTGGCATCACCGAGGCCACGAAGGCCTACCTGCTTGATCAGGAGATGCTGCGTGCGCATGCTTACTTGATCAACATTCCCATGCGCTACGAGTTCGAAAAGGCCTTCTACACGGAACGTGCCAGCGGCGAGGTGAGCGTGAGCCGCCTGAGCGCCCTGATGACCGAAGCACAGCGCAAACTCTACGGCGACACGCTGCTCGATGCCGGCACCGACCCGATGTTCTGGGCCTACAAGATGCATTTCTTCATCACCGGTGTCTCCTTCTACAACTTCCCCTACGTCTTCGGCTATCTGCTGAGCCAGGCCTTGTTTGCACGCTTCAAAGCAGAGGGCGCGGCCTTTCTGCCACGCTACGAGGCCTTTCTCTCGATGACCGGCAGCGCGACCTGCGAAGAAGTGGTGAAGCAGAGTCTCGGTGAAGACATCACCCAGCCTGAGTTTTGGGCCACGGCGCTGAAAGCCATCGAGCCCACGCTGACAGCCTATGAAGCGCTGAAGTGATTGCAAAACGCTGCCAAGTCGCAGCGAAGCAGTTGTGGTCAGTGAGCCGGCCTTAAACTCGGCCCATCCACCCACTTCGGCGGAATCATGATCTGGCGCGGCACGGTGGGCACGCCGTGTTCGTGCTGGGACAGCTGTGTGACGATCAAATCGACTGCTGCTGCAGCAAGATGTTCGCGCTGCTGGTAAATGCCGGCGAAGTCCTGCATCTTCGGGGTCCAGTCATGCACCACGAAGCCGATGTCTTGTGGCACACGCAGTCCAAGACGACGCAGCCAGTTGGGTACATGCGTGTCAAAGGTTATCAGTGCATCCGGCTGGTGTTCGCGCATCCATTTGGAAAAAGCTTCGTAGCCTTTGCTGATGTCGTTGTTGGGAAAGAGCAGCAGCGGTACACGGTCCGCCGGTGGCAGGCTTTGCTGCCAGTGAAACAAGCCGCCGCTGTAGCCAAACTGCGAGCGATTCACGATCCACTTCGTCACCGCGACGCCGATGCGCAGGTAGCCGCGTGTGGCCAGCTGCTCGGCGGCCATGTGGATGCCCAGCGTCATGTTCCCCGCGCACATGTGCAGCGCCGGGCTGCTCATCGCATTGCCAAAAGTCACCGCAGCAAAGGGCGAGTAGTCGATCCTGCTGCATGGCAGCTGCATGCTCTGAGGCGACACGATCACTCCCTCGATGCCGCGTGCGTGCAGGATCTTTTGCAAGCGCCTGGGCGTGAGGCCGTCCTTGCCCAGCCAAAATTCCTCCACGGCATAGCCGTGACCATGCGCACGGCTGCGGATGTCCTCGATCGGCACGTATTGGTAGGAAGGGCCGAGCAAACTATCCTGCGGTACGTGCTCGCGGATCACCGCGATCACGGCCCGCACGCGCTGCTGCTTCTTGCCGCGCACCACCTGCATCATGCGTGCCAGATGCGGGTCTGGCTGGTAGTTCAGCCGCTTCGCCTCCTTCAGCACCAGCTCACGCTTCTCTGCGGAAACCTTGGGCGCCCCGCGCAGCACCCGCGACACCGTCATCAGCGAAAACCCGGTGGCACGGGCGATGTCCTTGAGCGTGGGCGCAGTGGTTGTGGGCATGGTGTTCAGCGGCCATCAAAGCTAGAGGCTTGCCAGCGTCGCTGTGAGCAGCTTCCAGAACTTCTGCGTGGAGGAGATGCTGGCGCATTCTTTTTCGGAATGAGCCTCATGAATGTTTGGCCCGAAGGAGATCATGTCGAGATCGGGGTAGGCCATGCTGATGACACCGCACTCGAGTCCCGCATGGCAGGCACCGACTTGGACCTCATGGCCAAAGAGCTCGCGGTAGATCGTTTTCATTTTGTCCAGGATGGGAGACGTGGCGCTGGGGCTCCAGCCTGGGTAGGGATCTCCAGAGCGGACGTGAGCACCGATGAGTTCAAACGGCGCGCGGAAAGCAGCGGCAACGTCGAGCTTGCTCGATTCCACCGAGCTGCGTTGCAGGCTGCTCCACTCGGCTTTGCCGCCGCCGAGTGCGATGGTGGAGAAATTTGAAGAGGCCTCAACAAGTCCGGGTACGACAGGACTCATGCGATAGACTCCGTTCACAAGGGCCTGCATGGCGAGAACAAGAGCCTTCTGCTGCTCTGAGCTCATCGTCTGCACGGTGGCGCTTTCGACAGTCACAGGTGTCGTGATGATGCTCAGCCCGGGTTCGATCAGGCTAAACTCGGCGCGGATGCCAGCGGCTTCGCGCTGGAAGCGTTCATCAAATTGGGATTGATTCAAAACCACCACCTGTGCGACACATTGCGCCGGGATGGCGTTGCGTGCGCTGCCGCCGCGCATGGTCGAGAGTGCCGCAACGTCTTCGCCGCAGGCATGGAGCAGGCGCGTCATGAGTTTGTTTGCGTTAGCGCGTCCTTCGTGAATCTGCAGGCCGGAATGCCCGCCGCGCAGGCCGGTGATTTGGATGCTGACTAATGGCGCAGCGGAGTCATGCGCCACCTCGGTGTATTCATAATGTCCCAGCGTATCAATGCCGCCTGCGCAGCCAATGGTAAAGGTGTCGTCCTCTTCGGAGTCGAGATTCAGCATGGTTTTGCCTGTCAGCACACCAGGCTGCAGACCCAGGGCACCACCCATGCCCTGCTCTTCATCCAGAGTGAAGAGCGCCTCAATCGGTGGATGGGACAAATCTTTTGAAGCCAGCACCGCCAGGATCGCGGCGACACCGAGGCCATTGTCCGCCCCAAGCGTGGTGCCGCGTGCCCGGACCCAGTCACCATCGACCCACATGTCGATTCCCTGCTTGTCGAAATCAAATTTCACTCCGTCGCCGGCTTTGTGCACCATGTCCAGATGCGCCTGTATGATGACCGGAGGGTGGCCTTGTCGGTCTGCCGAGGCTGGCTTTTTGATGATGACATTGCCCGCTGTGTCGAGCTGCGCCTCAATGCCATTGCGTGCGGCGAATCCCAGGACGAATCCCACGACCCGTTCCTCGCGCTTGGAAGGGCGTGGCACGGCATTGAGATCAGCAAAACAGTTCCAGAGAGCTTTGGGTTCGAGGGTGCGGAGATCAGGAGAGGACATGCTATAGAAAAGTAAAATCGATAAAGGTTCGCATCAGGCTGGGTCGGATGCGCCGGACTTCAAGCAAGTTCGATTGGATCAGCCATCAAAGCTTTGATGCGACATGCGCATCGGGCGCCCAGCTCACGGTGTCATGACATGCACAAAGTTTCCCTGAAGGTCGTAGCTGACCCAGCCGCTTTTGCCATCCGCACCCTGCACGTTGATCTGGATGGTGATCTTGGGACTTGGAAGCTGCATCTTCTGCTGGCGGCAGAAGGTGATTCGCTCGACTTTGCCGTCGGGCATTTTCAGGCGTTCCTGTGCAACCTTCGCAAGTTTTGGCAGCAGATGTGGCAGCGCGGCCTCGACCTCATCCAGATCAAAGAACGAGTACTCCTGCAGGTCGCGATAGAACGGGGTTTGGTCAGACCCTTGGAAGTCTGTGAAGTGGTCGTCATCATAGATCCAGTCACGAATCTTCGCAGGCTGCTTCGGGTCGCGTGCGATGATCTGGGCCCGGCTGCCGGAGAAGGCCAGTTCAATGAGTTTCGCATGAGAACCAAAGGTTTTTTTGATGCCCACGATGACCTGTCTGGCGCCTTCCGGCTCAAAGGTGTTTACCGGCACTCGGCGGCCCTTGGGCAGCTTCACATGCGTCACCACGCCCTGCGGATCAAACTCCACCTCGCCATCTTCGCCTTCGCCGTCCCGAATATCCACCGTCCACCGCAGCGGCTGCGCATCACCGCCCAGCGTCGCCTTGGTCAGCGAGACAGCGTAAAGCCGTCCCTTGGCGATCTCCAGCTTCGCCTGTGCCTGCTTCAGCATCTCCGGCACACGCGACCAGTCCACGTCATCCACACTGAAGAACCGTTCATCTGGAAGCTGTGGCGCTCCTGGGCCACCGTTGAAGGCATCCATCCCCATCAGCACGCCATTGAGATTGGCGGTGAAACTCATCAGCCGCTTCGGTTTCTGCGGATCGCGCGCGTCAAAGCCGAGAAAGTTTCGGTTCAGGTGCAGCTTCAAAATGCCGCGCGTGCTGCCGAAAGTCTCCCGCATCGCAGCCACGATGCCGAGGAGTTCTTTGTTGTCGGCATACAGATTGAGATTCTTAGCACGGTTCGTTCCGTCAAGGTTCAGGCGGGTGATGCGGCCTTTCGCATCCGCATGGGCCGTCGCGTATTCCCGGTCGCTCTTCACCGAAATTTCCCAGTCCACATCACCACACGTTGCCACGGGGATGAGAAACAGACGCCTCTGAATGTGAATGCTCGCGATGCCGCCTCCTTCCAGCGCCGTGCGCTCCAGGGCGGACTTTGCCGTCGCCGCGACGCCTGCAATGTTCACCTCATTGAGGTTGAAGAGGTTCTCTTCGAGATTGTCATTGATGAGGCTGAGCTGAACCGGCTTCGGCCCCGAAATATTCACATCATGATAACGGTCATCGAAAGAGTAGCTGTGCTCCAGGCTGTATTCATCCACATGGCTTGGCTGCGCCGGATCCTGCACCTGGATCGTCAAACTCAGCGGCGTGATGTCCACGTTTAGAATTTTTGCAGGCTGGGAGAATTTTTTCGACAGCTCCGTCAGCGCCTCCTGCGCCTTGCCTTCCTCAAACAGATTGACCCATTTCTGCTTGCTGCATCCTGCCAGCAACACCACTCCGGTGAGCAGCGCGGGGATGACTCCAACCAGCCTCATGGCGGAAAACCCGCCACTGGCACAAGCTCGTTGCTCGGTTTTCATAGTTGGCTAGATGCTCGCACAACCTTCCGTGGGAGCAATGGCCATCTGCTGCAATCGGGAGGAGTTTCGAATGCGAAAAAGTGAAGTGTTATCATAACACATCGTCAGGCCAATCCACGGTGAAAGCCCAATGCAGCGCGCGTTGGTATGTCGATGCTTCTCCGTCAGCTTTGCTTCCTTCTTTCCCTCGTCACCACTGGTGCCTGTGCCGCCGAGCTCTTCGGTGAGCGCCATGAAACCTGGCAGGGCATCCCCGGACTCGAACGCACGGCCAAAGGACGCGTCTATTCATCCTGGTTCACCGGTGGTCCAAAGGAGCCGTCTCCGGAGAACATCGTCCTGCTTGGCTACAGCGATGACCAGGCAAAAACCTTCACGCGTCCGCAAGTCATGGCCGAGCCCAAAAACGGCACGCGCTGCTTTGATCCCACGCTGTGGATCGATCCCAAAGGCCGCCTCTGGTATGTCTTCAACCACGGCAACAAAGACACCGCCATGCATGACGTTCATGCTCGCATTTGCGATGATCCTGATGCCACGCCGCCGGTCTTCGGCCCTGAGTTCCGCGTGGGCTATGAAGGCCCGTACGCCTTCCGCATGAACAAGCCGACGGTGCTTTCCACGGGTGAATGGATCATGCCCGTCACGCATGCCACTGAGCCAGTGCACGACTGGTTTGCAGGGCCAAAGCAGCTTCAAGGCGTCGGCATTTCCACGGATGAAGGCAAGACATGGAAGCTGCACGGCGCTCTCAAAGCTCCTGACTGGGCGCTGGAGTGCATGATTACCGAATTGAAGGACGGGCGCCTCTGGCTGCTCACTCGCACGGGCGGCGGCTTCTTGTGGGAAAGCCATTCGTCAGACAAAGGCCGTACCTGGACCGTGGCCAAAGCCAGCACCATTGCCAATCCGGGCTCACGCTTCTTCATCCGGCGCCTCACCTCTGGTAATCTGCTGCTGGTGAATCATCATGGCTTCACCGGCAAAACCCGCAGCCACCTCACCGCGCAGATCTCCACTGACGATGGCCAGACATGGAACGAAGGACTCCTGCTGGATGAGCGCAAAAACGTTTCCTATCCCGATGGCGTTCAGGATCGCGATGGCCTCATCTGGATCACTTATGATCACAACCGCCAGGGAGACGGCGAAATCCTGCTCGCAAAGTTTCGCGAAGAAGATGTCGTTGCTGGCAAAAATGCCTCCGGCGTCGTGAGCTTGCAGCGAACGATCAGCAGGCTCGACAAACCCCAACTCTTGCCCGCCAAGTGGGACCCGGCGCTCGCGGGTGACATCATCATGCAGCGTCTTGTGAACACCTCAGCGCCGCGCGTGAAGGGTGCGCATGATGCGGAGTTTGTGTGTGTCGGCCAACGTGCCTACATCGTGACCGAGGCGAATGATGTGAGGGCAGGGGAGAGCGCCGGCTGGCCTGAGATTTATGCCACGCTGTCCATCGTGAACCTCAAGACGCTCGCAGTGGAAAAAGTCATCGACTTTGCGAAAAGCGAGCAGCGATTTGAAAACGAGGCCCTGCCCGTGGGCGCGTGCTTTGTGCCGCGCATCCTGCAGAAGGATGCGGACACCCTGCGCTGCTACTTCACCAGCGAAGATCCCGTGAAACGACAGTCGCAGATGTGGTATCGTGACTTCGATCTAAAATCCGGCGACTTCGTGGCCGCCATCCATAAGGCAAAGCTGAAGACTGCTGCGGGCACCTTCGACTTCCAGCCGCAGTATTTTCATGCAGATGCCGCAGCACAGGGCTTTGCCAAAAGGGCGGTGGATTCATCCTTCTTCATCTTTGATTCGTTCAAGAAATTCAGCGGCAAGACTTACGTCGCGCTGAACAACTTCAGCGGCAAACAAAACGCACTGGCTCTGGTGCATGATGATCTGGAAACGTTTGAGGTGATCGGACACTTCAACGAGCCGCAGTCAGAAGCGCTTAGCGAATCAGCAGTGAATCGTCTGGCCGATGGCACCTGGATGGCCATCTGCCGCAACGATAAAGGCAACTACCACTTCACCACCAGCGCCGATGGTAAAATGTGGAGCGTAGGCAAGCCGCTGCCCATCGTGCCAAATGGAGCAAACTCGAAGTCGACCTTTGATCACTTCGGTGGCGTGTATTACCTCGGCTGGCAGGAGTCCACTCGCATTCAGGGTGTGAGCCGCAGCGTGTTCAATGTGGATGTCTCGGGCGATGGCAAAACGTGGGAACGCAAATACCGCTTCGAGTCACCGAAGTCCTTTCAATACCCAACTTTCCATGAGCAAGATGGGGTGATCTGGCTCGTCGTGACGCAGGGCGACAAAAACGCGAGCCGCAAGGAGCGCATCATGTTCGGCAAACTTGAAGAGGTGGGCCAGTTCGAGTCGCAGGCGGGTCAAAAGCGCATCGTCTGGCCCGCGCCGCCGCCGGAGGGGGGAGCCATGATGAAGCCCGGCAAAGCAGGCGATCAACTGCACTTCAAGAAGCCGGTGCAGCTTGTTTCCGGTGCGGGTACTGCACTGCGCCTCATACAACCATGAGCCGCCGCGACATCTACTACTGGAAATGCGATCGTCCCGCGGCGTTTCACGGCACGCAGACACGTGGCGGGGCGGATGAGAAGATCGAGCGCCAGCTTTACGAGGTTTTGCAGCGGCACTTCGTCACGCAGGTCGTTGAACTGAGCACCGGAATCGGTCAGGGCAATCACCTCACCTGGAATGCCAGGGTGGCCGGACAGTCGATGTTTATGAGGGTCGAAAACGGGCCTGAAAAGGACGGCCACCTTGCCGTGGAGTCGGCATTGCTGGGGCGTGTGTGTGAGGCGGGAGTGATTACGCCACGAGTTTATGCATGCGATGCCACGCGCTCCCGTGTCCCCTTCGCCTGGCAGGCGCTCGAGCGCATTTCCGCGCCTGATCTCAATCATTGGTTCAAGCAGGGTCGCTTGAATGTGTCAAGCATCGCCTTCGACATCGGTGCGGCGGTCGCACAGTGGCAGGCGATCACTCTGCCGGGCTTCGGCATCATGGATGAATACATGACAGGCTATCACGCAACTTACGCTGACTACTTCCAGCTCCGACTTGGTGAACATCTGAACTTCCTCGTCACCCGCGGTTTCCTCACACAATCTCAGAGCGATGAAATCCTGGCGGAGATCGAGAACCACCGGGCGCTGCTGCAACTCGATGCCGGTTGCTTCGTCCACAAAGACCTCGCCCTTTGGAACATCCTCGGCAGCGAGACCGAGATCGCTGCTTTCATTGATTTCGATGACGCCATCAGCGGCGATCCCATGGACGACCTCTCGCTCCTCGCCTGCTTTCATGACGATGTGTTTCTGCACCGCGCCTTCGAAGGCTATCAAAGCCGCCGCGCCTTGCCTGCGGAACACCTGCGCCGCTTCTGGCTCCATCTCCTGCGCAACATGATCGTCAAAGCCGTCATCCGCGTCGGTGCCGGTTACTTCGATCGCGACGACGGCTTCTTCCTCATCTCCCCCGGAACCTCCGGCCAGTCGTTGTGCGAATTCACCCACTCACGCTTGAACCTCGCATTGCAGGGCTTGCGCAACTCCAGCAGCCTTGACATTCTTCGACTATGACAACTCACATCGGCGCTTTTATCTCCATCGGATCACCTGCGGTCACTGAACTGGCTGCCGAGTGCGGTTTTGACTGGGTTTTGATCGATCTGGAGCACGGCTGCGAATCCGAAGCCGCCCTGCCAAATCAACTGCGTGCGCTGCGTGGCAGCAACACTATCGCCATCGTTCGCGTCAGCGCGCCGTATCCGGACCTGATCGGCCGTGTGCTCGACTGGGGCGCTCAAGGCATCATGGTTCCGCATGTGAACACGGTGGCAGAGGCCCGGCACTGCGTGGACGCGGCGTATTATCCTCCACAGGGCCATCGCGGCGTCTCGCGTACCGTCCGCGCCTATGGCTATGGCATGCGCCTTCCAACCGACGAAATGCCCAAACCGATCATTCTCGCCCAAATCGAGACCGCCGAGGCGGTGGCGAACGCCGAGCAAATCGCCGCCGTGGAGGGCATCGATGCGCTCTTCATCGGCCCTGCCGATTTGTCCTTCGATCTGAAGGCGCAGCAATCACCCCGCCCCTACGACGACTGTGTCAGCAGCATCGTCAAAGCCGCCAGAGACCACGGCAAGGGCTGTGGCATCCTGGTCCGGCATGCGGATGACAAGGAGAAGCTCAAAGCGCTGGGGTTCACCTGGATCGCCATGGATTCCGACCTCTCGCTTGTGCGCGAGGGCTTCAAACGGAATCTCGCAGTGGCTCGGGAATGGTGAAATTGTCCGACTTTTCCCTTTGAATCGGCTTTTCCGGCCTAATCTCGCACCCCCATGAACGCATCCCCCCAAATCAAATCCAAGATCGTCGAACTGTGCGAAACCCTCGTGGCCGACAGCGACGTGAAAAATGCCCGCGAAAAAGCGGAAGCCTTCCTCGCCAATGAAGAAGCCGTGTCGCTCTACCGCGAGATGGCCACCCTCGGCCGCGCCTTGCACCAGAAGCAGCACCACGGTGAAGAGCCCAGCGGAGAGGAAATTTCCCGCTTCACCGAGCTGCAGGACCAGTGCGATGCCAACACCGCCATCCTGAGCTTCATCGAAGCCCAGGACGTCCTGCGCGGCATTGCCGAAGTGGTGACAAGCTTCGTCGGCAAAAGCCTCGAGCGCGGTGAAGTGCCTGCCGAAGCCGAAGTGTTCTCCAAAGGCTGCGGCGAAGGCTGCGGCTGCCATTAATCACCTGGCTGAATGAAAGCGTTCGTCCTGATCGCTGCATTGCTGTTTTGCGTCTCGTCCTCCGCGGGCGAGGCCAAAACGGTGAAGCTGCTCACAATTGGCAACAGTTTCTCCGCCAATGCCACGCATTACCTCGGTGATCTGGCGAAGGCTGGCGGGCACTCGCTGATTCATCAGCCCCTCGTCATCGGCGGTGCCTCGTTTCAGGTGCACGCCGAGAAAGCACAGAGGCATGAGGCAGACCCCAAGGACAAGGCGGGTGTCTACACCAGCGGCCGCGGATTGAAGGAAAACCTCGAACTGCAAAAGTGGGACTATGTAACGATCCAGCAGGCGAGCATCCAGAGCCACGACTTTGCCACCTATCAGCCCTCCGCTGGCTGGTTGAGCGACTACGTCACAAAACATGCGCCGCAGGCAAAACTGCTGGTGCATGAGACCTGGGAGTACCGGAAAGATGACTCGCGCTTCACCAAGCCGTCTGACAAACCGGGTGAACCCAAAACACAGGAGGAAATGTACACCGGCCTGCGCTCCGCCTATGACAAGATCGCCGCAGCATTCGGCGCCCGCATCATCCCGACCGGCGACGCCTTCCATCTCGCGGACACCGACCCGAACTGGGCTTATCAAACCGACACCGCCTTCGATCCCAAAGCCGCCAAACAGCCCGCACTTCCAAATCAGGCCCACTCACTTCATGTTGGCTGGCAGTGGAAGAAACAGAAAGACGGCAAGACGACGCTCGGCATGGACGGCCATCACGCGAATATGGCAGGCGAATACCTGGGTGCCTGCGTGTGGTATGAGGTCTTGTTTGGCGAAAGTGCGGTGGGCAACACCTTCGTTCCCAAGGGGCTGGATCCGAAAGATGCCCGCTTTTTGCAGGAGACCGCACATCGCGCAGTGATTGAGCGGACAAAATAATGTCTAAAAAGTGATGATCGTGTCCTTGTGAAAACCATGACACGCATCGTCGCCCTCCTTTTCGCTTTCAGTTTGTCTGCTCATGCCGCCATGGAGGCGGATGTCATTGTCTATGGAGCCACACCGGGGGGATTCTGCGCCGCCATCGCCGCAGCGCGGGAAGGGGTATCCGTCATCCTGCTGGAACCAACGGATCATGTCGGCGGAGTGAACACGGGTGGACTCTGCTTCAGCGACTCCAATCAAACGGTGCGCAGCACGGTGCTGGGCTTGTTTGAGGAATGGCATGCGCGCATCGAAAACGACTACCAGCAGCGCGGCGTTGCCCTGCCCTACAAGGTAAGCGAGAAAGATCACAAACCCTGGACCTACGAACCGCATGTGGCGGCGAAGATCACGCAACAGATGCTGGACGAAGCTGGCGTGAAGGTGCTGACGAAGCGGGCTTTGAAATCAGTGACAAAGGAGGGCACGCACATTGCCAAACTCGTGACGAGTGACGGAGACTTCGCAGCCAAGGTCTTCGTGGACGGAACCTATGAGGGCGATTTGATGGCGGCAGCCGGTGTAAGTTGGACGATTGGCCGCGAAGGGCGACAGGAGTTCGGAGAGCCTCTGGCAGGAAAGCAATACTCCAAGGCGAGGCTGGCGATCTCAGGCCTCGCTGCGGCAGGCAAGCCGCTGCCTTTGATAACGACGATGGATGCTGGCGCGGATGAGGCGGGCGACAAGAACGTGATGGTGTACAGCTTTCGTCTTTGCGTCACCAAAGACCCGGAAAACCGGGTGCCGTTTCCGCAGCCATCCAGCTATGACCCCGCACGCTTTGAGGTCGTGCGGCGTTACTTTGCGCAGGAAAAGAAGCCACATTTGCTGTGGGATCTGTACCCGCTGCCGGGCAACAAGTTTGATGCAAACAATGGGATCGGTAAACAGTTCTCCATGGGTCTTGTAGGTGCCTGCAATGGCTGGAGCGAAGCGAATGAGGCTGGACGCGCGAAGATCTGGGAGGCGCACAGGCAGTACACACTGGAGATGCATCACTTCCTCAGCACCGATCCTGCCGTGCCTGAAGCACTGCGCCAGCAGATGGCGGAACTCGGCCTCTGCCGTGATGAATTTGCCGCCTCTGGTCACTGGTCGCCGCAGCTCTATGTGCGCGAAGGGCGGCGCATGATCGGTGAATACGTCGTGTCGCAGAAGGACATCATGGACGAGCCGAACAAGGATGATCCCATAATCGTGTCGTCGTTCTCCATCGACTCGCACGACTGCCAGCGCGTGGGGACGCAGGACATGGTCATTGATGAAGGCACCATCATGCCGGTGCGTATGGCGGGCCGGAGGCACGGCTATCCCTATCACATCCCCTATCGGGCCATCACTCCGAAGGCCGCTGAGTGCGACAACATGCTCGTTCCTGTGGCGCTGTCCTGCACGCATGTAGGCATCGCTTCCATCCGCGTGGAGCCTACGTGGATGATCCTCGGCCAGAGCGCAGGCATCGCCGCCGCTATGACCGCGAAGCAAAACGTCAGCGTGCAAAAGCTGCCGTACCCCGCATTGCGAGAGCGCTTGCTGGCGCAGAAACAGGTGCTCGAATTGCCTGTGCTACCGGACATTCCTCCCGAGGCAAAGGGTGTGATGAACGTCGATCCGAACAGCCTGCCCGGCATCGTGCTCGATGATTCGCAGGCCGAGCTCAAGGGTCAATGGAGCCGCTCCTCCGGCTTCAAGCCGTATATTGGAGTCGGCTATCTTCACGACGACAAACGCGCCGACGGCCAGTCCATGGCCATCTTTCGCTGCAAAGTGCCGAAGACGGGCCGCTATGAACTGCGCATGGCCTATTCACCCCATGCGACGCGCGCGACAAAAGTGCCTGTTACGATCCAATGCGGTGGTCGCAAGACTGACATCACCGTCGATCAAACGCAGCCGCTGGCCGCCGGGGAGGCGTTTCGGACCATTGGCAGCGTGCAGCTTGATGGCGGTGTCGAAACAGTCATCACAATCAGCAATCCCGGTACCGATGGCTTTGTGATTCTGGATGCACTGCAACTCATCGAGGCTAACAACTAAACCCACCATGAAGTCATTGTTCTTTGCTTGTCTGATCTGCGTCGCCCACCTCAACGCAGCGGACCCTATAACGTCCGACATCGTCGTGTATGGCGGAGTGCCCTGCGGTATCGCTGCATCCATAGTGGCGGCGCGTGAAGGCGCGAAGGTGGTGCTCATCGAGCCGACGAAGCATGTCGGTGGGCTGAGCACGAGCGGCATCAATACCGCCGAGAGCGAGCACATGCTAAAATGGACCATCGGTGGCTTTGCGGATGAATTTTACCGCCGACTCGGGGCTCACTATCAGACCGGCGTACCGGAGTATTTCTTTGAGTCCAGTGTTGCCGAGAAAATCTATCTCGAAATGCTGCACGAGGCGGGTGTGGAAGTGCGTTTTGGCGCATCCGTGGCTGCGGTGGCCAAAGACGGCGCACGCATCACCGCGATCACTCTCACGGACGGTTCCAAGTTGCAGGCGAAAGTCTTCATCGATGCAGGTTATGAGGGCGACCTCATGGCGCGTGCCGGTGTCAAATACGCCGTCGGCCGCGAGTCGAAGGCGGAGTTTGGCGAAGAGGCTGCGGGAATCCGTTTTGACAAGACTCCTCGCAAAGCTCGGACCGTGGACGAAAGCGGCAAGCTGCTTCCGGGCATCAGCGCATGGGCCAAAGATTTGCAGGAAGGCGATGCTCATCGTGCGCCGATGAACTACAATTTTCGCCTCACGGTGGCGAAGGATCCCAAGCTGCAGGTGTCCATCCCGGCGCCGAAGCATTACGACGAGAAGCGCTACGCGCTGCTGGCCAGCTGGTTTTGCGATCAGACGCTGCAAAACAAGCCGGTGAAACTCGCGGACATCCTCGACCTCTATGGCCGCCGCAACGGCAAGTTTGAACTGAACAACAAGCAGTCCGCCATCTACTCGCTCGGAAACTTTGGCGGCCAATTTGACTGGCCAAATGCCACATACGAAGAGCGAGCCCGTATTTACCAGGACCACATGGATTACACGCTCGGTCTGCTGCATTTCCTCGCCACGGACGCTGCGGTGCCTGCAAAGGTGCAGGAGGAGATGAAGTCGCTGGGCCTGCACAAGGATGAGTTCACCGACAACGGCAACCTGCCTTATCAGCTCTACGTGCGCGAGGCACGGCGGATGCGCGGCGAACATGTCGTGACGCAGCAGGATGTGCAGGAGGACCGCCGCAAGCCGGACAGCATCGGCATGAGCAGCCATTTCATCGACTGCCACCACGTTCAGCGCGTGGCCTTGAATGAAAACGAGTTCGTCAATGAAGGCCGCATCTGGCGCATGGGCTATGCGTATCAGATTCCGTATCGGGCGCTCACACCCCAAGCCGCCGAATGCACCAATCTTCTCGTGCCCGGTGCTGCCAGCTACACCCATGTGGCTTTTTGCACGCTGCGGCTTGAGAGCGTGTGGATGATCACCGGTCATGCTGCTGGCATCGCCGCTGCGCTGGTGGTGAAGGACGACGTCAGTGTGCAGAAAGTTCCGCTGGCCTCATTGCAGGACAAGCTGCGCACCCAGAAGCAGGTGGTCGATTTCATTCCCGGCCTGCCGGAGAAGTGTGAGCATCTCAACGGCCCGCCGGAATTTTAAGATTGAACCCATCATGAATACTCGTCGTCATTTCATCGCCTCCATCACCGCCGCGCTTGGTGGTTCTGTTTTTTCCGCCAATGGCAAGCCGAAGACCATTCTGCTCCAGTCCGCCTGGGATACGGTGAACATCGGCGACATCGGCCACGCGCCGGGCACCCTGCGTATCATCGAAGAGCATCTTCCAGATGTGAAGGTGGTGCTCTGGGCCATGAAGCTGGATGAGCGCGTCACTGCGATGCTCAAGACGCGTTTCCCCAAGGTGGAGATCATGCAGGGGAGCCTCACTGGCAAAGGCGAAAAGGATGAAGCGCTGCGGCAGGCGATTGCCAGCTGCGATCTTTTCATCCGAAATTCCGGCATGGGCCAGGACATCAACTTCATGCAGTTCTGCCAGAAAGTCGGCAAACCGTACGGACTTTTTGGTCAGTCGTACTTTGCCTCTATGGTGGTGGGCAATGGCGCGGAAGAACGCACCGCCTTGCTGAACGCCGCTTCATTCATCTACACGCGTGAAATGAAAACACTGAGCATCCTCAAAGGCGCTGGCATCAAGACGCCCGCGCTTGAGTTCGGGCCGGATGGCTGCCTCGGCATCGACGTGCGTGATGACGTGCGCGGATTGGCGACCATGAAGAAGCTCGGACTGGAAGAGCGGAAATTCATTACCATTCAACTTCGCACCAACACGGCCAAGCTTCCCGGTGTGGACGACAAGCGCACTCCAAAGCTCAATCCGTTGCATCCCACCCCAGAGCAGATCGCCGATGATGAACGCCGTGCGGCGAAGTTTCGGGAGCTGGTGACACTGTGGGTCAAGAAGACAGGACACAAGGTGCTCATCGCCCCTGAGGTGAAGAAGGAGATGGAGCACAACAAGCGCCTCATTCACGATCCACTTCCGCCTGAGATCCAGAAGCACGTCGTGAACCTCGACTACTTCTGGAACGCCGATGAAGCCGCTTCCATTTTTGCGCGTGCCCACACCATCGTCTGCCACGAGCCGCATTCACCGATCATCGCACTGGCGAACGGCACGCCGATCATTCACACCTACTCAGAGTTCCACTCGCCTAAGTGCTGGATGTTCAAGGACATCGGCCTGGGTGAATGGCTGCTGGAAATGGACGAGACACCGGCGAGCAAGATGGCGGAGACCTTGTTTACCATCGATGCCGACTACCCTGCGGCCCAAGCCAAAGTGAAAAAGGCCATGGCATATGTAAATGAGTGCTTCGGCAGGTCGATGCAACACGTGAAAGGCATTTTAGCCGCAGCTTGAAGCATTCGCGGATTCTTGACGTTATCAGCGCGATGTTTCTGCGCCGATTAGTCCTCCTTTCCGCAGCCGCCACTCTCTGTGCGCAGGCCGATGTTTCATTGGTAGCTGATGGCAGGCCAAGGGCAATGATCGTCACAGCGGATCATCCCTCGCGCGTTGTGCGTTATGCGAGCGAGGAGTTGGTGAGTCATGTGGAGAAGGCGACCGGGCTGCGACTGGAGATTCATGCCGAAAGCGAAGCCAATGCGGCCCTGCCGACGCGCATCTACATTGGCGACAGCCATGCGGTGCGTGAGGCTGGGATCAATGTGGGAAAACTGGCGGCAGAAGCGTTTGTGCTGCGGGTTAAGGATGATGCGGTCTTCATTGCTGGCAACGATGGCGGTGGTGATCCGCTGGACGCAGACACACTCGCAGGCACGCTCTGGGGTGTGTACGAATGGCTGGACCGCGACGTAGGCGTGCGCTGGCTGTGGCCGGGTGAACTGGGAACACATGTGCCAAGGACGAAAACGGTGGTCGCCAAGACTTGCGATGAAACTATCTCCCCTCGCTTGTTCCAGCGACGGCTGCGGGCGGGGACGGGCTTTATTAGCGAACATCCCGCGTTAGGTTTCACCTCGGCAGCCTTCAAGCAGTTCAGCGATGAACAAAGCGTCTATCTACGCCGGCATCGCATGGGGCGGAGTTATCCGGTGAGCTATGGGCATGCCTTCACCGATTGGTGGGAAAAGGATGGCAAAGCACATCCCGAGTGGTTCCAGCTGCTGGAGAGTGGCAAACGCGGCCCGAACAAGAAAAACGGCCGCTTCTCCATGTGTGTCTCCAATACCGATTTTCAGCATGAGATTGTCGCGCGCTGGACCGCAAAGCGCTCTCCCAATGCCTCGACACCAGGATTCATCAATGCGTGCGAAAATGACATTCTCGGTCTCTGCACCTGCGAAAAGTGCCGTGCACTGGATGGCGCTGCGCCGGGTGATTACCTGAAGTTTTATCCGCCCACTTCGAAAATGGCAGGTTCACGCTTTGTCTCAGACCGCTATGCACGGTTCTGGCTTGGCATCCAGCAGCAGGCGCCTCAGGGAGTCACGGTCGTGGGCTATGCCTACTTCAATTATTTCCAGGCACCGACCAGCGGCATCAAACTCAATCCGAACATCCTCATTGGTTATTGTCCTTCTGCTGGCTGGTTTCCGCGCTCCGCTGAAGAGCACGCATGGATGAAGCAGCAATGGGCGGACTGGCGCGGCACAGGAGCGCGGCTGTTCATGCGCTCGAATCATCTGCTGGATGGGTACTGCATGCCATTCATCTTCGCGCATCAGTTTGCCGATGAGTTCCATCATGCCATGGAGAAAGGCATGGTCGCTACAGACTATGACTCACTCACGGGTCACTGGGCCACGCAGGGTCCGAATCTCTACACCGTGGCACGCCTGCATGTCCGGCCAGAGGCTTCGGCAGATGAAGTGCTGGCAGAATACTATGCTGCTTTCGGGGGTGCGGCGGATGCGGTGAAAAGATATTTCGGATACTGGGAAAGTTACACCACAGGCAACCGCGAGAAGATCAATCAGACGATGGAAACGCTGCAGGCCTCGCGCTGGCGGAGCTGGGGCAAGGCCGCGTACGTGCTGTATCCGCCAGATTGTTTTACGCCTGCGGAGAAGTTGCTGGAGCAGGCATTGAGTGCGATTGGGAATGATGCAGAAGCAGCCGCTCGTGTGAAGTTTCTCCAGCTCGGCCTGCAGCATGCCCGGCTCTGCGCCCGCGTCTCCGCAGTGCTTACGCTCGTCACCTCCACTGCTGACAAAAACGAGATCAAAGATGCTTTAGATGAGTTGATCGCCTTTCGCCGGGCCAACGAACGTTCGGGCATCGGCAACTTCAACCACCTCGCCTGGGTGGAGGATTTGAGCTGGAAATTGTCCGAAGAAGCCCGGCGGACAGCTGATCCATGATTCTGGGCATGGCCGGATTTACGCCCGACAAGATCGCCACCACAACCACCATCACTTTGGAGCCCAAAGACGGCGGTTTTGCCATCACTGCCAGCCACCTTGATGTCACTGCTGAGATCCCTGGCATTGACGAGGCCACCTTCCAAGACCTCGCAGGTAAAGCGAAAACCGGCTGCCCCGTCTCGAAGCTGCTGAATGCGACGATCACGATGGAAGCCAAGTTGGGGTGATCCAGGCTTCCTCTGGCAAGGCTTGCTCAGCTTTGCTGCATGACGGCCTTGGTGTCCGGCTCCCAAGTTAGTCCCCAGTCACGGATTGACTTCATGACGGGCCGGAGAGCCTCGCCTTTCTCAGTGAGTTCATAGGCCATCCGTTTGCCGCCCTCAGTGGTGGGAATCTGGCGCACGATGCCGGCTTCGAGCAGACGTTCGAGGCGATCACTGAGGATGTTGGTGGGAATGCCTTCGGGAGAGCTGACGAAGTCCTTAAAGCGGCTGCGGCCCAGCATGAGGTCGCGGATGATGAGCAGCGTCCAGCGGTCGCCGAACAAATCGAGAGCACAGGACACAGGGCAGGGAGAGCGGCGCGAAGGCGGAGGCGGTGCCTTGAGCGGGCGTTTGGATGCTTGGGCCTTGGGCATGCTGGACTATTGTTTCAAACACTTGCATTACAAAAGTAAAATACTTGCAAAACACAAGTGATACATCATTATGGCTCGTATGAGTACCACTGCTGATCCCCATCTCGCCCCACCTGGGGCCGGATTGCCCGTCATCGAGCTCTGGGTCGCCCGGCTGCTGTTTGCGCTGACACGCCTTCGTGGCAGTCGCGAGACTTTTGTCTCCAAGTTTAAGCAGGAACGCACGGCGATCCGTGCGCTGGTGGACTCCTGCCCTGAAGCAAAGCGCGGTGAGCAGGTGCTCATCACACGTTTGCGCGGGCTTGAGGACAGCAGCCGCAACTGGTCCGTGTGGATGACCTTGGATCATCTGCGCATCACGAACACCGCTCTGACTCGCGTCATCACGGCACTGACACAGGGCCGTGTGCCTCCGGGCAAGGCGAGCACAGCGGCGGTCAAACCGAGTGCAACGGTGACTGCTGCCGTCGAGGCGGAATTTGAGCACTCATGCGATGGCGTTCTGGCTGCAATCACCGAGGCCCCCGATTTGAAGACCAAGGTGCGATTTGCGCACCCTTGGTTCGGTCCGCTGGATGCCTGCGGCTGGGCAGCGATGGCAGGCACACACATGGGCATTCATCGTGCGCAGATTCAAAGCATCCTGCTAGGATTGGGCCGATGAAGCAGCCGCTTTCGCTCACCACAGACCCCATCCCACAGCTTATCTGGCGCATCGCGCTGCCCATGAGCGTGGGCATGTTTTTCAACACGATGTTCAATGTGATGGACACGCTGTGCGCGGGCTGGCTGGGCACGGAGTCGCTGGCGGCGCTTTCGTTGTCGTTTCCGCTGTACTTCGTCGTCTTTGCCATCGGCAGCGGCATCAGCCAGGGCACCACGGCCCTGCTGGCGAATGCTCTGGGCGCGGGCAATGCAATGGAGGCGCGCAGGGTGTTCGCACAGTCGCTGCTGTTTGTCACAGCGGCGGGCGTGTTGATTTCCATCGTCGGCTGGCTGGTGGCACCTTGGTTGTTTCGACTCCTCGGTGCCGAAGGCAGCTATTTGAGCACAGTTCTGGACTTCATGAATGTGATCTTGGCCGGGGGTGTGTTCTTCCTGCTGCCGATGATCCTGAATTCGGCGCTCTCTGCCCAGGGCACCACCTGGGTGTATCGCAATTTTCTCATCGTCGGCTTCATTGCGAACATCGTACTCAACCCGGTGTTGATGTGGGGCTGGACGGGCCTGCCTGCTCTAGGCGTGAGCGGCATTGCGCTGGCCACGGTGCTGGTGCAGATGGGTGGTGGCGTCTTTCTGTGGTCGCACGTCAAAAAGGCCGACTATTGCCATGATCTGCGCCGCGTTGATTTCAAACCCAATCTGCAGGTGCTGCGGCGGATTGCAGGCCAGGCCATTCCTGCGGCGCTGAACATGCTCACCATCTCGCTTGGGGTGTTTGTCATCACCTGGTTCGTGAAACACTTTGGCAAGGAGGCCGTGGCCGCCACGGGCATCGCCACACGTGTCGAGCAGATCGTGCTAATGCCTGCCATCGGGTTGAATGCGGCGGTGCTGAGCATCGTGGGGCAGAATCACGGTGCCGGACTGCCACACCGCGTGCGAGAGGCCTGGGTGACGAATGTCAAGATCGGCGCGGGCCTGATGTTGTTCGGCGGCCTTTTAGTGTGGCTGCTGCGCGAACCCGCCATGCGGATGTTCAGCCAGGATCCCATCGTGATCGGGCATGGCCGTAACTACCTTCTCAGTTCATCCCTGACGCTTGCTGCTTATCCGATTCTGTTTGTCACCGTCTTTGCCATGCAGGGCATCAAACGGCCAGCCTATGGTCTGTGGATGGGCATCTACCGGCAGCTCGTGGCGCCAGTGGTCGTGTTTCACACCCTGGCCTTTACCCTTGGCTGGGGATTGTGGGGCGTGTGGTGGGGCATCTGCATCGTCACTTGGAGCGCCGCCCTTTTTGCGCTTGGCTGGGGCTGGCGGAAGTTTTGAAGCATTTCTGTCGCTGCAGATCAGCAGCGCCTGATTGACAAACTCGCCGCACCGGCGACGCATCCTGCATGTCCGCCAAACCTGATCCCGCCACGCTGCCTTGCAGTCCGCTTGAAGAAACCGCCGGTCTGAAGTACTTCCCGCGCATGCTGGGCAAGATCCGTCTGCATGCCGCCGGGAAACTATGGGAGGATTTGCACGCGAATCTGGGCAAAGGCAGTGACGGCAGCTGCGTCGGACTCCTGCATGTGAACTACGACGACCTGAAGGCCCGCGTGCTGGAAGGCGGCACGGATGAGGAGATTTTGCAATGGTGCCAGGAGCACGGCCGCCCGCTGAATGACACCGACAAGCTCGTCTGGAACTACTACATTCTGAAACTCGGCATCAACGACCACATCACGCCCATCTTGGCGAAACGAAAGGCCGATGGCGGCCTCGGTGATCGTGACGACATCCAGACCATCACGACCTATATTGATGTGGATGAGGGAAGGTTGCCCTGAATGAGTGAAGAGGCTTCACCGCCGGTTCCACTCTGGCACAGTGTGCGGCAGTCGCTGCGTGGTGAGGAGCTTGATTACACCGCTCTCCCGCTAAACCGTGCGGTCATCCTTCTCGCGGTACCCATGGTGCTGGAGATGATCATGGAGTCGCTGTTCGCGGTGTCAGACGTGTTTTGGGTCTCAAGGCTCGGGAAAGAAGCCGTGGCCGTCGTGGGCCTCACGGAGTCAGTCATGACGCTCATCTATGCGGTGGCGATTGGCATTTCCATTGCCGCGACGGCGATTGTATCCCGTCGCATCGGTGAAAAGGAGCCGGAGCTCGCAGCGCAGGCGGCAGGGCAGATCGTCCTGTTAGGAATGCTGCTTGCGACCGGACTGGGCATCGTGCTCGGGTATTTTGCCCCGGACATTCTGCGTCTGATGGGGGCGGGCGAGGAAATCGTGACGCTCGGCTCCGGTTTTGCCCGCATGATGCTGGGCGGAAATGCGACAGTGTTTTTGATCTTCCTCATCAACGCCATCTTCCGCGGTGCGGGCGATGCCGTGATCGCCATGCGGACCTTGTGGCTGGCGAATGCGCTGAATATTGTGCTGGGTCCGTGTTTCATCTTCGGCTGGTGGATCTTCCCCGAGCTCGGCGTCACAGGCGCCGCCGTGGCGACGAACATCGGTCGCGGAATCGGCGTGCTCTATCAGCTCTGGCATCTGGCGGGGCATCACAGTCGGGTGAAAGTGCGCTGGCAGCATTTCAAACCGGAGCGGGAGGTGATAAGCTCGGTGCTGCGCAAGTCCGGTAGCGGCATCATTCAGCTTCTCATCAGCACAACGAGCTGGGTCGGGCTCTTCAAGATTCTTGCGCTCTTCGGCAGTTCGGCGCTGGCAGGCTACACGATTGCGATTCGCATCGTGATCTTTGCTTTGATGCCCGCGTGGGGGCTGGCGAATGCAGGCGCCACTCTGGTGGGCCAAAACCTCGGCGCACATAAGCCTGAGCGTGCAGAGGCGGCGGTCAAGATCGCCGTGAAGTTTAACGTCCTGGTCTTGAGTTCGATCGGCATCGTCTTCGTGCTATGCGCACATCCGCTGATTCGTTTGTTCACCCAGGATCCTGAGGTGGTGGCGTTTGGCACACAGGCATTGTGGGTCGTGAGCCTGGCTTTCCCACTCTATGCGGCTGGCATGTGCTTTGAGTCCGCATTCAACGGCTCCGGTGACACCTGGACACCTGTCCGGTTGAATTTTATGTGTCTTTGGCTCGGACAGATTCCTGTCGCATGGGTGCTTGCAAAAACGCTCGGATTTGGGCCGCTCGGAGTTTTTATCGCCGTGCCTGTGGCTCATTCACTGCTCGCTATCTCTAGTTGTTTGCTTTTCAAACGTGGCAGGTGGAAAACACAGAAAGTTTAAAATTGGTCCGCCCTCTCTTTATATGAAATATTGTCTCCTCAGCCTGATCTCGATTTTTTGTGTGACGGCTTCTGCCGCTGAACTCCAAAGCACCGGCGCAGGCATCGAAATCTCCGCCGGGAGCCTCGGCAGCTTCACGCTGACCTATCCAGAGTTTGATCCGGTGCACAAACAGATCGAGGTGAAAGCAGCGGGCGCGAATGCAACGGTGCGCTATGAGGGCGGTGCGGAGTGCACGGTTTCCATCAGCAAGGACGAAATCGACCTCGCTTTCAAAGGCGTTCCGGCAGGAGTGAAGTCCTGGAAGATGTCGGTGCTCATCGACATCGGTTTTGCGAAAGGCGGTGCGTGGAAAATTGCAGACAAGGAGGGGGCGTTCCCGGCTGAAAAGTCTTCACCACCGCAATTCGCAAGTTTGAGCGGCACGACCTTCATGCTGAAGAATGCGCAGGGCCAGAGCCTGAGCTTCACCACCCCGGATTACGCCTTTCAACAACTCACCGACAACCGCGAGTGGGCCTGGGCGATCTATAACTGGCACTTCATGGTGCCCTACAACCCAGACCAGCCCTCGGCAAAAATTCGCATCACCTCCGATCTCGCCTCGGTTGCCAAATTGATCGATCCCTTTGGGCAGAGCCTCAAAGATTCGTTCCCGAACAAGCTGAAGAGCCTGGAAGATCTGAAGGCAGATGTGGAGGCGGACAAGGCTTACTACGCCAGCATCGAAACGCCGAAGCTGGATCGGTTCGGCGGCCAGCCCGGCAGCGGCGAGGCGCTGGGCTTGAAGAAGACCGGCTTTTTCCATGTGGAGCAGAAGCAGGACAAGTCGTGGCTTGTTGATCCTGATGGAAACGCCTTCTTCCACCTGGGTATCTGCGGCTTCGCGCCGAGCGATGACTATACCTACGTTACAGGCCGTGAAGGCATCTACGAGTGGCTGCCAAAGGCTGAAGGCGAATTTGCCAGCGCCTTCCGGCCCGGCGATGGAGATGCTCATTTCTCGTTCTACCTCGCGAACGTGATCCGTAAGTTTGGCGCTCCCTACGATTATGAAACGCATGCCACACGCATGATCGATCGGGTGCGCAAATGGGGCTTCAACTCCATCGGGGCGTTCAGCCCCACGCCGGAGAAGGCACATGTGAAGGCTGATTTCCCGTATGTGACGAGCCTCCCAATCAACTCATGGGAAGGTGTGCCACGCATCTCCGGTGCGCATGAAGTGTGGGATCCGTATGACGCGGCGACTGCGCAAAAGATCGCCGAGCATCTCGCCCGCGAGCTGCCTGCGCGCGCGACCGATCCGCTGCTCATTGGCTACTTCATCGTGAATGAGCCCCGTAATGACGAGCTCCCGCGCGTCATTCCGTCCCTCACCGGACAGCAGGCCTGCAAGCAGCGTTTGGTGGCGGCTCTGAAGGAAAAATACAAAACCATCGACGCCTTCAACACTGCATGGCAGGCCAAAGCTGCCGCCTTTGATGACCTGATCGGCGTCGGCCTCGCGGTCACCACGGACGCGGCCAAGGGGGATGTGAAAGCATTTGTAGGCGAGTTCATGGAAACCTACTTCGCGCAGATTGAAAAGCTGTTCCGGCAGCACGACACGAACCACATGCTCATCGGCAGCCGCCTGCAGCCCGTAACGATCAACGACGAGCAGCTCTGCCGCATCATGGGCAGGCATCTTGATGTGGTATCCTACAACTACTACACCATGGGCGTCGATACGACGGCGCTGAAGCGCTTCCACGAATGGACCGGCAACAAACCCATGATGCTCAGCGAGTTTTTCTGGTCATCGCCCAAGGACAGCGGTCTGATCGGCGGGCGTGAGGTCAGCAGCCAGAAGGAGCGCGGACTGGCCTATCGCAATTACGTCGAGCAGAGCGCCTCTCTGGGATTTGTCATTGGCATTGAGTGGTTCACCCTCATTGATCAGGCAACGACGGGCCGCTGGTTCAGCAAATACAACGGCGAGAGCTACAACACCGGCCTCTTCAGCGTGGCGGACCGCCCGTGGAAGGACATGCTGGCCGAAATGATGAAGACGAATCACTCGATCTACGACCTCCTGCGGGGCAGGCGCCCTCCCTTTGCCTGGGATGACCCCCGTTTTCAGGTGAAGTAAGATAGCGTTGTTTCATCATCTAATCTCCCACTTCGCCAGTGTCGCACGTACTTTCGAGGCATTGGGCTCTTCGATGTTCTCGAAGATCTTCAGCGCGGCTTTGGCGCGTGAAATCGCTGCCGAGCGCTCGCCCAGAGTGTGCAATGTCGCAGCACTGTTGAACAATGCAGAACCTTCGCCGCGCCGATCGCCGATCTCGCTAGCAAGCACAAGTGTCTGGTCATAGAGTTCGACGGCTTTGCGCTTATCGCCCAAGGATGAGTAGGCGTTGCCCAGATTACCTAGAAGGGTGCTTTCGGCATTGCGGTCACCAATCGCATGACACAATACGAAACCTTTCTCATAGAGTTCGATGGCTTTGCGCTTGTCCCCCAAGGCAGCATAGGCATTGCCGAGATTGCACAGATCCTTGCATTCTCCTCGCTGATCCCCAATCTCACGATGTAAGACAAGACTTTGATCGAAGAATTCGACAGCCTTCTGCATATCACCTAAATCGGCGTAGGCATTGCCGAGGTTGCCCAAGGCAGTGCCTTCACCGTGCCGGTCGCCAATTTTGCGATACAGAACGAAACTTTGCTCATGGTATGTAATTGCTTTTTCGATGTCGCCCAATTCAGCATATGCAACACCGAGGCCACACAAGGCAGACCCTTCTCCACGCTGATTTTCAACTTCGTGTGCTATCGTCAGAAATTGTTCAAAGAACTCAACTGCTTTGCGCGCTTCGCCTAAGTTAAGGTAAACATTCCCGAGATTGCCCAAAGCGGCGCCTTCCCACGAACGATTGCCGAGCCGCCGAGCCAGATGCAGCACGGCCTCAAAGTCTCGGCGGGCTAGCTTGGCGTCTCCCATGTGAAGACGTGCGTTTCCGATGGCGTTTAGGACGCGCATTTCATCGGCCGGTGAAGCGGCCTTGCGATAGGCTACAAGTTCTTCTTCCAGTAACTCCAGGCGGGTTTCCGGGTGTAGGCGATAATCGTCCGCGCGGATAGAACGCTCTTCAACCATTTCAGTGGGGCGTTCCGGTTTGCTACGCGTACGCAGATCGAAGACATGACTGCGCCAGTGCCAGAGGTCGGGTGCCTGACGCATGAAAGCGCGCTCCAGCAATTCCGTCATCCAGAGCACGACGGGAGCGGCGCATAGCTTGGCAAAGCTCTCTCGATGAAGATTGGCTGTGGCCAGAAATTCGGTGCCCCGCCCGCCTTGGTCGAGTTCAGGATTGTACTCCACGCGGCCCTCCAGATTGGTAACCATAAGAACGAATTGTCGCGTATCTTGACGCTGCAACAGCCGTTCTTCGAGCCGTCCCAGCAGAGTGGTTTGCCTGGAAGGAGTAAGCAAGTCTAGGACGATCACTTCGAGTGACGCCGAAGCCAATTTTTCCTTGAGTGACACGATCAATTTGTCACGTTCGATGGGGTCATTGTAGAGGGCGAGAGCAAGCCGGAAATCTTTGGTTTGCTGAACGAAGATGTCGAGGCCGCGCAAGGAGTGCTTAAACTCTATGGCGAGGGATGACTCCATACCTGTTGATGCCCTGCGCTGGCGGCGTTTAGGCTTTGGCGGCTTTGGCATGAGCGTCTTTAAATTGCTGGGTCTCGAGTATGGCTGGATGCACATCATACCAAGAATCGTCGCCATTGTATTCCAGCACACTTCCATTACCGATCAGTTCGGCAAAAAATTCACGGGCGGCAGCGACTCGATCTCTGGTGGCCTCGCCCTCAGCAATTTTGAACTCCCGCTTGGTCCGGTGGATTTCGACGAGAATAGGATAGTAGGTACTGCCCGGGTTGAGCAAACGGCCGAAATTGACAGCGACCTTCTTCACCGCAGCCTTGGCGCTGGGCATGTCAACGCGCTGCTTGCCCTCAACCTGAGCTTCAAGCTGGGCTTCGTCGAGCAGGCGGATCAGATCACGCACGCTGCCACCGCTCTTTTCCGCGAGGAACATGGCAACTTTCTCATTCTCCAACACCTGAGTGAGTGACAGGCGCTTGCCGATGAGCTGTAGCAGCCCTTCGATACCTGGCTTGTATGGCTTGCCATTGGGTAGGCGCACCTTCACATTCGGCATGGTGAAGACATGCGGAAAGATGCGCGAGATGTCGAGCGGGGCAAGATTGAGCGCCAGCGGCGCTGTGTAGATGATGTCTGCGCGAATGTCGAGAAGCATATCGCCGCCGTTGTCGAAGAGGCGCTGTGCCTTTTCACGCGGACGGATGCGGTCGAGGTTGTCCTGCACGATGAGGAGACGGTCGGGTTTCTCTGCTAGCCTCAGTACATCGCGTGCGTGGTCGAGGAAATCGTTCATGCGCTCGCGCAGTTCAGTGGCGTAGTTTTGCAGTTTTTGCCGCATCTCTTTCCTTGAGGTCTCGCTGCCGACAATCATCGACTTCAGGCGGGCGAGCAGCTTGAAGGAAAAGATACTGGGAATCCCGGTTTTCGATGAACCTTCCACCTCAGCCGTCAGACCGATCTCCTTTTTCCAGTCTGTGGTGCTCGTCAGGGTTTTCTCAGCAAACCATTCCACCACTTTCCCGAGAACTGCTTCGTCCACAGGATGCCCTCGTTCTTTAAACTGCCGGGCGATCTCATCCACCATCCACAGAAAGAGGTCGCTGTAGTCGCAGTCCGACTCGAGGCTGGGGTCCAGGCAAATGTGCACTGTAGTGAACAGGCCTTCTTTCTGGAGTTGGTCTTCGAGGTGCAGCAGGTAAGTACTTTTGCCAGAACCACGATTGCCGACGAAGGCGCACTTGGCGTAAGCGCCGGGAGTTAGGGTGGCGTTGCGCAGGAATATCTCCAACTTGGTCAGTTCTTTGGTCCCGCGAGCGGCCACGAGGTCTGTGTAGAGCGAATCATCTGGCTGTAGCGGTTCAAGCTGAAGGCGCGAAGCCGACTCGGTGAGGCTTTGCGCTGGTGAGATTGCGGAGAGCACAGTCTGTAGAGAACTCATGGACATAGGAGTGTGGAAGCAGGCAGCACGGCTTGCAAGCAGGTTCCCTGGATTCCAATACGATATGCGGCCATGTAAATCCGTTCAAAAGATCAAGAATCGTCAGCGGCATGCCAAGGATGCTCATCTGGCACAGGTTGTCAGTTGTGCTGGTGAACTGCTAGTCTCGTTGCTAAGATGTGGTTTATGCCATCCAAATCCAAAATCGTTCAGCTCGTGGCCAGCGGTGACCTGCGCCTTTCTGCCAATCAAACCTGCTGGGCGGCCCAGGTCGCCATGGAAGAGGCGCTGGGTGCTGCACTGAAAGCGGAGGGCTGGGAGGTCAAACGTGCGCATGCCGTGGACACATCCAAGAAGCATGGTTTCATCGATTCACAGCGGATGGGCATCGAGGTGTTTCGCGGCATCGATCCTGACCTGCCGTTGATCGTGGCGGAGGCGATATGGCAGTACTCACACCATGTGCTGGCAGGGTTGACCACCCATCGCGGCCCGATTTTGACGGTGGCAAACTGGAGCGGCCAGTGGCCGGGCCTGGTGGGCATGCTCAATCTCAATGGCTCGCTCACAAAAGCTGGCGTGAAGTACTCGACCCTCTGGAGCGAGGATTTCACCGACACCTTTTTTAAGACCAAGCTGAAACAGTGGCTCAAGTCCGGCAGCATCACCCACGATCTCAGCCACGTGCAGAAACTGGAGAAGGTGAAGGTGCCAGCCAAATCTGCGGCTCTGGGCAAGGAACTGGCCACCACCTTGCGCACGGACAAGGCGATCATGGGCATCTTTGATGAAGGCTGCATGGGCATGTTCAATGCCATCATTCCTGATCATGCGCTGCATGCCTGCGGCGTGTTCAAGGAGCGGTTGAGCCAGTCGGCGCTGTACCATGAAACAATGCAGGTAAGCGATTCGGATGCGCTGGCGATCCACACCTGGGTGGTGAAGCACGGCATGACCTTCCAGCTTGGCGACAATCACGCCATGCAGCTCACGCGCGATCAGGTGCGGCTGCAGTGCAAGATGTACGCCGCTGCGCTTCGCATCGCGGATGATTTTGGCTGCGACGCCATCGGCATTCAGTATCAGCAGGGCTTGAAGGATCTTCTGCCGGCGAGTGATCTCGTGGAAGGCATGCTGAACAACTCGGACCGCCCGCCGGTGAAGTCGCGTGACCGCAAACGCACCTTGCTGGAAGGGCAGCCCCTCCTGCATTTCAATGAAGTGGACGAATGCGCCGGCCTCGACGGCATGCTCACGCAGCGCGTCCATCGCGCCCTGCAGCAGCCAGTTGAAACGACGCTGCACGACGTGCGCTGGGGCGAAAAATATGGCAAGGATTACGTCTGGGTCTTCCTCATCAGCGGCGCGGCTCCTCCCGCCCATTTCGCCGAAGGCTGGAAGAGTGCCGAGGGCTTCCGCCAGCCCGCGATGTACTTCCCGAGCGGCGGCTCCACGCTGCGTGGCATTTCCAAGCCGGGCGAGATTGTCTGGTCACGCATTTACGTACAGGATGAAGCGCTGCACATGGACATCGGCCGCGGCTGTGTGGTTGATCTACCACGTGAGGAAACCGAGCGCCGCTGGCAGCTCACCACGCCGCAGTGGCCGATCATGAGCGCGGTGACCTATGGCGTGAGCCGTGACCAGCTCATGGCCAAGCATCAGGCCAATCACGTCCAGGTCGCCTATGCCAATGACGCCAAGGCGGCGGATGAATGCATGTTCGCCAAGGCATCGATGGCCCGCGCATTGGGCATGCAGGTGAATGTGTGCGGCACACTGTCGCGCTGATTGTTTTTTCCAACCATGAAACTCCTCCAACCACTCCTGCTTGCCTGCCTCTGCAGCCAGGCCTTTGCCGCTGACGGCCTCACGCCGCTCAAGTACAACAATCCCGGCCTCGTGGTTGATCTCGGTGTGGGCTTGTGGGCCTGGCCGCTGCCGATGGACTTTGATGGAGATGGCGACCTCGACCTCGTCGTGAACTGTCCCGACAAGCCCTACAACGGTGTTTACTTCTTCGAAAATGCCAGCGGCGACACCGCCAAGAACAAGATGCCGGTGTTCAAACCCGCCAAGCGCATCAGCGCAGGAAAGCAGAATGTTCAGGTCAGCTATGTGGACGGCAAGCCAAGGGTGCTTTCACCCGGCAAGGAGTATCCCGACTTTTTGAAAACCGGTCTGGAACATGAGCAGAAGCTGCCGGTGGATGCGAAGGTACATCCCAACAAAGTTCGCGGCGACATGTGGCGCGTGGTCGATTTCGACGGTGACGGCAACAACGACCTCATTGTCGGAGTCGATGACTGGACTGAGTACGGCTGGGACAACGCCTACACTGAAAATGGCCGCTGGATGAACGGTCCACTGCGCGGCTACGTGTATCTGCTGCGCAACAACGGCACGAACGACAAGCCAGCCTACGACAAGCCCAAAAAAATCATGGCCACGGACCGCCCGGTCGAAACCTTCGGCTGGCCTGCGCCGAACTTCGCTGACTTCGATGCCGATGGCGATCTCGATCTGCTCTGCGGCGAGTTCCTCGACGGCTTCACCTACTTTCAAAACACCGGTACTCGCAAACTACCAAAATACGCGCTTGGCGTTCGCTTGAAGACCGACACAGGCCGCTATCTCACGATGGATCTCGAAATGATCACGCCCTCCGCGATTGATTGGGATAAGGACGGTGATCTCGATCTCATCTGCGGCGACGAAGACGGTCGCGTGGCCTTCATCGAAAACACCGGCAAACTCGACAACAAGGCGCCCGTCTATGCCGAGCCGCGCTACTTTCAGCAGGAGGCGGATCAGGTGAAATTTGGCGCGCTTGTCACCCCCGTCGGCTTCGACTGGGATGGAGATGGAGACATCGATCTCATCTGTGGCAACACGGCGGGCTACATTGGCTTCATAGAAAACCTCAGCGGCAAAGGCGTCGAGCAGCCGAAGTGGGCTGCACCGGTGCGTCTCGAAGCCGCAGGCAAAGTCATCCGCCCCATGGCCGGCCCAAATGGCTCCATCCAAGGACCTTGCGAAGCCAAATGGGGCTACACCACACAGACCGTGGCCGATTGGGATGGCGACGGCCTGCCGGATCTTCTGCTGAATTCCATCCTCGGCAAAGTCGTGTGGTACAAAAACATCGGCACACGTCAAAAGCCACAGCTTGCAGCAGCACAATCCGTGGAGGTCGAGTGGAACGGCCCGCAGCCCACGCTCGCCTACGGCTGGCTTCGCCCTGAAGGCAAGGCGCTGCTGACCCAGTGGCGCACCACACCTGTCGCCGTTGATTGGAACAAGGACAGCCTCACCGATCTCATCATGCTGGATCAACAAGGCTATCTCGCCTTTTTTGAGCGCGCAAAGCATGACGGCAAACTCATCCTCAAGCACCCTCAGCGAGTGCTTTGTGCCTCACTAGAGGCCAAGGTGCCCGACCTGCTCGACAAGCTTCTCAAGGTCAAATCACCCATCTCCATGAAGCCCGGCGAGCCACTGCGCCTCAATGCAGGCATCGCTGGCCAAAGCGGTCGGCGCAAGATCTGCATCATGGACTGGGACCAAGACGGCAAGCTCGACATCCTGCTCAACTCCGCCAACGCCAACTTCCTCCGGCAGACCTCCAGCAGCGACGGCAAATGGTACTTCGCTGACATGGGGCTCCTGATCGACGCCAACATCGAAGGTCATGACGTGAGTCCCACCACCGTGGATTTCAATGCCGACGGTCTGCCGGACTTTGTCGGCGGTGCGGAGGACGGCCATCTCTATTACCTGCGGAATCCAAAGGCAAAATAGTTCTGCTCCACAAGCACACCGCTCTTTCCCAATGCGCTGCGCTGAGTAGTGAGAGGAATATGACGGTCCTCGAATTTCTCACCCTCAGCGCCGCAGGCTGCACAGCAGGTGCTATCAATGCGATTGCGGGCGGAGGAACCTTGCTGACGTTTCCGGTGCTGCTCATGTGCGGCACGCCGCCGGTGCTGGCAAATGCGACGAGCACCGTGGGGCTGGTGATCGGCACCGCGGGCAGCATTCTGGGTTTTCGCGGTCGTTTGCAGGCGATCCGCACGAAGCTGCTGCAGTTCATCCCGATTTGCCTCGTCGGCGCGGCCATCGGGAGCTGGCTGCTGACACAAACCAGCGACGATCAGTTCTCGAAGCTCATTCCCTTCCTCGTGCTGTTTGCTACCGTGCTGTTTTTCCTTCAGGGATTTCTACGCAAATCAGCGACCTCGTCGAAATCAAAAGCGCTGTGGTTCTCCATCGCATTGCAATTGCCCGTGGCCATCTACGGTGCCTTTTTTGGCGCCGGCATCGGCATCTTGATGCTCGCGTCATTCGGCTTCATGGGCATGACGGACATCCATGAGATGAATGCGCTCAAGAATGTGCTTGGCTCGCTCATCAACGTCATTGCCGCCGTGTGGTTCATCGCCGTCGGCATGGTGAACTGGCCGCAGGCATTGGCGCTCACGGCTGGCGCTTTGATCGGCTACTACCTGGGCGCGCATTTCTCCCAGCGCATCTCACCTCAGAAAGTCAGACATCTCATCACCGCCATCGGTTTGGTCATTTCTGCACTCATGTTTTGGAAGCAGTTTGGATGACACGGCTGCTGACTCAGGCCATGCGCGAGTAACACCGTTCGAGAAAACGCCCTCTCAAAACGGCTTGGCATCACCTATTTCGAGCCAGCTAATGGCTCCTTGGTCCCGCCAGATGAGTGTTATCTGGAGTTGGCTTGATTTCTCCCAGGGCAGGAGAGTTTTAAGGCGTTCACTCAATGGCTCCCCCTGACGCATGAAAGCATGCCCCTTTGCCTTGTCGGTCTCGACCTTGAAGCAATCATAGGCTGCATAACGTGGTGCATGGTTTCCAAAGTAATGCATGCGGGTGAGCTTGGCTATGAGCGTGACACTCCCGGCCTGCGGCTTTGTCAGAAAGCTTGAGAAGTCATTGTCATTGATTGATCCTGGAGGGCCGTCAGCTTTGTCTTCGCTGAAATGCCAGGATTTGATGGCTTCGCGGAACGGCTCCGGCACGCGTTGCTTGAAGTATTCAGGAATGGCAGGCTGCATGAACATCTGCTCCGTTGGCTTGCCACTCTCTGGCAGATAGTGCCTGCGTATGATGCTGGGCGAAGCCAGCCATAGCTCTTCCTTTTCACGATCCCAGAAAATGATGAACCGTTCATTGTTGATCGCCAGCGGAGCAAAGGTGGTTGCACCTTCCACGCCATCGTGCTGGCTGTCTTTGAGCGTGTAGCTGCGCATGCTCGAAGTGCCGTCCTTGCCTCGCATTGGCTTGAGATCGACACAGAGGGTGTAATGCAGATTTAGCTGAAGTGTGCGCCCCGCAGTGGTGATGAATCGAGGATCATCCTTCTCAAGCTTTGGAACGGGGGCAGTGGGCTTCTGCCGCTCCTGTTCGATTTTCCTCTCCAGTAGCGTGGAGAGTTCGCGCAAAGCTTTCATTCGTGGGTGGTTTCGTCCGAGTGTCTGACTGAGCTCGGCCTCCTGCTGCAGGCAACGGAGCAGCTCGTTTTGCAGCTTGGTCTCCCAGACCGACCGCGCTGGTTGACGGGCGGGCGGCGATTGCACAGAAGCTGGGCCTTTGCCCTGCGTGCTGAAATACCACACAACACTGCCCACCACGCACAGCAGCAGCAGTCCCAGCAGCAGGATGAGCATCACCGCACAGCCGCTGCGCTGACGTTTGAACAGAACGCGGATCAACCAGATGAGGCTGCCCAGGATCAGTGCCAGCACGATGAATTGCAGGACAAAGAGAGTGCGGCTGATTCCGAATTGTTTAACGGCATTTGCTGCGGGTGCGCTGGGGCTCCCATTGGCAGGCAGTTCAAGCGTCACTCGCTGGCCCAGCAGTTCACAAATTCCAATAGCACTGTCTGTTTTTGTTTTCGCAGAAATGAGGCTGGTCGTGAGAAGTTCGTTCTGGAGTTGTGTGTAATTGCCGGTGAGTTCCTTCGTTTTTCTTGAGTCACCAATCTGAGTGTGCATTCGCACAAGCTCATCTTTGAGGTGGGTGATTTCGACCCGTGCCTTCACCTCATAATCTTGAGAGGCCTGGTTCCATTGTAGGCGGCTGGACTGGGTGACCTTGGCATACTGGATGCGCACTTCGCTCGCTTCCTGGGCGCTCACTGTCCATTGAACGTAAAAGGAAGATGCAGTTCCACTGTGCTCACCCATGATGAACACCAGGTTTGAATTATTGGTTGTTGAGATGTGCGAAGTGTCCTGACGCAGGATGAACAGCACCACAAGGATTCCTGCAATTACCGCGCCTAACCCCAGGCCCAGAGCGCCCAGCCACCTTCTGGGCCGCGGCGATGCCTCTCGTGAAGTTTCCACATCAGGCTTTTCTGGCTTTGCGGCCACTGCGTCCGCAAGTTGTGTGCGGAACTCTGCTGCCGTGGCAAAGCGCAGTTCGGGCTTTGCTTCCAAAGCCCGCAGCACAATCTCATCCAGCCGCACGTCGATCTGCACGCGTTTCGAAGGCGGTTCGAGTTTGTCCTTCGGCAGCTCGTCCGTCAGCAGTTCGTAAAGAATGACTCCAAGAGAATAGATGTCCGCGCGGTGATCCACCTGGCTTGTGTCGTCTCGCTGCTCCGGTGCTGCATACGCAGGTGTGCCGAATGGCTGCGACATCGACTCGCCGCCTTTTTCACCCGTGGTGCCGATCATCTTGGCGATCCCAAAGTCGGCGATCTTCACCCGTCCTGTTTTGTCGAGCAGCAGATTTTCCGGTTTGATGTCACGATGCACGATGCCGTGCTCATGGGCATATTGCAGCGCCTCACACACCGGTGGTACGATGGCCAGCGCCTGTTCCGGCGTAAACCTTCCCGCCTGCATCGCCTGACGCAGATTGACCCCATCGACGAACTCCATGATCAGGAAGAAATAGCCGCCGGCCTGGCCGAAGTCGTGAATCGTGACGATGTGCGGATGATTCAGCGCCGCCAGCGCCTGCGCCTCCCGTTCAAAACGTGCGGCAAAGTTCACGTCATCCGCTCGCTCAGGTGCGAGGAGTTTGAGAGCGACGAGACGGTTCAGCGTTTTTTGTCGGGCTTTGTAAACCACACCCATGCCTCCACGGCCGAGGCACTTGATGATTTCGAGCTGCGGAAAATGTGGTGCCAGTTCCTCCGGAGTCAGCGGTGCCTGAGGCGCCAGGGGAACGGCATCCGGTGGCAGCGTCTCAGTCGCGAAATTCAACGCGGCGAGGCATCGCGGACACAGGCCCTGAGGAGCGTCGGCTGGCAGCTCACAGCCGCATTTGGGGCATGGGTTGGATTTGGAACTCATCACTTGCAGCAGTAGTTCAGGGATTCCTCAGCTCTGTTACAAGCGAATTCCCATCAAACGCTGCTCAGCACCGCGACCACGTGCTTAATCTCCATGTCCACATCCTCGCCTTCCGCCAGCGTGTCGGCGATGTTGTCACGAAACAGTTCGCGGAAACGCTTGCGCAGCCGATGCACCGCCACGCGTGCCGCACCCTCGCTGCTGCCTATTTTGGCTGCCAGTTCTGGGTAGGAGATGCTGCCACGGTCCAGCGTCAGGCAGTGCTTCAGGGCCTGGAAATCGGTTGTCTTGGATGCCGCGACAAATTCAGCCTCCAGGCTGGTCAAGGTCTGCTCCAGCAGCGTCATCGCCCAGCGTCGTTCAAACATCGCATCAGGTGCCAGGTCCGGTTCGCTGGCAAACCGACGTTCCGCGTCCTCCGCATCCAACGGCACATGAGTGATGTGCCCCCCTCGTTTCTGCGAGGAGTTCTTGTGCCATTCGTTGATTAGAAAGCGCTTCATCGCCACGAGCAGAAAAGTACGAAAGCGGCCCTGCTCCGGCCCTGCGGAGCGCAGCCAGTCCTTTTCGACCAATCGCGCAAAAAACTCCTGCGTCAGATCCTGGGCATCATGGGGTCTGTGGCCATCGCGCCGCACATACGCATAAAGTGGATACCAATAGGCCCGGCACAGTGTCTCCATGGCTTTTTTGGAATCCTGATGCTTCGCCTCAAGCACGACGGACCAGCGCGTGGTCACAAACAGTGGGGATTGAGAAGGACTGGCGGGCATGATGAGGGCGTTTCTTCAGGAAACGCAGCCGGTTGTTACATGCAAATCACGCCAGCTGCCACGGACCGCGCATTGGCCGTGTCAGCATCGCCGCAGCTTCTTCATCTTCGAAAATCTGTTCCTTCACCGGATCCCAGCGCAGTTTCGAACGGTTCAACCGCAGGGCGATGTTGGCCAGATGCGCGATGGTGATGCTGCGGTGCGCGTACTCGATGGGCGCGGCGGGTTTCACTCCATCACGAATGGCGTCGATAAAGTTGCGGAAGTGGTCCTTGCTCTCGTAGAGATGGACATCGCTTTCTGCCAGCGGTGTGCGCAGCGAGTCCGGCTTGATCTCCAGCTTGCCCCGCATGCTGAGCACACTGCCGTTTTCACCCTCAAACAGAATGCCCGAGCCAAAGTCCTGCTTGTCCGCCACCCGCACGGTGGTGCCATCCTCGTAGCGATAGGCGAATGAGAATGTCGGTGGCGTGGTATATAGACCTCCGGGTGCGGGCCAGGTGGCTTTCAGATCGAAATACTCAACCGGTCCTCCTTCATCCTGTCCCAGAGCCCACTGCACGATGTCAAAATGATGCGCGCCGAAGTCAGTGATGTTGCCGCCCGAGTAGTCATAGATCCAGCGCCAGTTCGAGTGCAGCCTTGCAGGGCAAAACGGAGCATCAGGCGCAGGGCCGAGCCAAAAGTCGTAATTCAATCCTTCCGGCACAGGCGCAGGCGCGGTTTGTGCCGCACAGCCGTTGTTGTCGCGGTTGTCGCTCGCCAGACCGACGCGGATTTGCTTCAGCTGGCCGATCCTGCCATTGCGCACGTATTCACAGGCCATGCGAAAGTGGATGTCACTGCGCTGCTGGCTGCCGGTCTGCCAGACGACCTTGCTGTCACGCACCACATCGCTCATGAAGCGGCCCTGGGCCACGGTCAGGCTCAGCGGCTTCTCGCAGTAGATGCTCTTTCCGGCCCGTGCCGCCGCCACGGCCATCAGCGCATGCCAGTGGTCTGGCGTGGCGATCTGCACGGCATCGAGATCTTTGCGTGCCAGCACCTCACGGAAATCTTCATGCGTGGCACAGCCCTGCGTGCCGTAGGTTTTATCCACCAGACGCCGTGCCGGTTCGCGGCCCAGCGTTCCCGCCTTTTTGATGATGCCCTTGTTGTAGCGGTCGGACTCGCGCTCCACATCACACACCGCGATGACCTGCACACGCTCATCCTGCAGGAAATTTTTCACCACATCCGTCCCACGGCCACCGCAGCCGATCAGTGCGAGCGTGGTGCGGTTGGATGCCGCCACTGCTCCATTTTTGCCCAGGGCGGACGCAGGGATGATCGTGGGAAAGCCCAGTGCCGTCGTAGCCGCGGAACATTGCTGAAGGAATCGGCGGCGGGAAGGCTGAGAATGCATTTCAGATAAACGGGCCCAGGATTGGCTTCTTCAGCTTGAAAAATATCAATAAATTATTGACGGATATGCGCATAATTTACTAGCCTGTTATTGATAAAATATACCCAAGACCCTATGAAAGCCTATGTGATACACCCTGTTTTCGCGCTGATTCTCATGACCACAGCGATTCGCGCTCGGGAATTCACTGATCTTCAAGGGAGAAAGCTCGATGCGGAGATCGTTTCCGCCACAAACGAACAAGTCACGCTGAAAAGGGCATCTGATGGCCGCGCCATAACAGCCAATGTCTCGGTTTTCTCAGACGAAGACCAGAAATTCATCCGCGAGTATGCTGCTGCCAACGTGAAGTACTCATTTGAGGTGCGTTACACGAAGAAAAAGAAGGATGAAAAAAAGCTCGATCAAGGTGGGGTCCAGGGCACCATGGAGAATTGGTATTATCTCCTCACATTCCGTAACTTGTCGGTTGTGGATGCCGAGGGTGTCACAGTGGAGTATTCAATCTACATGAAGGAGGCTGCCGCAAATGGCCGGACTCCCGCACGACAGGTCGCGTCAGGCACCGAGAAGTTGGAAAGCGTCCGCAAGAACGCGACGGGCATGATTGAAACGAGGACGGTGGAAATCGCGCGGTTTCGTCCCAAGCCCGGGTATTATTTTAAAAGCGGCGAAGGCGGCAAATCAGACCAGCTTGCGGGCTTTGCCCTCAAATTCATGAAGGACGGCAAGGAAATTTTCACTTACACGACCAACCCGGACTTCACCACCAAGTGATCGGTGCTGGTTTCTTGCTCCTTGATCTTCATCATCGCACGCGTTGATATTGAGCGCCGGACTCCCCAGGTCCGGCGTTTCTTTTGCCCCCCGCCAAACGAGCCTCCATTCGTCAGAGAAAACCACCACCCCCGCCAGGGCGTGCGCGGGGGGATGCGCTCGGTCTGGTGGATCTGGCACTGAAGTCATCAGCATTTCAGCAAAAGCTGGGGAAAGCGCCGCTTGTCCTCGATCACGTTGCTCCGCAGGCCTTCGGCTTTGCCGCGGCGCTGATGGTCCGGCATGCAGAGAAGACCTGGCCCGGACGTCGCGTGTGGATCTTGTGCCCGGACGTGAAGACGCAGGATCACGTGCACGCTGAGCTCGGCGTCTGGCAGTGCCCCGCACTGTATTTCCCTCGTCTCGGGCAGGTGGTGAACGATGCCTTGATCGACCCAGAACTGCTGGCGGAACGCGCAGGCGTCCTTGGCCGCATGATGGAGGGAGACTCGCCGGTCATGGTGATGTGTTCCGACAGTGTGGATGAATCCGCCCCGGCTCTGGCCGAAATCTCCAGCCAGCGCCAAATGCTCACCGCCGGTGCCAAGCTGGACGTGGAGGACCTGCTGCGTGATCTGGGCGAGGCAGGTTATGAACGCGTGCCCGTCGTCACCGAACGCGGTCAGTTCGCCCGTCGCGGTGGCATCGTGGACTTCTTTTCCTGGCAGGCGGAGGAACCGCTGCGGCTGGAGTTTTTCGATGACGAGATCGAATCGATCCGTGCCTTCGATCTGCACAATCAGTCTTCCATCAAGCGCCTGGAGAGTGTGGGCGTCATTCTGCAGATGAATGACAATGCCGAGGACGCCTCACGGGTGCGGGAGCATCTCAACAAGGATGATTTCATCGTCACGATTGATGGCGAAGGGGAAACGTATGCCCGAATCCTAAGCGGTGCCGCGCCTGCAGAAGGCATGGAGGACTATTCGGCGGCGATTCATGAGAACCCGCTGGGGGTGTTCGATGCCTCTGACTTTGTGCTGCACGAGGCGCGGCGTGAGCACTTCGCCCGTCAGATCCGTGAATGGCATGAGGCAGGGTGGCGCTCGGTCATTTTCTTCCACAACGAGGCGGAACGTGAACGCTTCGCTGAACTGCAGAGCGGCCTGCCTGGCTCGCTCGAAACGAAACTGGGTTTGTTGTATCGCGGTTTCACCGTTCCAGCGGCCAAACTTGCCGTGCTGACCGGCGCGGAAATCTTTGGCCGCCATCAGCAGATCCGCCGTGTGCGCGGATCAAAACTCGATGAAGCCGAAGTACTGCGCAAAGCGCGTGATGTGATGCGCGAGCTGCGTGAAGGCGACATCGTCGTGCATGCCGAGCATGGCGTGGCACGCTTCGGTGGCGTCGAGGTTCGTGATTCGGGCAAACGCGAGGAGGTGCTCGTGCTGCACTATGCCGAGGGGGCCAAGCTCTTTGTGCCTGTGGCCCACACCCACATGGTCACGCGTTACGTGGGTGTCGGCGGCAAGGCACCTTCCTTGAGCAAGCTCAGCGAAGCACGCTGGCAGAAGACGCGCAGGAACGCTGAGAAAAGCGTGGAGGACTTTGCCGTGCGCATGCTCAGCGTGGCCGCGGAACGGCAGACGCTGAAGGCGTACTCACATCAGCCGGACACGAAGTGGCAGGTCGAGTTCGAGGAATCGTTTTTGTATCGTGAAACTCCGGACCAGCTTCGCAGCGTGGAGGAAATCAAACGCGACATGGAGGCAGAAAAGCCCATGGACCGCCTGCTGTGTGCCGACGTCGGCTTCGGCAAAACGGAGGTCGCCATTCGCGCCGCTTTCAAGGCTGTCATGGGCGGTCGTCAGGTGGCCATCCTCGTGCCCACAACGGTGCTGGCGCGCCAGCATTGGGAAAACATCCGCCAGCGCATGAGCGAATTTCCCGTGTCGGTCGAAATGCTCTGCCGCCTCACGCCGCCGAATCGTGAACGCGAGATCCTGCGGGGCATCACCGAGGGCACGGTGGACATCGTCGTCGGCACGCACCGGGTCATTTCCAAAGATGTGAGGTTCAAAAATCTCGGCCTCGCCGTCATCGACGAGGAGCAGCGCTTCGGCGTGAAGCACAAGGAGAAATTCAAAGACCTCTTCCGCCTCGTCGATGTGCTCACTCTCAGCGCCACGCCCATTCCGCGAACACTCTATCTCGCGCTCATGGGCATGCGCGACATGAGCACCATCGAGACTCCGCCTCCGAACAAGCAGGCCGTGCAGACAATGATCTGCCCCTATGACGAGCGTACGATCAAGCAGGCCGTGGAAGCAGAGATCGAGCGCGGCGGTCAGGTCTTCTTCCTGCACAATCGCGTGATGACCATCGAAAAAATCGCGCAGCGCATCCGTGATCTCTGCCCGAAAGCCCGCGTCATCATCGGCCACGGCCAGATGGACAGTGAGCTGCTGGAGGACGTAATGCACACCTTCGTTGATGGCGGGACAGATGTGCTCGTCTGCACCACCATCATCGAAAGCGGTGTCGATATCCCGAATGCGAACACCATCATCATCGACCGTGCGGATCGCTTCGGGCTTGCGGACCTCTATCAGCTGCGCGGCCGCGTCGGCCGTGGTGGCGTTCAAGCACACGCTTATCTGCTGCTGCCGCAGGACGCAGTGACTGCGGGTGATGCACGCAAACGCGTGAACGCCATCAAGCAATACGCAGGTCTCGGCAGCGGCTTCAAAATCGCGCTGCGGGATCTTGAGATTCGTGGTGCGGGCAATCTGCTCGGCACCGAGCAGAGCGGCCACATTGCCGCCGTCGGTTTTGATTTATACTGCCAGATGCTCAAGCAAAGCGTCGCCCGCATGCAGGGCCGCCGCGTATCACGTCCGGTCGAAGTCGGGCTGCGTTCAGATTTCCTCGTCATGAACGAGGCCATGATGGTGCAGGCGGAAAAAACTGCCACGCCTGCGTTCCTGCCGTCCACCTTCATCGAAGACCTCAAGCTGCGCATCACGGCCTACCGTCAGGTGGGTGAAATAATGACGCGCAAAGAGCTCGAAGAGCTCGAGGCTCAGTGGCGTGATCAATTTGGCGAAAAGCTGCCCCACGCCGTGGAAAACCTGCTCACCTGCGCTGCGATACGCCTCGCTGCGGCGCACGTCGGCATCAGCGATGTCGAATTGAAAGACCGCAAGCTCATGCTCACGCGCAACGGCAAGTTCGTCATGATCCAGGGCAAATTTCCACGCCTCAGCTCTCGGGAAGGTCACAAGCAGCTCGCTGAGGCGCTGTCGATGCTGCGAACGCTGTGATCAGATAGGGTTCGACAGCTCCGTGTCGAACAGCTTCTGCGCACTGGCATCCCCAAGCTCGTAACATTGCTTGAGCCCCCCAGGAAAAAAGGGCGAAGGGCGTGAATGGCACGTGGTGATGATGGTGAGCTTTTTGCCGTGCAGGCGTGCCAGTTCAATGCGGTCGTTCAGAATCTGGCGGTTTAAGGATGCATGCGTCGCGGTGATGGTGGCCATCAGGCGGGCAAGTGGCATCACCGGCGGCTTCTTGTAAGGCGGGTCGATACGGTGAATGATGATGTGATCGATCCCGTCATCCGTGAACCAGGGATCAATCGGCGATTCATGCGCGACGCCGCCGTCGGTGCACATGCGGTTTTCAAACTCCAGCGGCGTGAAGAGCATCGGTACGCAGGAGCTTGCGGCCATTGCCGTGGCCAGCGGTCCGCTGCGAACGAAAAGAGTCTCATGTTTTGACAGGTCGCTCAAGGCGATCAGCAATTGGGGATTCGAGAGAGATTCAATGTTCCGCCTGCCCACGACCGATTCAAAATGGTCGATGGCCCCGCGAGGGTCAAAAAAGCCCGGGTGACGATAAAAAAGACTGCCAATGAGCTGGTGCCAGAGCCACTTGGTTCGTCTGACAAAGGACAGGTGCAGTCGCGGACTGAGCACCGTCTGCCGTATGGTTTCCTGGTCCAGGCCTGAGGCATATAAACCAGCAGTGATGGCACCTGCTGAAGAGCCCCCGACAGCAACTGGCCGCACTCCCAGGGCATGCAGCCGCGCCAGGAAACCCGCGTGCGTGGCATAGCCCATGAATGCGGCGCCTAGTGAGATGGCAATGCGCGGAGGGGAGCTCATGCGCACTGCGCCTCCGGCTGGATGAGGGCGGCATGCTTCTCGCGCAAAAACATGACGCCGCCGACAATGCCCCAGAACAGATTGAAGATCCAGCCTGCCAGAGAGGCAGAAACGCCCACGGCCTCAGGCACATTGGCCAGCCCTGCTAGAAGGGCCTCGAAGGTGCGCTCTCGCACACCGAGCCCGGAGATGGAAACCGGCAGCGACGCCGCGGCATCGACGATTGGCATGGCCGTGAGCACGTCGAGCACCGGTGCCACGCCTTCCACCGCACGCAGACCACAGTAAAAGCTCATGAAAAAAGCCGCATGCATGCCGGTGGAAACGACCGAGGCGGAGAGCGTGCGCCGCCAGAGCCGGGCAGCGACATCATGGATCCGCGTCAGGCGTGCGATGAGGCTGGCGAGCCTGGGATTGCCCATCGTGCGCGGAAATGTGCGCCGCCCCCATTCCAGCAGGCTCGGTTTGAAGGAAATCCAGCTTAGCACCAGGCCCACAACCGCCCCGCCCAAATACATGCTGTAACCGGTAATCAGCATGCGCAGATCATACCCGAGTTCACTCCAGTGCGAGGCTCGTGCCAGCATGCAGACTGCAAACAAGACGGCCACGGACAGGAGTCCGGTGAGATGATCCAGCACCAGCGACACACTCACTGGCATCGTCTGTCCGGGCAGACGCCTGGAGAGCGACATGATCTTGTAGGTGTCCCCACCCACCACGCCGACGGAGCTGATGTTGAAGAAAGCGCTGATGATTTCCGTGCGCAGCACGATACTGAACGGCAGCTCGGGCACCTGGCCGCGCAGAATGATGTGCCAGCGGACGGCGGTCAGAAACAGCGAGAGAAACGCAAAGGTAACCCCTGCGAGCATCCAGGGCCAGTTCGTCAGCAGAGCGCGCAGGCGCGGCGCGATTTCGGCGATGAGATCATGCTCCCGAAACAGCAGCGCCAGCAGCACGCTGCTGATGAGCAGACGCAGGGAGATGGAGATGAAGCGTTTCAAGACGCGGGGCTAGTGCAGGTGAATCACGCTGCCGCCTTTTGGTCCACGGCCTCGGCGATCGTGTTCACACTTTGCAGGATGCGCTTCGCCTGATCCTGATCGGCCATTTTAAAGCCAAAGTGTTTTTCGATCATTACCACCAGCTGAAGGGCGTCCACAGAATCGAGGCCGATGCCTGCGGGGCCAAATAAAGGCGTGTCATTGCCGATTTCATCTGCGGTCATGTCGAGCATGAGTTCGCTGATCATTAGTTCTTTAAGGCGCTGGCAAGTCGGCATGCAGGGGATACGTTTCGTAGGGTGCTGAGGGTAGGCTAAAGCAGGCCTCCATCGATTTTGAGGTTCGAACCAGTGATATAGCTCGCATCCGGGCTCGCAAGGAAGAAAACCGCTGCAGCAATCTCCTCCGGCCTGGCGAAACGCCGCATTGGGAGCTGCATTTTGAGCGCCTTGAGGTGTTCCGGTGTCCAATCGGCCGGCAGCCCCCCCTCAATGTAGCCGGGGCAGACCGTATTTACGGTGACGCCCATGCGGGCCGATTCTTTGGCCAGGCTCTGCGTCAGGCCGATCACGCCAGCCTTGGCCGCGGCGTAGTTGGTTTGTCCCGCCGGCGCGGAAATGGCACTGAGTGAGGCGATGTTCACGATGCGCCCCTGCCGCTCCCTCATCATCCCTGGCAGCACCGCCTGGCAACCGTGGAAAACGGCGTTCAAATTGGCATCCAAAACCCGCGACCACTGATCCTGCGCCATGTTAGCCAGAAGCGCGTCTTCATGGAAGCCAGCGTTGTTGATCAGGACGCCGAGTGGTGCGGCTTTGTTTTCGATTTCGGTCACTGCTGCCTTCCAATCGTCTGGCGAGGTGACTTCAAGTGTCACTAAATTCGTTCGAGCCGAAAATCGTTCAGCAAGCTCCTGCGCCCGCTCCCGCCGCTCTCGTACGCCGAGAAACACATGGCAGCTTTCCTCCCGTGCCAGGAAAAATTCGGCGATGGCAAGGCCCAGTGCCCCATTTGCGCCGGTGATCAAAATGCTGCGACTCATTGTGGAGCATTGGAGTCCGCAGGAAGCAGTTGCAAGTCACTTCCTCGCCCCACTCCAGACCTCCGGTGATCGGACGCCCGGGCGTGCTTCCCCGCCAGGAATCACGATTTGATCCTTCCAGCGCACCGCATTGGTCGTGACGAGCGAAAACGGAACCTCGCCCGATTGGCTCCAAGTCTGGGTCTTCACATCGAAGACCAGAATCGAACGTGGGAAGCCTGGATGCTTTTCCTTGGGCTCAAAGTTGACGTTGGCACCGTCGTCACCGCCCAGGATGTAAATCTTGGAATCGATCACGGGAGCAGGATTCGGAGCGGCCACAGCCACCCGGGGCAGGTCTGGCAGTTTTTTCCACCCCCCCTGGGAGCGCGGCATTCCATTGCCGCCCTCAGCGCTTGGTTCGTAGGCCCAGGCATCATTCAGCCACTCACGCTCGGGCTTCCCATCCTTGCCCTCATGCAAGGCCGCACCGCTGAACAGGTGCACCACGCCACTTACAGCCGCCATGCAGCCCAGGATGCGCGGCTTGCCGGGGCAGGGGGGCAGCACCTGCCATTTGGCGTCGGCTTGTTTCAGATCCAGCGACCAAAAGGTGCACAAGGCAGTCGTGGCAGTAGGACTTTCAATGCCACCGCAGATGTAGATGACCCCATCGCTCTCGCAGCCGCACATGAAGGCGCAGGGCTGCGGCAGCGGCGGCAGTTTGTCAGCTTTTTGCACCCAGAACACTTCACGGAAGTGCTCCGTCGCATTCCCGCCACCGACGATGATCCAGCCAGCGGGAGTCGTTATGCTCACCCCATAGCCATTGGGTCTTGGCAGTTTTCCCGCCACCCGCCAGGCACCATCCGGCTTCTCCAGCGCGAAAAGCGTGTCATACCAGAGCTTCGTTCCGCCCTCCCAGGGCATTTTGTCGATGAAATGCGTGCCGCCGGCGACCATGAGCCTGCCATCCACCACTCCGGAAAACGAACCTGCAAAACCTCGGGCATCGGGCAAAGCTGGCAGTGGCGACCATTGCAGATCGGCGGCGGAAACAGGGATTATGAGTGACATGAGACAGAGCAGCGGACGAAGCATGACCGGCACATAACGCAGGTTTGATGATAGTTCCGGCACATTGGGTGCTTATTTTGGCAACCCCTCATGCTCACCCTTTCTGGCAAATCCCACGGCAAATTTTGCGACGGCGTCTCGCGTCGCGACTTCCTGCGCATCGGCGGTCTCGCCATGGGCGGGCTGTCGTTGCCCGAACTCCTCAAGGCCGAGGCGGAGGCGCGCACGGGCCGCAGCTTCAAATCCGTGATCATGATCTACATGTGCGGCGCGCCCCCGCACCAGGACATGTACGATTTGAAGATGGACGCTCCGCTGGAAATCCGCGGCCCCTACAAACCCATCAAGACCGCCGTCCCCGGCATCCACATCTCTGAGCACGCACCGCGTCTCGCCAAGATCATGGACAAGCTGGTGCCCATCCGCAGCATGTACGGCTCCCCGAACGGCGCGCACGACAGCTTCATCTGCTACACCGGCAAGCCCCCCCCGCCTAATGGTGGCGGCGCCCCGGTGGGCCGCCTGTCCGATCCGCCCTCCTTCGGTTCCGTCATTTCCCGCCTCAAAGGCCAGGCTGATCCTGCCCTGCCCGCATTCATTGGCCTCGCCCCGAAGGCCGGTCATCCACCTTATGGCTCACCGGGGCATCCAGGCTATTGTGGCAATACACACGCCGCCTTCCGCCCCAACGGTGCAGGCATGGAAGATCTCCAGCTCAACGGCATCACGCTCGACCGTCTCGAAGACCGCCGTTCCCTCCTCACCGGCTTCGACAAATTCCGCCGTGAACTCGACGCCAGCGGCCTTGTCGGCAGCATGGACGCTTTCAATCAGCAGGCCCTGAATGTGCTGACCTCCAGCAAGCTCCTCACCGCGCTCGATTTGAACCAGGAGAGCCTCAAAACTCGTGAACGCTACGGCAAAGGTGACCCGAAAAACTACGGCGACGGCGCTCCGCTCAATCTCGAACACTTCCTGCTCGCCCGCCGCCTCGTCGAAGCCGGCGCACGTGTGGTCACCCTGAATTTTGGCCGTTGGGACTTCCACGACAACAACTACCCGCAGCTCCTCCGCCATCTGCCGCTTTTCGATCAAGGCATGAGCGCCCTCGTTGAAGACCTGCACCAGCGCGGCCTCGACAAAGACGTCGCCGTCGTCGCCTGGGGCGAGTTTGGCCGCACGCCAATGGTGAACAAAGAAGGTGGCCGCGACCACTGGCCCCGCGTCGGCGGTGCCCTGCTTGCGGGTGGCGGTTTGCGCACCGGCCAGGTCATCGGTGCCACGGACCGGCTCGGCGGTGAACCCACTGAACGTCCCGTTCATTTCGGCGAAGTCTTCGCTACGCTCTACAAGCACATGGGCATCGACACCGTGAAGACCACGCTCAACGATTTGACCGGCCGCCCCCAGTATCTGGTCGATGGCTGGCAGCCCATGCCTGAACTGATATGAAGCGGAACGCGGCTTGCCCATGCCGCCCCGGGGCTTATACTAAGGGCACATGTATCCGATCAAAACCACCATTCCAGAAGGGCTGCTCCTCAAAGAAGGGGATGAAGCTGATCTGCGTGTGGTGATTCAGGATGGAGCGATTGTGGTGACCAAAATTTTGCGACTGAAGTCCGCCGCAGATTCAATGGCCGCTGACTACAAGGTCAAGCTGGGTGCCTGGAACCGGAAGTAGTCCGCTTGGAAAGGCTTTGTGTCTGCGCGGCGTACTCCAATGCGCATGTCAGTGCCGCATCCAGCCCATCCTGTTTCCCGCCGTGAAGTGATTCAGGCGGGCGCGATTGGCTTGCTGGGACTCGGCATGAATCATCTCAGCGCCCTGCAGGCGATGACGGCAGCCACACAACCGGCGCGGGCAAAGTCTGTGATCTACATCTTCCTTTCCGGCGGACTGGCGCAGCATGAGAGCTTCGACATGAAGCCTGACGCACCCATGGAGATCCGCGGTGAGTTCAAACCCATCCGCACACGTACACCCGGGCTGCACATCTGCGAGCACCTGCCCAATCTCGCGCGCATTTCGGAAAAGTGGTCGCTGGTTCGTTCGCTCACTCATGGCAGCAGTGATCACTCGCTGGGTCACCACATCATGCTCACGGGCCGCAGTGATGCGCCGCTGGGGTTCGATCCATCGAAGCCAAAGAAATCCGATCATCCCAGCATGGCCGCGTTGGCCACTGCATTGCTGCCCAAGCGCAAAGACAACCTGCCCCCCGCCATCGTCTTGCCGGACAAGCTTGTGCATCGCGAAGGCCGCACGCTCGCCGGGCAGTTTGCAGGCACGCTCGGCGCGCAGCATGACCCATGGTTTCTGGAGATGTCGCCCTACCATCCGAAACACTACGGCGCGTATCCTAAATACCTGTTCCATCACGAGCGCGGCTTTGAGTCCGACCCCTCGCTGCACTTCCAGGCCCCTCACCTTTCGCTCCCGCATGGGCTCACCATGGATCGTGTGTTGGACCGCGTTTCACTGCGCAATGCATTGGAGCAGCAAACCAACGATCTCACTGCGCTGGCCGGGGACGAAGCCTTTGATTCCACCCGTCAGGCGGCCATCGGCCTGCTGAGCAACCGCAAGGTACACGACGCTTTCAGCTTGGAGAAAGTCGATCCCAAAATGCTCGACCGCTATGGCCGACACAGCTACGGCTGGTCGCTGCTCATGGCACGCAGGCTCGTGCAAAGCGGTGTGCGCATGGTGCAGGTGAACCTCGGCAACAACGAGACTTGGGACACGCATCAGGCCGCATGGGGCAATCTCAAAAACTACCTGCTCCCGCCGATGGATCAAGCCTTGAGCGCCTTGATCGAAGACCTAGACGCCAGCGGTCAGTTGGATGAAACCCTCATCGTCATGGGCGGCGAATTTGGGCGCACGCCCAAAATCAAAAGCATCTCCGCCACCGCGTTGCCGGGTCGTGATCACTGGGGCCACGCACAAAGCATCCTTCTCGCCGGCGGTGGCATCAAAGGCGGTCGCGTCATTGGCTCCACCGATAAAATCGGCGGCTATCCCGCCAGTGATGCTCAAACACCTGAAAACCTCGCCGCGACGATCTATGAGGCGCTCGGCCTCCCCAACGATCTCATGTGGCACGACTTCACCGGCCGCCCCCACACTCTCTACATGGGTTCGCCGATTGGCGGTTTGGTTTGAATCAGCAAGAGACACCTCGGCGGGCCCGTAGGTTTGTTGTCCTCCAACCATCATGCTCAATCTCTACTCCCATCCCAGCGGCGGCTATTGTGATGGTGTGTCACGTCGAAACTTCCTCAAAATCGGCGGGCTCGCCATGGGCGGCCTGTCGTTGAATGATGTACTGCGTGCCGAGTCCGCGCAGAAGACCGGCAGGTCGCACAAGGCGGTCATCATGATCTTCCTTCCCGGTGGTCCATCGCATCAGGACATGTTCGACATGAAGCCGGACGCTCCGAGCGAGATTCGTGGCGAGTTCAAACCGATCTCCACCAACGTCCCCGGCATCCAGATCTGCGAGCATCTGCCGCGTCTCGCCAGGATGATGGACAAGTGCACCCTCATCCGCTCGCTGGCGGACTGCGACTCGCGCCACGATGCCTTTCAGTGTCTCACCGGCCGCAATTCCAAGCAGCAGCCTCCCGGTGGCTGGCCTTCGCTCGGGTCCATCGTCTCGCGGTTGCAGGGCAGCACCAATCCCGCCATGCCACCCTTCGTTGGGCTTGCGCCCAAGATGGGCCACATGGAATGGGCCCGCACAGGTGAGCCGGGTTTCCTCGGTGTCGCTCATGCACCGTTCCAGGCAAACCGTGGCAGCGGCACGGAGGACATGTCGCTCCATGGCGTCACGCTTGATCGTCTGCGTGATCGCAAGTCCCTGCTCTCCAGTTTTGACAATCTGCGGCGTGATCTCGACGCCACCGGCCTCATGGGCGGGGTGGATGTCTTCAATGAGCAGGCGCTCAATGTGCTCACGAGTCCGAAATTAATCCACGCACTCGATTTGAGCCGCGAGGACCCAAAGATCGTCGATCGCTACGGCAAAGGCGAAAACCGCAATCGTGACGACGGCGGCCCGCGTCTGCCTGAGCACTTTCTCGCCGCTCGCCGTCTGGTGGAGGCTGGTGCGCGTGTCGTCACGCTGGCTTTCAGTCGCTGGGACTACCATTCCGACAACTTCAAGCAGCTTCGCGAAGACTTGCCGCTGCTCGACAGCGGGCTCACCGCCCTCATTGCCGATCTGCACGAGCGTGGCCTGGACAAGGATGTGTCCGTCGTCGTCTGGGGTGAATTTGGCCGCACGCCGATGATCAACGCCAAAGGTGGCCGCGACCACTGGCCGCGCGTCGCCTCCGCACTCCTCGCCTGCGGCGGCATGCGCCACGGTCAGGTCATCGGTGCCACCGACAAACAAGCTGGCGAACCAACCGAACGTCCCGTCGCCTTTGGCGAAGTCTTCGCCACGCTTTACAAGCAGTTGGGCATCGATGTCACCAAGGCCACCCTCACCGATCTCACCGGCAGGCCGCAGTACCTCGTCGATGGTCACCTGCCGATGCCGGAGCTCGTTTAAAGAAAATAGGGTAAATCTCGAATGAGAGACTCTTTGGGCCCGCATCATTGGGACTTCATTCGTCATTCTGAATTCGGCATTCGTCATTAGAATGAGCACATACTTTGTTTGTTACGACAAAAATTGTCCTTCCACCCCGTAGGTTCTCGCTGTCATGACCTTCTCACGCCTTACCCTCATCGCCGCACTCTCTGCCGCCGCACCTTGTTTTGCGGCCGAAGCTCTGCGCCCGCTGAACTTTGCGAACGACATCGTTCCCATCCTCACCAAGGGCAGTTGCAATTCCGGCGGTTGCCATGGCAAATCGGGCGGGCAGAACGGCTTCAAACTCTCACTGCTCGGCTTTGAACCGCAGGAAGACTACGAGCACATCGTCAAGGAAGCCCGCGGACGCCGCGTGTTTCCAGCGTCCGCGGAGCAGAGCCTGCTCCTGACCAAAGGCACCGCCCAGCTCCCGCACGGCGGCGGCAAGAAGCTTGATCCAAATTCCGAAGACTACGCTGATCTGGCTCGCTGGATTCGCGAGGGCATGCCCTATGGCAAGGACACCGATCCCAAGATGGCCAGCATCAGCGTCGAGCCCGCAAAGCTCACCATGCCGCTCAAAGCAGCGCAGCAGCTCAAGGTCACCGCTCATTACACCGACGGCAGCACCCGCGACGTCACCAAGCGTGCTCTTTATGAGGCCAACGAAAAAGCCATGGCCGAGACCAGCGAAACCGGCCGCGTGCAGCTTTTTGATCTTCCCGGCGATGTCGCTGTGATGGTCCGTTATCAGGGCAAGGTCTCCACCTTCCGCGCCACCGTGCCGCTCGGTGCTCCGGTGGACAAACTGCCGGCCTCGCGTGGTTTTGTGGACGATCTCGTCTTCGCGAAATTGAAAACCATCGGCATGCCGCCGTCAGACATCGCTGACGACGGCACCTTCAACCGCCGCGTCACTCTCGACATCACCGGCCGCCTGCCCACCGCAGCAGAAATGAAGGATTTCATGGCCTCCAAAGATGCGGCCAAACGCAGCGCGCTCATCGACCGCCTGCTCGACAGCCCGGACTACGCCGAATACTTCGCCAACAAGTGGAGCGCCCTCCTCCGCAACCAGCGCACCCAGCCCACCTTCGCGCGTGGAAGTTATCTTTTCTATTCATGGATTCGCGACAGCATCGCCGACAACAAACCTTACGATCAGTTCGTGCGCGAAGTCGTCTCCGCCTCCGGTGATCTTGATCAAAATCCTCCCGTTGCCTGGTATCGTCAGGTCAAAGAGATGAAGCAGCAGATGGAGGACGTCGCCCAGCTCTTCCTCGGCACCCGCATGCAGTGTGCGCAGTGTCATCATCACCCCTTTGAGAAGTGGAGCCAGCAGGACTACTACGGCTTCGCCGCCTTCTTCAGCAACGTCAGCCGCAAGCCTTCGACCTTTGCCGGTGAAGAAATGATCTTCAACAAACGCGGCGTTGCACAGACCACCAACATTCGCACCAAGGCGGCCGTGACTCCCACCAGCCTCGGAGGTCAGGCCTTGAAGCTGAAGCCCGAGCAGGATCCGCGTCAGTCGCTCGCCGAGTGGATGAGCCAGAAGGACAATGCCTTCTTTGCCCACACGCTGGTGAATCGTTACTGGAAGCACTTCTTCAATCGCGGCCTTGTCGAACCCGAGGACGACATGCGCGAGACCAATCCGCCGGTGAATCCCGAGCTGCTCAGCGCACTCGCCGCTGACTTCGTGAAGAACGGCTACGATTTGAAAAAACTCATCCGCACCATCACCAACTCCACCACCTACCAGCTCAGCGCCGTTCCAAACACCTACAACGCGAAGGACCGCCAGAACTTCAGCCGCTACTATCCAAAGCGTCTCAATGCCGAAGTCCTCTACGACTCCGTCAACACGCTGCTGGATGTCGAAACGAATTTCGCCGGTCAGGCTCCCGGCACCCGTGCCGTCGCCCTGCCAGACAACAGCTACAACCAGAGCACCTACTTCCTCAGTGTCTTCGGTCGTCCCGACTCCTCCAGCGCCTGCGAGTGCGAGCGCACGCAGGAGGCCAGCCTTGCGCAGAGTCTGCACCTGCTGAACGCCGCCGAAATTCAGACTCAGCTTTCCCGTGGCAATGGCCGTGCCGACACACTCACGAAGGACACACGTCCTGACGACGACAAGATAGCCGACCTCTACCACATCGCCCTCAGCCGCGATCCCAACGCCGCCGAAGTCAAATTCGCCCACACGCACCTCGACAAGAAGACCGCAGGCAAGACGGGCGATGAAGCCTTCAAAGGCAAAAAAGAAGCCTATGAAGACATCCTCTGGGCGCTGCTGAACACGAAAGAGTTCTTGTTCAATCACTAAGCGCCCGCGCCATGTCCCGTCCCAATTTTCAATTCTCAGTTTTCAGTTCTCAGTTTGCAATGCTTCTGGCCTTCGCTGCCCCGGCATTCTCTCAGGCCACCTTTCCGTCGCCAACCCTGACGTCTATTTCTCCTCTCGGCGGCAAGCCGGGTGCCACAGTCGAACTCGCCTTGCGTGGTTCAGATCTCGAAGGGCCGCAGTCGGTTCTGCTCAATGAGCGTGTCATTCCGCTCAAGAGCACCAAGCCAAACCTTTTCAGTATCACACTGCCTGCAGATCTGAAGCCTGCCCTCTACGATTGTCGTTTCGTCGGCCGCTACGGCGTTTCCAATCCGCGCGTCTTTGAAATCAGCACACTCGATGCTGTCGAATCGACTGGGGCAAATGCCAAACCCGACAAAGCGCTCAAGGTCGGGCTGAATTCCGTCGTTCAGGGCTGCTTCAAATCCAATTCACCACATTGGTTCACCATCGATCTGAAACTGGGACAGCGTCTCACCGCCACCTTCGACGGGCGCAGCTTCGATACTCGCACCGAGCTGCTCGGTTCGCTCAGCGCTCCCACCGGGCGTGAACTTGCCCACATGCGCGGCGGAGTGCTCACCTTCACGGCTCCAGCCGATGCCAGCTACCGGCTGCGCTTCAATGAACTCATGTTTCGCGCGGGTGATGACTACGGCTACCGCATCACGCTCTCCTCTGCGGCACCACCAGCTTCAGCGGGCGGCAAGCCGGGCGAGCCACGTCCTGTCCAGATCGGCCAGACCATTCGGGACTCCTTTCTGCCCCACGGCCTCACCCACACCTTCGATCTCGCCTTCAAGGCAGGTGAGAAGTTCATCATTGAAGTTTATTCCCACCAGCTGGGGTATGCCACCGATCCTCATCTGGTCATTGAGAATCTCGCCAAAGACTCCGCAGGCAAAGAGACGCTCAAGCCGCAGGCCGAGGTTGCTGATGCGCCTGCCATCACGCCTGCGCCCAGCATCAACCTTCTCAGCCGCGATCCCTCTTATGCCTATGAGGCCAAGGCCGACGGCACGTTCCGTATCACCCTCAGCGACAACTTCAACACCACCCAGCCCTTCGAGCTCCGCGTCCTCAAAGAAGAGCCGAAGCCCGCTCCTCTCATCGCCCTCAATTCGATCCTTCCCGGAGCCAAGACCAAAGGAGGCGAGATCGGCGGCGCAAACGTTCCGCGTGGAGGCATCGCCGCCCTCGAAATCATTGCACCCAATCGCAATGCTTTGAGTGAACCCATTGAACTCAAGGCCGACAAACTTCCTGCCGGCGTCACCTGCCTTGGCGGCTTCATCGGCAAAGGCCAGTCGCTGGGCTACATCGCATTTCAAGCGAGTGCCGATGCCCCTGCGGGTGCCAGTATCCTCAGCGGCATTCCCCAGAGCCGCTTCGTGAGTTTCGCCGTGGCAGACGCCACCAAGGACAACGTCCTCTACCGTACCACCGGCGCACCCGCGCTTGGTGTCAGCACACAACCCGCTCCTGCATCCGTACAGACGGAAAAGACCGACATACTCGAAGTCGCTGCCGACGCCAAACTCGACATCGACCTCAAAGTCACCCGTCACGCCGACTTCACTGAAGCTCTCAAGCTCAAAGCCCTCGGCCTCATCGACGCCGCCAAAGCTCCTGAAGCCGACATCCCCGCCAAAGCCGTCGCCGGCAAATTCACGCTTGATCTGAAAACGCTCAAACTCGCTCCCGGAGACTACGGCTTCATCCTCCAAGGCCCGGCAAAAATGAAATTCCGCCGTGGTGTTGAAGAGCTCAACGTCGCCGAAGCCGATGCCAAAAAAGCGGCTGAAACACAGGCAGCCGCCAAAAAGCAGCTCGACACCGCTAACGCCGACGCCACACCGAAGAAAGCCGAGCTCGTCAAAGTGGCCACCGCTGCACTCAAGACGGCTGACACTGCCAAAACCGCCGCCGACAAGCTAGTCAAAGACCTCGTCGCAAAGTCAGCCGCCAAAGAAGCCACCTTCATTGTCTATTCCAATCCCATCCGCATCCGTGTGAAGGAGGTCGCCAAAAAATGAGAATCATCCTCCCATTCATCATCCTGAATTCGTCATTTGTCATGGCTGCGGCTCCCGCGCCCATCGACTACGACAAACAAGTCCGCCCGTTTCTGAAGGACAACTGCATCGCCTGCCATAACAAGACCACCACCAAGGGCGGTCTCAACATGGAGACGCCGGAGCTCATGGCGAAGGGCGGCGAGAGCGACAAAGGCATCATTCCCGGCAAAGGCGCGGAAAGCGTCATGTATCAGGCTGCAGCGCATACCTGGGATTCCGAGATGCCGCCAAAGGGCAACAAAGTCGGTGCGGTGAACCTCACCCCTGAGCAGCTCGCACTCTTCAAAGCGTGGATCGATCAAGGCGCGAAAGCTTCACCCAAAAAAGTGCAGATCATCGCATGGGAGCCGCTTCCAGCGGGCTTGCAGTCCATTTATGCCATCGCCGTCTCCCCTCAGGGCGACTTTGCAGCGGCTGCACGCGCAAATCAGATCAGCATCTACCACCTTCCCACGCAGAGTCTTGTCACCAAGCTCACGGATGAAACCCTGCTCAAGACCGGTCTCTACAAGCAGCCCGGCGTCGCTCATCGCGATCTTGTTCAATCACTCGCCTTCAGTCCGGACGGCACACGCCTTGCCACCGGCAGCTTTCGTGAGGTGAAACTTTGGAAACGCAGCGCCCCCGCAGCTCCTGCCTTCGCTCCTTCGGCCAAATTCACCGCGACTCAGGAAGCAGACAACTCCATCAAACTGACCGAAACCACAGGAGGCAAACTCATCGCCCACATCAAATCCGACCTCGCCGCCGAGCAGGCCGTCGCTCAGCACAACCTCACCGCAGTGCGTGCGGCGCTGGAAGTGACGTATCAGAATGAGGCCATCAAAAAAGCCGAGACCGACGCCACCGAGCAGACCAATCGTTTGAAGAAAGCCAACGAACTCGCCGAACTCGCCAAGAAGGCGCTCGAGGATAAGAAGAAGGACATCAAGCCCAAGGAAGATGCCAAAGTCGCAGCCGAAAAAGCAGCGAAGGAAATCGCCGATCAACTCGCCAAGGTGCCGCAAGACAAGCCCGATGAAGCCTTGAAAAAGAAGAACACCGAAGCCCTGGAAAAGGCCACGAAGGCAGTCGCAGATCTCAAACTCGCCCAGGAAGCCTTCACCCGTGCCGAAGCCGCGATCACCGACACGGCGAACGAAATCAAACTCGTCACCGAGAATGAAAAAAAGGCCAAACAAACAGTCGTCGATGCCAAGGCACGTCTCGAAGTGGTGAAGAAGGCGGCCGAGAAAGCGAATGCAGATCGAGACCTGATTGCCAAAACACTCACAACGGGTCTCAAGAAAGCCAAGTCTCTCCAGTTCTCGGCAAACGGCCTCGAACTCATCGCCGAACAGGACAGCGGTCCCCCGCTTGCCTGGAGCACGGTGAATGGCAAACCCATCGCGCCTGGCAGCACGAGTGCGACGTGGACTCTTGAACGCTCTTTCGGCACCGGCGATGGCAAATCCCAGATCACGGACCGTGCGAACAGTCTCGCCTTCAGCCCTGACGGCAAAACACTCGCCATCGGCAGCGGCGAGCCCTCCCGTAGCGGCGACATCACCCTCTGGGACATGGCGACAGGAAAGCTCACCACAAACTATGCCGAACGCCATCTCGACAGCGTCTTCGCGCTCGACTTCTCGCCCGATGGCAAGCTCCTCGCCTCCGGCGGCGCGGACAAAGCGGTGCGCATCACCGATTTGAGCACGGGCAAAGTCGTGAAGGTCTTCGAAGGGCACACGCATCATGTGCTCGGCGTTTCATGGCGTGCTGATGGCCGCCTGCTGGCCAGCAGCGGTGCCGACAACGTCGTCAAAGTTTGGGACTGGACCACCGGCGACCGCCGCAAGAGCGTCGATGGTTGGGACAAGGAAGTCACCGGCATCCACTACCTCGGTGCGGCAGATCAGATTGCCACCAGTGCGGGAGACAACAAACTTCGTCTCATCACCAGCGACGGCGGTGAAGTGAAACAACTCGCCGGTGCCACTGCTTTCCTCCAATCGCTCGCCACCACCAAGTCCGGTGATGTGGTGCTCGGCGGCGATCAAGATGGCAACTTGCGTGAATGGGATGTCGCCACGGCGAAGGAGATCGCCGTCTTCAAACCCTGAGGTTTATTCTGAGCACGGAGTGAAGCGGAGAGAAAGGATGCTGGCAGCGCTTCGTTAGCATGCTGTATTCATTCTCACATCCAACCGCCATGCACCGCTCCTACACCCGTCTTCTTCCCGTCCTCGCTGCCGCTATTCTCATCCCCAATTTTGGGAAAGCCGAAATCGCCGTGAAAAGCGGTGAAAAGATCGCCTTCCTCGGTGATTCCATCACGGCGGGCGGCTGGGGCAATCCCGCAGGCTATGTTCGGCTGGTGATCGCCGGTTTGGAAGCCAATGGCATCAAAGCCGAGCCCGTTCCGGCGGGCATCGGTGGTCATAAATCCGATCAGATGCTCGCACGTCTCGACAAAGACGTTCTGAGCAAAAAACCGCAGTGGATGACCCTGAGCTGCGGTGTGAACGATGTCTGGCACGGCCCGCGTGGCGTGCCCCTCGATGATGCCATGGCAAAGAGCGGCACCTACGATGACAAGGTGGCCACCCGTGGCACCTACAAAAAGAACATCACCGCCATCATCGATCAGGCTCAGGCCGCCGGCGTGAAGCCTGTCGTGCTCACGGCGACCGTGATTCAGGAAAATCTCGACAGCAAAGAAAACGGTCTGCTGGCTCCCTACAACGCCTTCCTCCGTGAACTCGCGAAGGAAAAGAAAATCCCGCTCGCAGACCTCAATGCGATGTTTCAGGAGCGCATCAAGGCCGAGAACAAGCCGAACGAGAAAGTGCTCACCAGCGATGGCGTCCACATGAATGTCGAAGGCAACAAGCTCATGGCCATCGGTGTGCTGCAGGCCCTCGGTCTCAATGCCTCCGAA
>CAILZI010000028.1 GCA_903838675.1 uncultured Verrucomicrobiota bacterium
CTGCCGCCTGAGATCGTCTCGCCACGACTGGCGCAGTTGGAGACCTGGGACGCGCCGGCCTTGGAGTCGGGGTATCGAGTGACGCCGCAAACCACGGAGGATGAATCGGTGTTTCCAGAAATTTTTGCCGAAGAAGGCGCTGACGAAGCAGAAACGGAGATGCGGAAGCTGCAGGAGGAGAAAGAACAGCTCATCGAGCGTGAGCAGGAGGCCGAGGAAGTGTAGGATGGTAACAGAAGAAGTGTGACTGAGTGCAGGGCTGCGGTGGCGACTGCTTGCGAAGAGCGCGTGGTGTGCTTGTGCTTGCCGTGCGGAAAGCGGTGGCCCCTTCTTCGCTCTGCGAGCTTCCTACTTCGCAAAAGCTACGAAGCACCTGAACTCAAGGTGGCTGGATTGTGGAACGGAGGGTAACAGGGGGGAATTCGGGAGCCGTTTGCTCGAACTACGTTTCCAGATTCCGGCTAAAGCCGGGACTACAATACGTGCTCTGGCTTGCTTCAGATCTGGGGTGATGCGAGGCTTCCGGAACGGGCTAAAGCCCGAACTACGTACTCAGATGAGCCGCAAGAGTGCGAGGATGTTATTCGGGAGAACGGGCTGCGCTTCCTAATTCGCCAAAGCCACGCAGGCCAGGCTCGTTCCTCGCTGCGCGACCGCACTCCATATCGGAAGCGTGGACTGCGGGGAATTTTACCGCGCAGGCAGCAGGTGAATTGCGGGCGGCTTTGGCTGCGGGGCGCTGCCATTCATCATGCGGAAGCGGCGATAGGTGAAGAACTGTTCGCCATCGAGAATCATGGTGGGGACTTCGTCCGGTTCCACCTCGGGCTTCGGAGGAGGCGGCTGCACGGCTTTCAGATTGTCCGTTGTGCTTGATGTGTTCATGGGGGTGTCGAGTTGTGGCTGCCGCGTGAGTGCAGACGGCTAGAGCTTGGCGATGGTCTCGCGGAGACGCTCCTTGGTTTCGCCGAGCTTCTGCTGGAGGCGTCCCAGGACTTCTTCATCTTTGCCTTCTGAGAACAGGAGATCGTCATCGGTGAGCTGGGCATACTTCTGCTTGAGCTTGCCTTTGATTTCATTCCATGAGCCGTTGAATTTGAGCTTGGTCATAGGGTTAGGGCTTGGGTTGAGGCTGTGTGAGGCGGATGGGTTTTATCTGCACCGTGGTCATTGCGGTCATCCTTCACTTCTTCATCGATTCCATGGTGGTCGGCGGTCTTGTCGATGTCATGAATGGCATCTGTTTTCCGGACTTCAGCGCATTTTACATGCGGGCGGGAGTGGATAATCTCCGGGGCATGGACGCGCCAAGATACTTTCAACACGCTGAGGGGCACGCGATTTTTCGACCTGCGGGCGAGCTGAAGGTGGTGGAGGTGATGGAGATGGTGACGGGCGCGATCTCCTACGCGCGTGAGTCCGGTGTGCGCCGCCTGCTGGCGGTGCTGACGGATGTGACGGGGATGATCCCGCCGAACGCGACGGTGAGGTATCGGTATGTGCGTGAATGGGCGATGGCCTCAGCAGGGCTGGTGCGTTTGGCGGCGGTGACCACGGCGGACATGATCGAGCCCGGGAGGTTTGGTGTGACAGTGGCGGCGAAC
>CAILZI010000029.1 GCA_903838675.1 uncultured Verrucomicrobiota bacterium
GAAGCCGCCGAAAGACCGCCGCTGCAACGCGAGTTCTGATTCCATGAGAAACGCAAGTGGAGGGCAGACTTCGCTTCTTTACCCGTTCGCGTGTTGATCGAGATCGAGGGCGGCATCTGGGTGAACGGCCCCACAACCTTATGGCACGCAATTCTGGCGAAAAACCGCCAGGATGGTTGCAAATATTCCTGGGTATGATGAGGGAGAGTCGGGGATGCGACTAGCCATTCTTCATTTCTGCGGAAAGCTGCCATGGCAAGCAGCTTGATCAGACAGCCTGATCAGCACCCAGCAAAAGAGCGACAGCTTTGGGCCGTCGCCCCTTCGTGGATATAACTGGCTGCCGGAGCTTACTTGTCTTCGCCGAAGTACTTCTTGCGCAGTTCGTTGCCCACCCCCTGTTCGGTGAGTTTCAGGAGGCCCAGGTTCAGGCTCTCACGCAGTGTGCTGTCCTGCTGCAGGGCGAAGGAGTAGTTTTGTCGCTCAAACACGGGGCCGACCATCTGCAGTTGCTCGTCATTCAGTTTGCCGGCTTCGTATTGCAGCACGGGGGCATCGTAAACGACGGCATCCACATCTTTACCCTTCAAGGCTGCCACGCATTCGGTGACGGTGGCATATGGCATCACTTTGGCCCCCTTGGTAGTGAGCCAGGCTTCAGTTGTACTGCCCTTCACGGTGGCCACTTTGCGGCCGGGTAGATCACCAGGTCCATTGATGTCGCCCTTCAGGGTATTAACGGTCAGGGTGGTGGTGAAGGAAGCAGTGAGCAAGGAGACCAGCACTATGCTTAGCAGCATCCAAATGATAGCCACGATACGACCACCAACGCCAACAGGGCCTTTGTTGTCAGCGCCACCGACGAGCAGCGTACTAATCGTCCACCAGAAGGACTCCAACATGCCCTTCTTGTAATCTTCCGGCCATTGGTCGCCGTTCAAAGGATGCTCAAAGCGCCAGACGAGATGAGAGATAACCAGCATCGTTACCATGAGCAGGGCGAAAGCTCCGATGAGTTCGATGTTAAAGAGATTGCCGATGAGGGAGAAGATGCTGTCAGCAAAGCTGCCGCTGCCGCCATTGACCAGCACCTGCAGGCCTGACTCATAGAAGGGCTGGGTGAAGTCGATGGCCTCTTCGCGCTTGGCGGTGACGCTGATCGCACCCACACCCACATCAGCCGTTTTGTTCTTCAGCTCCTCGATGATTTCAGCGGCGGTGTTCACCACCTTGACCTCGTAGTCTAGTTTCGTCTCACGTGCCAGTTGGTCCCATAACTCCGCAGCATACCCCACACGGCGGCCTTCCTTGTCAAAGGAGAATGGCTCCAAGTTACGGGTGACGACGCGGACCTTGCCAGCCGAGGGTGCAGTTGCCGGAGACTGTGCGGCGGCCCCCGTGACAAGACCGAGTAGTGAAACAGTAGAAAGGAGCAGTAAAAGTGTACGCATAAGAGGGTCGCTGACTCTGCCGCGCACCCGTTTAGAGTCAATACAATACCTCGACTTTGCGAACTGGCTACGTCTCACAGTCTACTCAATTATAAAGCATGACCGCCGATTTCTTCCAGCAGATCACCACCAACGAAGCCATCCACGGCGGCAGTGAACGAGGTAAAAGAACTCTAGCTGGATAAGGTCGTCGGCAAGGTCACCAGCGTGACACAGCATACCACATCGGTATGGGGATAATCCGGCAGGGAACGGCACCGGGATACTCTACATGTCGGCGTAGCACAAGACCGCTAATCACAGGCCTCTGACCACGGCATCGCCATTCATTGCAGGCGGCTACACCCATAAAAAAAGCGCATGGTCCGGAGACCATGCGCTTGAAATTGTTCCAGGAAGAAACACTCACTACAAAGGATTACTCTTCGCAGCAGCCGCCGTCGTCGCAATCGGCAGCGCCGTCGCAGTCTTCGTCTTCGCCGTCTTCTTCTTCTTCCTCTTCTTCATCCTCGTCAGCGTCTTCTTCGTCGGGCTCGCCGTCGCCATCGTCGTCGGTGTCTTCTTCGTCGCTGACGCCGTCGTTGTCGTCATCTTCATCTTCTTCGTCGGAGATGCCGTCACCGTCGTCGTCATCTTCGCAGTCAGCCGCTTCGTCAGCTAGGGACTGATCGTCTTCTTCGTCATCCTCGTCCTCTTCCTGCTCTTCGTCGATCTCTTCTTCGTCTTCGGTATCTTCTTCCGTCGCGGTTTCTTCGCTGTAGCTTTCGACGGACTCTTCATATGAGGAGACTTCAGTCACGCTGATGGAGGTGCTGATGGAGGTGCTTTCGTAGTAGCTGCCGTAGTTGGAAATGCTGGATTCATAGTAGTTCCAGCCATCGTAGTAGCCCCAGGCCGATCCACCAAAGATGGAAGTCAGCACGTTGACGAAAGGAGTGAGCTTGCCCCATGAGGACTGGTAGTAGTCCGGGTAGTAGTACCGGGAGATGTTTCCATAAGCGCCCATCGAGTTTCTCAGGCGGCCGGTCTGGTACTGATACTTCGCATAGGTGCCACGGTCCGTGCCCTGAATGCCAAGGATCTTCGTGGCTAGGCTGATGAGGTCGGCGATCATGCGATGCTGGTAGGACTTTGGCTTCGCCGAAGATGCAGCCTGCTTCAGGTTGCCGATGAGTTCCTCCATCTTCGGCCCTGCACCCTGAATTTCAGCGAGTTCAGCGTCCGTGAGCTTGCCCTTTTTGCCGCCTTTCTTCAGGATGGCAACGGAGGGGCCGAAATGGCTGAGGTACATTTCATAAGCAGCATCGAGGGATTTCACACCGCGGCCCACCTGGGACTTCGGATGTGCGCCGCGAATGATGGCCCAGGTGGTGGAAAGCTGTGTCACGCCTTCACCAGTAGTGTCAAGGCCTTTGAGCATCTCAGGGCTCTTGTCTGCAATGCCTTTTTCAAGCTGGTCGAGCCCCTTCGCAGTGGACTTCAGGGCGGCGTAAAACGGCACCGCCTGCTTGGACTTCGGATTGATGTCCTTGGAGTTTTTGGCGATGAAGACGACGGAGGCCTTCATGTCTTTCACCAGAGAGGCTGCGGTAGGCGCCGCACCTTTCTTGTTTTGAGCAGGCTAACCTTTGGCTTTGGCCTCTTGGCCATGAAGCGGCAGACCAGAAACGCCTAAAAGGCTAAGACTGGCGATGAATGCGATGTATTTGTAGACTGGGAGTCGGGATGTCATAACGAGAAAACAACTCAATTCACAAGAGTGACGGATGGAAGGGGAAAATAGGGTTAACCCAATTACAGCCAATTTAACTACGCAGCGAGATTGTAACAAACAAAGTGTAAACCATGTATCGAACAAACGTCTGATTAGACAGCTCTGCTCTGCACCAAACAACCAACCTGTCCTTGCTGAAGACGAATTTCTAACTTGATGAACACTTCAATGCATACCTGACAGAAAAAACTTGAAGCTCGGCACGTTCTCAGCTTCAATTTATATCATCAACCCAAATATAGCCAATGGCAGACTCCTATACCGAAGTAACTTCACAAAACTGGTTCAGCCGCATAGGCGAATCGATCAAAGGCATTCTTTTCGGCATCATCATCATCCCCATCACCATCATAGCTCTCTGGTGGAATGAAGGCCGTGCCGTCACCACTGCGAACAGCCTTAAGGAGGCTACCGCTGCTGTGGTGCATGTGGCCTCAGACAAGGTCGACCCAGCCAATGACAAAAAGCTTGTTCATATGACCGGAGAAGCAAAGGCCGAAGGCCCTGTGGCTGATACTGACTACGGCGTCAGTGTGCCGGCCCTGCGTCTTGTGCGCACCGAAGAAATCTATCAGTGGGTGGAGAACAAGAAGTCGGAGACCAAGCAAAAAGTCGGTGGTGGTGAAGAAACCACGACCACCTACACCTACGACAAGAAATGGGTGGGCGGCCCGGTGAAGTCTTCGGAGTTCAAAAAAACAGAAGGCCATGCCAACGAGGGCGACTTGGTCGCTGGCAACGCGAACATCCCTGCCGATAAGGTCACTTTGGGAGCATTCACGGTGCCGGAAAACTTCGTGAAGGAGATGGGAAGCCCGATCAAGCGTGCGCTCACGGATGCTGATCTGGCCACTCTGCCTTCCGACCTCAAAGAGGGCACCAAAATCCAGGATGGTGCCTTCTACTTTGGCGCAAACCCCAAAGAGCCCAAGGTCGGTGATGTCCGCACCTCCTTTAAAATCGTGGAGCCTGGCACCTTCACTATCTTGGCGGCGCAGCTCGACGGCACCTTTGAGCCCTACCAGACCAAGGCCGGCGACGCGATCGATTTTATCGAGGAGGGCACGGTCAGCGCTGAGAAAATGTTTAAAGACGCTGCTACAGCGAACACTATCATCACCTGGCTGGTGCGCTTTCTGGGCTTCCTCTTCATGGCATTTGGCTTCATGGCCATCATGAAACCCCTCAGTGTACTCGGCAGTGTCATTCCCTTCATCGGGGACATCATTGGCGTGGGCACGGGCCTGATCTCGTTTGTTCTCGCAGGCACCATCTCTTTCGTGGTGATCGCCATCGCCTGGATTGTTGTCCGCCCGCTGCTAGGCATCCTGATGCTGGCGCTGGCCATCGGTGGTTTCTTCTATATGCGCAAACTGGCAGCTGCGAGCAAGCCCGACGCCTAACCGCTCAAAAGCGATACCTATATTCCTACAAGCTTTACAGTCGTTGCTCCTGGTGTCAGGTGTGTCACAGGGCCTGACTGCTGACCTACCCGCATGATAGCCAAACTGAAATCAATGGAGAAGGAACTCGAGATCGTCCTCGAGGACTTCAACCTGATCGGACGCAGCCCCGATGCATCCATCCGGCTGGTGGACGGTGGTGCTTCGCGCCAGCATGCCACCATCCGCCGTGACGGGCAGCTTTTCTGGGTTTCGGACCTTGGCAGTGCCAACGGCAGTTTCATCAACGACGTTGCCGTCTCCACTGCCCGTGCTCTGCGCCATGGCGACCGCGTGCAGTTTGGCACGAGCAATTTCATTTTCGACAGTGAGGAAGAAGAACGCTCGCCAAGCGAATCCGGCGACATCAACACACATTTGCTTAACACCGTTGATCTACCCGTGAAAAACGTCCGGGCCACGCTGCTCGTCGGTGACCTCCGCAATTTTACCGCCCTTTCCGCCCAACTCAGTCCCGAGGAGGTCGCTGCAATGCTGCGCGAATGGTATGCGCAATGCGAGGATGTTCTCAAATCACGAGATGCCATCATCGACAAGTTCATCGGAGACGGTGTCTTTGCCTACTGGCCCGGCGACGACCTACCCACTCGGAAAATGGCCACCGAAGCCGCTAAGCTGCTCAGCGGTCCGGAAGCCCACGAGTCCCCAAAACGCAAGTGGCTGCGGGACAACATGAACCTTGAGGTTCACTGCCATATTGGCTTGAACATCGGTGATGTCTCTCTGGGCGCTATGGGCCGGGGAAATACCATGCCAGTCGGCGAAGCCGTAAACGTGACCTTCCGCATCGAGAGTCTGACCCGCAAGCTGCAGGTGCCCGTGCTCGTCAGCGACAGCTTCCTCAAGGACTGGCCGGAGGGCCACCAGCTTTACCAGAATGTCGGCATCCACCCCGTCAAGGGACAGCCCGATCCGGTAGAGGTATATTCTCTGATTGATGTGCCGACGATGGCCATCTGAGCTGCATCCAGGTACCGCGCATTTCCTCGCAAGTCATGAGCTGGACAGCCCCTCTCACACCCCGTCTCGGCGCCACGTACAAGGGCAGCCAGACATGTCACCCCCTCAAAAGTAATTTCCTGGCAGCCGTAGGCAGCAAGTTTAAAGCCACCAGAATTTTTTCCGCCCCTAAGCAGGCTATGGCAGCGTATCTAAAGGATGCGATATTTACGTTATCACGCAGTCAAAGTTGCCCTAGCCTGTTGGTTCGGCATGTTGCCTTTGGCTTTGGCTGCTGAGTGGATGTCCCTAGAGAGACTATGTCCTTTCATTGGGCCATGGATGCTGTTAATTCTCATGTTCGGCCCCATTTTCTTCAGTGCAGCTTTTTCACTGGCAGCCTTGCGTTTGCCCGCCGTGGATACCGCATCTCTTCATCCAACCCTGGTCGCAGCCTGCGGACTTGGGCTGTGTTTTTCCATCGGAGTCAAGGGGGCGGATGAACCCAGCGCGCCGCGCGCGCATTCGATCACGGAGTTTGACGGCAAAGACGGCATCGACTGGCAGGTTGTGAATGATGGAGTGATGGGCGGGCTGTCAGAGGGAAAACTGACTCCGAGCGATGCTGGGACGATGTTGTTTAGCGGCATGCTATCGCTGGAAAACAACGGTGGTTTTTCGACCTTCCGCAGTGGCGGTTTGAAACTGGATCTCAGCAGCCACCTCGGACTGCTGATTCGTGTAAAGGGCGATGGTCGCACGTATCAGGTGCGACTCGCTACCGACGCCGTTTTTCGGGGCATGGAGGTGTCCTTCGCGGCCGAGTTTACCACCATCAAGGGCGAGTGGATGGAAGCGAAGATTCCCTTTGCCGGTTTTAAAGGCAGCTTTCGAGGCCTCGACTTGCCCGATGAGCGACTGGATACCTCCAAGGTTCGCCGCGTCAGTATTTTGATCGGCGATAAAAAGCAGACCCCCTTCTCAGTCGAACTCGACTTCATTCGAACTTATGGCGCAACTGCAACAAAGGGTTAAGGTCGAAGAATGGAACTTTTTATATTGCGAGTTCGAGCCACCTTTAATTCGTAAGTCATTGTCCACACCGAACACCCATCAGGCCATAAAAGGCATATCCGATCTCTCTTTATGATGCGTTCCAAGTTTCTCCATTTCATGACGGCATTGGCAGCTCTGCCGATGTCGGCTTGTCGTCTGCTTCTCGCCCCGGCGACGCGGCCTCTGCGGAAGCTCCAATTTGAACCCCAAGGGAACAAGGCCCAGGAACTGGTGCTGCTCCTGCCGGGACGATTGAGCCGGCCTGAGGAATTTGTTCAATTCGGCATTGTGGACCTTGTCCAGAAGAAGCGCCCCCGGGCGCGAATCGTGGCTCCCGATCTGCATATGGGCTATTACATGAGGGGGCTGGCGGATGCCTGTCTGCATGAGGAAATCATTGGCCCGGCAAAAAAACAGGGACTGAGGATAACCATCATTGGTGTCTCAATGGGCGGACTCGGGGCACTCATATACTCCCTTCGTTACCCTGGAGAGGTGGATGAAATGCTTCTTCTCTCGCCCTTTGTTGGAGACAAGGAGCCTATGGCTGAGATCGAGCGAGCAGGCGGTCTAGAAAAATGGGAGAGCCCAGTGGTAACTCCGCGCAACAAGGCGGAGGCGCTTCAGAAAATGTGGATCGATATCAAGCGCCAGTGGCTTTCTCGTTCAGGCCCGCCTTTTCCCATCGCGCTGGCAGTGGGCAAAAGCGACAGACTGCTGGCCAGCAATCGATTCTTTGCTCGCTCCATCTTGAAGCCCAATCAACTGATCGAGATCGAGGGCGGGCACGATTGGGCTTGCTGGAAACAAGGGACGGAGATCCTGCTCTCGAACTCGAAAGGCTAAATGCACTTCTGCTAAGTAATTGCTTTTGAGTCGTGCCAGGACAAATCCGCAGGCATGCCCACCAACGAACATTCCCCGCACTCTGGTGTGCCGAAAAAGTTCGGAATGAGTTCATTTGCCATCCATTATTGTGCTATTTTTTTAGAAAAAAGTATCCTCATGCGCATACGGCGGCGCACAGCAGCAGAGGAAACGCAAAGTTTGGGAAGCCGTGATCTGATGCCATGCGCCGGGTGGAATCAGAATAGCATCGCCAGGGCCGACGTTGCGGGTTTCACCGTCAATCTCCATGATCCCCTGCCCTTCGAGGATGAAGTAGAACTCTTCGCTGAGCTTGTGGTAATGACGCTCAGTCGGCTGGCCCACGGGAACGGTGGCCTCGGCAAGGCTTTGATTCTGCACCGGCGCGTTGGTGCGGTCCAGGATGCTGCGGATGGTGCTGCCATCCTTGGTGGTGAAAGGGATCTGAGCGGAAAGCGGATTGATGGTCATGGGCTTCCCTTTAGCCTCAACGCTGAGGCCTAGGGTGTCACTCAAAAATGCCAGGGCATGAGTTTAAGCTGTCACTCAAGCCACCAGCCCGAGCTCCGAAGAAGCGTGGGATGACCGGTCGGATGCGAGCAAGTCACCGATGGCTGTGAGTATCTCATTGGCCGAGTAAGGCTTGTTCAAAAAGGTATGGATCTGCATCGAAGCCAGCGCTGCAGCCTTGTCCTGCCGGCCTTTCGCGCTGCCCATGCCGCTCGTGGCGATGATTTGGATGGATGGGTCCATTTTTTTCAAAGTGCGCGAGAGGGTGACGCCATCCATGAAGGGCATCATGATATCGGTGAGCACCGCTTTGACCTCGCCCCGATTCTGGGAGAACTGCGCGATGGCCTCCGTGCCGTCTCCTGCCGTGATGACACGATACCCGTGCGCGCAAAGGGTCTTCTGCACGACTTCGCGGATGACCTCCTCATCATCCACGACGAGGATCAGCTCACCCTGGCCGCGCGGAGCCTGCATGGCGGGTGCGGCACTGCTGGCCGCCACTGCATCAGGAGAGGCTGGAAGATAAATTTCAAACACACTGCCCACTGCGGTGCGGCTGCGCAGATTGACAAATCCTTGGTGGCTTTTGACGATGCCCATCACCGTGGAGAGTCCAAGTCCTGTCCCTTTGCCGGTTTCTTTCGTGGTGAAGAACGGATCAAAAATCTTGTCGATGACTTCGGGCGGAATGCCTTCTCCGGTGTAGGATACGCGGATCACCACATACGGGCCGGGCATGGCGTCCACGTTCATCGCAGCGAAGTTTTCATCCAAGCGGGTGTTTTCCGTGGTGAGCGTAAGCACGCCGCCTGCGGGCATGGCATCACGAGCATTCACGCACAGATTGAGGAGCACTTGGTGGAGTTGGGTCGGATCGCCAATGACAGGCCAGACGTCTTCGGGCGTGTTGGCCGAAAGAGTGATGTTCTTGGGAAAGGTGCCTGACATGATCTTCATCATGTCCGCAGTCAGTTGGTTGGTCTCCACCACGTGGCGCTGGCCGCTCATGTCACAATTGACGGTAAGAAGCTGCTTGATGAGATCTGCACCGCGCTGGGCGTTGGTCTCGATGTTGCCGAGCATTTTTTCAAAGTCCTCCGGTGGCAGCTTGCGGCGCAGCATGAAAGACGAGATGAAGATGGGGGTCAGGATGTTGTTCATGTCGTGGGCGATGCCGCTGGAAAGCCGTCCGACACTCTCCATGCGCTGAGACCGCAGAAACTGCGCCTCCATGTTTTTCTTTTCAGTGATGTCCTCCACCACAGCGACAAAGGATCTCACGCCATCCATTTCCAGCACGCTGATGCGTGAGCGTGTGATGAATGCGGACCCATCCTTCTTCCGGGAATTCATTTCCCCCATCCAAGCCCCCTTCTCACGCAAAACGCAGAAGAGTTCGTCCATGGCACGCCGGCCTTCCTCTTGAGGCAGGTTTCTGATGACTGAGTAATGCTGACCAATGAGCTCCCCGCCCTCATAACCAAACATGGTGTTGCAGGAGTTATTGCTGAAAACAATAAGACCATCTTCATCGCATACGGTCACCCCCTCGGCCATGCTTTCCAGCACCCGTCCCTGCATCTTCAAAGCTTCATCTGTTTTCTTGCGTCCGGTGATGTCCGTATTGATGGCGAGCACTGATTTGGGTTGTCCGGCCGCGTCACGCACCAGAGTCCAGCGGCCAACGCTCACCAGACTTCGTCCGTCTCTTCCGATCTGGTGCAGTTCCCCCACCCATTCGCCCGTCTTGATGACCTGTTCGCTGGCCCGGTGAAACGCCTCCGGGTCTTTGTACAGCAGTTCTGCCACCGATCGGCCAGCTACTTCATCTGCGCTCCAGCCATACAGCCGCTCAGCCCCTTTGTTCCAGTAGGTGATGCGATGTTCCAAATCATGCGCAAGAATGGCATCCTGCGCTTTGTCGAGGAGGGATGCCTGCTCGCGGAATTTTTCCTCAAGCATGCGCCGCTCGGCCATCTCGCGTTTCAGTTCCTCGTAGGCCTGTTCAGCCTTTTCACGATGCCGTACCGCATCTGCCATCATGCTGACGGCAGCAGCCTGTGACTCCTCCAGTTCCCGGGTGCGGGCGCTCACCATGTGGTGCAGGTCGCCGAACTCGACTTTCGATTCCTGCAGCCGCAGCCACTTTTGCGTCAGTGCATTGGCCATCTGTAGGATCTCGATCGTATCAAAAGGCTTCTTTAGCACCAGCAGCCGGTCTTGTGGATCGATCTGATCCTGCATTTCATTCCAAGAGCAGTCTGAAAAGGCCGTACAAATCACCACTTGAAGGTCAGGGCTGATCTGCCAGATCCGCTGCGTCGTTTCGATGCCGTCCCAGCCTGGTGGCATGCGAACATCAACAAAAGCCATGGCATAAGGGCGCCCCTCAGCCAGTGCCTTCTCCACCATTTTCAGGCCTTCTTCGCCTTGGGAGGCCGTGTCGATCTCGAAGAGCATGGCCGCAGGAGCCCCGAAAATTCTGGCCTCAGCCGCCTGCAGAGCGGCGTCTTCAGAGTCAGACTCACCAAGAATCTTCCGGAAATCCTCATGGATGGCCTGGTTGTCATCAATGACAAGAATACGGCGGTTGAGATTATCGGTCGTTTTATTCATCATTTTGTTTGGTTAGGTGCAACAAGGGAAGTTCCAGAGTAAACACAGCCCCGCGGCCGATGCCGTCGCTGTTGGCCGTGAGCTTTCCGCCCATTTCACGCGCAGCCAGGGCGCCGCTGTGAAGACCAAAGCCGTGGCCGTCTTTCTTGGTGGTAAATCCGTGTTGAAAAATTCGGGTCAAGTTTTCCGGCGCTATGCCGGCACCATTGTCGATGACCTTGATCTGAACGGTGTCTCCGTCCCCCATCGCGACTCTAACCTTCAACCGTTTGTCACTTCCCTGTGGAGCAAGCGCCTGTGTGGCATTGCTCAGAAGGTTGACCAGAATCGGCATCACTTTGTGCCGGTCCAGCAAGACATCAGGCACAGCCTCAAACTCACGCACCAATGACACACCATGACGCGTGAGACTTGCGGTGCTGATGTTGATGGCGTCTTCGATGATTTCAACCACGTCCAGTGTTTCGAGGACGCCTGCCACGCGTGCGTGATTTTGCTGCATGGACACGATCTGCTTGATGTGCTCAATGTTGTTTTGCAGATACCGCACCTCCTCCAAGATCGCTTTCTGAGGTTCCGCAAGATTGTCCGCGAGTTGCACCAGATAGCTTGGCAGTTCCCTGCCACGAGAGTCCTGAGAGAGAAATTCCGGTAGATGGTGCTCATGCTCCCGCAGCAATTTTGCCACGTTTTTCAAACTGGAGATCCTAAAGTGCCGGATTTTCCCAGCCACGGTCTCCGCAGACACATTCACACTGTTGAGAACATTGCCCACGTTGTGCAGGACATTCGTCGCCACCTCCGCCATGCCGGCCTGACGCGATGTCATGAGCAGCTGCTTGTGCGCTTCGGTAAGTTCCGCGGTGCGTTCAATCACCTGGCTTTCGATCTGCGCGTTGATGCTCTCCAACCGGCTGCGACGTTTGGCCACTTCCAGTGTTTCTGTCAGATTTTGTTGAATTGAAATCATCAAAAAGACATCTTCAATCAGCACCCAGCCAACGTGTTCCAGCCACCGCCATTGACCCACATCCACCACCCCAAAGATTGACTGCGGCCATAGGATGCCGCGCACCACATGATCAGCCGTTACCACGAGGGTGGCTGTCACAAGCACACGCCAGTCCCGGTAAAACGCCAGAAAGGTGAGTGAACCAAAGATATGGAAGTGGGTTTCAAAGCGCCCCCCCGTGAGATGAATCAGAAGCGCAGACGTCAAAATCTGTGACACCGCAATTACATGGCGGGTCACGACACGTCCAGGCTGCCGCCACGCCAGCAGCACCGGAGCTGCGCTGATCGCCCCACCCAGACAGAGTGCCGCCCAAACATGCCACAGCGGCAGGATGGCAGACCCATTCCAAGCCATGGGTGAAAGCCACATGGCGATCACGATCCCACCCAGCCACTGCATGACCATCAATTTGGCAAACAGACGGTCTGTCAGGATGTGGTTACGCCTCTGAGAGATGCGGTAAAGTCGTGCTGTCCGTTCCTCTTCGACCCCCGGCAGTTCCAAATTTTTTGAACCTACTATGGAATACATATAGCCCTCCTTTGTCGATAAATCGACATAAGTCGTTCTTTATGAATTAAATGGCTCATAATCGTCAGCACTATTAATTAATTTATTTTAACTTTAATTATGGATCTTGTATATATTTATAAGCATAGCCTCACTCCTAAATTTACCAAGCTTCAGATCACTAAGGGTTCCCTTAGGTCTAAATTGAGCACTTTCTGAGTTCCCAGCTGCCACGAGCTGCACCTGCATTCCATGGAATGCGGGTTGCTGCCGGTGGGTGACCTAGCTATTCCTGCCCTATGCCTAAAGGATTTAGTCTTGAACAATGCCGTGCGGTGATCACCGGAGCGTCCTCCGGACTGGGGGCGGAATTTGCGCGGCAGCTGGCTCCCAAGGCGGAGGTGCTGGTGCTGGTGGCGCGGAGGGAGGAGGCCTTGGAAAAGGTGAAACTGGAGCTGTCTGGGACGGGGACAAAAGTGCTTTGCTGTGTGTCGGATTTGGCAACGGAGGGGGGGCGGAGTGACGTGATCGCGTTTCTGGCGGCAAACGGGGTGAATCCGAACCTGCTCATCAATAATGCCGGGATGGGTGATTATGGGAGCTTTGCGAGTTCCTCGGCGGAGAAGACGCGGACGCAGATCGAGCTGAACATCACGGCGCTGACGATGCTGACGCATGCGCTGCTGCCGCTGCTTGAGACGCCCGGGGGTATTTTGAATGTGAGTTCGCTGGCGAGCACGCTGCCGATGCCGGAGCTGGCGGTGTATGCGGCGTCCAAGGCGTATGTGACGAGTTTTTCGGAGGCACTGGCGATTGAGCTGGCTCCGAAGAACATCACGGTGAGCTGTGTGTGTCCGGGACCGACGCCGACGAACTTTAGTCAGACGGCGAAGCGGGAGGATGGGAGTGATACGAACCGGGATGGGCAGGGTTTGCTGCGGATTCCTCCTTCGCAGGTGGTGGGTGAAGCGCTGAAGGCGTTGCGACTCGGGCAACCTTGTGTGTTTCCGGGTTTGGGCGTTGCGATCGTGAGCCGGGTGTTTCGATTGATGCCACGGGGAATCATGCGCTGGGTGCTGAAGCGGCGAGCGGGCAAGGAATGATCGTTGCACAAAGGTGGCGGGAGGATGTACAATTGATGCGTGCGTTGTCCTGCCTGCCGAACTCCTGCGATTGAAACCGATGCTGCCTGCCGGCAGTGTGGGTTTTCGCTGGAGGTGGCGGATCGCACTTTTGGCATTGCTCCGGCCTTGCAGCGCCCCATCGCGGATATGACCGATTCATTGGGTACGTTTGCGCATAAGCGAGCGGCCCATGTGATCACTGAGGTGGAGCGACGCTTTCCCCAGGTCAGCATCGCGGTGGTGCTCATGGAGGTGCCTGCGCAGGCGCCGCTGGTGCCGTATGCGTTTTGGATCTTCAACCGTGGCAGTCTTTCGAGTGCGGTGGAAAAGGGTGGTGAGAATCATCTGGTGATGCTGCTGATCGATACGAACTCCGACCGTGCGATCACGATGGTAGGCTATGGGTTGGAACCTTTTATTCAGGAGAAGCATCTGCAATCGTGCCTGCAGGCGGCGGAGCAGCCGCTGCGACGCAGGCGGTTCGCGCAGGCGATTGAGTCTTTTGCACGGGAGCTGGACCGGCAGCTGGTGGAGCTGTGGCGTCTGGTGCCGCGTCAGTTTGGTCTGGTGCCGGAGGCGCAATGGCTGAATGCCTGTGCTGCGGGAGAAGATGCTTTGGGGATGGCGGAAAATCTGTATTGATGGTGTCATGCTGACACGCCGCCACTTTTTGTCTTTGAGCCTTCTGAGTGGGGGCACTTCCCTGCTGCAAGCTGCGGAGTATTTGCCGCAGTCTGTGACCTTCAAGGGAGTGGATAAATTTCAGGAGGTGGTGGGGCAAGCGATGGCGGGAAACTGGGCGGCGCTGCCGATGGGTGCGCGAGTGGCGCAGTTCGGACAGGCGTTGCGTGGCATCAAGTATGTGGGATGGACGTTGGAAATTGATGATCGCGTTGAGTCGCCTTCGGCGAATTTTACGGGGCTGGACTGCTGGTCGTTTTTTGAGATTTCGCTGGGGCTGGCGCGGATGATTGGGAAGAGGCAGAGCGCTTATACGCCGACGGATCTGCTGAAGCAGATCGAGGAGACGCGGTATCGCGGTGGGGTGTGCCATGGCAACTATCTGGATCGTATTCATTACCTGGATGAGTGGTACACGGACAACGCGGCGCGTGGGAACATCCGCAATGTGACGCGTGATGTGGGGCCGGTGGTGAGGCTGACGGGACGTGGCAATGATGAGATGTCGCTGAATCCGAAGCTGTATCGCTACCTGCGGGCGAATCCGGCGCTGGTGCCGCAACTGAGGCAGATGGAGGCGAGGCTGGAGAAGGTGCCGTTTGATTTCATTCCGAAAGACCAGGTGGCTGCGTGTGAGCCGCGGATTCAAAGCGGCGACATCATTGGCATCGTGACGAACCGGGCGCATGTGTACTGCTCACACGTGGGACTGGCGCTACGGACCGGTGATGGTGCGTGCCATTTCATGCATGCGTCAGCGACGTATAAGAAGGTCGTGGTGGACAAGACGATTCATGAGTATTTGAACTCGGTGAAGAGTCATGCGGGGATCGTGGTGGGAAGGCCGAGGTGAGAGGGAGGAGATTGGCCGCAAAAAAACGCAAAACGGATCCAAAAATAGGGACTCGGATTTTCAAGCACTCATGGCCACTCATCAGACGCTCAAAATGAGGCAGTGGTGGGGAACTCCTGCTAACAAGTTGATCAAATTTTCAGATCTTCGGCAATGGTCGCGAACTGCTCCAGGGCGGCTTGGAGGTCTTCCATGATGTCGAGGGCGATCACGCCGGGGGCGGGGAGGTTGGCGCTTTCTTCGAGGGCGTCATCCTTGAGCCAGAAGATGTCGAGGTTGATCTTGTCGCGCTTGATCAGGTCGGCGTAGTCAAAGGCTTTGAAGCGTTCGGTTTCCTTGCGGTCGTGGCGGTTCTTGGCGTGGTAGCTGGTGACGAAGTCATCCAGATGCTCGCGCTTCAGCGGGTTTTCCTTGAGGGTGAAGTGCTGGTTGGTGCGGAGGTCGTAGATCCAGAGTTTCTTGGTCCAGGGTTTTTCCTGCGCGGGTTTGCGGTCAAAGAAGAGGACGTTGGCCTTCACGCCCTGGGCGTAGAAGATGCCGGTGGGCAGGCGCAGGAGGGTGTGGACGTCGGCCTGCTTGAGCAGTTCGCGGCGGATGGTTTCTCCTGCCCCGCCTTCGAAGAGTACATTGTCCGGCAGCACCACAGCGGCGCGGCCGTGCATCTTGAGGATGGTGAAGATGTGCTGGAGGAAGTTGAGCTGCTTGTTGCTGGTGCTGGCCCAGAAGTCGTCCCGATTGATGGTCAGCGACTCCTTGGACTGCTCGCCATCAGCGCCGATGATGGTGACACTGCTCTTCTTGCCGAAGGGTGGATTGGCGAGGACAATCTCGTATTCGCCATGCTTCCCGGCCAGCGCGTCCTTGGTGGTCACGGGCAATTCATCGCCGGTCTCGCTGCCGATACCGTGCAGAAGCAGGTTCATGGCGCAGAGGCGCGTGACGCTGTCCACCAGTTCGATGCCGTAGAAAGTGCCGCTCTTGAGCTGCTTCTTCTGCGCCCGGTCCAGCGTGTGGTGCTTGGCCAGGTAATCATGCGCGGCCAGCAGGAAGCCGCCGGTGCCGCAGGCGGGATCGCAGATCGTGTCGCCGGGTTGCGGAGCCACCACTTCCACCATGGCGGCAATGAGCGAGCGCGGGGTGAAGTACTGGCCCGCACCGCCCTTCACGTCCTCGGCGTTCTTTTGCAGCAGGCCCTCATAGGCATCGCCCTTCACATCGGCGGAAAGGCTGGTCCACTGCTCCTTGTCGATCAGGTCAACGATGAGCCGCCGCAGTTTGGCCGGGTCCTGGATCTTGTTCTGCGCCTTGCGGAAGATGATGCCCAGCATCCCGGAGCACTTGCCCAGCTCCTCCAGCGTGTGGCGGTAATGCACCTCCAGCTCATCGCCGTCCTTGGCCAGCAGCGAAGGCCAGTCCTTGCCCTTCGGGATCGCGCTTGGCGTGCCGCGCAGCCGCAACTGCTCGTCCGCCATCTTGAGGAAGAGCAGGAAGGTCAGCTGCTCGACGTAGTCGCCATACGACAGGCCGTCATCGCGCAGGATGCTGCAGTAGTTCCAGAGCTTGGAGACGAGGGCGTTGGGATTGCTCATTTGAAATTTTTAGCCTGCTGATCTGCTATGTGACACTCGTGGTGAACGAGGCGTGTATTGGCGACTGTATAACCGGCGACTGCATCGAATCGGTCCAGCTCTGCACCTTTCATGGGTAGCTTGTCACCACAAAAAGCGCAAAGCCCGTCTTGTTCCTCCCTTTTCCTCTTTTTCAATCCGCCACGCGTGCGCGGATTTCCTCTCTCCAAATAAGTTAGTTCTTTTGCGAGCTTTCGCCGAAGCGCCCAGAGCATATTTGAGTTTCCGTCTGATAACCGCTCAAGTTCGGTTTTTGTCTTTTCGAACAATGGTTTAAATAATAGTTCGCGCTGCTCTTTAGTTAGGATTGGATTTGGCATTGTCCAGTTATATTGATCACGTTGAGAATGGGCATAGAGGGAGCCGAAATGATTGTGGTGCTGCGCAGCCGCGACTGTTGGTCCGCCATCTTGAGGATGAGCAGGAAGGTCAGTTGCTCGACATAGCCGCTATAGAACAGGCCGTCATCGCGCAGGATGCGGCAGTAGTTCCTGAGCTTTGAGACGAGGGCGGCAGGGGTGGTCATGAAGTGAATGTTATTACTGATCTTTGTCTATTGGAAGCACTCCAAACAAAACACCGGTGTCCGAATACTGAATCTGCCCCGCCAACTCGAAGGTATAGTAGCCGCCATACTTCGAGGCCTCTTCCAAGATTCTCGACGGCAATCGCAGTTCGCTGAGTCCACGTTCGGTAACCACGCACTCCACTGTTTTTGGTTCGGGGCCGTGCTCTGCCTTGTAGTCAGCGAGGCGGCGCAACTGCTGGCCCGCCGCTTGTTCGAGCAACGTTTCGCGAATGCCCAACATGAAAAGGTCACCACTGGGTAGCGGCACGACAACTCCGCCGGCTGGCCCGTCAGTAATCTTGGACTTCGAGGTGAAGAATGATGCGTGTTCTCCGAGCATCCCGCCTATCGGCGTGAAATCGAAAGGCTTTCCGCTTCCTTTCAACAATGGAACTCCGTCCAAAAGGAATGGGTCTGGCAGTCGCTCCAACGCTGCCAGTCGTGTTTGAAGCGCGGACGCAAGTTGAGAGCGAGGACTGATAAACGAAATCCAGTCCCGGAGAAATTTCATGCGCTGTAGCAGCCGGAATCTTTGTGCTTTCGTTCCATCGCCGTCAGCGGGCGGGTCCACCAGCAGACATTTTACAGGGTCGTCAACCGATTCGCCCATCACCGCGATTGTGCCGTAACGCAAGTCGGCTGGAAACGCGTAAGCGTTCTGCATTTCCCGCTCTGCAATAGCCTTCTTCTTATCGGCAATGCTAGTCTTGTGCTGGCTGACAGATGATGTCTTGCGCGAATTATCCGAGGCGGAACTGCCCTTCGCTTCCATTTGGATGATGTGCTTGCCGTCGCTCGCAATCTGGTAGTCGAAGCTACTATAGCGACCAATCGGGATTCGATCCCAGTCAGCCGCAGTGAGACCGTGCATGTGGCTTACGACCGATAGACCGATACTTTCGCCAATCCTCTCGGTAATTGCTCGGTCTTGGCCTGCTAGGTCCGCAGGCGTTGAGACCGATTCCCCATTGAAATCGACCCACTCACTCAACTCGGCCAGCGCGTGTCCGATCTTGCGGCCCACTTCGGCGTAGTTCCTCCAGCCTTCCTTTCCTGGACGCTTCTTGTGGAAGAGGTAATAGGTCAAGAATTCCTCGGTCGGGATTTCTAGGCCCGACTTTACGAGTCTCTCCATGACAGCATGCGTTGGATACTTGAGAAGCTTCTGTTTCTCGGCTGCGTTGTAAAACTCGACCGCCACCTTCACCGTCGGCTGTGGCAGCTCAAGAGTTAGCGTGAAGTTCGTTGGCATTTCAGAGTTCCCCGGTGAAGGCCTTTTGGAGGATGGACTGGCGGAGCCGTGTGGCGCGTTGGAGGTTCGTTGTGACCACAGCTTCCAGTTCGTCCACCACGCTCAACCGCCGCTCCACTTCCGCCACGATGCGGACTTGCTCCGAAGGCGGCGGAATCGGGACAGGCAGACTTTTGAGTTTCGACATGCTGATTGAGGCGAGATTGGTAGTGTGCTTGCCTTCGTCGAAGAAAAACTTCTGCCCGAACGTGTTCGCATACCACGAAACAAGCTTTGGATTCAAATCAGCGACATGAAGCCGAGCGCGGAAGACATGGTTCTGGTGAATGCACTCGGGCAACTGTCCGCTCCAAACCCAGCCCCGTCCTAATTTGTCTCTGTCACCACCTTCGTTGAAGAGGATGTCGCCCGGCTTCAATGCGAGTTCGTTAATTTCATCCTCGGTTGTGATGATTTCCTTCACTTCGGTAAGGTCGATATAGCCACGCTGGACGTTGGCCACTCTCAAATAGGGAACTGAGCGCGTAGGAGCCGTGTGCTTTCGGTTTTGGTCTTTTGTGATGCCGCCTTTAATTTCGGCGAGTGCATCGAGTGTTGTCCACGTCCAGCCTGCCGGGAGCGGGAAGAGCTTCAAGTTGTCGAGTTCGACAGGCTCCTTGTATTTTCCCCGGCCCTGCCAGTTTTTGCGGCGTTCCGTGAGAATGCGGGCGAGAAGTTGCTGGCCGGATTCGAATGGGCGGCCTTCGGCGCGGGCGAGTTCGGCTTCGGTGGGGACGTGGCGGCCTTCGCAGGCGGCTTTGAGGACGGCAGCGCGGTAGCGTTTGAGGTTGGCCTGCGCCCGCCGCAACGCTGCCACTCCGGCCTCCAGTCGTGTGAATTGCTTCTCAATCTCCGCCACGATGCGGCGTTGGTCGTCGATGGGAGCTACTGGAATCTCTGTCTCTTTGATCTTCCTGAGGATGATCCTGCGAATTGCAGTCCCTGTCATATCCCCAAGCAACCGCTTTGATCCTACCGGAGACTCCAGATAGTAACGGACAAACCTCGAATCGATGATGTCTCGTTTCAGTTTGAGAAGAGCAACGCTGGAAAGGAGGCTGAACTCTTCTTCGAGCGTGTTGATTGCGACATTGCCCGTATTCGCCCCATCTTTGGTGAGCAAGACATCGCCCAACTCAGGATTGCATCGTGAAAAAATTTCGCGGTGCACAGCCTCGTCCAAATATGTGATGTCACCAAGATCAAGTCCCCAGGGGCGAATGTTCTTTGAGGTGACGTATCTATACCGCCCAGGAGCAGGGTCAGTATGCTGCACCGTTGGTGAATGGTGCGTCCCATCGGAGATCTTTGTGCAGACATCCGAGAGGGACATGATTGGCCAATCAGCTTGTCTCGCTCCTTCAGGGCTCTGAGCTTCTGGGTGTGCGTTACCTTGGGCTGGGTTATTTCGCCCCTTTGGGGCTTGGGCTTTTGTCTTCGCGAGTTTCGTCATGCGGCGAGCGCCTCATTAAGTTCTTCCAGCAGCTTCGGCAAATGGTCGCCGAAGAGTTGATGGGCCTTTCCGAGGCCGCCTTCCTGGTTGAAGGGGGTGTAGTCGAGGTCGAAGGTCATGCCGGATGCCATTCTTGAACTTTGAGACCTTTGACGCGCTTGAACTCTGAGACGTTGCCGGTGACGAGTGTGGCGCTGAGGCTGCGGGCCTGGGCAGCGATCAGCAGATCCAGCGGCCCAATGGTTTTGCCGGTGGATTCCAGATCAGCGCGGATCTCCGCGTAGTGGAGAGCGGCGTCCAGGCCGAACTCGGGGATGGCAAACATGTCCAGGAATGCCTGAAGCCTGGCGGCCTGCTGCGGGTGAGTGGCGATGTTTTTCTGCACTCCCGTCCAGAGTTCCGCCGCGACGATGATGGGGATGCCGGTCCTGGCAGGAGGCGGCAGTTTGCCAAGGCCGGCCTTGTTGCGCAGGATGGGAATGCAGGCGCTGGAATCGAGCAGGTAGGTGGGAGAGGCGGGCATGGATCAGAACTCCAGGATGGGGCGCTCGTGTGCGGCCGGGCGTGGTGGGGGCTCGGGGAAGTCCTCGGTGTCCGGGAAGTTCTCAGCGAGGTGGCGGGCGATGGCGGTGAAGGATTTGAACTGGGAGTGGGTGACGGGGCGAAGCACCACCTCATCACCGTGTTTCTCGATGAGCACTTCGGAACCCTGGAAGCGGAAGGCCTTGGGCAGACGCACGGCCTGGCTGCCGCCATGCTGAAATATTTTTGCGGTGGTCATAGCTATGTTTTGTATCTATACCTCAAGCGACCTCAAGCGGCAAGGGCTGCGTTGAGTTCTTCCAGCAGCTTCGGCAACTGGTCGCCGAAGAGTTGATGGGCTTTTCCGAGGCCTCCTTCTTGATTGAAGGGGGTGTAGTCGAGGTCGTCCAATTCGATGCTGAGACTGGTGGCGATGTGGTCGCGGATAGCGCGGAGCCAAGTAAGTTGGTGGGGCGAAAAGGCGACGGTGCCGGGCTCCGCAGTTTCAAGTTTCAGGTTTAAAGTTTCAAGTTTAACGGCGGCAGCTTGATCGCGGGCGCGGAGCCATTGATCGAAGCGTTCGCTGACTGTGTCGGCGAAGGGTTTCAGGACGGGCTGCTGCTCCAGGGCGAAGCGGACGAGGGAGACGA
>CAILZI010000030.1 GCA_903838675.1 uncultured Verrucomicrobiota bacterium
ACCGTCTCCTTCTCCCTCACCTGCAAAAGCGCTGCTGACGCACTCGACTTCTACACCCGGGCATTGGGTGCCGTGGAGCTGTTCCGCCTCTCTCCCGCCCCGGGTGTCGTGCCGCATGCCGAGTTCATGATCGGCACCACTCACATCAACATCTCCGACGAGTTTCCGCTGGGGCATGCCCACGCCATCCCGGAGGGTGGCCTAGCTCCCTGCGTGTTTACGATCCAGGTCGCTGATTGTGACCAAGCCTTCGCCCGCGCTCTCGCGGCTGGCGGCTCCCCGCTGAGTCCGTCCCGGGATCAGTTCTGGGGCAAACGCACGGCGATGATCCGCGATCCCTTCGGTTATCGCTGGAACTTTAGCCAGCATCTCGAAGATGTGGCACCTGATGAACTGATGAAGCGCGCTCAGGCGTGCATGCGTGACGGCGCCAAGTAGGCTGGGTGAGTCCAATCTCTGCCGGGTGCGTGACACTCACTCGGCAGAAATGACTCCCAGAATCCCTTCTCATTGCGAGTTGTTCACAATGCTTCAATGTAACGTTAATAAGGTTTCCTTGACCCGCTGCCTCCCTCTTGCATCCTCAGGTCGATATGAGACGCCCATGGATCAAGATCGAAATCTGCACGCCGGACAAGCCGGAGGTTTGCAGTCTGGCCACCCAGTTGCGCATGGATTCAGATGCAGTGGTGGGCAAGCTTGTACGGCTTTGGTCCTGGGCAGAGTTGAATCGAATTGATCCTAACGACTTGGGCGTTACCAAGGAATTCATCGACAAGCTCGTCGGGCGCAAAGGTTTCGCAATTGCATTGGAGAAGACGGGCTGGCTTATTGAAACGGGAGCGAAACTTTCTTTTCGTAACTTCAAACGCCACAACAGTCCGGTAGCTCAGAACAAGGCCCTGACCGCCAAGCGGGTGGCCAGGCACCGTTTAAGGAAGTCAGCGGACAAAGAAGAAGTTACTGTTGAAACGTTAGCCATTTCCACCGTTCGCAAAGTGCCTAAGCCCAAAAAAACACAGGTTTTGGACACTGCTGCAAAAGTAGATACTCCATCTGAATCATTGGTTTCCAACGCTCCTAGCGTGGACGAGTTGGTGGGGCCTGCCATGAAATCTACCCCACCACCATCGGAGGTTCTCATGGAGACTGAAGTGACTGCAGAACCAATCGTTGAGGCGCCAGCAGAGACCGTGGAAGAACCGCTTGAGGTGGTTTCTGAGGCCACTTCATCCAGTGTGAGTAACTTAGCCGAAGAACCTTCTGAAACCCATGTCGCCGCAGCGGAGGAAACTGTAGCGCCAGAGCCTGCCGCTGCCGAAGGAGAACCTGCATCCCCTGCCCCTGAGGAACCCGCTCTGCGCAAACGACGTGCCAAGGCGGCTTCTGCTGTGGATGATCAACCGATGTTGTTTTGAGAGGGGATTACACCTCAAGGACAGCATTCATTCAAGGTGGCTTCAGTAACGGTTATCTCGTCACTCCGATTTCATTTCAAACCTGAGAAACATTACGGTCATTAAGTTACTGCCTGCCGCTCCGCGATGCTATTCCGGCCTGACCAACGCCCGTGTGTGGATGTGAACAAGATGTGTAAAAACTTCACTTTTCACCTTGAGGCATAAAGGTTTATTTAGAGTTGATGTGCAGTGGGTTCGGTGGATTGAATGTGTGTCATCGTGGCACGTGCACCGTCGGAGTTCGTGGCGGTTTTCTCTCGCCAGCGGTAACGCCAAGTCCATGGGTTCGGCTTGTGCTCAACGACATCGGCGATGATTTCGCCCATGACGGGGGTGAACTTGAAGGCGTGGCCGGAATCCCCAGCGGCGATGATGAGGCCGGGATGGGCGGGATCATGGTCGATCCAGAAGGCACCATCAAAGGTGTCGCAGTAAAGGCAGACGCGGGTCGAGTGCAGCGGGGCCTCGGCCAAGGGGGGGAAGGTTTCGCGAAGGAATATACGATAGCGTTCTTCCTCCTCCGCAGGGAGTGTGCGTGGGTCGCTGGCATTGACCCGGCGTCCAGGACCATGGTTCGCCACTTTGACAAGACCGGCGGCATTGGCCGGAAAGCCATACCAGCCGGTCCTGCCAATGTCGGCCCCCCAGACAGGAAACTGCGGCGGGGTGAAGGGGGATGGAGCCTGCGGCTGAAAGTGGAAGACGGTCTGTGCGGTGGCCCACATCACATCTTGAAGATGCGGCAGCAGCGTGGGCGTCCAGGCTCCGGTGGCGAGGAGGACGGCATCGGCCTGCCAGATTTGCCCGGCGGAGGAGGTGATGCCAGTGCAGCGCGCCCCAGCAAAGTACGGGCGCGGCTGCGGTGCGTTTTCGATGATTTCGACTCCGGCTGCACGGGCCTCAGCGGCTAGACGTGCGATGACGCGGCCGCTCTCCACCCAGCCCCCGGCGGGATTGAGGTAGCCATCTTTATAAGCGGTGTGGTTCCAAGCTGGGTGCAGTTCCCTCAAAATCTCGGGCGAAGTCCGGCGCAGGTGCTGGCCGCGCTGTGTGAGGAACGCGTGGCTGTCATGCTCGAAGCCACCTTGTTGCAATGAATGACGCGACATCACGAGGAAGCCGACCTCGTGGTACAAATCCTCACCCCAATGGGTATTCCACTCGCGCCAGCGCTGGATGCTCAGCTCCCCCATGGCTGTATGCTGCTCATCTTGGGCATAATCCATGCGCACCACCTTGCTGATGTCCGTGGAGGCGGCGTCAGGCTGCGGGAGCGGTCCTTGGTCGATCAAAGTAACCTGCCACCCGCGTGCGCGGAGTTCGATGGCGGCAGTCAGGCCAAAGCAGCCACCCCCGAGAACGAGAATAGTAGAAGGTTCAGTCATAATTCATTACCACAGGGATGTTGCCACGCGCTGGCTGCAGGCTGGCAGGCCGCCTTTATTCGTGCTGGATGGTCTCAAACACCGCTCCACCGAGCAGGCGGTCACCGTCGTATAAGGCGCAGATCTGTCCTGGTGTGAGCGCGCGCTGCGGCTCGGCGTATTCGAGTTCGGCCCGGCCATCGCCTAGCGGACGGAACACGGCATTGCCTGCCGGGCAGCGGTAGCGGGGCTGGGCCTGCAGAAAGCGCTCCCCCTGCAAGGGTGTGCCCGTGCTGGAGATGGAATGCAGCGTAGCTTTGCGCGCCCAGAGCAGCGGCGTGTCGGGATTCTCAATAGCGACAACAAGTTCATTGGTCTGCTGTCGCTTGGCCACGACGACGTAGGCCTGCTTGTGGATGGGGCTGGCCACACCATGGCCCTTGCGCTGGCCCAGAGTGTAGAGGTGCAGTCCTCGATGCTCGCCGACCGTCTTGCCTTCAAGATTGACGATGGGCCCGGGCTGGTCTGGAACGAAGGTTCGCAAGAAATCCTCCATCTTCACCTGCCCGATGAAGCAGATGCCCTGGCTGTCTTTTTTTTCCGCCGTCTTGAGGCCAAGTTCACGCGCCAGATCCCTCAGCTCCGGCTTGAGCAGATGACCAATGGGAAACTGCGCGATACGCACCTGATGCGGCTGCATCATGGCCAGGAAGTAGGTCTGGTCCTTGTTCGGGTCGGCACCGCGCAGGATGCTCCCATCCAGCTTTCTAGCGTAGTGCCCGGTGGCAATGGCCTCGAAGCCGTGCTCCTGCGCCCAGTCCCAGAGGACGCCGAATTTCATCTCACGATTGCACATCACATCCGGGTTTGGGGTGATGCCGGCCTGATAGCCTTCGAGCAGGTACTTCACGACCTTTTCGCGGTATTCCGTCATGAGATTGACCACGCGAAACGGAATGCCGAGCTGCTTGGCCACGGCCTCGGCATCAGTGATGTCCTCATCCCACGGGCAATGACCGATGATGTTCTCCTCGTTGATCCAGTTCTTCATGTACACGCCGGACACGTCATGCCCTGCGCGGACGAGCACGGCGGCGGCCACGCTGCTGTCCACGCCACCGGACATGGCCATGAGGATTTTCAATGGAGGAGTTGTATTCAAAATAAAGGTGCCCGCGAGCTCTAGCTCGTTCTGGAAAACTCCTCAAGCGGGCAGAATCCAGAACGAGCAAAAGCTCGTATGCACTTTACGTTGCGCCTGCCCCTTGATCTCTGCTCAGGAGTCAGGATCATCGAGCACGGAAGGATTCACCCCATGACTGCTGAAGAAAAAGACGAACTTTTTTATCGCGACACCGAAAGCATCGCGTTTCCGAAACTCGATGACCATCAGCTTGCGCAACTGGAGGCGCTGGGAGTGCGGCAAACAATCCGTGCCGGCGAGATCATCGTCAAAGCCGGGCAGCGGGAGTTCCCGATGGCGCTGGTGATCAGTGGCGAGCTGGAGGTGTATGAGCATCGCGACGGCGTGGAGCAAATCCTCGCGAACCCGAAGCCGCGCGATTTCGTCGGAGAGGTGTCCATGCTCACCGGCACCTCTTCGATCGCCAACTACCGGGGAAAAGCGGAGGTGTCCGAGGTGCTCCTCGTGCCAGCAGCCAAGCTGAGATGGGCGCTGGCCGAGCTGCCGGGCGTGGGGGAGCCCCTGGTGCAGGCCTTCATGATGCGGCGCGAGCGCCTGCTGCGAGACAAGGAGTTCGCGGGCCTCCGCATCCTCGCCAGCCCCCGCTGCAGCGCTGGACATCGCATTGACGATTTCCTGGATAAAAATCATGTGGTTCACCGCCTTATCGATGCCACAGGAGCCGAAGGTCTGGCCATCTGCCAATTGCGCGGACTTACGCCTGCCGATCTGCCAGTGTTGATTGCCAGTGATGGCACGATCACGCATGATCCGACCATTCTGGATGTGGCTCGTGTGGCGGGACTGCTGCGCCCGCTCTCGACCGAGCAGGACCCCGAGCTGCTGTGCGATCTGGCCATCGTGGGAGCTGGCCCGGCCGGACTGGCGGCCGCGGTGAATGGCGCTTCGGAGGGACTCAAAACGGTGGTGCTGGAAAGCTTCGCGCCAGGTGGCCAGGCCGGGTCGTCTTCATTGATCGAAAACTTCTTCAGCTACCCTACCGGGATCAGCGGCGGTGCGCTGACCAGCCGCGCCCAGCTCCAGGCGCACCGCTTTGGCGCTAAATTCTCCACACCATCCCGGGCGCTGACGCTCTCGTTTGCCGAAGGAGAGTATGGCACGGAATTGCGGATAGAAGGCAGCGTCACCGTTCTGCGGTCAAAATGCGTGATCCTATCGACCGGTGCTCAGTACAACATGATCGATTCCGAGGGGCGCGAGAAATTCGATGGCATGGGCGTGTATTACGCCGCGACAAAGATGGAGGCCAAATTCTGCCAGGACAACACCATCATTGTCGTCGGTGCGGGCAACTCCGCAGGCCAGGCGGCCATGTTCATGTCTGAAGTGGCTAAAAAGGTCATCATGGTGATCCGCGGAGAAGACCTGACCAAAAGCATGTCCAGCTACCTCTCCAATCGCGTGACTGCGCGGGCCAACATCGAGATCCTTTCACAGCCATCCCATAGGCCGTGCCGAATGAGGGGCAAGCGTTGAAGTAACGAGGGAGAGAGGCTCGAAAGTGGCGGAGGGCGAGTTGCGGTTTGGGCGTGTTTGCTGGTCAAATCAGGCGGATGCTGTCCCATGCGA
>CAILZI010000031.1 GCA_903838675.1 uncultured Verrucomicrobiota bacterium
CACCCAGATGCCGCCGCCCGCTTTAGTGACAGATGTCGCACCACCGTTGTCGCCGATCACCGCCGCCAGCGTGTTATCATTCGCATTGCTGCCCGTCAGAGTCAGCGTGCGTGCTCCGCTCTGACCATTAAAGCCCATGCTGCCGGTGTTGGTGAAGATGATGTTGAAGCCGCCGGAGGCATCAATAATACCACCGCTGGTGCCCACACTAAAGAGCCGGTCGGTACTCACCGCTGCAGCAGCGCCCACAGAGTATCTGAGCGTGCCACCGTTGAGAACCAGATTGGCTGCATCATTGCTTGAGGCCCCGATGTTGCTGTTGCTGCCACCGTTGGCGAGGGTCGTCACATTGAGCACTCCGTTGCTGATCGTCGTCGTTCCGGTGTACGTATTCGTGCCGGAGAGTGTCAGCGTACCTGTGCCGTCCTTGATCAAACCTGTGCTGCCGCCGAGCACGGCACTGATCGTCGCCGTCGTGTTCGCCGTGATCGTGGAATTCGAAAGCGTGAGGGTGTTTCCACCGCCTGCCAGGGTGTAGGCAGAATTAAAAACCATGTTCCCGACTGTCACAGCCCCCCCAGCGTCACCGTACCCGCCGTACCGCCAAAGGTCGCGGAATCTGGCGTGGCGCTGGTCCAGGTGGTGTCACCACTGCCGGTGTTCCAGTTGCCCAGGCCACCTGTCCAAGTGCCTGCCCCACCCGTGATAGTACTCCCATCTCCGGAGACCGTATCCCAAATCAAAGTCGCTGCCTGCGACTCAGACCCCGCCTGCCAGCAACCCGTCACAGACACAATCAGTGCCAGCATTCGCGCCACGCAGCACCGGCGGAATGCAACGACATGAACCCCGTAACCCTCGGTGGCAAAGCAGAATTTATAATTACCATTCATCTTTTTATTAATTAAATATCGTAATCTTTGCCATTATATTTGGAAGCACTCCGCACCAAGCATGCCAATACATTCCCTCCGTACAACTTCCGCCCTAGGTGAATGGGAAATCTGCGCGTAACAAATCCGTGTCACCATCCGCATGACGAACCGCGCCTCCACACACACTTTTATAAAGTGAATCTTACTATTAGGACGCGGCAGCACGAGAAATAGAGGCGATTTGCATAGTCTAAAGACAGTAGATTAAATTTTATTTTAAATAAAAATAAGATATGGGCTTACCCTGATACAAGGATAAAACTTCTAATAAAACAGGCCTTGTCTGAGAACATCCTTTGGCTAGCCGGGCCTTCCGCGACCATTGAAAGGACTCCGATTTGGGGCAAAACCTCTCCACAATTGATAAGCAGCTTGGCGATGGGCCCACGCTTCATCGCCGCCCTGAATCTGTCATCAGGCTAATCAGCAAGCTGATATCGATTAAGCACCTGCTGCACCACGCGAACTACAAACTTCAATTCGTTCTGTATCTGTCACTTATCTAACACCGCCATAGGAAAGTCCGCACTGGGCGAATGCTGCCCGGCCATGATCGTTTTCATCTGAGTGATAAGATCAGGATGCTCGGCTGCGACATCCTTGGTCTCAGCGGGATCCGTCGCGATGTTGAAGAGCTCTTCCGTCATGGCAGCGGCTTTGGCCTTTGCCTTGCCTTTGGCAGCGAGATTGCGCCGGATGAGTTTCCAGTCGCCCATGCGCAGCATCTGCTGGCCGCCATAGCTGGGGAACTCACGATAGAGGAATTCGCGGGCGGGCTGTTGCTCACCAAACAGGGTCCGGGCGAAACTGATGCCGTCGGTTCGGGGTGTTTTCTCCTTGGCGCCAACAAGTTCTAACAGAGTGGGCATCCAATCCTCAAAGCCCGTGATGCGGTCGCTCGTCGTTCCTGCCTTGATTTTGCCCTTCCAGCGCACGACGCAGGGCGAGCGGAAGCCGCCTTCATACAGCGTGCCTTTGCCGTCGCGCCGGCCTTCACTGGAATTGAAGAAAGCGCAGTCGGTGCCGGCGAGTCCTTGATGCGTGCCGCTGACAGGGCCGTTGTCGCTGACAAAGACAAAGATCGTGTCGTTATCGAGGCCGAGTTCGGTGATGAGCGCCTGCATGCGACCGATCTCACGATCCATACGCGTGATCATCGCCGCATACGCTGCCTTGGGCTTGAAGTGCGGGAGATAGCCGTTGCCTCCGGGATAGGGCGGATCATCGAACTTGCCCAGGTATTCCTGCAGCGAGTCATCCGGCACCTGCAGGGCCACGTGTGGCACGGTGGTGGGCCAGTAGAGGAAGAACGGCTTGTCCTTGTTGGCACGGGCGAATTTCAGCGCCTGTTCCGCGATGAGATCAGCGGAGTACTCGCTGCCCTTAAAGCGCTGGTAGCTTTCCGGTTTCGACGGATCTTCATCGGGTTTGAGCTTGTCGGCAGAGGGAAAGGGCGGGTTCTTGAGCTCGATGGTGTGGTCATTGTCCCACAGATAGGTCGGATAAAAATTGTGCGCGACGCCCTGGCAGTTGTAGCCAAACCAGCGGTCAAAGCCGTGCTTGAGCGGCTCTCCCGTAGAGCCCGGGCCACCGAGGCCCCACTTGCCAAAACCACCCGTGGTATAACCGAGCGGCTTCAAGACTTCCGGAATGAGGATCGTGTCAGAGGGAATGGGAAACTGTCCTTCATGCTCAGGTTTGCCCATCTTGGGCAGGCCTTTGGCATCGTCCGCCTGGCGGTTGTCACGAATGAAGGCGTGCCCCGGATGCAGGCCGCTCATCAGCACGCAGCGCGAAGGCGCGCACACCGCATTGCCGCAGTAATGCTGGGTGAAACGCATTCCCTCACTTGCCATGCGGTCAATGTTGGGCGTCCGGATGATCTTCTGCCCGTAACAGCCGAGATCCCCGGGACCGAGGTCGTCAGCCATGATGAAGATGACATTGGGCTGGCGCCCGTGCACGGTCAGGCTCAGGGCGAGCAAAAGAAAGAGCGGCTTCATGGTGGATGGGAAACGCCTGCGGGAGCGGTTTCTTGTTTCGCTTTGTGTTTCGGCAGCGAATCGAGCTTCCAGTTCATCCACAGGGTGAGCAGCAGCATCGCCGCTATGAGCAGGAAGATGACGTAAAAGCCGGGTCGGGAGAGGTACTTCATGAGCAGAAAAGCCAACGATGAAAACAGGCGAAAAAAGCGAGTTTCACTCTGCTCGCTCCGTCTTTCCAATGCCATGAAATTTTCAGCCTTGCTTGTTCTGCTTTTCGCCGCCTTCCAGTCTGCGCAGGCGCTCCCTGAAGCGGAACTGCAGCGCTTCATCGATGAGGCGATCAAAGCGGGTGGCGGTGAGGTGGTCATTCCGCCAGGGGTGCATCTCATCGAGCGTGGTCTGAAAGTGAAGGACGCGAAGAAATTGCGCATCATCGGTCTCGATGCCGAAACGACCGTGTTAAAAGCAGCGTCGGATAAGATTGCACTGATCAGCCTCATGGGTTCCTGTGAAAACGTGCGCATCGAAAAACTGACCTTCGAAGGAGGCGAACTGGGTGTCTGGAAGCAAGTGCCAGAAGATGCGAAAACACAAGGAGATCCAAAGTTGATCCGCTTCACCGTCACGCACTGTTTTTTCCAGCATCAGCGTTCAAGCGGTGTCTTGCTGAGAGCAGCCGAACAGGCAACCGTGGAGGACTGCAGTTTTAGCGACATCGAAAGTGTTTCGCTTATGATCGGCGAAGGTTCGGCGGAAGGGATCGTCCGCCACAATCATTTCATCCGTTGCCGCACAGCGGTCGCACTTTTAGGAACAACTAAAATCTCCGTGGTTGCCAATGAAATAAGTCATTGCTCCACCGGCGTTTCCATTGGCTGTTCTTCGAGTGGCGTTACAGGCCTTCAAAATGTGGTTTTATCAAACGCCATGGATCATTGCAAAGAAGCTGCAGTCGCAATTTACGACAAGACCCGGCAAAACTCAGTGCTCCAAAACGACATCACCAACTCCGACAAAAACGGTATCATCCTCTCCGGCGAAGCTCAGATCGTAAAGGCCAACAAAATCACCGGCACCAGCAAAGCCATCGTGATTCAGGAAGGAAAACACGACGTCTCCGAGTAATCAGCCGCCGTAGAGCGCCCGCACCAACCCTAGGGCACGTTCCCCAGGCAGCGCACCGATTTCCATCTGATTCATGGTGTAGGCAAAGCTGATGCCGTTCTCAGGATCGGCAAAGGCAAGACTGCCACCGGCACCGGGGTGGCCATAGGCAAGGCGGCTTGGGCCGTAGAGCTGGCGCAACTTGCCGCCATCCGACTCGGGGTCCTCGTTCAAGGCGTCCTGCATCATGCCGGTGGAGAAGGCGATGGGTGTGAGGAGCACGGCATCGTTCTCCTGCGTGAGCGTCTGCTCAAACCGCCGCACCACGGTTTCGGGCACGAGCTGGACGCCGTTCCAGCGCCCGCCCTGGGCCAGCATCGAGTAAAATTGGGCAAGCCCCTGCGCACTGCCCACACCGCCCATGCTGGCGTAGCCGCGAGACCACATTTCGCTTTGATTGAAATCGCTGACGGCGTTCAGACCAAAGGGCGAGGTGAAGGTGCGCTGCGTGAGCGTGCCGGCGGTGTTGAAGGCTTTGATGAAGGGCTGGTCGCTGTTGGCAATGCTGATCTTCCCCGGATAGACCGGCGAGACGCGGTCCCACTGCGCGCTAGGAAGCCCGATCCAGAAGTCCAGGGCCATCGGGCTGCCAAAAACCTCGCGATAATACTCACCGAGTGATTCAGCCTCCGTGAGACGGCGCACGATTTCATCCAGCAGGAAACCAAAAGTGCGTGCGTGGTAGCCCTGACGGGTGCCGGGCTCCCACAAAGGCCGCTGGCGTTCGAGCGCCTCGACCACGGCGTCGTAATTGTAGATGGGTGCGCGTTCATCCAAGGCGCATAAACCGGCGGTGTGCGAAAGCAGATGGATGAAGGCGACGTTGGACTTCCCGCCACCCACAAACTCGGGCCACACTTGAGCCACGGGACATTCAAGCGGGACGCCCGCCTCTTCGAGCGCGAGCAGGCAGCACACAGCGGCAGGCCCCTTGGTGGCAGACCACACGGGGACGAGCGTGTCTCTGTCCCATTCACGGGCGCGCGCCCGGTCACGATGACCATGCGAAAGATTCAGCACCTCCTGCCCATGCTGCCAGATGGAAACCGAAGCCCCCATCTCCCAGCGGGTGCGGAAGCTTTCCTCGAACCAAGCACGTACGGCCTGGAGATTGGCAGGGCTGGCGGGAGAACTCATGCGTGGTGGGACTCCAGTTGAGCCCGCAAGCAGTCGAGATCTCGGTCTTTTCTGGCATGCTGGCGCAGTTCACCATCCATCTCGAACGCCCGCTGCAGATAGGCGAGAGATTTTTCCAGATGACCGAGGCAGGCGTGGTAGCAGCCCATGTTGTAGTAGTAAACCGGCTTGGCACGCAGGGTCGCGGGGCCGCGGGAAAGCACATCTACAGCCTCGGCGGTACGCCCGAGCTCGTGCAGGCAAAATGCCGAATGAATGAATCCGCCGGGCTCCATGGGCTCCTGGGAACACAGCCTGCTGGCCAGTGCCAGCGCCTCGGCCCAGCGGTGCCCGCCCATGAGGCAGAGCAGTGTGATCTCGATGACATCCACCCGGTTGTGCATTTCCGCCGGCAACGGGGACAACTCCACCCGAGCCTCATCAAAGAGACCCAGCTCCACGTAGCCCTGAGCGGCGATGATCCTGCGTTCAGCTTCGGTCATTTTGAGTGTGTGAATGGTCAGATGAGAACGCAAAGCATGCGCGGGAACAAGATTTTTCGTGACAGATGTCACGCAAAAGAGGGTCCTTCGCACTTGTAAGCATTAAACAACGACGGCCTTCACTTCGCGCAATTTCTTTGCCATCTCCATGCGTAAACCGATTTCCCAGCAACTCCAGGTGGCGATGTAGCTGACGAGTGCGACCACCGCCCCGAGAATGATGCCCCCTACCAGCATGACTGGGGCATGCTCCTTGAGCACGATCCAGGCATCGACCATGGACTCAGGCAAATGCGTGGGGAACGGTGACGTAGGCACCGTGGTGTAGAGGGCCAGCACCCATTTGCCGATGGCGTACTCCAGCCAGGCCATGAACGGCACCGTGATGGGATTGCTCACCCAGCACAGGGCGATTGCGATGGGGATGTTCACCCGGAAAATGGCGGACAGAATGACGGCCGCCGGTGTCTGGATCGGCAAAAGTTGCAGGGTGATGAACATACCGACGGCCATGCCACCGGAGAGCGTGTGCTGCGTCGGCTTCCACACGCGCTTGTCCAGAAAGTGACGGGCAAACCACCGCCGGGCAGGGCTTTGCCGCAGTTTGCGCGGATGTTTGAGAAAGCGGATGGTTTTGAACACCGAACGGCGAAACCAACCCCGGGCGAGCGCAAACATAATCAGTGCCCTCCTCCATTATAAACCCAAATCAGCAGCGCACTGCCGAGCGCAATGCGATACCAGGCAAAACCGTTGAACGTGTGCCCCTGGACAAAACGAATGAGCCACTTCACCACGATAAAGGCGAAGACGGCGGAAACCACGGTGCCAAGGATGACCATGCCCCAGTCTTCCTTCCCCGCCTCACCATCTTTGATGGCAGAAAGGATTTTGAAGGCACCAGCGGCCATCAGCGTGGGAATGCCCAGCAGGAACGAAAACTCAGTGGCGGCAGGGCGCGACACGCCAAAAGCCAGCGCCATCAGGATGCTGGCCCCGGAACGCGAGGTGCCGGGAAACACCGCCGCAAGCAGCTGCGCCAGGGCCACAGCGACGACGACCGTCCAGGTGATGTCCGCCGTGCCTGTCTTGCCCTTGTGCAAAAACTCCAGTACCAAGATGATGATACCGCCGATCAAAGTGGCCCAGGCCACAGGCGGGATCGTTTCCGGGAGTTTAACATTCAGCTTCTTGATCAGCAAACCACCCACTGCGGTGATGAAGAAGGCCACAAACAGCTTCGCCAGATAGGCCTGGGTCGTGGAATCTCCCAGAGAGGTGGCCAGTTGCTTGAGCCGCTGGGTGAACACTGCCAGCACCGCGAGCACGGCACCGCTCTGAATCACCACATTGAAAAGATCACTCTTCTGAGGCAGCCAGTGCAGATTTTGCGGAATGAGAAGGTGCCCGGTGGAGGAAATGGGCAGGAATTCGGTGACACCTTCAATGATGCCGAGGAGAATGATCGCAAGCCAGTCGGGCATGGCGGGAGTTGGGAGGGTTATGGAAAAAGAAGACTGTGGACAATCAGGCGGGCAGCGCAGTTTGCAACTTCACTGAATGCATTGAACCTGATAATTCGCAGCAAGCAGCCAATCTCTTCCACCGCAATGGTTTTCAGGCTGGCCTTTGCAACGATTTCGACTACCATCACATTCCCTCCGGCATGCCAGCCAGTGCCCAACATCCATCATTTCCTTTGTCCAACCGCCATTTTATCTGGTGGCAGGCGGTGGTATGTATGTGCGCAGCCCTGCTCCTCAGCCTGCCCGCCGCAGCCCAGTCCGGCTCGACTATTCGAGTGCGTCTGGCGGATGGTTTTGATTTTCCTGTGGGCAAGCCGGACGCCGAGGGTTTCTACAAAGCACGCGGCTACTGGCCCAATGGCCATCTGGGTGAAGACTGGAACGGCCGCGGTGGCGGTGACACCGACCTCGGGGTGCCTATTTACTCCATAGGCCGCGGTGTGGTGATTTTCTCCCAAAACATCGGTGTCGGCTGGGGCAACTGCATCCTGGTGCGCCACATTTTTCGCGAGGCCGATGGCAAAATCGCCATGATAGACTCTCTGTATGGACACTTGCACGAGCGCAAGGTGAAGCTCCACGACCTCGTCGAGAAAGGCCAGCTTGTCGGCACGATGGGGGGCAACAACGGCATGTACGCCGTGCATTTGCATCTGGAAGTACGCAAAAATCTGCAAATCGGCATGAACCGCTCCTCGTTTGCCCGTGACTCCTCCAACTACTACAGCCCGACTGCCTTTATCAATGCGCGCCGTGTCCTGCCTTCGAGCATGCAGAAATACGCTGTTCCGGTGAACAATTTCGCACCGTATGGTCGGGCGCTCGCAGACACCAGCAGTGATGGCGCACGGACCGCCAGCGTGGATGTACCGGCCTTCAAAGGTGACTCCAGCTCAGCCAAGAATGACCCAAAACAGGATGATGACTTCTGGTCTCGCCTGAAAGCCAAGATGCGTGCCGGCCAGACCACGGGCGACAACGACGAAAAACGCTGAGCAGGCAGCGGCGCATAATAGACCTTGATTCATCACCATCCGTGGTGGCATCTTTGCTGCTATTATAGGACATCTCTCTCCCGGCCATGCAAATCCCGCCCCGCTCCACCCCTCCTCGATCCATTTACGGCGGCAGTCTTGTGCCTGTTCTCATCGTTCTTGCTGCGCTGGTGCTCAGCACCGCCATCTTCTTTCTCTTCACTAAAAAGAAAATTCAGGCTCAAAAAGACGCCGTCGCAGAGGAGACAGGCTCCAAAGCTGCACCTGCCAAAACAGCCGCTGAGACCGCAAAGGCAGCCGCATCGGCTGTTCCTGCCACTCCGCCTCCCATGGTGAAGCCTCCGGAGCCACCGAAGCCCGCACCACCGGCATTTGCCTTTGCCCGTCCTCTTGATCTTGGCAGGCAGCTCGTGCGCAGCCTCACCACAGGAGATTTTGCCACAGCAGGCAAGCTGGCGGCCGCTTCAGATGCAGATCAGTCAGCCAGTGCCGCCAAGCTCTTTGAAAAGCTTGCCGCCATGGGGTACAAACCTGCTGCGGAAGATCAGGTGGAGATGCTCGGCCTCGTCGAGAACCGTACCCGTATTGCCCTCCCCTTTGTCATGCCGGGCTCGCAGGAGACCGTGCGCATTCAGCTGGATCTGGAGCGTGACGATCAAATGGGCTGGAAAGTCGCCAAAGCCACGCTGCCAAAGGCCATGAGCAGTGCCATCGCCGCCATGCCAGCCTCAACGTCCGCAGCTCCTGTCGCAACCCCGCCTGGCACTCCTGCACCACCATCGGTCGCAGCCGCCCCCATGAAGCAGCTTTTCACGGTTGACGACGGCACGGACGCCCTGGCCTTTGCCAGTGATTTTGTACGCCACCTGCTGAAGCACGACTTCACCGCCGCACGTGCCTTTGTTGATGACAATAAAGTACCGGTCGAGCGCCTCGTCGGCCTTTGCATCGTGTTTGAAGAAGGCCAGTATGCCTTGAATCCTTCCAAGCCCCTCATCATCACCATCGCCAATCCCGAAGTCTCCTGGGTCATTGCCCAGGTGCAGTCGGAATCACTGCAGACGAACACCGAATTTGGCGTGGAACTCAAGCGTGCCGACATCGCCCAGCCATGGAAAATCGTGGGTCTCAATCTCTCCGACATCCTCGGCTCCTTTGCCAAAAGCGCCTCAAAGCTCGGCGTGCCTTACACTCCCATCGTGAAGAACCCCAAAGGCGGTGAATCACTCGCCCTCTACTTTGAATACGACCGCGCTGAGCTCCACCCCCGTGCGCTGAAGCAGCTCGAAGTCATCGCCGCCCTGATGAAGGCCGATCCTTCCAAGAAACTTCGCATCGCCGGCCACACCGATGAAAAAGGAGAGGACGACTACAACATCCGCCTCTCGCGTGGACGTGCGGAGGCCGTGAAAAAGCAGCTCGCTTTCCTCGGCGTCCCGGCTGCGCAGGTCGAAACCACCGGCCTGGGCAAGGCCCAGCCGCTCAGCCCCAACAAAAAATCCGACGGCACCGACGACCCCGAAGGCCGCAGCCACAACCGCCGCGCTGAGATCTACCTCGACTTCTGATTCTTTGCCGCGTCTTGCGCCGTTGTCGCGTCCGCCTAGTCTGGCGTACGCATGAAGAAAAACAACCCACCTGCCCCGCCACCACCTGCAAAATCGTCGTGGCGGACATCGGTGACCCTCTATGGTCTTGCCGCCGTGCTTGTGGTTTCGATCGCATGGCGCTTTTGGCCGGAGAAAAAGTACACGCCTGTGCCAGTTCCGGCGACGGTCGTCTCTTTGGCAAAGGCCGCACCCTATGTCATGCCCGACGAGAAGGCCGCTTTCTCCCAATACGCAGGTTCCCAAAGCTGCCGCGAATGCCACGCCGGTCAGTTTGCCAAATGGCAGGGCTCCCATCACGGCCTGGCAGAACGCAAACCTGACCCCAAACTTGACGATGCGGCATTTGTCCCCACCCGCAGCTTCCAGCACGGCACGCAGACGACCGAAACACGCAAAAACGGCAGCGACTACGAGCTGACCGCCCTCGGCTTTGGCAATAAAATCGGTCCTTATCGCGTCGAGCGCGTCATCGGCCACGATCCGCTGCGCCAGTTCCTCGTCGATGGTGGCCATGGCCGCCTGCAGGCCATGGAAGCCTGTTTGGATCCGAAAAAAAACGAGTGGTTCAATGTGTATGGCAATGAAGACCGCAAGCCCGGCGAATGGGGCCACTGGACCGGGCGTGGCATGGTGTGGAATCAGATGTGCGCCTCCTGCCACAACACCCGCCTGCGCAAAAACTACGACGCCAAGACCGATGCCTACCGCACCACCATGGCCGAGATGTCCGTGAGCTGCGAAGCCTGCCACGGGCCCATGAAGCCCCACAACACCTGGCAGCAGGCCCACCCCGGTGCCAAAGGCGACCCCACTATCGTGAAATGGACCCGCGACCAGCACATCGAAAACTGCGCCGGATGCCATGCGCTGCGCGGTGAAGTCACCGGCGATTTCGTGCCCGGCGAATCCTTCTGGGATCACTATCGCCTCTCCATCACCGATCAGAGCGACACCTTTTACCCCGACGGCCAGATCCGCGGGGAGGACTAC
>CAILZI010000032.1 GCA_903838675.1 uncultured Verrucomicrobiota bacterium
CCTGGCTGCAACGGCTCCAATGCCGCCTGTTCTGCCTTGAAGAAGTCCGCCTTGGTCTTGCCGCGCTTCTTGCCCTCACGCGTGTGGCAGTCATACGCATATTCAGGGATGGCGATGTAATCACCGCTGCTGCGCAGTTCTTGGGCGAGCGTCTCAGGATCAAGCCCCGCTGTCTGGTCATAGACGAAATTTTGCAGGTGATCAGGATCGCGGCTTTTCTTGCTCAGGCACAGCAGGATGACCGCCTTGCTGATGAAGACGCGGCCCTTCGCCTGCTTGGGCGGGATGCCGTCATTGATCACCAGATAGGAATCATGCAGCGCCTTCACCTCCTGCGTGAGGATGCCCCAGCAGTCTTCCGCGCTGATGGTGAGCAGACGCTTCCACACATACTTGCCGAAGCCGCTCTGCCACAGTTCCAATGACCAATAACCCGCCAATGCCGCATCTCCACGGCGGATGGCTTTCTGCATGGCAGAAGATACTTCACTGAAGTTGTAGCTGCGAATCGTGCGCAATTGCATGGGGTTGGCGGGAAAGAGATCTGGGAGGTCCATGAATGGAGGCCTCGTCACCGTGACTTCGGGAATCCATCCGTTTGCATCACCAAATGATGCCGTGAGGTTTGAGTAGGTCGCAGGGTTTGGGAGGTGCCGTGGGGTGCGTCATCCAAGTGCGATGCTCTGACGGCGCGATGCGCTCATCGAGACGCGGTCCTGGCTCTTGTAGTCACCGAAGTCGATGTGAGCCTTCCACTTGCGCTTCAGATGCCGCTTCTCCGTGGCGATGCGCTCTGCGCTGCGGAACAATGAATTGCCGCCCAGGTTCTTGTCGCGCTCCTGCACAAAGCAAAACCGGGCTTCATTCCAGACCAGGCGATTATCAAGAAGCTCCTGAAGCGTGGCGTCAATGTCACACTTGCACTTGAGCAGTTCGTCCCACTTGGGAACGCCGCCGTTCGCATCACGCACCACGCCCACCGCTCCTCCCACCCAATGGTTCACGCCAAAAGGATCGTTGCGTTGCAGCAGGCGTGGATCGCTGCGCTGGTGCCAGCCAAACAGACGGGCTCCGGCACCACGCGCGTTGTAGGCCGAGTTGCTGAGCATTTGCAGGGTCTCCTCAATGGAGAGCTTGCGGCAGCGCAGGGACACCATGCAGACGCAGGCGCTGATGTCGTCATCGAGCATGATGATGGCGTCCTCCTTGAAGTGCTTGAGCACCCAGTTGCGCAACGAGGAGATGCCCATCACCGCGTCGGGCACCATGGCCTTCTCCAGCGGGATGTGCGCATACTGCTCAAGCTCGCTTTCCGGCACGAGCAGCGTGGCGCTCGGGAACAGCTTGTGGCTGGTCATCGTTCGCGCGCGGCTGCGGCTCAGGATGACCAGGCGCAGGCTCAGGGGGTGGAGTTCCGGCCATTGCGGCCCGTTGGCAGAGTTGGATGAGGCGTTTTCCATGGAGGACGCGGCCGATGCCGAGTTTTTTGGTGGTTCGTGTGATCGAGTAATCCACCTCGCGCACGCCCATGAGCTGCAGCACCTGCATCCAGTCGCGCAGATCATGGAACATGAAGACAAGGTAGTCGTGGTGCTCGAAAGCCTGGCACTCCATGCGGGGGATGATTTCAAGATCCTCCGCAGGGTCTTCGGCGTCGAATAGCTTGCGAATTTCATCCTCGGCAAAGCCGGTGAGTTCGAGATCGAAGGCGGGATCGCTCTCCTGAATGGATTTGAGCAGGCGCTTGAGTTCGTCCTCATCGAGCTCGGCCAGTTCTGCGAGGCGGTTGTCCGCCAGTAGATCGGCCAGCTCCTCGGCTTCGGTGGCATAGTCCTGTTCATCGACCGGCACGACCTCACAGCCGATGAGCAATGCGGCCTCCAGCCGGCCATGCCCACGCACGATGAGCCCGCTGCGTTTGGAGAGTGTGATGGGATTACGCCAGCCCTGCTCTTGAATGATCGATGCGAGCAGTTGGATCTGATGCGCACTGTGCCGGTTTGGATTCGCCGGATTGGGCTTCAGGGTGTTGGGATCAATCACGCGCGTATGGGCGCAGTAAATGGGAATGCTCACGCTCCGGCAGGAGTGTCAACACCTCGCCAGGAGTCATTGATTGCGGAACCAATCAATGAGAAGTATTTGCTGATCCTATGGTGGACCCGAATCAAAATGATCAAGACTCCTTCAAACGAAGATTTGAAGACGCCAAGAACGAGGTGGATGAAGTCGGTGGTCTTTCCGCATTCAAGTCAGGCGAGTGGTTCCTGAACCTCATTCGAAAATGTTTTTCCAACTACTATGATCGTGCTACAGCGGATTATTTTTCCGCAAAGTATCCCGGATTGGGCGAAGAAGAGCTTTTGGCGAAGATTACAAAAGTTGCGGCAAGCAATGCTGCCATTGTTGGTGGAATGGTGGGACTCGCGGTGTCTGCTGACGAAGTCTCAAGTTTCTTTACTGCGCCAACGTCGGGGGGGCTTTCGATCCCGATTCAGGTAGCCATAGCTGCAACGGCCATTGCAGCAGAGTTGATCGTAGTCACGCGAATGCAGCTAAAACTGGTGGCTGAGATCGCCAAGATCATGCATGTGCCTCTGGATCCAGAAGATCCTGAAGATATTCTCATCATATTTGCTTTCACAGGCATCCCATGGACGGTTGAAGTTTTGAAGTGAAGTGTGCTGACTGAGGGCGGGAAGCGGCTTGATTTGGAGTGCGATGTCTAAAACAAAACACACACCAGCCACTCAGCCAGCACGTCACCACATCAATGTTC
>CAILZI010000033.1 GCA_903838675.1 uncultured Verrucomicrobiota bacterium
AACTTTTGCGCTTGTCCGACTGTTGGCGGGCTGGGTGCTTTTGTTCGTTTTCATAGGAGAGAATGCATTTTCCAAAATCAGCATGCCTATTGCAATGGGGTATTCACCCCAAAGTGGCTAATGAGTGAAGTTCGCAGGAGGGGCACTCACCATACGGCCATTCCATGGGTGAAAGGTCCGAAGGCTTCTGCATTACGGCTTGCGCTTCTTCAGCTCCGCCCTCAGCATTTCGATCTGCTCCGCCATCTTGTGCATCTGCTGACGCATCTCTTCGAGTTCGGCATGCGCCTTCATGTCACCGTAATGCTTGCCTTCCTTTTCCTGTGCTTCGGCCTGTTCGCGGAGGATGCGTTCCTTCATCTCGAGGCGCATGTGCTGGGCGATCTGCTCGATGCTCTGGGCGGGCTCATTCAACCCAGCGGCACGCAGGTGCTGGACGGCCTGCATGACGTGCTCCATGCGTTCCGCTCCGGGTCCCTTGCCCGGCATCGGATTTTTCTTTTCCATGGGCTTCTCAGCCTTCTTCATTTCCTCCCGCTCGCGCATTTCCGCCTGAATGCGTTCCGCCCGCGCAGCGAGTTCCTTCGCCTCGTCGAGACGCCCGGCTTGCTTGGCGTCGTGGGCACGTTCCATCAGGCCCTGCATGGCCGCTTTCGGGTTTTCCTTGTTCTCCTGCGCGAAGGCCCCGCAGGTGAACGTGAGAGCGGTGAGGATGAGTTTGGTCGTGTTCATGCCGGTGGTTAAACGGCTGATGTAGAAGATTTCTCACGGGCGACGGGGTGCAATTCGAGGGCATCCTAATTCGCGGCCCGGCGGGCTTCACTCTGGATGAATCAATGAAACGCGAAGTGGCGCGCCAGTTTGACCGGATGATGGAGGCGTCCCCGCGCCACGTAATAGAAGCGGGCGTGGGCGTCGATGCCCAGCTTGATCGATTGACAGGTTTCAGTCGGATGGGATTGAGTTGGTGTTTTCTTAGGCGGTCAATATTGCGGGACCCACCCCCGCCTGACAAACCCATGTCATCTAGCAAATTGACCACGAGCTTCCTTACCAAATGCGCCTTCACCTTTGCCCATTGAAACACACCCTCACACTCCTCACCGCCCTGCTGCTCGCGCCGCTCGCCGCCTCAGCATGATCTTGGATTCAAAACACAGCCCAAATATCCCGGACCGGTTGCCGAGGCGCTTGCAGGCACTCCGGGAAGCGATGGGATTGAGCAACGTCCACCCTGGCTCGTGAGCGTGGCATCAGCCGGGAATCCAGAGGCAGGATCAAACCGACCATGGGTGAACCACGGTGTCTACTTTGCCTGCTTCGCTCGATACTCGGTGGGGGTCATACCTGTGCGGTGTTTGAATTGTTCGGCGAAGCTGCTGGCATCGACGAAGCCGGTTTTGCTGGCGATCTCGGCGGCGGTGAGGCTGGTTTCATTGAGGAGGCGCACGGCGGGAGGACTCGGGTCTTGATGTGGAACTCTTGGGGGCTGAACCTGCAGGACAAGCTTTACCAGTTGGAATCCAAGTTGCCGGACTTGGAAAAGCCTGCATGGGCCTCTCTCCGAGATTAAGGATGTATTTTGTGACAAAGTTCACTCCAGCCCCTACTTCGGAGACGGCATGAACCCATTCACTCAACAACGCATCTTAGATGGCGATCTCGACGCTTATGGCGAGGTCGTGCGGGAGCATCAGGACATGCTGCTGGGGTATGCGCTGCGGCGGCTGAGTGATTGGACGCTGGCGGAGGAGGTGGTGCAGTTGACGTTCATCCGAGCTTATCAACGGCTGGCGGAGTTTCGGGTGGAGGAGGAGTTCGGCGTTTGGCTGTGCGTGACTTGCAAATACCTGATCCTCACAGAGTTGGAAAAGAAGCGACGGGAGGCGAACAACTTGTCGAACTACCGCGAGCAGTTGGAGGTGGAGGTCGCTTCCGCGCTGACGGAGGATTTGGAGCCGGATGTTCCGGCGGATCAATTGGCGAGGCTGCGGGACTGCGTGGGGAAGCTGGGGCGCGAGGCGGCGGATCTGGTGGCGCTGCGCTATTTCAACAAGCGGAGTTGCAAGGAGATCGCGGAGCAGAAGCAACGAACGGTAAGTTGGGTGACGACGACTTTGAACCGTGTCAGGAAGACGCTGCGTGAGTGCATGAAGAGTTCACTTCAATCGGGAGGAGCGTCATGAACGACGAACGATTCAACGAACTGCTGGAGGCCTATGCGGACGGGACGCTCGGTGACGATGCAGCACGGGAGTTGCTGATGGCGTTCACGGCGGACGCGGATTTGAAGGCGCGGTTTCTGAATGAACTGCGGCTCCACAACTCGCTACGTGGGTTGCCTCTGCTCGATGAAGCGGACCGCAGGGTGATGGACGTGATGCAATGCATTCTTCCCCACAAGACTTCACACGATGTGTCAGCCGCGGTGCTGTCGGCACTGCGACCATCGCCGAGGAGCAGGCGCAGGTATCCGACCGTGCAATGGTTGACGGGCATCGCTGCGGTGATTGCGGTGGGATTCTTCGTGATGTGGAGTTTGCCAAAGACTGAAGAGTCGCTCGCCACCGTCGCGCATCAGATCGATGCCACATGGTCCGGTGATCGGAAGCTCGCTCCGGGTGTGCATGTCGGGAGAGGTCATCTGAGGCTGGCCGCAGGGGTGGTGCGCATCGACTTCGCGAAGGACGTCCGCCTGACTCTGGAAGGGCCGGCTGACCTCGAACTCATCGGCCCTGGTGAGACACGACTGCATTCAGGCAAGCTCACCGCGAATGTCCCGCCAGAAGGCATTGGCTTCCAAGTGCACACCGAGCGGGCCAAGGTCGTTGATCTTGGTACGACATTCGGCGTCTCGGTCGGGAAGAATGGTGCGACGGATGTCGCCGTCTTTGAGGGACGAGTCGCGGTGACGTCGCTCGCGAATCGTGAGGAGAAGATCATTGATGAAGGCGATGAGGTGTCGCTCAACGAAGGCTCGGGTGCGCTCACGCCGCGGAAGTTTAACACGCATTCGTTTCGTGGCTGGCCGGTGTTGTTTGGCGTCGTGAACACGGGTGGCAGAATTCGCTTCGCCTACCCGCAGTCCCAACTGAATCCGGCGGATGTCACCGATGCAGATAACATCGTGATCTTCCCCGAGCGTTTCGCGACCAAACTGAGGACGGACTTCACCGTGAGCATCACTGATCCCGGCGACTACGGACCGGATGAGATCATCGGTCGCCAGGAGATGCTCACTGCGGGAAAGCGGCGCGTGAACACCTACCTCATCCAATACCATCCGCCGCAGCTGGACGATGAGGCCAAGTCCCATCCCAGGCGCTTCGTCGGCGAAGTGAGCTTTGACAGGCCGATCATCGCGATCATCGCCGATGGCGATCAACTCAAGGCCAGCGATCAAGTCTTGGGAAGGAAGCGCTTCGTGTATCCGCAAGGCTCGCAGCGTGCCCTCAAGAACGGTGACCATCTCTCGCTTACCCAAGATCGCCGCACGCTCAAGCTCGACTGGCAGGCGACTGCGCACGGAGTGAATCAGATCCGCGTCGTCGTGGATGTGTCCGATCCGCAGACGGTCCGATGACGGCGTGCGGCGAAATTCTTTCTGCTGCCGCTGTGACATTTCCAGCGCTCGCCCCTACTTCGAGGAAATCCCTTTCCTCGCATGCATCATCGTATCATTCCTGTTCTCGTAACCGTGCTCTCTCTGTTTGGCCTAAACCAAAGGACAACTGCTGCGCCTGTGCCGATAACGGGCCCCAGTCTCAACACCTTCGCCAGCGACGATGCCTTTCTGGATTACATCGAGCAGACGACCTTCCAATATTTCTGGAATGAGGCCGCTCCCAACGGTTTGATCATGTCCTCATCGGATGCCAACCTTGCTTCTCCAACCTCCACCGGGCTGGCGTTAAGCGCTTACAACATTGCCATTGAGCGTGGCTGGATCACCCGCAGTGCCGGGGCGGCCCGGGTGCTGACCACGTTGCAGACGTTTTGGAATACCCCGCAATCCGACGTTCCCGGAAATCTCAATTCTAATGGTAGCCACGGCTTCTACTACAACCGGCTGGACCCAGCCACAGGCTACCGGAACAGCGCGAACCAGGGAGTGTCATCAGGTACAACGTCCATATTCCTCATGGGGGTGATTGATGTGGGGCTCTTTTTCAACAATCCGAATGACCCCACTGAAACTGCGATTCACGCGCTCGCGGATAATCTCGTTAGCCGGGCCAATTATTTCTTCATGAAGAGTCCTGATAATGGAATATACGCCAACTGGTCGCCGGAGACAGGATATGGTAACGGCGACTGGAGTGGCAGCCCGCAAGGCTACTACCTCTATTTGGTCGGAATGGGCGTGCCCAACAACCCGTTACCTTCAGTGTGCTGGGACGCCTGGACCCAGTCTTACGGCTGGCAAACATGGTATGGATATAACTATGTGTATACCCCTGCGCTGTTTCAGCACACTTACACGCACTGCTGGTTTGATCTGCGAGGTATCACTGACACGTATATGTGGCAGCGGGGGAGCGACTATTTTGAAGATGCCCGCCGCGCCACCTATGCGACGCAAGCGTATGCCGTTGCCAATCCGCTTAACTTTGCCAACTACGGAGCTAATGAGTGGGGTTTCGGTGACAGCAGCGGACCGAACGGCTACAACGTCTATGGCGGTCCTCCCAGCAATAGCGAACCCGATCAAGGCGTCATCTCTCCCGCGCAGGTGGCCGGAGCGATTCCTTTTGCGCCGGAAATCTGCATCCCTACGCTCAAAAACATCTATGCCAAATACGGCAATCTGATGTGGACGACCGAAGGGTTTCGAGATTGCTATGTCGCCAGTCCAAACGCTTGGAGCGGCACCTATTTCTCCGACCGGAATACGGCGCTTCATCTGGGCCGCACGCTGATGGCGATTGAAAATTACCGGTCCGGTTCGACCTGGAAGCGGATGAAGACCAGCCCCATTATTCAGAGGGGGTTGGCGCAGGCCGGATTTACACCATCATCCCCCCACAGCCTCGTGCCCGCTCCCTGGAACTATGTGGACGTCGGCTTGTCGAATGGAAATGCCGCCGGTTTTTCATATTACACGAATGGAGTCTATCAGGTGACAGGCGGCGGCACCATTAATGCTGGAACCACGGATGCGTTTCAATACAGCCTCGTGCCTGCCAGCGGGGATTGCGTGGTTCAGGCGCAGATCACCAGCATCGGCGATGCGAGCACGAGCAGCTCGGCACGGGCAGGCGTGATGATCAGGGAGACGCTCGATCCCAGTTCCACTCACGCCGCGATGCTGTTCCAGCCTCTGGCAGCAAACGGCGCGACGTTCTATTCGCGCACAACGACTGGAGGAACCAACGGGACAAGCACCCACAAAACGGGAATTGCTCCGCCTTATTGGGTTAAGGTGACACGCACTGGGAACAGCTTTTCTGGATTCGTCTCTGCGGATGGAACGACCTGGACGCAAGTAGGACCGTCGAAAACCATCACCATGGCCGCCAATGTGTATATGGGCCTGGCCGTGTCTTCTTCGACACCCGCCTCGCCTTGCCAAAGCACTTTCACCAACGTCACCTTTTCAAGCTCGGTCCAGCCGGCGGTCTTCCTAATTTCACCAAGCGCCAGCGCCAACGGAAGTGTAAGTCCCATCACGGCCCAGACTGTGACACAGGGCGACAACATCACATTCGCTGCGATGCCAAGCACCAATTACATTGTGGACACTTGGAGTGTGGATGGTGTGGAGGTGCAAACTGGTGGAGCGACATTAACTCTCACCAACATATCTGCGAACAAGTCAGTGGCGGTGAATTTCAAGCAAGTGGTTTTCCCATTGCCTTCGACGTCCGTAGTTGCCACCGGCGCGACACTGAACGGCAGCGTAAATCCCAATGGAAGCGAGACGACGATCTATTTCGAATATGGCACAGACACTTCGTATGGACAGACCACGGGAACCCTGGACATCGGTAGCGGCACCAGTCCTTTTTCATTTACGGCGAATCTGACCGGTCTTCAGCCAGGCTCCGGCTACCACTACCGTTTGGTCACGGTGTCGGGTGGCGTGACGACCCGGTATGCCGATCAGAACTTCACCACCACCACGAGTGTGGCCGCTCCTGCTATGCCACCCTGGGCGCTGGTTATCTTGATCCTCGCCCTGCTGCATGTGGCATCGAATGCGCTCAGGCATAAACTCGATTCTGTATGACGCTGAAGAGCAAAAAGAGAAAGCCGGAGGCGATGAAGCCGGATGGGAAGCTCGTCCGCACATTCATCCTCCGCTTCCTCGCGATCATCGGCGGGCTAATACTCGTGACTTTTATTCCGGGCTGGGACGGATTTGTCCACTGGTATATGACAAGTCTTGGCGTGATGGTGAATGCGTTGCTGCATTTACTCGGCGAACCCAAGCGACTTGCAGGTGAGAACGTGTTTTCCGACGCCTTTAATCTCGAACTGGCCCCGCACTGCGGCGCACTGCATGTCCTGCAGTTTTTCGGTGCCACGGTGCTGGCGTTTCCTGCCAGCGCCACCCAGAGGATCGTGGGGGTGCTCGCGGGATTCTCCTGTATTGTTCTGCTCAACCTGCTGCGGCTTGTCACAGTATATCTGGCGGGGGCGCATTGGCCGGCACGTGTGCAGGCCCTGCATGAGGAATTGTGGCCGGTGCTCCTCATCATGGGCACGGTGATCCTCTGCGCCACTTGGGTCGGGTGGGTAGGAGGTCGTCGTGCTCGCTAAAACCATCATTCGTTTTGTGGTTGTGGTGCTGTGCGTCTATGGCGTGCTGACGCTTGGATGGAATGGATTTGGCAGAGCGTATTCCCAATGTTTCCGGACGGCGCTTGCCGTGGTGTTCGAGGGCGAGAGCGGGTTTCGCACCGTCGAAATCCCAATTGACCAGCCCGCTGCTGCGACAACCCGCTTAGTAATTGTGAATCGCAGGCTGCTGTCACCGGACGGCTCGGGACCGGTGAGGAATGTGGACATTCCCAGCAGCACCTTCTGGAATGCCACAGCACTTTTCATTGCGCTGGCGCTCGCTACTCCGCGTCGCTGGGTTTTACGCGTGGCTTTCACCGCCGCCGGAACTCTCGTGATTCAGCTTTTCATCGCCATATGTGTTTGGCTGGGGCTATGGCTTCAGAGTCGGCACTTAGGGCTGAGATTAGTGTCGGCCAAGTGGGATGCAACATCTGATCGATTGCAGGATGTGATGATCGAACAGGGAGTGCTGGTCGTGCCATGTCTACTCTGGCTCTTGGGATTTTGGCTCTTCAAAGCGAGATGGCCGATGGCAGGTGTCGATAGTTGACTGGGACAGAAACTGATCGCTTTGAAATTGCAAAGAAAGGTATCCGTCAAATCCAGCCCCATGCGAAAAGGGCGGAGCATAAGAGTCAGAGCCATAAAATACGACTCTTATGGAAGGAGCCAGAACACCAGCGATCATAAAGCGCGATGCCGTGGGGCATTACCGACACCGTGCAAGACTCGTCGGACCTTAGCACTTGGACCACCATCAGCAGTTACAGTGGTGGTGCATGGACTCCAAGCGCCAATGTTACTGATGCCGCAGGCGTTGTGACGGTTCAGGATACAATGCCGATGAATTTGGCACCAAGGCGCTTCATGCGCTTGCAAGTGGCGCATTGATTGGAGGCTAACCACATGGAGGCATTCACGGATCACCGGCCTTATTTTTTGCCAATTCATCCCTCGCTGTGACATTTCCAGCACTCGCCCCTACTTCCGGGACATCCCTTTGCTCAAACCATGAAAAGACTATTCACACTCACGCTGATCCTTGCCTTGCCTGCGTTCTTCATCGCGAAGGCGGAGGATGACAAAGCCGCCCAGCGAAAGGCCCGACGCAAGGCTGCGGAGGCTACGACCACAGGCAAAACCACCTCCGATAGCTCGGTGCCGGTCAAGACGGGCCTTCGCCTGCCGAGCCTGTTTGGCGACCACATGATTTTGCAGCAGAACATGAAGAACACGATCTGGGGATGGGCCAACGCGAAGGAACAAATCACCGTCACGGCGAGTTGGGGTGCCTCGGCCTCGACGCAAGCCAATGCGGACGGTGGGTGGAAGGTCCTCTTGGATACACCTGCGTTCGGGACTGGGCATTCGCTGAAAATCACCGGCTCGAAGACCATCGAGATCAAGGACGTCGCAATTGGCGAAGTGTGGCTCTGCGCCGGGCAGTCCAACATGGGCTGGTCCACCGGAAACTCGGCTGAGGCGGAGCTGGAGGCGAACGTCAATTTGCCAAACTACCGCATCTTCAAATCCGCCCGCGAGCACTGGCATGAGCCGCTGAAAGAGAAGCGCGATCTTCTGGGGCAATGGAAGCCCTGCACTCCGGAATCCGCCGCCGAGACTTCCGTCGTGGCGTATAACTTTGGCAAGAAGCTGCATCTAGCGCTTAACGTTCCCGTTGGCATCATTCAGGAGGCTTACGCGGGCACGCCGATTGAAGGTTGGATGCCGTGGGAGGTCCAGCAAGACATCCCGCAATCGAAGGTGCAAAAGGCGGACATGGATCGAAGTGCGCAGCGGCAATTGGATGGCAAGGGCGAAAGCCGCGAGAAGTCTCTCGAGAGGTTCAAAAGCGAACTCGCTGAATACAACGCCAAGGTCGCCGCGGGCGGGACCATGAAGAACAGGGCGCGTGCGCTGCAACCTCCCTCCATCACCAAACCCGCCGACTTGGGGAATCAGTATCCGGCCAACATCTACAACGGCATGATCCATCCCATCCGACCTTATGGAATCAAAGGTGCCATCTGGTATCAGGGCGAGCGCAATTCCAAGACCGCGCCGCAAGCCGTCGCCTACGGTGAGCAACTGAAGCGACTCATCAGCTACTACCGCTCCTCATGGCATGAACTCTCCGGCGGCAACGTGGCAAAAGACTTCCCGTTCTTCTTCACGCAGTTGCCCAGTTGGGAGCCGCCGCAGACGCAGCCCGTCGAAGGCGTGGAGGCCACCTGGTCGGTCAACCGCGAATCCATGCGACTCCTCAGCATGGAGATGCCACATACCGGCATGGCGGTGGGCATTGATTGCGGCGACCCCGTTGCCCTGCATCCGCAAAACAAGAAGCCCATCGGCATCCGCCACGCCTATCTCGCGCTCAAGGAAGTCTATGGCAAAGACATCGTCCCCTGCGGTCCGCGCTATCTCAGCCAGAAGATCGAAGGCAGCAAAATCACCCTCGAGTTCGACAGCATCGGCACCGGTATGATGGCCGCCAAACCCGGCAAGCTGGATGCCTTCGCCATCGCCGGAGCGGACAAAAAATGGCATTGGGCCGATGCCGAGATCGCTGGAAACAAGGTCATCGTTTCATCCAAGGACGTGCCCACTCCCGTGGCCGTCCGCTACGCCTGGGCGATGAACCCCTCCCAGCGCAATCTGCTCTACAACCAGGAAGGCCTTCCCGCCTCACCCTTCCGAACCGACAACTGGCCGCTCTTCGATCCCAACGATCCCGCCGTGCGAGTGGAGAAGCCCGAAAAGACCGACGAAGCCCGCGATGCGAAGAGGAACTTCAAAGACTGGGAGCGTCCGCGAATGACGCAGTAGCTCACCCTGCATCACCGACCGAGACCATGGCCGATCATCCGGATGAGGGCGTGACGAATCCCGAGATGCAAGACACGCATTGGCGCAAGGGTTTGAGTGCGGTCCGCGGGGGGGGGCGGAATGGAATTCCTGCAATAAAAGAATACCTGTCACCAAAAGGCTTGCCACACCTTCCAGTGCAAGGTATCCGTCGTGCACGATGAAAACAAAAGAGCATCTCCTTGATGGCGTGCCCGAACTGCTGGTCCTCCGGCTGCTCGCGCACGATGAAATGTATGGTTATCAACTTGTGTCCGAGATCCAGCGCCGTTCCAAAGGAGCGTTCGAGTTCGGCGAAGGCTGCATCTACCCGGTGCTGCACCGCCTGGTGGCGCAGCGCCTGTTGTTGGAGCGCCAGCAAGAGGTCAGCGGTCGCACGCGGCGCTATTACCGTCTGAGTGCGACGGGCAAAAAGCGTTTAGCGCACCTGGAAAACACCTGGAAGCAGGTCTCGGCCACCATCAACGCTTGCGGAATGGAGGTGCGCCATGCGTGAGGATTCCAACATTTCGAAGATGCGCACGGCTTTGCGTCGGCAGGGCGTGTGGGGCTCGCGTGCAGAGCGGCTTCTGCAGGAGTGGGCGGATCACGTGCGGGATGATGTCGCGCACCGGGTGGAGAGCGGTGTCGATCCCGTTGTAGCAGGAACTGCTGCGTGGCGCGCGCTGGGCACCCCGGGCGATCTCGCGACCCACGCAGCAGGTGAACTCGCAGCAGGGTCGTGGCTCGGGCGGCATCCGTGGGTCGCCGGCCTTGCGATGCCAGTGCTTGTCTGGTTGCTGACTGTTGCGACACTGTTTTTTGGCGGCGCGTGGTTAGGCAGCCTCATCACAGATCCCGATGCGCACCACGTCAAACTCGCGATGTTGGAATGGTGGCCGCAAGTTTTCAATTGGCTGCCGTGGCTGCTCTCCATGTCATGGCTCGCGTGGATGGCCGGGCGCATGCCGGGCGGATGGAAGCTCTTTTGGGTCACCACAGTTGTTCTCACATTTTGCTCCACTGCGATCCACATGGACTCCATCAATCCTCCCCTCAACGGGCCGGAAAGTGGTTCGATCTCAATGACCACGGCTGGCCCGGGCGGATTGCTGCTCCACGGAATGCTCAGGTTGTTTCTGTGACCGTTTCTGGCACCAGGGGTTGTATGGCCTTGGTCGGCCGTTTTATCAGGGGCCACCTCGGCTTGGTTTCAGTCGGCGCTCATGGTCGTGGGAGGGCTGATGGTTCGCTTCTGGGCCACAAATTCCCGCTCACAACCGGGGCAGGTTGCATGATTCGCAACTGCAACGCATTTACCCAAATAAAGGCAGAGGCGACCACGCCCCTGAACCCCAAAACTCCGATGCGCGTCCGGGGCGAGTGCTGTGCGCGGGGAGCGGTAGCAAATGCCTAGCAGTCATGAGCCGCCATGCCCACCGCGCCGGCCAACCGCGACGCCCACGACTACGCCGAGCGCATCCGCGAGCGGTTGCCGGGGACGTTGCGGGAGTTGCGGCAGGCGCGTGGGCTGACCATGCATGCGCTGGAGAAGAAGTCGGGCGTGTCGCGGGAGATGATTTGGTGCATTGAGGAAGGGGCGACGATTCCGACCTTCCATGTGGGCGCGGTTCACCTAACCGAGCCGCGCAACGCCTTCCGAGCAAAACCTCGACCGCGATGGGCGGTGGCGAATGGAGCGATGAAGCTCGGCGACAATTTTTTTCTGCCGTTGTTGTGACATTTCTCAGGCTGGCCCCTACTTCGGACCACCACGCCTTTGATCTCTCCATGACCCTCATGAAATCGTTCCTTGTTCTCCTCGCATCGCTACTGTCGCCCGCCACACTCCACGCCGCCGAGCCGCCTCTCAATGTCTTGCTGATCACTGCCGATGACCTCGGCCATGAGGCCATGGACTTCCTGGATGGCAAGGTGCCTGGCATCACGCCGAACCTGAGCAAGCTCGCTGCCGAGAGTCTCAGCTTTCAGCATGGCTTTGTGAACGCGGCGATTTGTTGTCCGAGCCGCAGCATCATTGCCACGGGACGCTATGGGCATAACAGCGGGTTGTTTGGGTTTAACAAACTTCCCAAGCCGATCCCGACGATGTTTGGCACCTTCCAGAAGGCGGGTTATCTCACCGGCGTTCTCGGCAAGGTCAGTCACTCCACGCCTGATGCGGCGTTCAAGTGGGACTATATGCACGACTATGCCGAGCTCGGCGCGGGGCGCAGTCCGACGAAGTATCACGGCTTCGCGCAGGAGTTCTTCGCCCGCAGCAAGTCGGAGAACAAGCCCTTCTACTTCATGGTCAACTCCCATGACCCGCATCGCCCGTTCTATGATCCGAATGGGCGCGGCAAGAATGGCGAGGAAGTTCCTTCGCGCCTTTTCAAGCCCGAGGAGATGGTCATCCCCAGCTACCTCGCCGACCTGCCGAAAGTGCGCGAGGAATACTCGCATTACTTCAACTCCGTGCGCCGTCTCGATGACACCGTGGGCCGCGTGCTCCAGGCGCTCGATGACTCCGGGCTCGCCAGCCGCACGCTCGTTCTCTTCATCACCGACAACGGCTCATCGTTTCCCTTTGCGAAGGCGAACACTTACCTCGCGAGCAATCGCACGCCCATGCTCATGCGCTGGCCGGGCGTCACCAAACCCGGCTCGGTGGACAAGACGCACTTTGTCTCCGAGGTCGATTTCTTCGCCACCTTCATGGACGCCACGGGCCTGCCCATGCCCAGCGGACTCGACGGACGCTCCATGGTCCCGCTCCTCAAAGGCGGCGAGCAGGACGGGCGCGACTACGTCTTCACCCAGATCGACTACACCATCGGCGGCCCGCCCAAGCCGATGCGTTGCGTCCAAGACGCGCGCTACGGCTACATCTTCAACGCCTTCTCCGACGGCAAAATCAAATACAAGAACAACAACGAAGGCATGACCTTCGCCGCGATGGAGGAAGCTGGCAAAACCGATCCAGCCATCCAGGCGCGCGTGGACATGTTCCGCTATCGCGTGCCCGAGGAGTTCTATGATTTGGAAAAGGATCCCGGCTGCACCAACAACCTCATCCACGATCCGCAACAGCAAGCTCTCCTGAAAAAATATCAGGATCGTCTCCGCCAATGGATGATCGAAACCCACGACCACTGCCTTGCCGCCTTCGAGGTACGCGCGAATCCCGCGCAACTCGCCAAGGCCGTGACCAACTACCCGGTGCTCGACAAATCCGGCGGCACCGCCACCGAAGCAGGCGAAGAACCCGAAGCCAAACCTGCTGCGACCGACGACAAAGCCGCGAAGCGCAAAGCCAACCGTGCGGCCAAAAAGGAAACGGAGGCGAAGGATGCGAAATGATGCCCCTCGGCACGCTGGTTCGACAGAGGCGATGCAGCAACGGATTGGAACCCTGCAACTCCCTTGTCGTTACCTCGCCAGATAAGCCCCGCAGCTTTCGCGCACGACGAGGTGAGGCCTTAGCAGAAGGCTTCGGGCGGGAAGTGTTGGGTTCGCCATGCGCTCGCGCATGGCGTTGAAGGCTGTAAGCGCGATCTCGCGGCAGGGTTGCTGAATCGTGGTGAGGGGAACGGAGAGCAGCGTCGCGAAGCGCACGTCGTCGAAGCCGACGACTCGGACGTTTTGCGGCACCTTCAGATCGAGACGCGCGAGGGTTTGTAGGAGCTGGGCGGCGGTGTGATCGTTGGTGCAGATGACGGCGTCATGCTGGCAGCTAGCGGTGAGCTTGCGCACGAACTTCACATCGCCAGGGTCGCCCGCGTGAAGAAAGTCACGTGGCACAGTGATGCCGTGGGCGAGCATCGCTGCACTGGCTCCGGCTTTGCGAGCGTCCACCGTGGTCGCGGAAAACGGACGCGTGACGAAGGCGAGACGTTTGGCTCCGAGTTTGATGAGGTGATCGGCGAGCAGATAGCCGCCGGCGAAGTTGTCGATGCCGACGAGATCGAAGTTGCTGCGTTGCGGAAAGGCGCAGATGTCGCGATCAATGAGCACAACAGGGATGCCTGCGTGGCTGAGGCGCTCGGTGATGCGGCGGTTGGCTGGCTCATTTTCAGTCGTGTGCTCGAAGGGGGCGAAGAAGACACCGCTGACGCCGCTGCTGGTGTAGCGGGT
>CAILZI010000034.1 GCA_903838675.1 uncultured Verrucomicrobiota bacterium
AACTGCCACCGGCAGGGCATCAATGCCGAGGCGTATCTGACGGACATCTTCAAACGCCTGCTCACCAAGACGAACCAGACGGTGCATCGGCTCACGCCCAAGGCCTGGGCCGCAGAGCAGGCGACGCTGCGCCAGGCACTGGTGCAATCAGCCGTCCTGCCGATGTAGTTGGACCAGTAAAATCAAGGTCAATGCCACGGGGGCATGGATACCGGATACGAACAAAATATCACCACGTGCGTAAAAACTGTTGTTAGAAGTTGTGGAAACAACGATGATTTATGAAGTGCGTGCAGCCAATAGCGCTACGACTCGGCCAGGGGCTCTTGTGAAAAGTGCTGATTTTCAGGATGCCTCTGGTAAGGCAGCCTCGTCTGCTGGAGCCTCAAGGTCATCATAATAAGTCGATGAGTAGTAGTAATAATTGTAATAGTTTGCTGTCTTGTTCAGATCTAGATCATTGAGCACCAAACCATAAAAGTATGCCCCGGCTTTCCGCAGCAAGGTAACAGCATCTAAAACATCCTTGCGGGGAGTCTTTTCTGCCCGCACCACCATTAACACTCCATCTACAACTTTTTGCAGGCTGGTAGTTTCGCTTAGCCCCAGCACTGGCGGTGTGTCTAGAATGATGTGGTCATACTCACCGCGAAGTTTGGTGATCAAGTCGTGGAAAATAGCCTGCACGAGAAGGTCTGTGGTGCCAATGATAATGTGCCCACGCGGAATAACGTCGAGCAAAGGCAATGGCGTCTTCTCAATTGCCTCCTGGAGAGTGCACTTCCCCAGCAGAAGCGGAGTCAGGCCAATTTCATTGGGAAGCTTGGTGAAATGGTGCACGCGACCGCGGCGCAAATCGCAGTCGATCAGCAAGGTGCGACCGCCGATTGATTGGAATGCCCATGCAAGGTTGCAAGCGATACTCGTCTTGCCCTCCGAGGCGCGCGCGCTGGTGACCATCACCACTTGGTTCCGTCTTGAGGACGAAGCTGGATTAAGAAGAATATGACTGCGCATGAGCCGGAAATTCTCCAAGAGGAAGTTCGGAACTTTGGAACCAATCGCAGGGGACCGGCAGATGTCCTCCAGGAGCTCCGCTGTTGTGTGAGGGACAATGCCCACCCCCTTCAAACCAGTCACCGCCTCAAGCTGTGGAAGGGTGGACGCACTCGCATCCAAGATATTGACCACCGTTGCGGTTCCGATGCTCAATCCCAAAGCTAGGAAAAATGACAATAAGGCGAGCTTACTTTTGTTCGGTGAAATTGGAATTTTATCACGTAAAGAGACATGCCCTTGAAAGGCGATCTCAAGCCAGTCCCTTTGCTCAGCGAAGGTGATTACAGCCAGTTTCTCCGCTAAATGCTCACGCGCTTTGTCCCAAAGCGTATTCTGCTTTTCGAGGTCGCTATAAGCCTGATTGTCTAGGCTGAGCCGCTCATTGACGTTGTGGTAATCAGGTAGTTGAGCCTCCAATGTTGCGAGCTTCCTGCGGTAATGTTCGTGCTCCAACTGGAAACGTTGCCGGGAGAAAGACAGCTCGGCGCGCAATGCGCGTTCATTGGACTCCAGGTCCTCATTGACTTTTTTCATCAAAGCATGCTCTGGAAGGTATTGTTTACCCAATTCCAGAAGGCTGCCTTCAAGGATTCGTCGATCCTTTTCCAGCTTTTGCCAAGGTTGCAAAGGGTCAACCATTCCAGGCTGCACAACCACCTCGGCTGACATTTTCGGACCGCCAGCCGAAATGAGCGGAGAACCGCCAGTCGCAGTTGGTCGCCGTACCACGTCTCCGATCTTAACATCTCTCTCCTTTTCAAAAGTTGTCAATAACGACAACTCCTCAATCACTTTCGGCAAAGGGAGGAGATCGGCGGACGCCTCACCAATTTCAGGCGTGGAATCAATCCTCTTTTGAATTTCACCCATCTTTTGGACCAGTTCCCTTGAGATGATCAAATCCTTGGGTAGTTCATTGAGCCTAGTCTGTCGCAGTGAAGTTTCCGCCATCTTTCCCTCCCGCTCAAGAGCAGACAATTGTTTCATCCCCTCGCGCCCCTTTGCATCAAGGGCCTTCAATTCGTCAGCATAGCGTTGTAAAGCATCGTCACGATATTGCCGCCATGAAGTCTGTTGTTGCTCCCGAAACTCATCGACCATTGCAGAGATAAAGGAATGAAGCACCTCAGGGCTGCGTGCCTGGACTGCCACCTCGATATGGCTGCTGTCCAACTCGCTCACCGTCACTGCCGGCACCGCATCTAACACATCCGCCCAAGTCCCGTTGGGACCAACAATTTTCATCCGTTTTGCTGTTTCGAGAAGATTGCGCTTGGAAGTAAATTCTTGGATGAAAGAACGACTGATTGTTCTGGACTCCATAGTTTCCGGAACGTCAGCAACACTGACAGGACTGCCATGTGCGCGCAAGTAAACCAACCCTCGAGCCTCATAGAGAGGAATGGTGTAAACGTAAAAAACCATGCCAGCAAGAACACCAATGCAACCAGTCGCCACCATCAACCGCACATGGCGAAAGTACGCGAGTGAACGGGAAACGATTATCCCTAGATCAAAGCCATTGTTCTGAGTAGAATTCATGCAGGTCGATAAATCAAACAGTCTTGGAAGGCAGCCTAAGTGTTTTAGTTTGGGGAAGTTTTGTGCTTTTCGGTGAAACCATAACAAACCTAATGAAAGAAAAGTCGGCCATGACCAGACAAACACTGAGATACACCGTCATCCCCACCACTGGAATCAAAAGGACTGTGAAAAACCACACCAACCGTGTTTTAAGCCCCCATGGCTGCGACCAGATGCTTGCAAAACAGTTCCCAACCAAGGCCACCCAAATAAGCAACAGACCCCATGGAATGATTGGGTGCTCATTGAGCGGCTGTAATGTTAAAAACCGAACCAATACGTCTTTCATAATCGAAAATGCGTGCAGTCAACTGCATTGCTCAACACTCATGAGACTGACCCAAGTAAATCGCATTGTCAATCTTCACAAAAGACCATTCTGAATGTGTAAAATCTGCGATCCAAATCTTGCAGTCTGAGCCTGACCGTGCATGACTCATCTCAGCGTTACGCTCGACCAGCCGCTGCATGTTCAACGATTTATCTTTTTCTTCAGAATGAAGCCTCTTGTGGTTGCTCAGGTTGTCTTTTCCCTTCAGCCAGGCGGAATGGAAAACGGTGTCGTGAATCTGGCAAATCAACTGGATAGAAAGGAGGTCTCCATGACTTTTCTCTGCTTGGAAGAGTCAGGAGAATTTGCCAAGCGGCTCAGCCCGGACATTTCGGTCAAAAGCCTTGGTCGCCGACCTGGCTGGGACTGGAAAGCATGCTGGCGGCTGGGGCGAAGTCTAAGCGACCTCGCACCCGACATCATTCACACCCACAACCTTGGGCCACTGATTTATGCGGCAACAGCCAGACTGCTGACTCCCTCCTTGTGGCGAGTTCCAATCCTGCACGGTGAGCATGGAACTTTGCAAGGTGATTCGCTAAGCCCACGGCGCCTGAAACAGCGCCGAAGGCTCTACAAACTCTGCAGGAAGGTTCATACCGTATCTGAAGGCTTGCGAGAAGAGTTAATTTCACTAGACCTTCCCTCAGAAAAAATTATAAGCATCCGCAATGGCGTTGATTGTGATCGTTTTCAACCTGCCGCGAGCCGGTTGGAAGCCCGCCAGAAGATCAACTTCCCTGAGAAAATCTTCATGCTAGGTGCCGTCGGTCGCTTCATCGCCACCAAGAGATATCCCATGCTAATCGAGGCATTCGAGGCCTTGGCCGAACAGCAACCGGACTTGCATTTGATGATTCTAGGGGATGGTGGGAGCGAACGTGAAGCGGTGCGAGAACGCGTCCAGCTTAGCAAGTATTGCAGTCGCATCCATCTCATGGGACATCAACAGGAGCCAGCCCCATTCTACCAGGCCATGGACATCCTTGTGATGCCTTCCTCACATGAAGGACTCGCCAACGCAGTACTGGAGGCAATGGCAAGCGGAATTCCCGTCTTAGCCCATGCCGCTTGCGGCGCAGCAGAGGTAATCACGGACGGCCTCAATGGGTTTCTGGGACAGATCAAGTCATCTCAAGAACTGGCGGCTCAGATCAAGGAATTGAGATCTCGCCCGGATCTACTTGCTCAAGCCTCAATGAATGCACGCGATTCAGCTCAAAAGGAATTTTCGCTGCAGGCGATGACACAGGCTTACCTCCATGTGTTTCAACACCTCGCCGGAGCATCAAGATCACAACTCCTCCAGCCAAGTCACCGCGCGCAGCCTGCAACCGCTGCCTTAGATTGAGTTCATTGATTTTTTAACTGTGGACGCAACCTTAGCATTGCCGCCACAGCCCGGTGTTGAGATTTCCTCAGGTCTTCCGTCCAACAAGCGCCCACCTCCCAGCGGGAATCCATCAGGACGTGATCAATTCGCAGCCATGGCCCTCCCAGCGAAAGCGGGTTGTGGGTCTCACCAGGGAATGTGAAGCCAAATCCATGACCGGCTTCGGCATGTGCATTTTTCAGGTGACGCGTCAGAAGCCGGTAAATGGCACCAAGATGAGGAGCATTGAAATCTCCCGCGACAACGCACGGCAGCAAATCGGCAGACACTTGACTCTCCAAATCTTCTGCAATGGAAATCTGATCCCTCCAGAAAGCCATGTCCTTCTCTTTCCTGTCACGCCAGCCTTTGAAGGGTACCGGAATACCACGCAGGAACCCACCCCATCGAATTCCAAGCAAGGCTTCGCGAGGAGACTTCAAGTGAACCACGTAAACGGCGACCATGGATCCATTCCAATCCACCTCAAAGCGTGCGGCGTAAACGAATGGTCTTGCGTTTTTACTTCCCTCCCAGGTCAGCAGTTTGGCTGGCCCAACTGGAAAACGGCTGATCAAAGTGAATTCGTTTGCCGTCCCTCCATATTTGAATTCAGCATACCCAGGATCAGCCAAATAGGTTGCGGCTGGTACTGAGGACTCCTGAAAGACCATGATGTCAGGCTGGATGAGATTTTTGAAGGGCCGCAAGCTCTGCCCCCCGCCCTGCCCACGGTTGTTGGTCAAAATCACGATAGAATCACTGCTACGCTGATCCCTCGGCAAGGCAGGGGTGACCTTTCTGACTTGCCATCCTGCTTGAGTGAAAAAAAAGACACCTGCCACGGCGCCAAGAACAACCGCAGCGCGCCACCGAGTCAGCAATGCCAAAGGCCACATCATCAATCCCGGTAGAATCCACAGCAACGGGGGCAAAAATAATAGGAAAGCAGTGCAAAGATTTGCCTCGCCAAGATACCGCAAACTCAATGACATAAGCCATAGGCAAGTTATCCAGATCCACATCAGTGTGATGAGCAATCGACCGAACCACAGCCAAAACCACCGGAAAATCCGATTGCGCAGAGCAAGTTCGAGTTCAGGGGACGTGGCTGAAGTAGGTTGCGCGGATTCCATTTCAGGAGATTGGAAGCCCCCGCCCCACTTTGCAACCCCCGACCCTTGGTTTCCCAAAAGTGATCTGTATCGTATTTCCGTGAACAAGGCTATCGCTTTTACGGAGCTGGCAGCATCGAAACATTGATGCAGAAATGCATACATTGTTGGTGATTTTCAGCCCATATCTTCTGTGTTAGCTCCTAGAAATCTCGGTGGCTTTTCTTGTGGCGAAGCCAGTGGAAATGCGCACTGATTCCAGCCGATGTTCGGCTGCTGTCAACCATTCGGACCTTTGCTCCACCGGCCTCACTACTGCTTTGCAGACTCTAGGCGGTGTTTGAAAACCCTCATCGTCCGTATTGAAGCCAGTCGACGACGGCAGCAAACTCGATGAGTGAGAGGAAATGTGAGGCGAGTTTGTCTCGCCGAGTGCTGGCACAGGCCCAGCGTTTCAGGCGGCAGAAATAGTTCTCAATGCGATAGCATTGCCGGTAAAGCTTCCGGCTGACTTTGCGCTGTATGCCGCATCTGGCTCTGCGCGAAATGCAATGGGTTGCTCCAAGCAGTTGAAGTTGCTGACGCAGCTTGTCACTGTCGAAGCCTTTGTCGCCAACCACGCACAACCCTGCAGGGTTTCCCAGCAATGGGAGAACATGGTGTCCTTCATAAGCCTGTCCTTCGACGAGCAGCAGGTTCACTGCGAGCCCACGCCCGTCAGTGAGGGCCATGATCTTGGTGTTGCAGCCTCCACGTGTCTTGCCCATGGCTTGCTTGTCTGCGCCACCCGCAGGATTGGCGGCACACTGATGAACCACCACATGCGTGCCATCCACCAGCCTGATGCGGTTTCTGGTTTTGCGGGAGACCATGTTGAGCATGCGCTTCCAGAGGCCTTCGCGAGCCCACTGCCGATGCCAGCCATAGATGGTGCGCCACGGACCAAAACATTCAGGCAGGTCACGCCAGGGACCCGCGTTGCGCAACCGGTAGAACAAGCCTTCAAGCACAAGATCCAGCGACGCTCGCGGTCGACCGCCATTGTTTAAGGCACCATTTTTTGAGCCGCTTTTTTAGCGGCTCCCACCATGCAAAGCGTTGTGTTTTCATCGGTTTTTTCTCATGCAGATCTGCTCCCCAAAAGCCGAGCCACATGTTATGAGAGTCTGAAGTGCGCGAAGCGCACCATCAGACGACATGAAACGCAAGAGACACATAGCAGAGGAAATCATCAAGAAGCTGCGCGATGCCGCAGGCCTCATTGCCGGAGGCAAGACGGCCGAGGAGACCGCGCGGCAGGTCGCGTGAGCGTGCCAACCTACCACCGGAGGAAGGAGCAATATGGAGGTGCTGATCGCAGCACGGTAAAACGGCTCAAAGAACTCGAACAGGAGAACAGCAGGCTTAAGAAACTGGTGGCCGATCAGGCACTGGACAACGCGATGCTCAAGGAGCTTGTGAAGGGAAAGTGGTGAGCCCGGCGCGCAAACGCGAGGCAGTCGCGCATCTGGAGCGCAAGCTCCAGGTGTCGCAGCGCCGGGCATGCAAGGTCATCAATCAGCCACGTTCGACTCAACGTTACGCCTGCACGCGTCCTGCCAGGGATTCGAAGCTCGCAGCGGAGTTGCGCCGCTATGCAACGGCGCATCCGCGACGCGGTTATCGCATGGCCGCCGCGCAACTGCGCAGGCAGGGCATGAAGATCAACGGCAAGCGTGTGGCACGCCTTTGGAGGCAGGAAGGGTTGCGGGTGCCGCAGCGCCAGCACAAGCGTCGCAGGCTGGCCTATGTGGATCAAGGTTACACTGGTGAGGAACCAGCACGGCATCAAGCTGGAGGTGGTCAAGCTCTCGGAGGCCAAGAAGGGTTTTGTGCTGCTGCCTAAGCGTTAGGTGGTGGAGGCCGGGCGGCACGCTTCAAACGCCTCTCAAGGGACTACGAGCGTCTGGCTTCGACTCTGACTGGCATGCACTGGCTGGCCTTCGCGCCCCTCATGCCCTCTTCTCTGTTCGGCAAAAGTTAATAACAGGCTCTAAGCCATGCTGATTCTCGCCGCCATATGGTGCCACCGGTTTATTTTGGTCAATACACCCCTTCATACACTAAAGACCGCCAAAGCATACCCAAAGGCTAAATTGGTCCATTTACCAGCCCTTTACCGTCCTAAAAACTTGTCAATATGTAGGCTCATGGCACTACAGACTCATTGGGTGATGATGATCAACTCAATTGCACGAACCTCGATTCCGTTCTCAGGGCTCATCCGTCAAGCCAATGCAGGCATACCTTTGAATCTAAAATTCATTTAACCGATGCTTCAGCAGGCGGTGCTGATGCACCGGGGTGAGCCTTGGCCGGGCCATCAATTTCCTTACCAGTCCAAAACGGCTTTGAAACTCCAGCCAAGAGCAAAGTGAATATTGCAAGCGCAACAATCATGCAAAGCGTCTCAAGCAATGTAAAAGCTGCGTTAGAGATGGCACTCACTTCTCTGCTTCCCTGGACATTCATGGGTGCAATGTCATATCATTGTTACGAGCAACCTTGGGAGGAACATATGAGCTGGGACGGTTTGCGAGTCCATATCCACCGAAATATTGGCCGCCTCGACTGTTGCCAAGTGGGTATTGGAGGCACCCTGTAAATAAAAAAGCCAATAGTGAGCAAAGCAATCCAAGGCGCACTGGAATTGGAGTAATCATTCTCATAGCAATAATGTATTTTGGGGCGCAGAACGTATTGAAGAAGCGCTGCATAAACTCAATGTCAAGTTCGTGAGGTCGATATTTTAGTATGCAGATGTCACTTAAAACGAACCAAAAAATACCCACGTGTACATCGCACTCACAGACTTCGCAGAACGTAGTCCCAGATATAAACGACCACCCAAGTGCCTGCCCACGTCGCCGCGAAGTCTATCCAGTCGAGACGCAGCCACAAACGTTTGGATGCAATTGCCGCTTTACCCTCGGAGTGCTTGATCCAGGGCGCATCCACGGAAGAAGAGAGGCTCCACTCCACCTGCTGCGACTCAGCATCCTTTTCCATAGACTTTTCCGCGGTGCCAGTGACTGCCTGCTCCTGCAGCCTTTGTGCGGTTATCAGTCGGTGGAAAGCGGCCCCTACCGCAGCGATTAGGTAATACTCAGTGTGGTATTCCCGGTTGATCATCCAACTGGAGACCATGTAGGCGGTAACGAGCAGCAGAATGGCACGCCGACATCGTTCCTCCGGTCCGTTCTTTTCCACATTGGCAAAAATGACACTGCGTAAGGTGCAAATCGGGATGAGCAGCCAAAGAAAGAGCCCGGGCATGCCGAGGTCTGCTGCGACCTGCACATAGCTGCTATGCGTAGACTTGTCCTCGACAATCCAGCGTGAACCTTCTTTGACGGTGATATAAGCGCGAAACTGCTTCCAGCCTGCACCAGTTGTGTTGCGATCATAAGCCTCTCGAGCCATTTCCCACGCCATCAGACGTCCCATCACTCCTTCCTCCGAACTCAGGCTGCCCATGCTTTCCATGCGCGGCATGAAGCTCAGCGCCCCCACCCCTACCGTCATGGCTGAGGCAAGAACGATTATCTGCACCCACTTCGGACGTCCCATTACAAACACGAGCACTCCCAATCCGGCACCGACGAGGAATGAGCCCTTGGACTGCGTATTCCAAGCGCAGTCGACGATGAGTGTTAAAGCCGCAGGAAAAAGCACCATGCGGCTAAAACCACTCATGCGCCAGAAAAGCATCACGTAGCAAAGAGGAACCGCAGCCGCGACGGTATGGCCAAGCGCATTCGGGTTATTGCAGGTCCATGTGCCAAGGGCAAGCCGTCCTTTGCCGAAGTCGGTGATCTCCTTGCCACCGGTGACGTCGATGCCAAAAGTTTGCAGCACTCCAAAGAGGGCGATTATGATGAGCAGCCACGTCCACGCTCGGAGATAGCCCAGCAATTTTTTCCAGCTCGAAAGCGACTGGGTGGTTAGGTAGTAAAAAATGACCAGCGAGAACATTGCACTGCCAGCTCCCGCCTCACTGGGCGCGTTCCACACCACATAAATGTAGAAAACCAGCATGGCCCAATCATGCGCAGTCCTGAAAAATCCGCGCAAAGGGCTGTGAAGTCCCTCCACAACCATTGCCATTACCCATAGGACCATCACAGGACGAATGATGTTCATGCCCGCCATGCCGGGCAACCAGTCCTGAGGACGAATGTAATACAAGGCAAGGAACAGGAAAGCGATGCGATAGCTCCAAAGCCCCTGATGTTCCGATTTCTCCGACACGCCCACGACCGTTTGAGTCTGTGGAACAGCTTCGTGCAGGAGTATCTCAGAATCGGATGTCATCGGGTTCTGGCAGAATGTCACCTCATTTCGCGCACGCAATCAACAGATTGCTTTCAACCCGCCCAACGCAGTACCGCTTGCCAGAACGGCATGGGTTCCTATTATAAAATTGATCATTTTCGATGTCATTTCCCGCCTCTTTGCAACCTCTGAAAGATTCCGTCCGCTATTCGCGAACGCTTCGCCATGTGAACGGGTTGATCTGGAATGCTCGCGGAATGCTCACGGGGGCACCGGCAGTGCGCATCACTCGTCTCTCCCGGGCACTGACAATGCTAGAAAGCGCGGCCACCCGCCAGAAAGCCGTTCAGGCGCTCCGCAGAAACCCTGGCTTTGATAATCCTGCGCCGTGGGAAGAAGCCATTCGTGCCGAGCCGCGCTACTCGAAATTATTGAAGGAAAAGCCGCATCTCACCCGCAGCGTGATTTTAAAAGCCCCTGGGCCAGGCAGTGAGAAAGGAGTGCTGCTCATGACATTCGAATACAACTGGGCCAAGCTGCTCCTTGGCCTCGACGAATGCGGTCGGCGTTGGTTCGATGAGCATTATGATCTGGTGCTTTCCACAAGCTGGTCGCCCACGGATTATGCGGTTCTGGGACTCGCTGCGGCGTGCCTGAAAAGAGAGATCTTCGTCCAGAGCTGCAATTATGGTGAAATAGAGGCAATCGAGGCCTTTCACCCTCGTTTGCGGTGCCTGCAGACACTGCCATGTGACTGGATCAACCCAGAACTCTATTTGCCCAGACCGCCCGCAGAGCGCGTGACGGACATCGTGATGGTTGCGAACTGGGGCGAATTCAAACGTCACTGGGAGCTCTTCCGTGCCCTGCGGCGCATGCCGGCAGATTTGAAGATCGTGCTCATCGGCCAGCGTGAGCCGGGACGCAGCACCGAGACAATTCGGAGGCTCGCAAGCGACTTCGGCGTGCCTCAGATTCTCGAAATTCACGAATCCTTGCCGATAGCTGAAGTAGCCCGCCACCAGTGCAAGGCAAAGGTCTCCGTCATCATGAGCCGGCGCGAAGGCTGCTGTGTGGCGGCAGTTGAAAGCCTCTTCGCGGGATGTGCCCTCGCAATGCGTGAAGATGCGCATGTAGGACCACTGGCCTACATCAACGCGCAAACAGGTTGCCGGTTGCGCCCCGCTCGCATGCACGAGGACCTCATGAGCCTGTTGGAAAGGTCCTGCCGCCTCACCCCTCGGCAGTGGGCGGTGGATAATATCGCCTGCCACATTTCACGCGAAAAGCTCAACACCTTGCTGAAGAACTCTGGGGAACGCAGAGGCCAGCCATGGACGAATGATATTGCGCAGCCACACTGGCGCCCTCATCCCACACTTGCACGCGTTGAGGATCGCGAGCGCCTGCACATTGCCTACGAGGAGCTTCACAAGCACTTTCCGCAGACCTTCAGCGCGGATTTGATCGAGACGAGCTGGAAATAGGCCTTTTCGCAAACAGTCATCTGGTTCATGATGGCTGATAGAGGCTTGTAGATGCAGAATGATACGTGCGCTTCTAAGCCACGAGGCAGGAACTGCTGCTCTAACAGCGGGCATATCTAGCACATGAGCCTGCGACAGGGAATCTCAGCAGTGACCCAGGGATCGCTCAAATGCGCCACCTATGGCAGATCGGTTTTTTTAATTCAGACGTCATGAGGGAAGCACCCAAGGAAAGAAAATTTCCGGTGACAGATACCCGCCGAGCAATACCGTAGCCAGAGTTGTCGACACGCAATTAACGCTCGGAGAGCACCCACTTCCGGCTGGCCTGCGCTCCATCACCGCATCCATCGGCAGGCCCGCTATGAAAGTGAAATCCATCGGTGGCAAGGTGTGTGGATTTGTCGTCGTGAGCACCCGCAGATAAAACCAGCCCTAACATCCACCCTTTTCTCAGCCGCACGAGAGACGATTCCGGCCAGGATGTGGGAGGATAAAAGTGCGAGACGAATAACACAACAGAGGACTCTGGCAGCCATAAGTTGTTTAGCCGCTAGATTCTGCGACTACGAAGGCAAGAAACTCTGTCTTTGTGGGCGAATCAGTTGACCCGGTGTCTCACGAGTCAGAATATGTCCTCTATTATTCTCCGCATGTCCGCCACAGGCACCATCAACTCATCCAATCTCCGCGTTTCGTGTGTGAGTGACATGGATGGGTGGTGCCAGTTGGAGGCGGAATGGCAGGAATTAGTCGGTAACAGCGCAGCGAATGGCGTCTTCCTTTCCTGGCCATGGCTCGATTCCTGGATGGAAGTCTATGGTGAAGGTGAGCAATGGATGGTGCTTACCGCTCGCGATGCTGATGGCAGGCTGCTTGGCGTGGCCCCGATGATGCTCGACCACGGCACCGGTCCCGTTGGCCGTTGGATCAGGCGAATCATCCTTGTGGGGCAGAAGGCAGACACAGCATCCGAATATCTCGATTGGATTTTGCTCCAGGGTCATGAGCAGGCAACCGTTGCGGCGTTTTGCGATTTTCTTTTCCTCAACGTGGGGAGGTCCTGGGATTTGCTATATTTTGGGACGATGCGAGTCGATTCCATAACGATCCCGCTATTGCAGCAGGAGTTTGCTTCGCGCAGACAATGCATTCATGTCATTCCCACTTCCAAGGCACCTTTTTTACGCCTGCCGGATACCTGGCAGGGCTTTTTGGACAGCCGCAGAGCCAAATTTCGCCAGCGAATCAACAAGTTCCATCGCGATCATTCAACAGCCATCCGGCTGGCTGGCCGCGACATGAGCGTCGCAGAGGGAATGGCAAAGATTCGTGAGCTAAACGAACATCGCTGGGGTGTGCAGCGCAGAAGTTTTCTTTCTCAGCGCTATGTGCGATTTCATGACCGCGTGGCGGAGAGATTGCACGCATGCGGCCACCTGCTTCTCATCTTTCTTGAGGTTGACGGGATTATTATCGCCGGCCGTTACGACTTCGTGTATGGCGGAAAAGGATGGAGCTTTCAAGGTGGCTGGCTGCCAGAGTGGGAGAAAGAGAGCGCCGGGAAACTGATGCTCACTGAGATCATGCGTTGGTGCATCGACAATGGCATTCGGGAATATGACTTTCTCGCCGGCAAGGCCAGTTATAAAAGCGACTGGAGCGAGGAGGAACGGCAAATAGTGGATTTACAAGCCACCAACCCTGGCTCATGGCGGGGAAAACTTTATAATATCATCAAAAAAGTTGCCCAAATAACAAAGTTACCAGCGAATTGATCAGCCCCGCCACTGTTTGAGCGCTGTTGAGCCGCCATTCAAAACCAACTCGCCACTGTCAATGCTAGGAAGTGTTTTTGAAGCCTGTCGATTGGAAGTCCGCGGACATTCAGTCAAGGAGCCAGACAGATGAAAACCTGATGCTTTCCATGGCGGGAGCCGCTGAAAAAGCGGTTCGAAATCAACGTGCCCTGATTACTGGAGGCAGTTCCAGAGCAAAAATGGAAATCGTCATCTCTGACTTGTTCTCCCTGTTGAACAACGCTGGATCTTGGCATGACTTGTCTGGACATTATGACCACAAGCTAACGATCCACGCTCTGGGCGCGTGGTAAATTTTGAATGAGGTGCTCTCACGCATGATCCAACACAGGGAATGCCTGGTCGGTGTCACATGAATCATTGAGCCGCCAATCCTAACGACAGTACTGCAGCACAGGCCATGATGAACAAAAGCGCGTGGCTGGCGCAACACCAAGACTAGTCGCTAGGCACTGCTCTCCTGGAACATTGCCAAAAAGCTGCCGCCAGTCTCCAAAAACTCGAATTAACGACTTCACATCGCTAGGTGGCAAACAAATGCCTCCCAAATATCCCCTTTAAGGAAGCGTCACCAACAGCGAGATACTGCTCAAACTGCTTAGGTCGCAGGTTGTTGGTCATGCCGAGACGGCGCAGTAGAAATGGAGACACTGGCAGAGTGTTCAAGCCACCGAGCGTGGTGATGGAGGAACGAAAACCCATCTCCCGCAGGATTTGCTCCGATACTTCGGAAAAGTCACCGGTGGAACCGTTTGGATAGCAAAAATGATGACACGGACGTCCGGTCTCGCGTTCTACTATGGCACGCGATTCTGTCAGTTCATTGCGGACAACATCCGCTGAGGTGCGGCCCATGATCAAATGCGAATGGGTATGAGAGCCAAAAGAGATCAGGTCACTCGCTGCCATTTCACGGACTTGATCCCAGTTCAGCGCCCGGTAAATGGCCTGTATGTGGGGTTTGTCCACCCGGTCAAGGCGATGACCAGTTTCCTCCTCCAACAGACTGACCGCAGCCAAAATTTCTGCATGCGGGCGCACTTTGAGGTGATCCTTGAAAGCGACCAGGTTTTGCTTGCTCCTTCCAGCGCGGTGCATCGCATAATCGACACGGTCCACCCAGATGGGAATCTTCTCGTCCACAAATTGCGTGGCCAAGTAGATGATCGCCGGCAAGCCGTAGCGTTTCAGAATTGGGTATGCCAGTTTGTAATTCGAGTCGAAACCGTCGTCGAATGTGATCACGAGAGGAAATGGCGGCAGCGAGGCACCGGTTTGAAGGCATTCCACCACTTCGTCCATGGAAAGCACATCATAATTGGCAGCCAGATGAATCACGAGCGACTCAAAGCGGTTCAAGTCCAGATGTTTGTACTGGCAGTTTTCCAATCCTTCGTGCACGCAGTCAGTCAGCCCGTGAAACATGAGCACGCGCAACTGGCCACGATGAAGATGACGTCCGATGCCATTTAAAAAAATGGCGGCAGTGTCTTGGATTACCGGACGCAGGCTCATTATTTACAAATAAAAATTCAGGAGAAACAAGACCTCCCACCTGAAGGATAAATGCTTCGCAAAGTAAGGAAAGTAAAATATATTCCTGCAATGATAACCGCTAGTTGTCACTCCCATATCACCTTGACAAGGAAGAGTGTCGCGCTTTGTAGTTATTGAGACCACCCATCATTTCTGCTTTTGGAGGAGAAAATTCAGGCGGTATTTTTTGGCAACTTGGCCGCTAACGAGTTCAAAAGATCGTCGAGTTTGACATTAACGCGATCGATACGGTATTCCAAGACACACGAACGTGCCTTTGTGGAGATCTCCCAGACACCTGTTTGCCATTGAAGAAGTAGGCGCTCAAAAACTGCAGCTATATCCTCCGGGCTGTCCAGATCCGCAAAATACTGGTTACTTTCCCTAAGCAGTTCATGCACAACACTGTCCGGCTCGGTCAGTCCAAGCACTGGCTTCTCATACGGGAGGTACTCGATGAGCTTGGTGGGCAGGAATATTCCGCCATAGCCCGGCGTGTCTAAAACTAGGAGCAGATCACTTTGGCCGATCATTTGCTGGCATTGCTCGAAAGGAACGGATGAAAGTAGTCGAACGACTCCAGCCAAGCCGGAGGCCTCAACCTGAGGCTGGTAGACGGTGGTGTCCTGACCAACGAAGGTCAGCAGCAAGCAGCCTTGCAGTGGCAAGCGCTGGTTCAGCAGAGCGAGTCCTGCGAGAAGGTTGGCAGGGTCTCGATACCCAGGGATGAAGGATCCGGCATGGAGCGCCTGAAGCGGACGCTGGCCCGCGCCCTTCACAGGAGTCAGAGATCCCACCAGCGGGGCATACCCATGCGGGATGATGTGCGTCTTGTGGGCGACTGAAGGATAGGAGCGCAAAACACGATCGGCCAATTTTTTGGTGACGAAGACGAGGGCATCCGCGTCACGGATAATGCGGCTCTCGAACTGCCGGGCGAACCATCTTTGAAAACCGTTGAGATGTCGCTCAATCCAAGGATCACTGAAATGGGCGACCCACGGCAGCCCAGTGGCGCGCTTGAGATACCAACCCGTGACATTGCTCACATGTTTGGTGGCACGGGAATACAAGATCGCTGGACCATGCTTTTGCAGCCAACGCTTCCCTGCAGGCACTGACGAGAACAACCAGAGGAGGAACACTTCGGGCAAAACCCACCTGCGAAGTACCGTCATCACCACACGCGCCACACGAGGCCAGCGCCTGCGGATTACCGCATCGTAACTCGGCGTGCGGATGACCTCGAGCTCCGGCGGCAGCCCGTCGAGCATAGTCTGGTCCATCCCCTGATAAATGTGGTCCATTGTCGTGGTAAGTACAGAGACTTGCCAGCCGCGCCTCAGGAGGTCCAGCGTGTTCAATCTCACAAGGGCAGACTCTGGCCCCTGGGTGGGCGGGAAGTTGTGTGAGATCAAGAGCACCCGACTTTTTAAGGCTGATTTTGCAGGCGGGGAATCGTTGAGCATTGAGACGAGTAATGAACTCAAACGGCAGATATTGCAATCCAAAGACATGGAAAACAGAGCTCCTTGCCGCATGATGCGGCGCGAACAAAGGATGCCTCATCAGGCCAAGGTCTCATGCAGCGCACGCCACGCATCGTCGAACGCTCCACCATGGATCACGCGAGTGTCATCGATAATCGCAGCCAGCGAGGCACGCAGTTCGTCGTGCTGAATCAACTGACGCCGGAGGTAGCCACGTTCGAACAACTGAAACGCACTGCCACTTTCCCCTGCCGCGAGCCTCGCCCCCAGCCGGTCAAACACGTGGCGCTTCGTGGCATGATACGCGCGGAGGTAAACAAGGAGCACGGGATGACTGCCGATAACATTCGCCAATTCGAGGAAAATATTCACTTGTGCCAGCGGTGCCGCACTGATCTTGCAGAGCGGTTCCAGACCATCAAGCTTTTCAAGTTCTTCATAGGTGCCGAGCACTTCCGTGGCAATCACCCGTCCGGCAACGTCATACACTGGGAGCACGGGATAAAGGCGGCAGATCGTCGTGCGTGTCCCATGCTCACAGGCACACATTGGTCGGCGACTGATCACCGACTCCACACGAAACTCGCGACCTCCCGCCTCATAAGTGCTCGCACGAAATTCATGGTCGCCAAACTGGGCTGTCCAGCCGCGCTCGGTAAGATAGTCCCACTCTCCAGGAAGCAGTGGAATCTCCTGGAAGGTCTCCCCCTTCGCCATCATGCGAAATCTGGCTTTGTGTCTGGTGAAATGACAGCAGTGGGCATCCCCGCAAAGCTTCCAGCAATCCGGCTCATAGACCAACTCCGTGCTGTAGACACGGTCAAATACTGAGCGAGTGGCTGCATCAAGCGACATGATTTGTGTTATAGGTCTAAAAACATCCTGACGCAACAAGTTGACAGCCGGTTCATCTGGCAAAGTGTCAGTCGCGCATGAGCCTCACACTCGACACCTTGCATGATGACGTGCCTGACCCACTAAGGCATGAAATCGCGGCGTTTCTTGAGACTGCCGAAGGTAACCCCTGCCCGGCAGAAAGCTGGCTGCGGCGCATGCAGCATTGGTGGACGACGAACCCTGCGCTCGATGCTCATCCGCTGCGAGGCTGGTTGCAGCGTGATGACCACCAGCGAGTCATTGGATTCATGGCGGCCATTCCTTCCTGGAGCTCTTGGCAGGGCAGGCGCATTCCAATGATCTGTCCCGCAAGCTGGCGCGTGGCCCAGGAGCATCGTGGTACCAGCGTGCAAATGCTGCTAAAACTCCGCGAACTGAAACGGACCGTGGGAATGGTTGACAGTACGCCGGGCCCTATTGTGCGTCCGCTGCTGGAGAAAATCGGTTTCAGTTCCTTGGAGGCGGGAATCGGACACGTGTTTGTGACAGGGAGACTGCTTGGTCCGCTGGCAGCCATGCTTGGGGGGATTAGAGGTGGATACCCGCCACTGCAACCCCAGCGCAGATTGGTATTCGATGTTGCTGAAGTAGCTGCCATTGAGCGGCCGTTTATGCGCTCTGCCCGCGTGGAGAAATGGATTGACCTTGATTACCTGCGCTGGACGCAGGACGCGCCATGCCTGCGTCCGCGCTTCATCGGTGTGGTGGATCAGCAAGGCACCCTCTCCTCGTACTTGATGCTGCAGGAGCATGAGCTCAAGGGGCACCCGGCTTGGCTGGCGGTGGACTGGTTTACCACAAGTGAGGACATGAATGAAGTCCTAGCGGCTCTGGGCCAGATCTGCTTCCAGCCATCCCTGCTAACTGATGAGCGGCGATTCATTGAGATCATGGCCTTGGGGCCAACATCTGCGTGGCATAAAGCACCCGCATTGGTCCGGGTCAAGCGTCCTTCCAAACTTTACTTCTCTCTACCCCCTTCACTAGAGAACGCCGAACGCAGGAGCGTACTGCTGGACGGCGACTACGGCATGTGAAAGGCTAGGCCGCGTCAAGCATTTCCTGCGCCAGCGCAAATGCTGCAGCCGTGTGCGTATAGCCCTCCTCCCAGCCTGGAAAATCAATGATGAACCGCCTCACCCCACGCTTCACGAAGCCCGCCAGCAATGACGCATTCTGCTCACACGAACCGACAAAGTAAGGCCTGTCAGCCTTGAAGTTTGCGAAAGGCTCCATCCAATAACCCCTCTTTGCCCCGGTCAGCTTCGCAGACTCGTATAACTTCTTTTTCCACTCGCCGTCCGTGTTCGTCATTGATATCGCTTGCATGCGCTGCATTCGCTGATCTGGCGGAAACATGGCGGCAATAGCGGCCCATGCCTCATCTTCTGTCGGTCGGCTCATGATTCCATAGTGCATCCCCCGTACGCCATCAGGCATGTCGTCGAGCAGGTTCGGACCCATCATCACCATATGGCAGGCACCGATGTCATGTGCCACCTGCTTCGCGATCTCCGACTGACCTGCAATGAAAAACTCCGGGTGCAGATGGTCGGGCACATCCACCTCAAGCTTCGCGTTGTCAAGGTGGTAGAACTGCCCGTGATACGTCACCGGCTCACCGTGAGCCGCCAACAGTTGTCGGACCACAAGCGCGTATTCGCGCAGCCGCTGGTAGCGTGCATCATGCGGGAGGCTGGCATTCAACGCCTCCAGATAACTCACTGCCGTACCTGTGATCATGTTAAGAAAGGTCCGACGGCCATGCATGATGGCAAAGCCGGCGCAAAACTTCGCCACTTGAAACGGATGCATGAACACCGGGTTCACCGCCACCAGCGGACTGAGACGCTCCGTGCTGGAGAATGTATAGGCACCAGCAAGCCAGGGAGAAATGGGCACATCATTGCCCTCAAAGAATAACACACCACTTCCCCCGAAGCGGTCTGTGTGACTTACCACCATCTTGATGTCTTCCCATGCGCCTGAAACCTGCTCACCCGGGCTTTGCCACATGTTCTTGACACGATGATTCATCGTGAAGACCTCCACAGGCTCGTTCTGATAAGTAAGTTTCACAAATTTCAGGCGACAGCGAGTTTCTTTAGCGTGTCCAGCAGGTTTTGTGCTGTGGCAAAGGTATCCGCAGTGAGCAACTCATCAGGGATTGGGGTGCCGACACTGTCTTCGATATCCATGAGCAGATCAATCGCCGCCATCGAATCGAGACCAAGCTTGCCCAGTTTTTCAGAGTAATCCAGCGGCTGGTCAGCAGCCAGCAATCGCAGGCGCGGACGAAGAACGGACTCAAATCGGGCTTCAATATCAATTGCAGTAAGTGGCATCGGGGGGGGGGGGACTGGTTGGCTGCAGCACTTTTAATCAGTGCCATGCCCGGTGTGCAAGCGCAAGACACTGACAATTTCCGAGCCGCGATACGCAATTTCCACAGGCGCAGAGTGGCTCAGAAAACCTATCAGGCTCGCAGTCAAACCGTAAGCGCCCACGTTTGGGATGGCTATCAGGTCATCTGGCCGCGTCTCATGGAGCAAGATGCCGCGTGCGAGGCTGTCGAGTGGGCTGCAAAGCGGCCCCACCACATCGCACGTCATCGCATCCCCCGTCACACCGCGCGTGAGATTGTAAAACGTCATTCCTCCACGCGGCAGCCTTCCCAGCCCGCTCATGCCGCCGAGATGATGAATACCTGTGTCGAGCACAATGTAGCACTTGGTCCGGGATTGCTTCACATCCATCACACGAGCCACAAGTGTGCCAGAAGAAGCCACGAGGTGACGACCCGACTCAAACCACAGCTCTGCCTGACCATTGAAAGGGCACGCCTGCCACAGTTCCTCAAGATCCGCCCTCATCCCAGCGAGGTCCGGCGTTGTACCATCGTTGCCATACGGCCAAGGGAAGCCGCCGCCAGCATTTACAACATCACACTGAAAGCCCAGCTTCGTGGACACACGCTCCGCAGCCCCCAACGCACGGCGAGTATTTTCCACTAGCGCCTCGCGGGACGCAATCTGTGACCCAAAATAAACATGTACACCGCGCAGCGCGATTCCGCCCAAATCTGGACGCGCAGTAGTCAGCAACATCTCCTCATCAAAGCCAAACTGGCTCTCCACACCGGTCATCGCCAGCCCTGCGGAGGGTGCCTCGGCTGGATTCACACGCAGTAGCACCTGCGCCTCGATCCGTGCATTCAATGCCTCAAAGGACACACGACTCGCATCCACCCACGACTCGCATGAAAACCAGCGGACACCCGCCTTTAAGGCTGCCGCGATTTCTGCTTCCGTTTTTGCCGGCCCCCCGTAAAGCAGCTCATCACCTGTGAAACCTGCTTCTTGTGCCGCGCGCAGTTCACCTTCCGATGTGATCTCCGCCCTACCACCATTTACGCGCACCTCTCGTGCAAGTGCGGGCAGTGGATTGGCCTTGAAAGACTGAAAAAGCCGCGCCTGCACAGGGAGCTCCGCACGCAGCGCATTCACACGTGTGGCCACTGCACTTAGATCGTACGCATAGAACGGCGTGCTGTGACGTTGGGCGAGTGAAATCAGCAAGTCCTTTTTCATGGCTGAGCAAGAAGCGCGCGCAAGGCCTTGCGGTCGAGCTTGAGGTTGGCCGACTTTGGCAGCGTGGTGACGAAATGAATACACTCTGGAACTTTCACTTCTTCCAGCCGTTCACGGAGCCACTGGATGACGGCATCAGAATCTATCGTCACGGACGTTTCCAAATATAGATGCAGCTGACTATCCGCATCGTTGCGGACCACTCCAGCAGCGACGATGCCAGGAATCGTACACGCCGCCTCTTCGATCTCCAGCGGACTCATGCGGTGACCGCGATGTTTGATAAGAAAGTCGCCACGTCCAACGAAGTAAATGAAGCCCTCTTCATCCACACGCCCCATGTCGCCAGTGAACATCACGCGCGCACGACCTGGACCGATGCGGCGATACCGCTTCGCGGTCTCTTCCTCCGCAGCCCAGTAGCCCTGCGCCAGGTGGCGTCCTCGCACAACAAGTTCACCCACTTCACCCGGCTGAAGAGTCCGTCCTTCGGCATCAACCGTAAACACCTCAGTGCCATCAAGTGCCCGGCCCACCGAATCTGGTCGCGCCCGCCACTCCTCCGGCAGCAGAATGGAGATGCGCTTGCACTCTGTTAGACCATACATCGGAAAAACGCGCAATCCCGGAAACAGCGCATGCAGTTTCTCAATGTTTGCCACGGGCAGATGGTCGCCGGTGTTTGTCGCCACCCGCAGTGCTGGCAACTGCACAGCACGCCGGCTTTGCAGTTTGATGAGTGCGGCAAACAACGTCGGGACGCCGGGCAGCACGCTAATTACATGATTCGCGAGTGTGCTTTGGAGTTCGGGCCCCGCCATCTGCGGCTTGTTAAGCAAAACAGCCGCTCCCACCTGCATGGCGAGAAAGAGCTGGTACAAGCCAACATCAAACGACATTGGCAGAAACACCGCAATACGGTCATCAGCCACATAGCCCAGCCTCGCTTGGATGGCTGCGGAGACAAATACCACGTTGTCATGACTGAGGATGACGCCACGCGGCACCCCGGTCGAGCCAGAAGTGAAGACCAGAAACGCTGGATCTTGATCAATACCGGGGAATCCTGGCACGCCGGTGGAATCTGAGTCGATCAAGGCTTCAAAATTCCTGTCGCTATGCACTAGTCTAGCAGAGTCAATTTCACTACTCAGGAAATCCGTCCCTGCGTCGAGCATCACGAGTTTCGGCGTGCATTGCGCCATGACCCGCCGCAGGCCCTCTGCTTTTGTCTGTGGAGAAAGGATGACAAACATGCCGCCGATCCGCATTGTCGCAAAGGCGAGCAACACGCCCTCCAAGCAGTTTTCCGCCACGATGACCACTCGATCACCTCTCCCAAGGCCCAGCTTCAAGAGCGAGGAAGCGATGCGGGTTACCTTGTCTGCAAAGACGGCATAAGTCAAAGGTTTCGAGCCGAGCAGAAACATTCGCTCAGGCCAGAGTATGGCAGCTCGATCTAGTAATGCGGGCAGGTGAGGAGATGCTGTAGCAGCCATCTTTTTCTTAAAGTTAGCAGCGATAAACTCGGGCGCAAGCGGTCTACGCAATTCATTCACATTGACGGGTTCATTCGCCTGCATTAATGCGACTCCAATGTCATCCAACTCCCAACTCAATTACTGGGATTCACAGTCCACCGTGAGCCGCTACAAAGCGCGCCCGGAGCATCTGTATACCGCCGAGCGCCGCCTGCTGGGCTTGCTGCGCAACCGGTGGCCGCAGGTCGAAATGCTAGACCTAGGAGTTGGCGGCGGGCGCACCACTTCTTACTTCGCGGAATTGGCAGCCCGTTATGTAGGCGCCGATTTCTCTCCCAACATGATCGACACATGCAAACGCCGATACGCCGACCGCTTTACTAACGCAACTTTTAATGTGGCTGACGCCACCAATCTTAGCGACTTCCGAGACGGTGAATTTGACCTCGTGATGTTCAGCTTTAACTCCATCGATTGCCTGACCAAAGCAGCCAGGTTTCAAGCGCTGCGTGAAATGCAACGAGTGTGCCGCCCGGGAGGCTTTGTTTTTTTCTCCTCACACAACCTCTATAACATACCGCTCATTAATCAATTTCACTTTCAAGCCCACCCGATGCGTCTGCGTGATGAACTGAACCGCTGGCTTGCCGTGAAGCGAAAGAATATGCCGCTGGCCGAGGCGATGTGCCAAGAGTCTTATGTTCGTTATTACGACGACACCATCGGGGAAAATTTCCTCATCTTCAGCCGCCCAGAGAAACAGCACGCCGACCTGATTTCCATGGGATTGAAAGACGTGCGTTTATTTTCCGTCCTCAACGGTGAGGAACTAACGCTTGATCAGGCAACTTCCCCGCATCAGTCGTGGGTTTATTATCTCTGCTCGCGCTAGGCCCGCGAATTGAGGGTGCGTTCGACAAGCGCCTCTCCAACAAAGTCACGGTCCGAGTTCCACCGAAACATGACCTTCCAAGAGCTGAAAAAATTCATTGCCGCCGATCAATACCGCTACGAGGCGGGCCGCGGCTTCAAGGATTTTCTCAAGCAATGGCTCAAGGAAAGTGGTTTCCGTTTCACGGTGATCATGCGCTTCTGTGCTTTTCTTCGCTCCCATCGCATCACTCGTTATGGCACCTACCATGTCTGCTTGTGGATACACCGGCGCATGCAGGTGAGATACGGCGTTTACATCGAATTCTCGACCCAGATCGGTGCCGGCCTGTATATCGGCCATGCCAATTCCATTGTGATAAACACGCGCAGCAAGATTGGTGAAAACTGCAGCCTAAGCCATAGCGTAACTCTCGGCCAGACGCACGGACGCAGCAAGCATCCAGGCGTGCCAGTCATTGGTGACCGTGTATATCTGGGGTGTGGCGCTAAAATTCTTGGCGGCATTCACGTTGGCAATGATGTCGTCGTGGCTCCCAACGCGGTGGTGACAAAGGATGTTCCTCAAAGTGCGGTCATAGGCGGCATCCCCGCAAAGATCCTGTCTGTAGAAGGATCTCATGGTTATGTTTCGAACACTTGGTCGCCAGTCTTTTGAAGCAATTTCGAGGAAAAAAGGCGTCCGCATTGCCCAGCCGTCGCCCAAACGGTTTACAAACGCAGATGAAGTGCGTGCAGTTTTGGTGCCGAAGGGTCCAACACCTGCCAAAGGACATGCCAAACAGGACTCACTAGCACACCTTGCAAAGCAGGATGCTGACCTACTGCAATCTCCTGCCTTTCGGTCAACCATAATATCAGCAGACAAGAATTGAGTGAGGTAGATACAGACCTGCATTTAACGAACCCATGAAAGCAGATAGGCCATCAACGCGAAGTGATTACACTTCACCCCAATATTAATCACGAGGATACCAGTGTTCTAATTCTCAAAAAGTTGCGTGAGGCCGTAATAGGTGGCATCCTGTTGCAAGATGCCACCTGAAGAAGGCTCTCAGGCCTTTGGTCCAGACGCTGTCAGCCCTTCATAGACGTCCCTTTAGTTGCATGAAGCTGGAGTCAGCTCACTTTTCCGCATGATCAAGTCCCTCATTTTCAAAACCCTGCGCAGCACCGGTTTCACCTTGCTCACCAACAGCCGCTACGAACGGCTTCGAGTACTGGACTATTATAAGCCCGCCGACACATCCTTCGCAGACCATGTACGCCGCGTTCTAGAAAAACAACGCGTAGATTGCGTCTTTGACGTGGGAGCCAACGACGGTGCCTATGCTCTTTGGCTCCGGGACAAAGTGGGATTTGAAGGGCATATTGTCTCCTTCGAGCCAATTCCCCGCCATGCTGCCAATCTGCAGCGCCTTGCAAAAGCAGATTCCAAGTGGCACGTCATGCCCGTCGCATTGGGACGCGAACTGGGCAATTTGGATTTCCATGTGATGGCCGATGATGTCTTCAGTTCCTTCCTCAAGCCGGACAAGTCACAGCCCGAACGCTATGCGGAGTCCAATAAAGTGAGCGAGACCATTCAAGTGACCGTCCGCACCGTTGCGGACACATGGTGCGAACTCTCCACACTGCTAAAAGTCTCCCGTTTATATCTGAAAATGGACACTCAGGGCTTTGATCTCGAGGTCTTTGCAGGGGCCACTCCTGTTCTAGACTCCATCAAAGCACTTCAATCGGAAATGGCTTTTCATAAGATTTATGCCAATTGCGCCGACTTTGAGCAGGCACTCGCCGTATTTCAAGCCGATGGATTTCGACTTTGCATGCTTCACCCAATCAGCATGGACGAAAACCTCGCTATGATTGAAGCGGATGGGTTGTTTGTGAGATAGCACGTAGGCTTGGGGATCTCATACAGTGGTTTACTCCATACCTTTACAAGGCTTAGCGTTGCTCGGGGACGACTTGGTCCATGAGTCTTGGCTGTCACCTACCCTTAATGGCCTCTGCCCTCCCATTCGTGATGTGATACTGCGGCCCGAGAAAATGGAATTCACCCACTGCAAGACCGCCCAAGAAAACGGAGAAAATGAATAATTCCTGCTATGTTGTGTTTTCTAACCGAGCAGACCCGGTTGGCTGGAGGATTCATGCCTATTCCTAGCCACAGACCCACTAACCAAGGCCTTGCAGAGAGGCAAACTAAAAGGGCACTTACATCCGGCACCCTGTTATTTTCGAGGAAAAACCGCTCCTTTTTACAAATACTGGGCGTTGGCCTGAAGCTATCCCACTTTCTCAAACACCGAATCAGCAGGCATGCCACGGGCCACACTGTTCAAGGTCGGAACAGTCTGGCAAAGAGCGAACGGTCTTTATCTGTCATCATCACAAACACTACAGAAATGATCATGGCGAGACCGTAGAGGCCGGCACTGCCGATCAATCCCAAGTAGCCATCATAGATCCAAGGACTAACAATGAACCCTACAATCAAGGGTAAGGCTAGGCCCTTAATTCCGGGCCAGATGAGCCATCTCATCAAGTACTCACCTGCGGACACGTTCATAACCCTCGATAAAAGAACACTCATGACCACAGTGTTGCAAATGCCTACCTCAAGAGCCGAGGCCGCCACGACCCCGGAAACACCCCACAAGCGGCCAAACAAGTAGCCCACGACGCACACAGAAAGACCGCCGATGCACCTCACCCACATCAAAGAACGCTGCAGGCCGAGAGTGTAAAGCAAGCTGTGAGCCGGGTATTGCATCAACATCAGGGCGTGAGGCACCGCCAGGATCTGCACCACCAGCAGCGACTCCTTAAACTCCGGACCAAGCCAGAGCTGGATGAACGGCCCGGCGAACAGGACCACACCACCCATCGCAGCCGCACAAAAGCCCGCAGTCAAGCCAAGCAGCCGACGGAAAGTGCGGGTCATTGCCTCGCGGTCTGATGCCCCGTGCATATGGCCAAATACAGAGAGCGTGCTGCCACCGAAAATAGCGTTGACGATGTCTTCCAAAATGGTGATGAGACGTGTGCCAAGTGAATAGACAGCAACCCCGTCCATTCCAGCCACGATGCCGGTGACCTGCGGACCAGAACCAGCACGCACCGAGTCGCCAAGCGAGCCGATCAACATGTCACGGGTAAAGCTCTTCATCTCCTGCCTTGTCGCCAGCATTTCCGCAGTGGTCACACCGACACTGTCGGGCACCTGAGGAACGAATCTCATAAAACTCCTTTGAAGGCCAAGTTCCACGAGATCCGCTAGGGCATGAATTAACCCAACGGCAATCACCCCGCCGCCTGCAGAGAGAGCCACAAAAAGGCTTGTTGACTGGAAGACTACGCGGGAGATCGATGCCGCTGCCAGAAGGTCATATCTGATGCCCGCTCGAAGAATCAACTGGGGTAAGCGAAAGCGGAACCTTACAGCCATCGTGATCCCTCCTGGAAGCGTGGCGGCTAAAACTGTTTTGATGGACCACCCCTCCGGTAGGTTTGATAGAACTGCCAGCGTGGCCAGAGACAGGACGCTTCCGCATAGGATAATGTTGCCGATCCGACCAAAATGGGTTTTGGCGAAATGACATACCACCGCTTGTTTTTTCACATCTTTCGCCCCCACCGCCATCGATAGAAAACGGGTGGTCGAAAACGATACTCCAAGGTCTAAGAACGCGAAATAAGACAGCACTGACATGGCTAGCACCCAGAAGCCGTAGCCATCCTTTCCGAGCGAACCAATCACCAGTGGCGTCGTCACCAGCATGGCGACCATTTTGAAAGCATGATCGAGGAGATTCAGCCCAGAACCATGAATAAAGCGTTTTGAGATGCTCATGGCGGGCTTGTTTGCTCCATCATCCAGCCGCGTCTATCCCTCATAAGTCGACTTCCCGCTTTTTTGACCATGGAAGTTCCACCCCTGAGTGTTGAGCCTTTTGGTGTCAAAACGGTCGAGCCACAGCAAAGGGACCTTAGTGAAGAAACCGAAGAAAACCTTCGCCATCAGCACCAGCGGCACTTTGAGCGCCTTCGGAGCCACACAATTCTGCAGGCAGCGCACTGTCCAGTGAAGCTGGTAGGCGATCATCACGAAGTGTCCGCCCTGAGCCTCTTTTTTCACCACCTTGAGGCCCGCCTTCTCAAATAGAAGAGTGAGGCCATAGTGGGTGAAGTTAAAGTAGTTCCATGGCTCGTTATGAATCGGTGAAGACTGCGGTGTGGTAAGGAACAGATGTCCGTCGGGCTTAAGTACCCGTGCCATCTCCGAGCACACCTTTTGAGGGTCCTGCACGTGCTCCAGCACCTGGGTGGAGAGCACAATGTCATAGCTTTCATTTTCAAACGGCAGCGAAGAGACATCTCCCACAAAGTCCACACCCTCGCCGGCGCAAAAATCCAGCGTGTGCAGCACCGCTCCAGTTGCCAGGATCTCGCCGCGCAGCGTCTGCTCTGGGAGACGTCCAGAGCCCGCGTCGAGCACCTTCGTGCCCTGTCTCATCTGCGGCAGCGCTTCTTTGCGGATGAAGTTAAGAATCGGATAGCGGTCCAGTTGCAGGCGTTCGTGCAAGCGGCGGGGGAGAAAAAGTCGTCCGAGGGAAATCATGAAATGCGGGTGTTGGGAGGTGCTATTAGATTGCAGCACTGTTCATGGGTTCCATGTAAAGCCAGTCCTGAAGTCCGCGGCGGTCATCGCCCACGAGCGCCTCAATCTCATTGAAGGGAAGTCCCCGTAGCAGCGGGTAAAGGGCATATTCCAGACCGGAACTGGTGAACTGCTGAATATGGTGTGTTGCAGCGAATCGACCCCGAATGAGTGGGGTGAGCCCCGGCTCCAAGCAGTCATGCAGTTCCACGAGAATGTCCGCGAAACGCAGCCACGGCACCTTCGCAGGATCCAGCACAGGGCGCTCGCCCGTATCGATATCCATCCACACCAGCACCCTGCCCGATGGATTCAGGGCGCAGAGGTCCTCCGCGCAACAATGACCACGTGTCTCCACCCGTTCCCTCACCTGGTTGATGCGGCAGAGGTTCAGACAGAACCGAGAACTCTCCTCGTCAGCCTCAAATGACACAATCTTCGCTTTCGGAAACAGCATGGCCAGCCCGGCGGTGTAAAAACCCTCCGCAGCACCCACGTTCACAATCAGTTCGTATTCTTTCTCTGTGCTAAGTCGACGCACAAGGCCATGAAGTTCATGCTCGTAGGCACCTATGATCTTTTCAAATCGGCACGAGGCCCACTGGCTCAATGGAGGATAATGAAGGCCTTTGAATGGCCCATCCATCACTTCATTTCCATAAGTTCCCTGTGCACTCAGCCGAAGCTCTACTTTGCGCCTCGTCGCCCTTCTCAGCTGGTAGGAAAGGAAGCGTGCAAACCTTTCCGCACATGAAAATCGAAGAACTGGAAGTGTGATCCAGTCTAAGAGGTGTCGGAGGAGTTTTTTCATTGCGGAAGATGGCCGGAGAGGCCAATGAGTAAACCAGAAAAGAACATTTCACCCCCTCCTCAAATTTATGGATGAAGCAACCCAGGACCGATTAAAAAATGAGGTTGATTTTCATGCAGAAATTGCGCAGCGGGAAAGAGAGTCTCTTGAAAAAATATCCCCGGAAGCCCTGGAACGTTACAAAAAATGCTCGCGCTGGCGCACCTATTATCCCGAGTGCGTGATTCACTTCCTCACGAAGCACCAGCCGGAACACATCTGCGACTTCGGCTGCGGCAGCGGGGAGATGGCATGCCGTCTTGGCCTCCTAGGCTATCGCGTCACTGGCATCGACGTTTCTCCTGACCTCATAGAATTGGCCCGAGAGCGTGCTCGGATGGAGGGAGTGGAAGATCTCGTTCAATTTACCATAGCGGATGCCGCCGCGGCACCTGTCACCGATGGCACCTTTGATGCCGTGCTTGCCATGTCCGTCGTCCACCACATGCCCGCGAACGATGCGCTTAATGCCCTCGATCGCCTTCTCCGCCCCGGAGGCCACATCGCCTTTCTGGAGCCTGTCGCCTACTCCAGCTTGCTCCAATGGCTGCGTAATCGTACACCTGTGGAAAAGGATGTCAGTCCTGATGAGCGCCAGCTCAGCGCCGGGGAGATTCGTCTCATCGGAAAACGCTTCATCATTGAGGAGCAGCGTCACTTCCTCCTTCTTGCACGCCTCCGCCGGCTGCTGCCAAATGCTTGGTTTGATGTCGGGGAGCGCATCCTGAGCATTATCGACCAGGCTTTGTTTCTTATTCCAGGCTTCTCGCACTTCGCGGGCGTGATCGCCATTCAGGCCCGCAAGCGGGATTGATTGACAGAAGTTTACCGCGACCAATCAATCACAGCTGCTGTTTTCGACCCTTGACTTTCGTCGTGTCAAAGTGCGCCCCAAGCCTATGAATGGCACTTCAACCGCCTTGTTCAAAGTCCAAGCTATCACACAAGTCATCAAGAGCAGCAGGAAGAAACTTGTGATGGAGTTCACTGGCAGACTTCCTGACAGTTTCAGTTTTAGCAGTCCCATCATCAAAGGGTAATGCAGGATGTACAGTCCGTAAGATAGATCTACCCGAAAAAACTTTTGTATGCCAGCCAGCACTTGATGACAACGATTCCAGTGGATGGCACACACCACAAGACCGGCCGCGCCGACGGCACATGCGTGCTGGGCTGGCCATTTGTGTGAAAAACGAAACAAAATTGCGCTGAAAAAAAGCAGGCTCAGCATAAAGAACACAAGCCAGCACCTTGGGCCGAATCTCCATGCTTCAAAAGGCACTTTGGCAAGCAGGATTCCAACCACAAACTCCCCAAGTATGGCAATCAAGCCGAGATGATGACCTTCCAACCATCCACTTGCAGCAACCAGACCTAGCCAGACTATCCCCGCAGTAGCCCACGAGGTACGATACAGCACCCACACGACCAATGGGAAAATCACTGCGATTCTTGCCTCAACAAGCAGCGTCCATACAGGAGGAATCGCATAAGTATGATCTATTCGGCCATCCACCATCAAAAGATGCAGCAGCCATTGCCGCCACCGAACCTCGCCATCAGCGAAAATGCCAGGAATATACTCTGACTGAACTGCAAGGCCGCCACTGCGCAGGATCAGCATGTAGATGACAAAAGCCATCAACAACGCCGACCAGTACAATGGGTACAACCGCAACACCCGACGGATTCCAAACCTGAGATAACCGGCCACTGAAGGCGTTTCGCGCGATATCGACTGGGCCAGAACATAACCGCTCAGCACGAAAAACAATGTCACCGCCGCCTGGGAGTCAAAAGGACCTTTGGAAAGCCACGAAGGAGCTGATATCTCCATGACGACCAGAAAGTGCTGAACAAACACCACGAACGCAGCTACCATCCTCAGAGCGTCCAACGACTCAACCCGAGCCGATGTGATATTGCTGGTCGCTCTCGAATCCCGTTTCTCCACGCAGGTATGAATTAAGGTAAGGAGGGACCAATGACGACAGCCCCTGGATGAACTACATAACTGGACCGCCCGTCACTGGCAGATTGACGCCGTTGACGAATGAAGCTGCATTAGAGGCCAGCCATGCGACCGCGGCTGCGGAGTCTTCCGGCGTCGCCAGCCGGCGGCATGCGTTCTTCATGGCCTCCACCTCGCGCACCCTCTGAGGCACATGGGCGCTAAATCCTGTCACAGTCATTGAAGGTGAGATCATGTTCACTGTGATGCCCAGCGGCCCGAGCTCAATCGAAGCCGATCTGACCATGCCCCACAGCGCTTGCTTGGCCGCCACATAGTGCGCGAGGCCTGCCGGAGGCTGCCCGAAGAGATACGCGGTGCCCAAAAAAATGCAGCGCCCGTGCTTTCGCGCGCCCATCAGCGGGATCATCACCTTCAAAAGCTCCTGCGAAGCGGCCACCTGGACGCGCCAGAATGCGTCAAAGTCGGCAGCGTTCGAATCCTTCAGCGCCACGGGCGTGAGAGAAGCCGTCGCAGCGTGCACGAGCACATCGAGCTGGCCAAACTCGACCACCACAGCCTGCACAAGTTGCTCTGCGGCTCCAGCCTTGGACAAATCCGCCTGAAAAGCCTGCGCTTTACCACCCGCATCGACGATCTGCTTCACCACCGCCTCAGCACCAGCTGCATTCGCATGGTAATGCACGGCCGCAGGCCCGTTCCCAGACAGAGCCAGCGCGGTGGCGGCTCCAATGCCGCCAGATGCACCAGTCACCAGGGCTACACGCTGACCATCGGGCCCCGCCGGTGCGACTGATGCCAGTTTGTGTCCAACTTTCACTTCGGCTTCACCTTTCATGACGTGTTCTCCTTTTGTGTTGCTTGCGTAAAACTGCAATTGCAGCAGGCCCGCACCTGCAGACCATGAGCGTACCTCCACCTGCAACTCGATCTCGTCGCCCACATACACAGGCTTCAGCCATTGTAAGCTGTGCCCGGTCCAGAGAGCTCCCGCCCCTGGCACCACCATGCCGATCATGCGCGAGAGATAAGCCACCTGGATGGCTCCATGCGCCACCGCCTGTGGGAAGCCATACGAACGTGCTTCCGCTGCATCCATGTGCAGCGGGTTCACATCCCCGGAAAAGGCTGCGAAGCGCCTCACCACCTCTTCGTCGAGCACAAAGCGCTCCTTGAACTGCTGGCCTGAGTGAAAGTCCATGCGTGTTTTTGACGCTTCAGGGAGCGAGTTCCTCGATCATCAATCTAGCAATCTTGAAGGAAACCATGTCCATCACCTGCTCTGCCGGGATCGCAATGTCAAACTCCTGTTCAACAGCCATCACCAGCCTCAGGTGACCGAGGGAGTCCCACTGCGGCGTGTTGTCCGGCGCTGTAGCATCAGAGACAGCGCTTTCTTCAAGGCCGAGAACTTGGGCAAAAACACGCCTCAGGCGCGGTTGGATGGATTCAATCGTCATAGGTCAGGTCCAGATAGGCCGGGATGGGGAAGTTTTCGAGCGGTTCCAGCGCCTTTGTCCAAATTTGCCCCGCCGAGTCCTTTGACTCAAAACCGTGCCGGGCGTAAAGATCCTTCGTCTGCTGGTTTCGCTCCGATGACACAAACTCGCCCATCAGCACGCGTCCTCCGCGTGCGAGTACCTGCTTTGCCAAAAGTCCCAGCAGGGCCGTCTCGATTCCGCGGCCAATAACACGGCAGCTCAGCAGCAGCGAATCGACGCGCCACAGTCCCGCTTCGCCCGCCTCAGGCACGCCGATGACCACACCAATAAGGCCGTTGTCGCCAAACTTGTCCTCCAAACGCATCCACACCGCCACCGCACCTGCGGCGATCATCTGTTCAAGATCTGCCCGTGTGTGCCGCCGGGTCGTGAGATTGAATTGATTTGTCTTTGCGAGCAATTGCACCACGCGCTCGATCGTCTCGGCATTCACCTCTCCAGCCTGCGCACGCATCTGGAGCGCGTTGAGGAACTCCTCCAGACTGCCGCTGCTTTCCTGCAAGGCCTGCCTCTCACTCTGCCGGCTCATCATCACCACACGCAGCGCATCATCACGCGTCACCACAGCAGCATCGAACCACTCGCTGTCCTCGATGGCCACAGCATAGCCTGCCACGGACGTGGGAAGCTCGATAACCGCCACCTCGGGCATCAGCTTGCGCACCCATTCGCGCTCGACCGGATTGTCATCGACGAATACAAGCGCGTCAGTGCCGATGTTGAGCGTTTTGGCGATGCGACGCAGGCTGGTGACCTTGTCCTCCCAGTGAATCTCCATCGCGGAAAAATCCGCCGGGCGCAATATCATGTCCGGATGTTGTTCAAGAGCATCGAGAGCCTCCTCACGGTTGTTTTTGCTAGCGATGGCCAGCAGCACGCCGCGGTTTCGCAGTCCCTGCGCGGCACGTTGAAGGGCCTGGTGGGCATTTCCTGGAAACGTGTCTCCCAACTTGATGCCGCCGAGACCGGCCTCACCGAGCACCCCTCCCCACATCGTGTTGTCGAGGTCGAGGACGAGGCATTTGCGCGGCGGCACCCTCAGCGCGCGAATGGCACGCGCTAGGCATGTGCCAAGCACCGCGAAGCCTTCGCCGGAAAACGGCATGCGGGCCAGAAAGCTCATGCGCTCATCATGCCAGCGCTTAGAGCCGCATCGTGCAAACACCGCAGGCAGGTCAAAAAGCCGCGCATCAGACACTGATTCAATCTCCATGGCCGTTGCACCATTCAAAAACGAAGTGAACGCGGCCAGCGACTCCGCGCCAAACAGCCCCGAAGCACCTTCCACCCCCGGCAGCCGAGGTGTGACATAGGCCGACCACAGCAACGAGGCCGCTGAATGCCGCCGCAAAGACTGCGCCACCTGCCGAGCAAGCTTCGCGAGCGTCTGGCGCAAATCATTTCGACCAGCCACATCCAGAGTTATGAAGCCCTGCACTTGGCTTCCCACCAGATCTTCCAGCCGAGCCAGTATAAAGACAACATCAGGCTTAAAAGCGTACAGTTCGCTTCCCGCATCGAGCACCTGCTGCTCAATCTGTCCGTAAGGCCCGCTCCAGATTGTAAATCGCAAGCCCCGGCGTGCGCCTTCCACGAGCAGAAAAGACTTTGCCACCTCGATCGTGCATGAGGCAAGTAAGGCTACGCGCACCTCCGGCAGCTCCGCCATTGCAGGATCCAGCTTTCGCGCCAGCGCCTGATAGGAGGACAGACTGCCGTCAAAGCCTTCAAAAAACGGGGAGATGGATGGTGGGAGCATGGATAACTAGAGCATCAGAGATGTGTGGGACCTTCACCATCGCCACGTAAAAAGTACGCTTTTCCAATGCAAGCTGCATACGGTTCCCCGACAGCCGCCGCGAGCTTCGGTGAGGCCGCGAGTGCGAAATTGCTTGGGCCCGAAAGCCACCCCGCAGCCTTCAATCCTGTCCGCCAGGCATCATGCTGCATGTTGCACACGATGATGTCCGAGCCGCATTCGTCCAAAAAAGACCGCGCCGCCCAACAAATGGCTGTCTCATGACCGGGCAGCGCCATGCCGTCAATGAGCGAACCCACCCGCATGCTGCCAAAATACTTGTGTCCCCTCATCGCGCGACTGCGGGCCACGAACCAGCCGGTGACTCGCCCCCCCTCTCGCACCACCACGAGCCGGTTTTCTCCATCACCACGAGGGTACAGGCGATTCAGGCTTTCCATGCCTCGATCCGCGCACAACGAATAGCCATCGCGTGCCGCCTGCCATACCTCATCCGCCCATGCATCGAAGTGCCCCACCTGCTCAAAAGACACTGAAGCCCTGATGCCACCCGCAGCACGGAGAAAACCTTTCACCACGGCAAGCCCCAACGCGCCAAGCCCCGTTGCAGCAGCCAGATGAGCTGCGAGACGCACCGGCGCCCGCGTTTGGAGCGGCCGTAGATGCCGCAGGAATGGCCCCGCACGCAGCGGCAGGTAGAAAAAGGGCACATCATGAACCTGCCAGCCGAGCATTTTCAGTGTCTGCGGCAGCGGACGTACCGCGCCGCCCATACCGAGACAGAAGGCCAGCGCGTTCCTCTTGAGCGCATCACGCACCAGCGTGAGCCCTAGCAGCTTGAAGGCCGGATGGATGATGCCTTCAGAGAGCGGAAGGTAAAGGGTGCAAACCTTTTGCAGGCCGTTGCTCGTCCAAAACGGCTGCCATTTCAGGATGTAACCACCGCGCACTTCATCACCATCCACGGCCACGAAGTAATGCTCCACAATCTCCTGGCCCGGCTCATCCGGCAGCCAGTGGCTCAGGGTGTGCTCCGGGAAGCGCCACGTCTCGCCAGCAGCAGCGAGGCGAGCATTGAGTCGTTTCACGGCCTCCACGTGGCCTTCTTCATAGCGGACGATGTTGATAGACATGTTTTGTCAGCTTTCCCCATGTCGCAGCTTGTGCCATAGCCAGCGGTTTTCGAGCGCCGCGCGCTCTCGTGGCGTGAGCACATGTTCACCGCGCTGCGCGGTGATGTGATCGAGCAGAGTGGACACCGGCACAAACCATCCGCCCTTCGCCGAGAGACGCTCCATGAGCTCACGGAAGCGCGGAGTGACCACGCCGCTTTTGCGGAAAAACTTGCCCAGGTGCGCATACATGATGCACGCGCCTCCTTCGGCCTCCAGCCGGTCTTGGTTCTCCTCTGAAACCGTGTTGATAAAAGAATCCAACAAACCTCCCTCCGATGAGGCGTACCATTGGTTCACCCAAGGGCGCAACGGATCGTGATATGGCATCCACGGGCAGGCACGGAGCGTGTTGATGTCCGGAAACACAAAATTGCGCACATAGCGGATGCGCTCGCGGCACACATCACCCCAAAAATGCTCATCGCCCTCTACATGGCCAACAAAACGCGACTTGCGCCCGAGGGTTGCCGCCAGATAAACCCAGCGCCGCCAGCCGGTGACTCGATCAGAGCCCCAATAGAGGTTTTCGCGGCAGCCGGTGTGATTCGCCATCGAGCGCGGCGCATGACCGAAAATCTCCTCGAAGCGACGCAGGCCCTCCAGCGTACGCCCGCGCTTCGAGTGATGGCAGCACACATTGTGAAATCCGATCTCGAACCCCTCGGCCTGCAGTTGCAGCGCCCAAGTGCGATAATCGTCCTCCTCGCAGGAAGCGCCCCCCACCACCACCGGCGGCTGCTCGGCTCCCAGAGCCCACACGCTCTTCGTGGTGCGAAAGCCCAGATCACGCAGCATTGCATACACCGGCGCTGAATTCGCCACCGTCGAGGCGTCAGTGTCGTCAAAGATCGTGAAGGCGAACTTTTTACCCTCGGGCCATTGAATCTGGAGCGGGGCAAAGGTCATGCTGAGGCGCGGGAGGCGTTGACAAGGCTTTCGGCGATGATACGCCCGGCTGAGCCATCGCCGAAGGGGCTTGGACGACTTGCAAGACTCGCAGTGGCTGCGGGGTTGCTCAAATAATGCAGCGCACGCTCAAAGATGCGGTCCGCATCTGTGCCAACGAGCTCCGCGAAGCCTGCGTGCACAACCTCGGGCCTTTCGGTGCTCTCGCGGAGGATGAGCACCGGCTTGCCAAACGAGGGTGCCTCCTCCTGGATTCCACCGGAGTCCGTCAAAATAAGGGAGCTGTGATGCATGCACCATAACAGCGGCACATAATCAAGCGGCTCCATGAGCACGATGCGCGGATGACCAGCCAGACGGCTCTTCACCACCTGCTGCACCATCGGATTGGGGTGCACTGGAAGCACGAGACGCAGGTCATTGACCTCGTTCACCAAGCGGAGGAGCCCTTCACAAATGCACTCAAGCGGCGCACCGAAGGATTCGCGGCGGTGGCAGGTCACCAGCGCGAGGCGCAGGCCGTCTTTCAGCTCCGCCGGCAGTGGGGCGGGAGGCTCGGCTGGCAGGCGGTCCTTTACCCAGACCACGGCGTCCACGACGGTGTTGCCGGTCACAATGTTCGTCTTGTCGTCCACACCCTCTCGGCGCAGATTATCGGCCGAAGCAGTGGTGGGGGGGAAATGCAGGTCAGCGATTCGGCTGATAAAGACGCGGTTGATCTCCTCTGGGAAAGGTGAAAAGCGGTCATGTGTACGCAGACCGGCCTCCACGTGTGCCACACGAATACGCCGGTAAAAAGCCGCCTGTGCTGCAGCAAAGGCCGTAGTCGTATCACCTTGTACGACTACCCAGTCCGGCTTCTGCGCCTCATACAGATTGTCGAGTTCACCCAGCAGTCGTGCGTTCAGCCATGCTAGCGACTGGCCCTGGCGCATCGTTTCGAGCACATGATCCGGCTCAATCTCGAAAAGCCGCAGCGTGCGCAGCCCCATGTCCAGATGCTGGCCGGAAAAGCACACCTGACAGTCCACTTCCGCGCGCTCCTGCAAGGCACGGATCACCGGTGCCAGCTTGATCGCCTCGGGTCGCGTGCCCACCACGCACATTACTTTGATCTTGTCTGTTCTCATGTTCGTTTCTCAAAGGCATAGAGTCACAGCGGCTTCTGCGCGGCCACGGTGACAGATTGGAAAAGACGGCCAGCAATGCGTTTGCGCAGCGCCTGTGGTAGAACTCCGGTGATCGACTCCACCAGCAGCCACGCGGCGGTCATGACCGCGCCGCAGCGCCGACCGCCTTTGATCGCCCGCATGGTGGAAAAGCCGCACTGTTTCAAATGACGGCGCATGTCCCCCAGTGTCCATTCCTGAAAGTGAAAGCCCACCAGTTCCGTGCCAAAGACCACCGAGATGTCATGCGGACCCGAAAATCGGTGCGGCGTGTCGAACACATACCAGCCTCCGGGCTTCAGCAGGCGGAGCACCATGTCAAAGTGGGGACGCACATCGTCCGGATGCAGGTGTTCGAGAAACTGGTAGCTGAAGGCCGTGTCCGCGATGCCTGCGGGAAGGTCGAGAGAATAGCCGTCATAGATGACGAGCTCGAAAGCAGCTGGCGCACGCGCCTTGTCGTCCTCAAGCCGCTGGTCCGAAATGTCCACGCTGATTACGCGAGCCGCACCGGCTGCGCACACGGCATAACCGAGGCGGCAATCACCCGGTGCGATTTCCACAAGCGTTCCTCCCGGCTTCAAAAAAGGCCGGAGCAAGTTCATCTGTCCTTCCACCTTCTGAAGGCTCTCCTGAGGCGATTCGCGCCGGGTGAGGCGCGGATGGTCGGTCACGCGCTCAAAAAGTTCTTGATAGAGCTTTTGAAACAACGCCGACCGCTCCTCGCGGGTGCTCGCACGCAATTTTGCAGCGAGCTCCTTTTCCACTTCATAGTGGTGGCGCAGACGTTCGAGGCTACGGGGCTGGCTCATTTGGTGTGGTAGGGAGAGTGGGGCTCACAAAGTACATCCTGCCATGCTGCCGCCCTTGGTGGACGGCCAGCGACCAGCCCCCAAAGAAGCGCGTCATGGTTCGAATTTTCTTCTTCAAAGTGTAGCAATCCTGTTAGCAGTCGCTTGTGGGTTTTCCAAGTGACTTGTTTGATGCTATCATCAAAAAAATGCTGTGAATTTTGTTTCCCCTCTTTATTTTACTAAGGTCTCGACATCGCTATGGGACCGCCCGCTTTGCGATCAAAGCGATACGACGTTTCGACTGGGCTTGCGCCGCCTCCGCGTGCAGTGGCCTTGAAATGCCCGGCCGCCGCCCAAAGCAGCATGTCTGTTTGCGGCCACAGCCAAGACTGCAGATCATTTAAAGCTTCAAAAAGTTCCCATGATGCCCATTGCCAAGAAATAGACTTCTTTTCTTTTTGTCGTCGGTGTGGATCGTGCCAGTCTAAAGACCTTTTCAGCATCCTTTTTATCTCGTGAACATCTCAGTATTCGGACTTGGCTATGTGGGCGCCGTCACCTCAGGCTGCCTTTCTCAAATCGGGCATCAAATCATTGGCGTCGATGTACACGAGCCCAAGGTCCGCGCCTTTAATGAGGGCCGCTCGCCAATCGTGGAACCAGAGCTGGATGCCATGCTGCAAAGCGCGTGCAGGGATGGCCACTTGCGCGCCACTACGGATGCAGCCGAGGCTGTGGCCGCCTCTGCAATCAGCATCATCTGCGTGGGCACGCCATCTCTGCCATCCGGCAGCCTCGATCTCGGATATGTCACGCATGTAACTCAGCAGATCGCCGATGCATTGCGCCAGCAGGCAAAGAATCACATTGTCATCTTCCGCAGCACGATGCTGCCAGGCAGCACGCGGAAGATCGTGACCGCTCAGTTTGCGGATCTGCTGAAAAGCGGCAGGCTCCAAGTTTTTTACTGCCCCGAGTTCCTGCGTGAAGGCACCGCCGTGGCGGACTTCCGTGAGCCTTCGCTGGCCGTCTTGGGCACGGAAGATGGCTGTACACCCGCATGCACCGAGGTGATGTCCCTCTTCGGCGGCACTCCCTCTGTATTGCGCTGGGAAGGCGCGGAAATGATCAAATATTCCTGCAACTACTTTCACGCCCTCAAGGTTGGCTTTGCAAACGAGATTGGCCGCCTGGCAAAACATCTGGACGAGGACGCACTTCGAGTGATGGACGTGGTCTGTCAGGATACAAGGCTGAACATCTCCCGCTACTACATGCGTCCTGGTGCGCCGTTTGGCGGTTCCTGCCTGCCAAAGGATGTCTCCGCACTGCGCTCATTTGCCCGCCAGCAGGGTTTAAACCTCCCATTGCTCGAAAACACCCAGGCCACGAACGATGCACACCAGCAAAAATTCGTGCAGCTCATCGAAAAGAGCGGAAAACGCCGTATCGGCTTCATTGGCCTGGCCTTCAAGGCGGACACTGACGACCTCCGCGGCAGCCCGCTCGTGGCTGCTGCAGAGACGCTGATCGGCCGCGGCCATACCGTGAGCATTTACGATCCACAGATCAATCTCTCCCGCCTCATCGGCTCCAATGAGCAGCAGATCCAGCTCCGCATGCCGCATCTGGCACAATTGCTCAAACACAGCGCAAATGAGGTGATCGAAGCCAGCGATGTGCTCGTCGTCTCCCAGAAGAGCGTGCCTGCTGCCACCTTTCAGGCCTGCGTCCGTGCTGATCAGGTCATCATCGATTTGAATGGATGGGAGCCGCTAAAATCCCTTCCATGCCACTATGAAGGCCTCTGCTGGTGATCTGTTTCTGTTACTTTTCCGCACAGCTCCAAGAATTTCCCGGCGGCAAAGCGCCAGCTAAAGCGCTGCTCCATCAATTCGCGGGCACGGTGGGCCATCGCAGCCGCAGCAGAGGCATTTGAGAGCAGCTTCAGCGCGCCTTCGGCAAAAGCCGCCGCGTCATCTGCAATCTCGATCTCGTCACCATGTCGAACGGGCAGCCCCTCCGCGCCGATGGTGGTGGAGAGCACTGGCACGCCCATCGCCATCGCCTCGAAAATTTTAATCCGTGTGCCGCCACCGGCCAGCAGCGGTACGGCGATCATGCGACACTCGTGCACGTGAGGTTCCACCTCCGGCACCGTACCCGTCACTTCAATGGCGGCATCAGCCGCAAGTGCCCGGATCGAGGCCGGCGGATTCCGCCCAATGATCTTCACACGCACCTCCGGCAGGCGTTCACGCAGCTTCGGCAGCACCTCACGGGCAAACCACAGCACTCCTTCAATGTTCGGCATCCAGTCCATCGAGCCCAAAAAGCCGATCACCGGCGCCGCTGCGAGCAATACAGGCGGCTTGAAAGCATCCACATCCACGCCCGTGGGCACATCACCAAGTACGCGGCGCAGTTGATACTGCCCGCAGCAGAAGGCGCTATCCTCCGGTGATACGGTGACGATGCCATCAAAACACTCTGACAACTTCTTCTCCGCCTCCAACATTCGGTGGTATTGCGAGGACAAATAAGCTCGCTTCACCGGATTTCCCGCCGTCTCCGCCAGTCGTTTCCAGATCTGCGATTCGATGTTGTGCTGGAACAACACCACCGGGCAAGGCAGCCGCAAACCGTCGAAATTCGGCGCGGGTGTGAGAAAATCACAAACGATAACATCAGCCTCTTCGGCATGCTTTGCGATGCTCTCACGCCACGCGGCGCATTGGTAACGTTCGAGCACGTATGGATTCCGCGAAATGATCAGGTTGCGAAGCAGGTCGAGGAAGAAGGCCGGGCTGCCCTTCGCGGCCTCGCGATGCTCTATCCACGTCTTCCGCGTGGCGTAGCAGTCTTCTTGTTCCTCGGCGCTGATGATCACATCGGGGGTTTTCAGCGCCAGGTAGTGAAGTTCGTGCCCGGCGCGCACGATTTCGCGCAGCATGGCCCAGGTACGTTTCCGGCCCCCGGTGTCCGTAGGGAATAGTGTGCCGTATTTGACCCAGAGAATGCGCATTAGGAGCGCCATGTTTAGCGTCTCGGACGGATGAGGCTAGCTATTTTTAAGACAACCGTGTTTGCGCTTAAGCCCGCCCCATGCAAAGGAGGAGTTGCATGAAAGACCTCGTCAACAATCGCAAGCGCATGACTCTCGGCACGAAGTTCCGGCTGGTCGGCCTCACGCTGAAAGAAAACGGCCTGCTCTATACGATGCTGCTCGGCATCTATTACGGCGGCAGCAGCGTTGCGAACAGTGCATTCGATGCCATGCAGCGCCTGCGCAAGAGTAGCGGCCTCCCGGGCCTCAACAGCCGAGGTCTAAATGCTGAAATCTGGGACAACTGGGACTGGCAGGCCGGTGGTGATGAGTGGACCCCCTCAAACGACTGGAAGACTTCTCTTGTGGCGCAGGTGCTGAAGCCTCGTGTCCCTTCAGGCAGCGTCGTGGTGGAGATCGGCCCAGGTGCCGGTCGCTGGACGGAACATCTCATCCCCATCGCCTCGAACTACACCGGTATCGACATCTCCAAGACCTGCGTCGAGGTCTGCAGCAAGCGCTTTGCTGCGGACGCGTCCAAGGCGGCCTTCCGCGTGAACGCAGGCAACAATCTTCCCGGCGTCGCGGACGCCTCCACCGACATCATCTGGTCCTTCGATGTTTTTGTGCACATCAACCTCGTGGACATCGGTGCCTACCTCGAAGAGTTCAAACGCGTGCTGCGCTCCGGCGGTCGCGCCATCATTCATCATGGCACCACCGCAGGCCATGGCGGTGGCTGGCGCAGTGATGCGACGACGGCGGAATTAAACGCGCTTATCGCCAGCAAAGGACTTCGTGTGGCCGAACAGTTCAGCGACTGGCAAGACGGATCCACACGTCACGAAGTAGGCCTCTACCAAGATCAGGTCACGGTCATCGAGAAGCCTTGATCGCAGCATCCAGCACTTGTTCATAAGCAAGCGCTGCCGCTGGCCAGGTACGTGCGCCGCCGATTTCAGCCAGTGAGTCACGCGAAGGAGGATTTTGCAGCACCGCGACCACCGCATCGGTCCACGACCGCATGTCCCCCGGAGGGGTGAGACGACCTCTCGATGGCGCATCGACCACTTCGTGTATGCCACCGACATCCGTCGCCACGGCAGGTAGTCCGCAGGCCTGGGATTCGAGGATGACGTTAGGCAGACCTTCGTTGCGGCTCGTCATGACTAGAAGGCTCGATCGCCGCATCCACGCGGCTATTTCCGGCGCCGCCTGCGGCCCGAGGAAGTGCGTGCGCTCGCGAATTCCCAGTCTTTCGGCCAAGGCTTCAAGCGATTCGCGCATCGGCCCCTTCCCTGCCAGCACGAGATGCGGCTGATGCCCCGAAACACGCCCCATGAGCCCCGCAAAGGCCTTCAGCAAGAATTCGGGATCCTTCACCGGAAGTAAATTGCCCACAAACAAAAGCACGGGAGCCTCCGTGGGCACGGACGCACCTTCCGGCATCGGGCCTGAGGGACGAAAAACCGCAGTGTCGATGCCATTGTGCACCGGATGCAGCTTGCCCGCCTCAGCACCAGCCTCATCCAGCATCCTTGCAAGGCTTTTGCTGCGACAAATGCAGCCCTGAGTGGCCACAAGTGCATCAAGTATGGCGCGACGACGCGGTGCCGACTTCAAATAGCGATGCACATCACTTCCCTGTGCAAGCAGCACCACGGGGTGACCCGCACGCTCACGCATTGCCTTCCACGCGGCCCAGCCATCCGGAAAAAGCCAGCTCGCCAGCGTCACATCCGGCTCAAAATCTGCGAGCACGCCGCGCAAGCCACGACGCAACGCATTGACCATCAGATGATGATTCGCCAGACCGCCGATCTTGGGCAGATACAATGCCGGCACATAGCGCGGCTGGAATGGCGCATCTTGCGTCCGTGGTGTGAACCGCTTCGCAGCTTTGAGCAGCGGAAACCAGGGCCGTGGAGCCAGAACACGGATGTCCCAGCCCCTCTCCCGCAGGGCATGGAGCGCCGTGACATTATCAAGCCCTCGGTAAGGCTCGCTCTCGTCTGGAAAGAGATTCGAGATAAAAAGCAGGCGCTTCATGGAGAAGGACGTGTGCGACGATACATTTCCAAAGAACGAGGCGAAGCGCCCGCAAGGCGTGTCACGGGCTGGTCCGGCAGTTTTTCCCAAACAAGCGGCACCGTGTCGAGAGCCTGTTTCAGCTTCGTCTCGTGGGGTTTTTGCTCCTCGGCAGGCATCGATAGGTCCACGAGCACCACATCCACCTCCGCCTTGTCTAGATGTGCCAGTAAAGCAGCGTCATCAGGGAACTTCGTTTCATAATGCCTGCCCCCCCAGTCCGTGTCCACTATCTCCTTACTTCCGCGCAGGATGCGGCGCTTCGTAGCGATGCGATCCGGCGTGCGGAACGCCGCCGCAGCGATTAATGCTCCCTCACCACGACCATCGGAGGACACCAGCCACGCACGCTGCTCCCTGGCTTCCGGCCACGCCAGCACCGTATCAACCGCCTTGGCAAAGCCATGCACCTCTTTGGCACGATCACGCCAGAGCAGCGCTGTTGTCACAATGAGCAATATGACCGTCAAAGCCGTTGCGAGGCCTTTTTGGGATTCACGCAGCCAGCGTGGCACTTCAAGTACCACCAGCACCAGCACGGGAATCAGGCTTGGAAGCATGTAACGCGGCGAAAAACCCGCTGGCACCACCATCGCGATTCCTTGCATGCCAAGACAGGTGGAGATCAGCGTGGCGCGAAATCCATTCACCCCGCCCTTTGGCTTGAGGACATCGACAACTGTCCTCATTACGACCACCGAAAGCACGACGAGCACCGGCCACCCGAAGAACCACGGCACCATCGTGGCGTATTCGCCCACTGCTTTTACAAAAAACGCCGCAGGCGAGTCCCCAGTAAAGCCTTCCTGCGTGAAACGGACAGACCACAACATCCAGGGGCCAGCCAGCACCGCCACCGGGATGCCAGCGGCCCACCACGAAAGCGTTTTGATATCCCTCCACCGACGTGTGAGCAGCAGTGAAAAAACCGGAATGCCCGCAAGCCCCAGCGCAGAGCCTTTGGTGAGGATCGCCGCAGCAGCTAAAAAGCCAAAAAGGAGCGAACGCTTCCACGAAGGCTGTTTCAACCACATCATCCAACACACAGCCGCGCTCACAACGAGCAGCACAAGCAGCAAATCCGACAGCACATGAACAGAGACACGTGCCACCTCCCCATTCAAGACCACCGCCGCTCCAGCAATACATGCCACGAATTCAGCACCTGCCCCCGGCCATTCACGAAGCGTGATCAAGGCCATCACCAGCCCTAGCAACGCTGCAAACACACACTGCAACACGATCAGGCTGCGAGGATCATTCCAGATCATAATCGCTCCCGCCGCAGGCAGATAATATCCCGGCGGGTAGTGTCCTAGCGCCACCTTGGGAAAGGTTTGGTAATACCTCTCCGCAAACATCATCGGCGAACGGCCATGAATGACTCCTTGTGTCAGGTAATCCTTCATCATCAATGCGGTCACAGCATGCGCCCCCTCATCAGGATCTCCTCCTAAATCGGAACGAAAGCCGCCCAGCCGCCCGGCTTGCAAGACACTCAGCGCCAGATAGACGCTAAAAAACATTAACATTGTCGCCAGAAGACGACCTTTGATTCGAAAAGTGAAAAAAGTCACCCGTGGCGTTATAGATAAACTAATTACATGTCAATCATTGAAGCGTTTGATGTTAGCCCTGTTTTCTCCAGAGCTTCCACGAATCCTCTTTCGCCCTTGGCGGCACGGGCACACTGAGAGAGCCTCCCAGCCTATGGTAGCGCAATGAAGCTCGTGGGGTGCTCAAATGCATAGTATTCTTTATCCATGAGGGCCGTCAATTGCACCTGAACTCAGTTTCAACAGATGGGTTGCCAATCAGCCCCTTCCCTGCTCAAACCCACCCACGCCAGAGATACACATAATGACCGATTTTCTCGTGCATCCAGCAGGCGAAAATTTCAAACCCATGATGGCTGGGCCAATGCAACCAGTGAAGATCACCCAGATGATTGAGGCTGCTGAGGTAGTTGCATGGAACAGGAATCACCTGGACGTCGGTCTTGCGGAAGATGGCTGCGGCACGAGGCATGTGGCTCGCACTGGTGACTAGCAAAAGTCGCTTCAATCCGCGCTGCTTCATCAGTACCGCGACCTTGAGAGCCTCGTCATGCGTGTCGCTGCAAACTCCAAGACTGTGCAATTGAATTTTGAGAGAGATATGATCTGCGATATAGTCACGGACCGCATCCGCCTCAGAAAACGTCCGTCCATCATGTGGATATCCCCCACCTCCCAGGATCAGCAATGGAGCCTTCTCCCCAGCCACAAGTGTGAGTGCCGTGCTCAGTCGGTCCGCTGCAGCTTTCAGATGAAATCCCGTGGGCTCTGACAATGAAGGCTCAACGCCGCCACCGAGGCATAGAATCGCATCCGCAGCAGGAAGTTGGTCAAGTTGGACCTTTGGAACCTGGTCCTCAAGACCTGCCAGGAGAATGGAGGCTATGGGTGTGCATGAGATAATCGTGAGCAGCACCCAGGATGAGGCGGGCATCCATAAGCTGCCAAAACGGCGATTCCAAAGTTGCCTCAGCAGCCAAATTCCCAGGAGGAGCCAGATTAAACATAAGGGCTGAGTGAATTGCAGGACGGTTTTTAAAAACGTGTTCACTCGGAAGTGTATGATCGCCAAAGATTGCTCTGCAACCACTGCGGCAAAAAAACTCCTTCTGCTCATGAGGGCCGTCGCATTCAATTCACAGATTCGAAGCTTTTCGTCACCTCGGCAGCATGGCAATTGCCAGATCTTGCGCATCGCGGTAATCTGGCCGGCACTTCCCTTTTGAACTCACCCGCCTTGAAGCGTTTATCCCTGCCTTCTTTGATTTTGTCATCCCTGTTGGTTGCGTTCAGTGTCGCCCTGTTCCTGCCGCTACCAGAAGCTTGGAAGGCTGGCTGGCGGGCAGAGTGCCTCAACCGCTTGCATGCACCCATGATGGGAGTCTGCTGCGTGATTTTGGAAGTCTTATTCAGAACCAGTGACGCCAGTAATAAGCGCCCCCTGGTATCGGCGGCTTTCTCAGCAAGCCTTTTGGCCGCCTTGGTCGAAATCGTCCAACCCTTGTTTCACCGCACAGCAGACTTCGGAGACTTCATGTGGGGTCTGGCAGGAATTGTCGCAGGCACCTTCTGGATTGTGGCATCCATGCTTCAATCGAAATGGCTTAGAATAATCCTGCGAGTTCTGGCCATGGTCGGCCTTCTATTACCTCCTTTACTATGGACCGCGCAGGTAATGATGGCAAGACAAGCTGCAGACAGACGGTTTCCCGTGCTGACTGATTTCACCGGAGAACTGGGTGGCTTTTTTTGGTCTATGGAGCCAGCTCTCGATTCCTACAATGCGCAAATCAAGCGTAACGGCCAAATGGTCCTGGAACGCACCGGTCAAAAAGGACCAAGCGCTCATCTTGACGCAGGTGATCGTGACTGGACTTCCTACGATTGTCTGGAGATTGATGGAACCTTGGACGCTTCTGCGGCAGTCGAAGTGGGATTGCGGCTCGACTTAAACAGTGCAGCAGGGCCACGTCTTCGCGCTGGAGCTTGGATGATGCCTGGCCGCCACCGAATTCAAATTCATTGGCCACGCACTCTTCCTCCCCAGCATGTATGCCAGCTGGTTGTCTTTCTGGCGGCTGGAGAACCTGCAGCAAGTCTTAAAATCCACCAACTCCAATTGGTGCCGCGTGATGGCCTGGCTGAGACGCTCAAATTAAGAGCAGGCAGTCATTAAACCTGCCAAGGTATGGGACGATTCCCCGCATCTGCGGGGAATGACTGCCCGGCATGAACTGCGATGTTTGCGAAACAGTTTACTTTTCGCATGTACATCATTCTCAATAAAGTCATTGAAGATCTCCCAGCCGTCAAACATGGAACCAATTTACGGGATGGTAGTGCTGCTACTTTTAATTCAATATCAGCGACATGTTCGTACCGGTCCGATGACACTCCCCCCACTGTTAGTCTGACCGAATCGAAAGCCTCCTGGGCAGGATCGGATGCCTTTGAAATTCGCTGGACGTCGCTCGCAGCATGAACAGAGAAAGTTCCAGCTCCCTGGACTACGCACAGCTCAGCATGCGTGATTTCGTGCGGGTTTTCCCGTTCTACTTTGCCTGGGATGCGAATGACGTCATCACGGAATCTGGCTCCTCACTTCTCAAAATCTGCCCGCGGGCGGTGCGGGGTGCCCGGCTGCAGGATGTCTTCCGTGCTCAAAGTCCCGAAGGAGAGTTTTGTGATGCCCATGCGCGCGCCAACCCGGATCGCCTCTTCCTCCTGGAAGACTTGCGTCAAAATGTAATCCTGCGCGGGCAGGTGCTGCTGCAAGACCGTCCTCGACGCGGCATAATGCTTGCTTCTCCTTGGCTGACGGAGCCGGACCAAGCCCGCAAGATGGGACTGACGACCCATGACTTTGCCGTACATGATCAAACTCTGGATCTGCTGCATGTGCTCCAAATGCAGCGTAAAGTAACGACGGATCTGCAGCGTCTCGCCGGCCAGCTCACGGAGCAGCGCATCCAACTGCGAGAACAGCAGGAACAATCTCACAAGCTGGCGCTCGTTGCTGCAAGAACAGACAACGCAGTGATCGTGACAGATGCGGGAGGGCGCATTGAGTGGGTAAACGAAGGCTTCACCCGTATGACAGGCTGGCTGTTGGATGAAGTCATCGGACGGCAGCCTGGAGACTTTTTACGCTGTCCTGAAGCAGACCCAGGCGCGGACAATTTCATGAACCAGTGCCTGCAGCAGGAGCGCGGGTTTCGTGTGGAAATGCTAAACTTCCACCGCTCCGGCAGGAAGTACTGGTCTTCAATCGAAATCCAGCCGATCCGCAATGATGCTGGCGAAGTCGTAAACTTCATGTCCATCGAAAGCGATGTCACCCAGCGCCGGCAGGAAGATCAGCGCCGCGCCCTGCAGTTCTCCACCAGCCGCACCCTGGCCGAGGCGGACACTGTGCGCCAGGCGGCGGCGAAAGTCATCAAACTGATCTGCAACCAGCTGGGCTGGATTGCAGGGTCGCTGTGGATGCTGGACTCTGAGCAGCAAAACCTTCACCTGGCGGAGATCTGGCATTCGCCGCTCAAAGACATCACCGGCTTTGTGGAGCTCTCCCAGTCTCTAACCTTTAAACCGGGCTACGGGTTGCCAGGCATCGTCTTGCATAGCGGGCAGCCGCAGTGGATTCGTGATGTGGCGGAGCATGCCGAGTGCCCGCGCTCTGGAATGGCAAAGAAGTACCATTTGCACGGTGCAATCGCCTTTCCCATCGTGGCACAAGGAGATATTCTCGGTGTTCTCGAACTGTTCAGCTGTGATGCACAGGCCCCGGAGGAATCTCTGCTGGAAGCATTTGCCGGCATCGGCAACCAGCTGGGCCAGTTTATTGTACGCAAGTGTGTGGAGCAGAATCTGGTCAGTGCCAAGGAGGCCGCAGAGAGTGCGAATCGTGCCAAGAGCGAGTTCCTGGCCACCATGAGCCATGAAATCCGCACGCCGATGAACGGCATCATCGGCATGTCTTCTTTGCTGCTCGATACACAGCTGGATGGCAAGCAGCATGAAATGGTGGATGCCGTGCGCCAGAGCGGTGAAGCACTCATGACCATCATCGAGGACATCCTCGATTTCTCCAAAATCGAAGCGCGCAGGCTGGATCTCGTCGAGGAAACCTGTCGGATGGATTCCATCGTCGATGGTGTCGTGGGACTGCTGCAGCACAAAGCCATCTCACGTGGCGTCGATCTGAAAGTTGAGATCGACCCCAACGTGCCTCTCGCGCTGAAAGGTGATCCTGGACGACTTCGCCAGATTCTCATGAACCTCGTAGGCAACGGCATCAAATTTACTGATCGCGGCAGCATCTGCATACAAGTCAAACGTGTCGCCTCTCCTGAGGATGCACCCGCTCAGATCGAGATCAGCGTCATCGACAGTGGCATCGGCATGAATGAGGATCAGCAACGCAAGTTGTTCCAGGCATTCTCACAAGTGGACAGCTCCACCACCCGGCGCTTCGGCGGCACAGGTCTGGGCCTCGCTATCAGCAAACGCCTCGTTGAGCTGATGGGAGGCACCATCGGCGTGGTTAGCACTCCTGGTCTCGGCTCACGCTTCTGGTTTAAGCTGCCGCTCCGTGAAATGTCTGCCGCCGAAGAACAGGCTGAAAAAGAGTTGAATGCGGAAACTCACGAGAATTCGCTGCAGCCTGCATGCGCCTATAAACCGCGGTTGCTAGTCGTCGAAGACAACGAAGTCAATCTGCGCATGGCCATCATGATGCTGGAAAAGCACGGCTTCAGCGCCGACGTGGCCCGTGATGGCGAGCAGGCTGTAGATCAGTTCGCCGCACGTGCATATGACGCCATCCTGATGGACTGTCACATGCCGCATATGGATGGCCATGAGGCGACACGCGCCATTCGTGAGATCGAAGCCAGCACACACTGGCAGCGTCCGCGTTGCCGCATCATAGCCATGACTGCGAACGTTATGGATGGTGAGCGTGAACGCTGCTTCGAAGCTGGCATGGATGACTATGTCTCCAAGCCCTTGCGAGCCAAGGCGCTGACAGATGCTCTCGCACGGATTCATGTGTTGGAGCCACACAAAGAGCCGGAGAGCATCAGAGGCTGGACGGAAGAAGAAGCCTATACCTCCAAGGACGCAGTCAAACTGCTGGCGGATGAGTTGAGCACCGAAGACACCGCAGAATTGATCGAGAACTGGCTCAAAGACACTCCAGAACGAATCACGGATCTGGAAAAACTCGCAGCGGGACAGGATCAGCCCGCACTTCGGCGCACTGCACATTCTTTAAAGGGCAGCAGTTCGCTGTTCGGTCTCACTCACATACATTCTCTTTGCAGCAATCTCGAGCATCTGGCTGAATCCGACATACGTGCAGACCAGCCCTATCTGGTGGCGCAGATCAGGCGCGGATTTGCCACCGCCGAACCCTCCTTGCGCAAAGAACTGACTCATCTGCGCAGCAACACTGTTACATCATGAAAATTCTATACGTTCACGAACGGTTTGGCGCCCTGGCTGGCGCTGAAGCAAACGCCTTCATCACCGCCCAGGAACTGGGTGAGCGCGGACACCACACAGGCATTCTGCACGGTCCTGGAACTGGCAAAAACGAAGAAGGTTGGAGCCGTGTGTTCAGTGAGCGCTTCGCACTGGCCGGTGACGGCGCCTCACAAACTCGTGCCGCACTGGCTGCGTTCCAGCCAGACGCGGTCTATGTGCACAAAATGGCCGACCTCGAAGTGATTCAGACCTTGGTGGACAGCGGACTTCCCCTGGTACGCATGGTGCATGATCATGATATTTACTGCATGCGCAGCTACAAGTATCATTACTTCTCCCGCAAAATCTGCAATCGGGCCGCCTCCCTCTATTGTGTGTTTGGCTGCGGGGCCTGTGTCGTAAAGAACAACAGCGGCGGCTTCCCTCTCAAATGGGTCAGCTATCGCGCCAAGCAGCGCGAAATTGCACTCAACCGTCGCTTTCACCGCATGGCGGTGGTTACAGAATACATGCGCGATGAGCTGATCCACAACGGCTTCGACGCTGAACGCATTGAAATACACGCCCCGGTGCCACGCATGGGAGACCCGGACCTGAGAAGCTCTTTCAGCCACCGCAATCTCATCCTCTACGCCGGCCAGATCATTCGCGGCAAAGGAGTGGACGTTTTGCTTGAATCCCTTGCCAGGGTGAAGTCAAAGTTTGAGTGCATCATCCTTGGTGACGGTAATCATAAAGCATACTGTGAAGACCTGAGCCGGAAACTTGGCCTTGATGACCGTGTTCATTTCAAGGGTTTCATTCCGCAGGAGGAACTTAAGGCCTACTATCGCGAGTGCAGCGTCGTCGCGCTCAGCAGTGTATGGCCGGAGCCGATCGCCACCATCGGCCTCGAAGTCATGCGCTATGCTCTTCCAGTCGTGGCGTTCGACGCCGGCGGCATCAAGGACTGGCTCAAAGACGGATTCAACGGCCATCTTGTTCCATGGATGAATCGAGACGCATTTGCCGCCGGCCTCGACGACCTGCTGCAAAACAAAGCAAAAGCAAAGCAGCTTGGTGAAAATGGCCTGCGGTTTGTGAGCACGCGCTACGATTTCCCAGCCTACATCGCAGGTCTTGAGACGATGTTTGAACGCGCCATCAGCGAATCCAGCCGTTGTGCACGTCAGAGTCCCCCACTTGAGGGGGGTTACAGCTCCAAGCCCGTCGCTACAGTTCCTGCGTGATGAAAACACTGTCCGTTCCCGACGAACCCCAAGTGCGGCGCATCCTCAAGGCCCAGAGCCGTCTGGGGCGCCTGAGAATGCGCTTTGCCATGCGTTTCAAACGCTGCATGTGGCTCGCTGTCGTCAATGGCACGCACGCTGTTAAACGCCTGTTCGACGTGTTGATCAGCATCATTGCGCTGATCCTTGCTGCCCCGTTGATGGCCGTCATCGCACTGCTGATCCGTCGGGATGGCGGACCCGTTTTTTTCAAACAACGGCGCATCGGCTTTAATGGCCGTGACTTCGAAATGTTGAAGTTCCGCTCCATGTGCATTGATGCCGAGGCCAAATTGAACCAGCTCCTCGCGCAAAACGAAAAATCTCAAGGCATCACCTTCAAAATGAAGAATGACCCGCGCGTCACCCCCATTGGGCGCTTCATTCGCAAGGCCTCCATCGACGAACTGCCCCAGTTCTTCAATGTGCTGCGTGGGGACATGTCCATCGTCGGTCCTCGTCCGTGTCTGCCACGGGAGGCTGCACTTTATTCCAGTGCCGACCGCAGACGCCTCCATGCCAAGCCCGGCATCACCTGCCTGTGGCAGGTAGGCGAGCGCGAAGGCCGCTTCTGGGAAATCGGTGACCGCAACAACATCGACTTTGGCGAGCAGGTCTCCCTCGATGTGCGCTACATCGAAAGCCACTCCTTCCTTCGGGATCTCTGGATCCTGCTCAAAACCATTCCAGCCATCGTGTTGGGCAAAGGCATGTAACCATGGACGTTTTCATCATCTGCCCGGATTATCGTAAATGCGCTGGCTTTGCCCGCCGTATCCGCCCGCTCGCTCTCTGGCCCGTATTGGGCCGCACTTTGCTGGACCTCTGGCTTGAGCATCTCGCCGCAGCAGGAGTCAAGCACGCCACCATTCTGGCCGCCGATCGGCCCCAAGAAATTCGTTATGCCGTGGATCAAGGCGGGCGCTGGGGATTGTCCATCACCGTTCTTTCCGTCAAACGCGAACCCAGCATTGAAGAAACTCGCCTGCGTTTTACGGGCAAAGACTCTTTGGGAATCGCTCCCAACATCATCACTCTTGACACCCTGCCGTCGATGCCGCACAAGCCGCTTTGGGAAAGCTCCGCCGCTTTGTTTGACATCATGCTGGGCAATCTGCGTGGAACTCCACCAGAATCACACCTGACCATGCGCGAGATCGCACCGGAGGTGCATGTCAGTACACGGGCTCGCATTGCTGCCACGGCAAAAATCGAAGGCCCGGTCTGGATCGGCCCACAGGTCATTGTCGGAGACAATGCACAGATTCTTGCAGGTACAGTTATCGAAGAGGCTGCATATATTGACCGCAACGCCATCATCAGTGAGAGCTGGGTTGGGCCGAACACTTATGTTGGCGCCCTGACCAGTGTGCAAAACTCCTTAGCCTGGGGTGGCGGCATCGAAAACTGGAGCAAGGGCTCGTTCCTGGAGGTGACAGATGACTTTCTGCTCACCAACCTCACACATCAACCCTTTGGCGGTGTTCGCAGCGGCTGGCTTACCCGCATTGCCGGGCTCCTGCTGATGCTGATGACATCTCCGCTGGCGCTGCTGTATGCACTCTGGACTCGCATCGTGAAATGGCAGTCTGCCTTTGAGAGCCGTCAGGTGGTGCTGCCTCCGCCGAGCAAGCAGGATCGTTTCAGCCCCAGCACACGGCTTTATTCACTCACTTCTGCACAAGGTTTGTTTTCCCGCTGGCCTGAACTGTGGGCCGTCTGGCGTGGTGACATGCACCTGGTGGGCAATCGACCGCTTTCCCAGGCACGCGCGGCTCTGTTGACCAATGAATTTGAACGCATGTGGTTCGACGCACCTGCAGGCATCTTTTCCTACGCCGACATTATGAATGACGGCATGCAGAGCAGTGACAACGACACCGCGCACAGCGCGTGTTACGCCATTCATCGCAGCCTGCGGCTGAACTTCCGCATCCTGATGTACTGCCTGCCACGCTTTTTCATGCCAATGTCCCGCAAGGAACATGGCATTCCCACCAATAGCCCAACTCAAACCTGCACCTAAGCCATGACACTGACCGCCTCCGCCCAGATCACCGCTCCCGCCGAACTCTGCGCTTCAACCGCACGGCTCTGGCGCGATCGCCTTGACCATGAGATCAAACCCGAGCATGAGGAAGCCTGCATTGATTTGTCAAAAACACGTTTCATCGACAGCTCAGGTCTCGGAGTTCTTCTGACTCTAAACAAAAACCTCCGCGCCCGTGGAGCCAGCCTCAAACTGATCAATCCTTCATCCGCTGTCTGCCAGCTCATCGAACTGACAAGGCTGCATCGCGTATTCGAAATTATCCACGATTGATCGCTCATGTCGCTTCCGCAGCAGCAGTTCGATGGCTTCCGGCTCAATTTTCCAGCCACGCTGGAGGATGCACGCGATGCCGTAAGATCTGTCATTCAGTGGTTCCGTGACCGGCAGATCCAAGAAGACGAGTGCCAGCAATGGGAGCTGGTGCTGGCAGAAGCAGCAAACAATGCGGTGAATTACGCCACCTCCGAACAGTCCCTGTTCACGGTTCGCATCGAAGCAGCGCTGTCCGAAGTCGACATCGAAGTCCGAATCACAGATCATACCAGCGGCTTTGACTGGCCTGACCAGGTTGAACTGCCTGAAGACGATGAGTGCGATCACGGACGCGGACTCTTCATCATCAGTTCTCTCACCGATCACGTGTCTTACCTGCGCGGTCAGGGGCAGAACGTGCTATGCCTGAGGTCGCAGCGCAAATCTGCGCCACAGCCCAAGGAAGACACCGAAGCGACTCTCGAGCTCATGACCGCCGAGGTCGCCTCCTGTTACGAAACTCTTGCCAACATCTTCCGTCTCATCGCAGATGCTGGCAACGACGTGGAGCCAGTCGCACTTGCTTCGCGCTGGCTCGAAGAACTTCGTGACCTGGCGGGTGCAGATTTTCTGGTGTTGCGCATGGCAGGCACCGAAGCTGGCAGGCTCCCCATCCTTGGTGGCGTGCCCTCCACCATTGCATGGGATCCTTTGCTGGATCTCCGCACCGCAGATTCCGTTGAAACCCGCGCGGCAATGACACGCCAGGATCAATGGTTTGATGGAAGCACTACTTTTGCCACCGCAGATCCGCTGCAAAAAGCCGGCACCCATATCAGCGGACTGGCGCATCCACTCGAAAGTGGCGGTGATCTCGCGGGCGTGCTGACCGTGGGTGTTTTCAAACCTCTCTGGGAACCTTCCGCTCGTGAATTGAATGTGGTTCGCAGTCTGGGTGATTTTCTCGGCGCACTGCTGCATGGCTTGCACCGCCGAGATGAGGCCAATCAATCACGGCTCATGAAAAGAGAACTGCAGATTGCCGCTGACATCCAGCGCTCCCTGCTTCCGGCTGAGCTGCCACAGACACCTTTCGTCCACTGTGCGGCCCACCTCGCTACCGTGGGAGAAGTAGGTGGAGACTATCTCGATGCCATCCTGCTGCCAGACGGCGGCCTGCTGTTTGTCGTGGCCGATGTCATGGGCAAAGGCGTCCCTGCCGCGCTGTTTGCCACCGCTTTTCACAGCCTGCTGCATTCTCATCTCGATCTGGCTTCACGGCCCTCCCGTCTGATGAAGCGGCTGAACAAGGCGATGTTTGCAGAGTTGGATCGGGCGGACATGTTCATTACGGCACAGCTCGTCCATATCAGCGCTGACGGTCTCGCGCTGCAGGTCTGTGGTGCAGGCCATGCCCCGCTGCTGCTCAGTGATGGCAGACAGATACAGGAAGTCTGCGCCGATGGTCCGCCGCTCGGAGTCACCGCTGATGCGGGCTATCAGGATTACTCGGTCAGCCTCACCACATACACGCATGTGCTTCTCCACACAGATGGTTTGAGTGATGTGGTTTCAGGTGGCGGCATTCTTAGCCGTGATGAACTTCACACCTGGCTGCGAGCAACGGCCGCCGCTGCCGCAGATGCCGGAACTTCGCGCGACAGCCTGCACCGTCTGCACCGCACTGCGGTGGATGCAGCCAGCCAGCAGGACGACGCCACCTTCATGATTATCACCCGTGGTGAGCAGACGCTCACTGCCAACACCCAAAACTCTCTCTCTCATGCCAAAGGATAGCCCCATACTTGTCGTTGATGACGAGCCTCACATGCGCCGGGTGGCGGAACTCAGCATGAAACCGCTCGGTCATCCCATATTGCTTGCAGGAGATGGTCAGGAAGCAGTGAAACTGGCCAGGAGCCATCATCCCTGCTGTAAGCCGCAAACCGAAACAACCCAGTTCCACAGGAGAAATGACCCACTTTCGCGCCTCCCAGGGGAAATCGAGCGGCTCTCAAACGCCTCTGGAGGTCGATTTGAAAGAGGTTTTAGGCCGGTTTTAGAGGCCAATGGC